>JALOTY010000005.1 GCA_025457665.1 Akkermansiaceae bacterium | reverse complement strand
TTTGCATCCGATGGGAGAAATCGACTGCGATGTTTCAAGGCTTTGTGAATCTGACGTGCGCTCTGCTCCTCATGAGAGAGGTTTTGGGATAGCTTCTAGGGATTGTTGTAAGCGTGGTCCCTGCCGCCTCTCGGTCTTTCTCCACTGCATAGCGTAGCATTGATAGCGTCGCGTCGTATGAATGCTATGCACGACTCCCTTGTGAATTTCGACCGGTGCGGACGTCTCCGCTATGCACCGGAGCAAAACGCCGCTCTGAGCGAGGCCTATGCTGCCATTGGTCTGAGCGGTCCTGAGTTCGCCGCCCTCCACGGTGTCAATGACCAGATATTCGGCAACCCCTCAACAGAGCACCTCTTGCATTTTTGCGAGAGGTCTTTGAGTTCTCGCTCCTATGCAATGGCGATAGCTTCAGCTCTGGGCGGCTGGGCCTGGGTCTTGATCCATTGGGCGGGAAGAAGAGCGGGGAGGTCTTCCTTCGTTGGGTCGTGCATGAGCTTTTCAAAGACTCATTCGAGGGTGCCGAAGCGGCGAGATGCTGGCACCCCTGCCGGGCCGCTGCGCGGAAGTGCCAAGTTCCAAGGGCCAAGTTCAAAAAAAAGCAAACGGCCGTGCTTGGAGAGAGCAGGGCGCGGATCAAGCGCGGGGATCATCGGTGGCGAGGAATCCACGGGGTGAACCCCGTGGCTCCATGCCTTCGCCCCTCCGGGGCTGGAGACGGGCGAGGCAAGGTCCTATCCCATCCATCCTATCCATCCTGGTCTGAATTCCTGGCTGTTTCCTTTCGGTCCTTTCGATCCTTTCGTTGTTTCTCGGGAGACGACAGACTGGAAGACGACAGACAGAAGACCGGAGAAACAGCCGATGGTGAGCAGTGATCGGTGATCGGTGATCGGTGAGGTGAACAGCCATGGCTCCGCGCGAAGCACTCTCAGCATTTCAGCATTTCAGCATTTCAGATTTTCAGCATTTCAGCATTTCAGCATTCGCCCTCGCTGCGCTCACGCCATGCCGATTTGGCTTCGCTTGAGGTTTAGGTCGCTACTGCTCCCGCCGCATTCAGCATTTGCCCTCGCTGCGCTCAGGCCATGCCAGATTGGCTTCGCGGGAAGTAGAGGTCGCTACTGCTCCCGCCGCATTCAGCTTTTGCCCTCGCTGCGCTCAGGCCATGCCGGTTTGGCTTCGCTTGTGGTAGAGGTCGCCATGGCTCCCGCCGCATTCAGCATTTGCCCTCGCTGCGCTCAGGCCATGCCAGATTGGCTTCGCTGGAAGTAGAGGTCGCGACAGCTCCCGCCGCATTCAGCATTTCAGCATTTCAGCATTTCAGCTTTTCAGTTAGCCGTTTCCAGTGCGTGTTCGTTGCTGTCGAGGGCGAGTTCTTCCTCGTGGCGTTGGATGGATTCGGGGGTGTAGATCTTGCGGCGGATGTCCTCGAAGAGGGCATAGACGCAGGGGACGAGGAGCATGGTGTTGAAGAGGTTGATGAGGCCACCGAAGGCGAGGCTGATGGCCATGGGGATGAGGAATTTGGCCTGGACGCTGGTTTCCGTGATCATCGGCACGAGGCCGATGAAGCTGGTGACGGAGGTGAGGAAGATGGGGGTGAAGCGGGCGCGTCCGCCGCGCAGGACGGCTTCGTGGACGCTGTGGCCCTCGCGGCGGTATCGATTCATGAATTCCACGAGGACGAGGCTTTCATTGATGACGACCCCGGCGAGGGCGATGACGCCGATGATGCTCATGACGCTGAAGTTCATGCCGAAGAGGATGTGTCCGAGCACGGCACCGATCATGCCGAAGGGGATGACGCTCATGACGATGAGTGGCTGGACATAACTCCGGAGGGGCAGGGCGAGGACCATGAAGATGCCGCAGAGGGCGAGGACGAAGCCTTTGGAAAGATCGGACACGCTTTCGCGCTGGTCTTTCTGTTCGCCCTGGAAGCCCCACATGACGGAGGGGAACTTCTGGTTCATTTTGGGGAAGACCTCGGTCTTCATCCATTCGACCACTTCGTTGGCATTGGCGTTGGGGTTGGTGCGATCGATATCCGCGGTGACATTGATGGAGCGGAATCGATTGGCGCGGCGGATCACGGCGTAGCCGCGGCCCTCCTCGGCTTCGGCGACTTCTTCGAAGGGGATTTCCGCGCCATCGCGGGTGCGGATGCGCATGTCCGAGAGGTTCTGCAAACTCCGGCGTTCCTCGTAGGGATAGCGGACGTAAACGCGAACTTCATCGCGCCCGCGCTGGAGGCGCTGGACTTCCTCACCGAAGAAGGCCTGGCGGACCTGGCGGGCGATGGTGTCGAGCCGCAGGCCGAGGGCCTCGCCTTCGGGTTTGACCGAGAGTTTCACCTCGCGTTTGCCATCGAGATTGCTGTCGCCGATATCGATGACGCCTTCCTGGGTGGCGAGTTCGGCTTTGACGAATTCCGCGGCGGCATCGAGTTCCTCCATGTCGGGTCCGGTAAGTTCGAGGTCCACGGCATTGCCGCCGGCGGAGGTTTGGAGTTGGAAGGAAAGCTCGACGGCCCCGGGGATGGGGCCGACGCGTTTGCGCCAATCGGCGATGATTGCATCGGCCAGCAGGTCGGGTCGGTTCCGCGAATCCGCGCCTTGGAGTTCGACGGTGACTTCGCCGATATTCACGCCCTTGGTGGCGCCGAGCGAGAGGCCGGGGGTGTAGGGCTGGGAGCCGACGCTGGCGAGGAGGTGCTTGATGATGGGGCGGCCTTTTTCATCCTGAATCTCGGCCTGGATGGCGAGGGCGGCTTGTTCGATTTTGCGGACGGCGGCTTCGGTGGTTTCGACCGGGACGCCATTGGGCAGGGTGAGTTTGGCGCTGATGATTTCCGCTTCGACACGCGGGAAGAACTCGAACTTCACGAGGCGTCCGCTGGCGAGGAGGCCCAGGACGACGAGGAGAATGGCGGCGAAGGCGGCGACGGTGGCGTGGCGCCAGTGGATGAGACGGACGAGGAGGGGGCCGTAAACATCCTTCACGAAACGGTCGAGCAGGCCTGCGATTTTCTGTTGGAGGCGGAGGAAACGATTCGGGTGATCCGGATCAACCGGCTTGAGATGGGAGAGGTGGGCGGGGAGGATGAGATTGGTTTCGATGAGGGAAACCACCAGCACGGGAATCACGATCCAGGGGATCTGCCGCCAGATGTTTCCGCTGACGCCTTCCACGCCGAACATGGGCATGAAGGCGATCATGGTGGTGAAGACGCCGAAGGCGGCGACGCTCATGACTTCCCAGGTCCCGCGTGGGGCGGCGAGGTGGGCGGGTTCGCCGGCTTCGATGCGTTCATTGACCCTTTCGCCGACGACGATCGCATCATCCGTGACGATGCCGAGCACCAGGATGAAGGCGAAGAGGGAGATCATATTGATCGAAATGTCTCCGTAAGGCAGGGCGATGAGCGCACCGGCGAAGGCGATGGGGATGCCGAGGGCGACGTGGAAGGCCAGGGCGGGGCGGAGGAAAAGGGCGAGGGCGATGTAAACGAGGACGAAGCCTTGGAAGCCATCGCCTAACAGAAGTTTGATCCGGCCTTCGAGGAGGACGGATTCATCATTCCAGATTTCGAGGTCGACGCCCTTGGGGACGTGGGCGGATTTTTCCGCAACGAAATCCCGCACGAGTCCGGCGACGCGGAGGGTGTCTTCATCGCCGGTGCGGAAGATGTTCAGGACGATGGCGGGGTGGCCATCGTAGCGGGAGTAGAGGTCTTCTTCCTTGAAGCCATCGATGACGCGGGCGACATCGGAGAGTTTCACCACGCTGCCATCCGGGCGGGTGAGGACGGTGATGTTTTCGATCTCGGGGGCTTCGTAGCGTCGATTCTGCGCGCGGATGAGGATTTCCCCGGCGCTGGTGCGGACGGAGCCGCCGGGGAGGTCGATGGAAGTGGAGCGGACGGCATTGGCGACTTGTTCGAAAGTCAGGCCGAATTCCTTGAGGGTGTTTTCGGAGACCTCGATGGAAATCTCGTGATCGCGGACGCCGGTGATTTCGATCTGGCTGATGCGGGCTTCGCCGAGGACGGCATTGGCGAGGCCGTTCTTGAGTTTTTCCCAAGCGGTGGAGGGGGCCTTGCCGCGGTAGGCGAGGAGGTCGTCGCGCACGTCTTCGGCAAGCGCGCGGAGGGTGCGTTCATCGGTATCCGCGGTGATTGCGAGGCTCATCACCTGGTTCTTGATGAGGACATCGGCAATGATGGGTTTCTCGACGCTTTCGGCGAAATTCTGGATCGCATCGACGCGGCTTTTCACGTCGTTGAGGACCTTGCGGACGTCCTTGCCGGCGGAGACTTCGACGGTGACGAAGCCGAGGCCTTCGGCGCAATTGGAAGTCAGGCGTTCGATGCCATCGAGGTCCTGGATGGCTTCCTCGATGGGGACGCAGACGCCTTTTTCGACCTCTTCGGGGGTGGCATTCGGGTAAGGCGTCTGGATCGTGATGAAGTTTGAGGCGATTTCCGGGAAGATCTCCTTCTTGAGTTTGATCCAAGTGTAAACGCCGCCGATGAAGAGGGCGAGCATCAGGAAATTCGCCGCGACCTTGTTGCGCGACCAGAAGAAGATCAGGCCTTTCATGGGGTATCGGCTTTGACCTCCTTGCCATCGCGGCTGACGACCTTGACTTCCATGCCCTCGATCACCGCGGTGAGGGCGGTGACGCAGAGTTGTTCCCCATCCTCGATGCCCTCGGAAACGAGGACTTCTTCTTTTTCGGTGCGGAGGATTTTCACTTCACGGGTGGTGACGGTGTGGCCATCTCCCACGACCATCACGCGATCGCTTTTCACAAAGGCCCGGCGGGGGACGCGGACGAGATCGGGAAGGGTGCGCCCGGCGATGTGGGTGTGGACGAACTGGCCGGGAAGCGGAGCATCGGGAGTGCTGCCATCGATGCGGGCGACGACGACGATGGAGCGGTTTTCGCGTTGGATTTCGCCTTCGGTGCGATCGATGACTGCCTTCCAACTCCGTTTCTGGCCACCGGTTTCGTGGAGGGTGATTTCCTGACCGGCGGGATCGAAGAAGGCGGCGTCCTGGCGGGGGATGGGGAGGCGGACTTCGAGGGAGCCGGTGGCGTAGAACTCGGCGAGGCCGGTGCCTTTGCCGACGTGGGTGCCGAGATCGACGAGCTTGCGGCGGATGCGGCCATCGTAGGGGGCGCGGAGTTTGGTGCGTTCGAGGTCGCGGATGGCTTTTTCCACGGCGGCTTGGGCGGCATCGACCCGGGCGCGGGCTGCGGCGAGCTGGGGGATGCGGAGGACGAGGTCGTTGGGTTGCTGGCCCGGGGTGGCGATGCGTTCCCAATCGCGTTTTGCCTGTTCGGCCTTCATTTCCTCCTGAACGACGGCGAGCTTGGCATCGGCGAGTGAGGCTTCGGCCTGGGCGAGGGCGGCCTTGTAGTCCGAGGGATCGATTTCCAGCAGCACGTCACCGGCCTTGAAGTTTCCGCCGGCTTCGAACTCCGGGGAAACGGCGATGACGGTGCCTTCGACCTCGGCGGCGGCGCGGGTGAGGGTGGCAGGCTCGATGGTGCCTTGGGCGGGGATGGAGACCTGGAGGTCGGCCTTGCGGGCGGTGATGGTTTCGACCTCTTGGAAAGGTTTCGGCGGGTTTGCGGGCAGGGGAGTTTTCTTGAGCTTGGCGAGCAGGAAAAAGGAGCCCAGGCCGGCGATGAAGATGGCGACGGCGATGAGGATGCGGAAGTTCCGTTTCATGCGGGGAGTTCAGGGGCGGCGCAGGACGACGTCGCCGCCGAGGGCGAGGTGGAGATTGATGCGATTGTCGAGAAGCAGTCGGCGGACCGCGACGAGGGAGGTGGCGGCTTCGATTTCCCGGTTTTGGGCGGCAAGGTAGGTGAGGACCCCGCCGGTGCCATTTTGGAATTCCTCCCCGGCGCGCGCGGCGGCGTCTTTGGACAGTTCGGCGGCTTTGGCGATTTCCGCTTCCTGGCGGCGGAGGTGGATTTCGGTGACGAGGGCCTGTTCGACCTCGCCGAAGGCATCGAGGACGGCGCGCTGGAGATCGGCGAGGGCTTCGCGTTCGGCGGCATCGGCCCGCTCGATCCCGGCACGCAGGCGGCCGCCTTGGAAAATCGGCTGGGTCAGGCTGCCGCCGAGCGACCAGACGCCGGAGGAGCTGTCGAGGATGCGTTCCAACTGAATCGTGGAGGTTCCGAGGCTGCCGGTGAGTTGGATGGAGGGGAAAAGCGCTTTGGATGCCTCATCCGAGCGGCGCCCGGCGGCGGCGAGTCGGCGCTCGGCGGCGAGCAGGTCCGGGCGGCGGAGCAGGAGTTCGGAGGGAAGGCCGGAGGGAGGGGCGGGTGGGAGCTTGGGCAGTCGGGCGGCGGCGGTGATTTCACCGGAGGGGTATCGGCCGAGCAGAAGTTCAAGCTGGCGGAGGGCGCGCTCGCGGTCGCCGCGGCGGGCTTCGAGTTCGGACTTCGAGGCGGCAAGCTCGGTTTCACTGAGCCGGACCTGGGCGGCGGATCCGCCGTCTTCGGCGATGGCTCGTTCGAAGCGTTCGCGGACGAGGGTGGAGGATTTTTCCCGCGATTTCACAGCGATTTCCGCGAGGGCGACCTGTTCGCTGGCTTCCGCGACGGCGAGCCAGGCCTTGCTGACCTGGGCGGCGAGCGAGGCGCGCAGGGCGCGGTCGGCTTGAGCCTGGGCTTCGGCATCGGCGATGGCGGCTTCCGCGCCGGCCCGGACCTTTCCCCAGAGATCGATTTCCCAAGCGGCCTGAAGTGAGACGCCGAAGTTGTTGGTGATCGTTTGCTGGCCGAGGAAATTCTGCCGTTGCCGCCCGGCGACCCCTCCCGCGCCGATGCTGGGGAAACGTCCGGCACCGGCGATTTTCGCGACGGCGGCGGCTTGTTCCACGCGGGCGGCGGAGGCCTTGAGATTCGGATTGGCGGACTGGGCCTCGGCGACGAGGGCAACGAGGGCGCGGCCGCCGATGGATTTGACCCAGGCCTGGTCCACGCCAGCGCGGGCTTCGCGGGTGGCGGACCAGCTTCCGGGGATGTTTCCCGCCTCGCTGCTGCGGGAGCCGGGGGATTTCAAGGCGCAGCCGCCAAGCAATACCACCGCAAGCGCGCAGAGACCCGGGAACTTCATACCAATAGTTGTTAGATCGAGGGTTCCGGCCGGGGAAACATCGGGGATCCCGCAGCGGCTTGCTGTTGTGAGTCCGGCAAGGGACCGCGTTTGTCAAACGGAACCCTTTTTTCGTCAGGCGACATGCTCATCACCGCGAGGACCGCTGTCAAACCCTGGGAAGCCGCGCGGGGATTTCAGATCGCTGCAAGGACTTCGCGGAAGACGCCGAGGGTGTCATCGAGGTCCGCCTCGGTATGGGCGAGCGAGAGGAATCCGGTTTCGTAAGGGCTGGGCGCGAGATAGATGCCCTTGTCGAGACAGCCCCAGAAGAATTTCCGGAAGAATTCGAGGTCCTGCTTCATGACATCGGAGACATTCACGATCTCGCGATCGGTGAAGAACAGACAGAACATCGAGCCGGTGCGGTGGAAACGATGGGGGACGCCTTTTTCATCGAGCAAGGCGCGGATGCCGCGTTCGAAGTGGGCGCCGAGTTCCTCGAGGCGGGCGAAACCGGAGGGCTTGTCGAGTTCCCGGAGCTGGGCCAGCCCGGCGGCCATGGCCAGGGGATTTCCCGAAAGCGTGCCGGCCTGATACACCGGTCCAAGCGGGGCGAGGTGATCCATGATTTCCGCGCGACCGCCGAAAGCACCGACGGGCAGTCCGCCGCCGATCACCTTGCCGAAACAACTGAGGTCCGGCGTGATGCCCTCGATGCCCTGGACACCGGCCTTGCCGAGACGGAAGCCGGTCATGACTTCATCGAAAATCAGCAGCGCGCCGTATTTCCGGGTGATGGTGCAGAGGAGGTCGAGGTAGCCCGGCTTGGGGAACACGAGTCCGGCATTGGCGGGGTAGGACTCCACGATGACCGCGGCGATGCGCTCGCCCTCAGCCTCGAAAAGGCGGGTCAGGGCTTCGGGGTCGTTGTAGGGGAGCACCTGGGTGAGGCGGGCGAAATCGGCCGGCACCCCGGCGGAGTCCGGCTCGCCCTGGGTCAGCGCGCCCGACCCGGCGGCGACGAGCAGGGAATCACTATGGCCGTGGTAGCAACCATCGAATTTCACGATGCGGTCGCGCCCGGTAAATCCGCGGGCGAGGCGGATGGCTGACATCGTGGCCTCCGTGCCCGAGCTGCACATGCGGACCTTTTCCACCGAGGGCACCCAGCTCGTGATCGTGCGGGCCATTTCGACCTCGTAGGGATTCGGGATGCCGAAGGATATGCCGTCCTTGGCGACCTCGTGGATGGTGTTGGTGATGACCGTGGGGGCGTGGCCGAGGATGTTCGGGCCCCAGGAGCCGATGTAGTCGATGTAGTGTTTGCCATCCACGTCCTCGATTCGGCTGCCCTTGGCGCGACGGACGAAGAAGGGTTCGCCGCCGACATTGCGGAAGGCGCGGACGGGAGAGTTCACCCCGCCGGGGATGCGTTCCTTGGCGGCGGCGAAGAGTTTCTGGGACAGGGGACCGGTGTGCATGCGGGGACGATGCGGAAATGATGGGCCCGGGAAATGACGAAATGCTCCCAAGGCGCGGCGACCCGACCGAAAACCCGCTGGCGAGCTTTTCAAGGCCCAAAAAGCCCATGGAAATTTCAAAAATTTCCAGCCTCAGCGTGGCGGCCGAACTTTCCCGGCTTTTTCCCGCCTGACCCTTGAATAAAGATCGGTCTGCGGGCGTCCGACCCAAAGATTTCCTCCCCTTGCCCCGATTTTTCTGCTCTCTTTCCTCATCATGAAACGCTCCGTGGTTCTGATCATCGCCCTCGCGGGAGTCCTTGTCGCCTCCGCCCAACAGCGACGTTCCCTGCTCGATTCCGATCCGGATGTCGTTTACCTTGAGGAACATCTGGACCGGAAAGTGGAGCTGCGAATCATCAAGGCGGCGCCGATTTACTCCGACAAGGAAGGGAAAAGGCAGCTCGGGGCGGTGAATCCCGGCCAGGTGGTCGAACTTCAGGCAATGACCGAGCGCGCCTACCGGGTCAGCGCCAAGGCGGGCAACAACAAGATGATCGGCTGGGTCGCCCCGTGGGCTTTCGCCTCGAAGGACCCGAATTTCGTGGAAAACCTCGCCAAGCTCTACAAGCGCCAGTTGGAAGTCGCCAAGCTCATCGAAGACGGCCGCGCCGCGATCGGCATGACGCTCGACGAAGTCGGCAAGGCCCTCGGATCGCCGACCAAGACGACTCTCCGCCAGACCGACAAGGGTCGCTCGGGGAAATGGGAGTTCATTGATTACGAGACCATCCAGCACTACAACTACGTGCGCGATCCCTTGAGCGGGCAGGTTTACAAACAGCTCTCCCACGTCACCAAGGAAGAGAAGGGGAAAACGGTGATCGAGTTCGAAGACGAAGTCGTCACCGCCATCGAGGAAAGCGAAACCCGCGAAGGCTCGGCACGGGTGAAAATCGTGGTGCCACCGGTGGTTTTCGCGTGGTGAGGGGGATCAACTCTTGCCCCCAGCCACCCGGTTTTTGGCCCGAATGACCTTGATGGCCACGGGTTTGGCTGCGTCCTCCAGCATCCGCCGGCGGGCCAAAAGCCCGAAACGCGCCTGCGTCGGCGGGACCCAATCGTCCCCCGCCGTGGCTCGCTCCGCCGGGGTCAGCAGTGCCGGAGTGAGCGCGTCCAGCTCGTCCTGAATCGCCAGGCGCTGGGACTCGGTGAAAAGGTGGAACACCGGCTCCTTGAAGCTGACAATCAGATCGCTCTCCGCCGTGAGTTCCGGAACAAAACGCGCTTCCGGGTCATTGCAGGCTTCGAGGCGACCGATGGCATCCGCCAAGGGATCCTCACTCGGTTCCTGCACCACCACGCAGGTTCCATATCGGAAAATGACGAAACTCCGGGTTTCGGTGACGTTTTTCGAGCAGAATTCCACGAGATACTCCGCATCCGGGACCCGCGGAGAAGGAGAGCCTCCACGCTCGGTGGCCGCCGCTTTCGGGCGCTCGGGTTTCGAGGTTTCCGCGCCCAGAGAAGACTGCGGCGAGGCTTTTCCCGGTTTCACGTAGATCGATGTGGCGATGCCGAAAGCTCCCGCAAGCAGCAAGGCGAGCGCGAGGGCGATGCGCGACGAATTGAAACTTCGTTGGTCCCGTTTCGGATCAATCACAAAAATTTTGTAAATAAATCTTGAATATTTTGCAAATCTAAAATTTAAGTAGCTGCAGAAAGTCGGCACTGAAGTGTGCGCAGTCCGATGTTTCTTCCCTTACAACACCCACCCCTGGCCCTTGTGAAACCTGGAATTTCCCTTTTCCGGTCCCGACCTCATATCCTGACGACCCCCCTGGCGCTGCTGCTGTGTGCGGCGTCGATTTCCTCCGCCTCATTGAGAGCGGAGCGGGTCGATGCGGAGCTGTTGCTGCTTGTCGATGCCTCGAAGAGTGCCATGGACCGCGGTGAATTCCGCAGTCTGATCAATGGTTATGCGACGGCGATGACCAGTTCCCAAGTGATCGATTCGATCCAAATGGGCGGTGTGGGCCGGATTGCCGTATCGCTTTCGTTCTTCGGCGACGGCCCCACGCGCATGCAGGGAGTTTCGTGGATGTCGATTGGCAGTCTGTCGGATGCCCAGGCTTTTGCGGACCGTTTGCGGTCACTTGCCGAGCCCTCGCGGTCGAATGTCCGTTTTCAGGATGCCATCGGTCCGGCGAGCCGGCTTTTTGGCACCGAAACCGGTGGCCCTTCGAATGGCTTCGAGTCGAGCGTTCAGCTCATCGAGATCGCGGCGGCCTCACGACCGGAAGGTTCTGCAGGCCAGAATCGTGCGGCCTCGAATGCGGCCTTGGCCTCGGGAGTGGACTGGATCGGTGTCACGCTGCTGGATGAAAACAGCGGGAAGACCGAGGCATTTTACGTCAACAATGTGATCGGCGGTGAAGTGGGCGGGGAGACTCCCGGAGTCAACCAGGCTGGATTCGGTTCCGGCCTGCAAAGCGCCTTGGCAAAATCCATCAGCAACAGCGTGGGTGCCTCCGCCGCAATGACGGCGGTGCCGGAGCCATCCTCCGCGCTGCTTCTCATTTCCTCCATGGCCCTGCTGTTAGGCATCCGCCGCCGTGCCTGATCGGCCCGGTGAACCCCCATTTTACTCCCCGAAAAACCTCCCGAAACGATGAGCTCCCAAGAGAACGAAGGAAATATCGTAAAGCTTCCCGCCCATGTGCCGGCGGATATCGCCCGCAAGGTGGGTGAGGAAGTGATCAAGAGCGAGTATGATCCCGCCGTGTGGGCAGAGGCTTTGGCCTCCGTCCGCGGACAGCGCGACGAAGCCGTGGCGGCCTATTCCCGACTGCGGATCGCCCGGCTCATGGAGCGTCGGAATCGTGCTGAAGAGAAATCCCGCGAAGTGGAATACCGCCGGCTCAACACCTGCCTCGGAGTGCGCACGGTGAAAGAGCTGCTCAATGGCATGAGCCGTGTGGGCAATCAGAATCTCCCGCGTCCGCGCCTTCCATGGTTCTGGCTGGGCTTGTTGGCACTGGGAATCGCCGGGACAAGTTCGGCGGCCGCCCGTCTTTTGGCCTCCGATTGGATCGCGCCGATGGAAGGTCGTCTGCCCTTCTTCGCCCTAGGGCTCGGCATGATCGCCGTGCTGGGAATCATGGTGGTGGGGCGTTTCCTTTCGAACTACTGGCAACTCCGGCTCTGGGGAGAAGGCATGGTCGCCGCCTGTGCGCTGGCCTGTGTTTCGTCCTTCCTGTTAGGCACGAAGTTGATGATGAAATATCCGGCGTCTGCTCCTCAGGTGGCCCAGCGGGTGACCGCCCAGGTCCCGATGGAGGATGAATCGACCCGTGTCGCCTCCGGACTCATGGTGCCCTGCTCGTATGAGACCCCGGCCCTGGTGAATTTCGACGAGGAATAAGCTTTCCCAATCCTTGCCAGCCGAGGGGCTGCCGGGTGAGCCTGCGGCGTGCCCGATGACTTGCTTGCCCGCCATTTCGGCCATGCCGCTTTCCGACCCGGGCAGCGCGAGGTGATCGGCGGCCTGCTGGAAGGGCGATCGATGCTCGCGGTTTTCCCGACCGGGGGTGGGAAATCCCTGTGCTATCAGCTTCCGGCGCTGGTGATCGATGGCGTGACTCTCGTCATCTCGCCCTTGATCGCGTTGATGAAGGATCAGGTGGACACCTTGCGGGCGAGGGGGATCGGTGCGGCACGATTGGATTCCTCGTTGGATGCCGGGGAGTATGAGGCAGTGATGCGAAGCCTGCGTGAGGGGGCGCTGAAATTGCTCTACGTCGCGCCGGAAAGGCTGGCCAATGAAGGATTCCGTCAGGGCTTGGGAAAAATCCGGATAGGCATGGTGGCCATCGATGAAGCGCATTGCATTTCCGAATGGGGGCATAACTTCCGGCCGGACTACCTCAAGCTCGCCCGCTTCTGTGCCGAACTGCGCGTGCCGCGCGTGCTTTGCCTCACCGCTACGGCCACACCCGCCGTGGCGGCGGACATCCGTGAGTGTTTCGGCATGGCCCCCGAGGATGAGGTCCGGCTTTCCTTCCATCGGCCGAATCTCGATCTCCGCGTCACTCCGGTCCCGGCCGCGAAGCGCAAGGCGCTGCTGTTAGAAAGGCTTGGAGGCATCGATGGCCCCGTGGTGGTTTATGTGACTCTCCAGCACACGGCCGAGGATGTGGCCACTTTCCTCAAGCGCAACGGTGTGGCCGCCCAGGCCTATCATGCAGGCATGCCGGCGGAGTTCCGGGTGGCGGCGCAGGAGGCTTTCATGGCCGGGGAAATCCGCGTGATGGTGGCAACCATCGCCTTCGGCATGGGGATCGACAAATCCAACATCCGTGCGGTGTTTCACTACAACCTGCCGAAATCCATCGAGAACTACTCGCAGGAAACCGGTCGTGCGGGACGGGACGGGGAGGAATCGATCTGTGAGATGCTTGCCTGCGGCGATGATCTCGTGACGCTGGAGAATTTCATTTATGGCGATACTCCCAGTGCCGCGGCAGTGAGGAATCTCACCGATCACGTGCTGCGGTTGGGAAGGGAGTTCGATCTTTCTGTTTACGAACTTTCCACCGTGAATGACATCCGTCCGCTGGTGGTGAGCACGCTTCTGACTTATCTGGAGATCGAGGGCATCATTCAGGCCACACGGCCTTTTTATGCCCAGATCTCGATCCGCCTTCTGCGGGATTTCGAGATGGTGCTCGCGGGGTACGATGCCCGTCGTAAATCCTTCCTCAGAAAAATCTTCGCTGCGGCGAAGCAGGGTCGGGGATGGCATGGATTCGAGCTGGATCGGGTGGCTGCGGAGACCGGCGAAAGCCGCGAGAAAATCCTGGCAGCGCTGGGGCATCTGGAAGAGGCCGGAGATGGGGTGATGAAGCGGAGCGGCGTGCGTCAGGGATACCGATTGCTCAAGGAAGACCTGCGGGTGCGGGAAATCGCGGATCGGCTCAACGAGCGGTTTCACCAGCGCGAGCAGGCGGATCTCGCGCGGTTGCGACAGGTGGTGGATCTGGCCGTTACCGAGGGATGCCTCACGGGCTTTGTGACCGGGCATTTCGGCGAGTCCCTGCCGCCTTGTGGGCACTGCGATCGCTGCCGCGGCAAGAAACCCCAAGCCTTGCCGCGGGATTCCGTGCCGGAGATCGGAATGAAGGATTTGGAGTTGATCCAGGCTTTGCGGGAGGAGCGTCACGCGGCCTTGAAATCGGCGCGGCAGATGGCCCGCTTCCTCTGCGGAATCAGCAGTCCGGCCGCCCAGCGGGCCCGATTGACCCGACACGATGCCTTTGGTCTGTTAGAGCGGGTGCCATTTGATGATGTTCTGGCAATGGCGGAGGAGTGGATCTGAGGCCGGGAGAATCGCCTTGAAAGTCCAATGACCAGGATGGCGTGCTCCGATCCATTCGCGATGAGGCCCAGCGCAACTCGGTGATAGTCGATTTCGCTCCGGTGAAAGACTCGAAAATCGGCGAACTTGCAGCGCGCTTTGATATCATTCTCGGGCTGACTCCCGGGGACTGACTTCAGATGCCGAAGAGGTCGAGCAGGATCCCGCGAACCTGATCGTTGCGGATCAGTCCTGAAAACCGTGTGGCCCCGGGGCCGGTCGCGGTGAGCAGGGTGGGATCGGCGGTGTGGCTGATGCCGGTCCAGCCCATGCCATAGTGGTTTCCGGCGATCTGTCCGAGGATGCCAGGCGGGTTGGCAAGTTGATGGGACCATTCCGGGACAGGCTTGCCGGCGATGACATCGATGATGGCGGCGGCCTCTTTTTCCTCCACTTTGACACCAAGTGAGGCAGCAATCAGTTCGCTCATGGCGGCGGCATCTCCGGGTTTTTCCGCCCAGCGGGCGAGCAACCTTTCGTGCGAACAAGTGGCCTCGGCGATGCGGGCAAAGTGGCTGTTGGTCTGCGCATACTTCGCCCCGGTGCCATTCAGACCGGGGTTGGCATTGCCGTGGTCCGAAGTGATCACCACAAGGATATCGTCGCGATCTGCGAGCAGTTCCAGGACGGTGCCGATGGCATCGTCGAAGGCGATCTGTTCATGCAGCAGCCCGGCAATGTCATTGAGGTGGGCGGCGTGGTCGATGCGGGCGCCCTCGATCTGGAGCAGGAAGGGTCGGTCCCGGGCCAGCAAGCGTTCCAGAGCGATGCCTGACATTTCCGCAAGGGTCGGCACGTCTTTCTGCAGCACGGGATCCTGGGATCGATCGATGGAATAGGGCAGGTGGGACTCGGAAAAAGTACCAAGGAGCCGATCGCCCTTGGAGGCGAGAAGATCGCTCCGGGTACGAAGGACCTCGTACTTCGCGGCACGGAAATCGGCAGCAAGGTCGCGCTTGTCGGCACGGCGCGCGGGATCAAAGAAAACCGAGCCTCCGCCGAGAATGATTTCGGCGCGGTTGAGGTACTGGGGGGCGATGGAATCCTCGGCATTCCGGTCGGTGCTGGTGGCGGCGAAGCCTGCCGGAGTGGCGTGGGTGACGGTGGCCGTGGTCACCAATCCGAGCAGGCAGTCGTGGGCGACGAGGGTTTCGCCGATCGATTCGAGCTTTTTCCCCTCGGCGCTCAGATTGAGTTGGCCGTTCGGGATCCGTTTGCCGGAACTCCAGGCGGAGGAGGCGGCGGCGGAATCGGTCACAAGGGAATCGGCCGAGGCGGTATCCATCAGCCCATGGCTGACCCCGTCCGTGGTGAGAAGGCCGCACCAGTGGGTGGAGCGTTTGCGGGTTTGTTGGGAAAAAGCTTCCGCCAGGGGCAGCACGCCGGGGCTCATGCCATCGGAAACCATGAAGACGATGCCCCTTGGTTTCGCCGGACCCTTGGGCGTTTCATCGCCGCGTGCTCTGCCGGGGACGAGACCGGCGAGGGAACCGAGGAGGCTGTGACCGATCACTTGGCGGCGGGAGAGGCGCATGGGCGGAACTGTAGGGAAAAGAAGCCCCGAGCGCAAATCCGCTGTTGGGGCGAGGATGCCACTTGGCAAAGTCCCGCGCTTCGTGTGGGCTGTGGAGGTAATGAAAAAACGAGAAATGCTTATGATGGCCGCCGCGCTGGCGGTGGTTTCCTGCAAACCGAAGGAAGAATCCCGCGCCGCAGGATCGGCCGGAGCCGGAGCCGCCGCCGGAGAGACCGCCCCGGCGGCACCCGACAGTTGGGCCCTGGCGGTGACGGAATTCGCTCCGAAGGTCGGCACGGTCATCGAACACAAAAGCGTCAACGGCCTCAAGGAC
Source organism: Akkermansiaceae bacterium (assembly GCA_025457665.1). GTDB lineage: Bacteria > Verrucomicrobiota > Verrucomicrobiia > Verrucomicrobiales > Akkermansiaceae > Haloferula. The sequence continues at coordinate 74,069 of JALOTY010000005.1, read as the reverse complement.
GGCAGCTTCAAGATGGAGATGCAGGGTCAGGCGGTCGAGGGGACGATGAACATGAACGACACCAAGGAGATCAAGTTCGAGGTGGTCGCCGCCGATCGCATCCGTGTCGAAGTCACCGTCAGCGAGGAGAAACAGGAAATGATCATGAACGGTCAGACCATGCCCACGCCGCCGAAGAATCCCGTGCTGTTAGGCAAGACATTCTTCGTCGTGAAAGGCGCGGAAGGCTGGGCCGCTCAAGCCGAAGATGGCAGCGCCCTGCCGGATGATCAGGCGGCGGAAGCGGAGAAAATCGTCAAACGCATCACCGGTGAAGGCGACGACAAGCTTTACGGCACGGAAGCCCGCAAGCCGGGAGACACGTGGACGGTGGAAGGCAATGATCTGCCTTTCCTCGATGGCGCGGAATCATCCGAGGGCAAGGCCACCTTCACCTTCGACAAGATCGGCGAGCACGGCGGGATGCAATGCGCTTTCCTGAGTGGCACGGTGGAAATGTCCGGCAAGCCCGAGGAAATGCAGGAAGGCATGGAAGGCAAACTGAAGATGACCGGCAAGGTGACCATCATCCGCTCGATCGAACATCATCTCGACCTCGCGGTGGATCTGACGGGCGAGCTTGATGCGACGATGAACATGCCCGTGGGAACCATGACCATGGGCGGGCCGATGGAGATGAAGCTCACCAACACGGTGAAGTAAACTCCCCCGATCGATTCCCCGATTTCCAACCGCCTTTCCCCCCCGGGGGGAGGCGGTTTTTTCGTGGCTCCGCGGATCCGTTCAGGGGTTGAGAGGCGCAATGCCGGAGAAGAGGGTGGTGCCGCCATGGAGGATGACCACGCTCTTGCCCGCCACTTCGAAATCGAGTGGGAGGTCGCCAGGGTCTTCGGGGGCCAAAAGGAAACGCACGCTGCCAACGGTTTTGCTCTCGGCCCAGCCGACCGTCATGTTTCCGCGGATGACTCCGTCCACAGCGATCTGATAGAGGCCTTCCTGGATCCCTTCGACCTCGATCCCAAACTCCACCGCTCCGGCGAGGCCGAAGTGGACTTGGGCTTCAGCTTGGGCTTCCCCGCCAAGCGATGGCGCGCGATCGAGTTCCACGGTGGCGGAGTTTCCTCCCTGTCCGTCATCGGCCCCACCTTCACCCTCTCCGCCTGTCGGCGCATCGGGAGGAGTGGGCACGACACCAGTGAAATAGATGAGACCGTCCTTGCGGAGTTCTATGCCCAAACCGATGGGATCAAAGGGAAGCAGGAGCTCATCTCCGGAAAGTTTGCCGGTTTCAAATTCCACCTCACCCTCGCTCTCCTCCTCGTCACCCACCATGAGCAGGGTGCCGATGGTCTGCCCGTCCACGATGACCTCGTAGGCACCGGGGCCGATATCCCTGCCATCTAACGAAAGCTCCACTTTCCCTGTTGCCATGCGCTGGACGACCACGCGACTCCGGCTGCCGTTGGGCGCATTCACCGTCGGGCTGAGATCGGAATGAACCTCGGTTTCATCGATCTCATGATGGTGGTCACTGTCGTCCTCGTCGGTTTCGCCGTCATTGTCGTCGTCATCATCCTCGCGGTTGCGAAGGCCATCGCCATCGGAGTCATCCGAATCGTCGGCATTGTTGATGCCGTCACCATCGGTATCGTCGTCAATGTCCCCGCTGTTGATCAGCGAATCGCCGTCGATGTCGTCATCGTGAAGGTCACTTTGTGAGTCGCCATCGATGTCATCTTCCATGAGATCGTCATCATCGAGGGAGTCGCCATCGATGTCGTCTTCTGAAAGCGTGTTGTCGTTGCGTCCGTCGCCATCAATGTCCAGTTCTGACGGAAAATCATCGGCACGGCGGTCGCCATCGATGTCCGTCTCGGAGAGTTGATCATCGGTTTTCGAATCGGCATCGATATCGGTTTCTCCGAGCGAATCATCGGCCATGCCGTCATCGTCGATGTCTTTTTCCGCCGGGTTGTCGTTGTTGATATGGTCGCCGAGATACTGACCGGTGAAGGGTCCGGAGCGTGCGATGCCGCCATCGATGTTGTCATCGAGGGCGTTGGGGATGCCGTCGTTGTCGATATCCGGGTCCACGATGTTGGGCACACCGTCGGCATCGAGATCCGGTGCCTGGGTGGCTGTGGCGGAAAGGGTGCCGAGGGCGAAGCCTGCCGCGGCGATCCAGCGAATGGGGGCCGAGCGGGTCATGAAGAAGGGAGATTTCATGGTGCCAGATTCCGTAATGATGACTTCGTGTTTGCGCTCGGGATCACCCTGCGGGAATCGGCGTGGCTTGGCAAAATCATTGGCGTAACGGGATGGTAGGGAAGAGGGGATTTCACGGTTCCACACGGAGTCGGATGAAGCGCCGGAGAGGTGGTGGGCCGGCATCGAGGTCACGAATGGTCACGGATTTGATGCCCGGCAGGGAATCATCCCCGGTGATGAGCCCTGCACCCGTGAAGGGCTGGCCGTGATCGGAAAAAGCGAGGGGCTCCCAAGGTCCGGTGAGGTCGCTGGATGCCTCGACGGTGAGGCTGACATCGGAGCGTTCGGGGTCGCGGGGAAGGGTGATTTGCAATCGACCCGCTTCGATGCTCACCGGCAGCGGTGAGTCTGCCGTGCCCGGATCGCTGAGCAGCGCGTATTCGAGGAGATTGCCGCGAGAATCGCCATCGGGATCATCGAGATCCGAGGCATCGGCATTCAGCAGTTCGCGTAGTTTCCAGGCCAGAAGCGGAGGAGGGGAGATCCGGACAAGGCGTCCGCCGCCGCCATTTCCGCCGCCGGGCAGAGTGGCAAGGAGCGAATAGTCGGGCAAAACGGCGATCCCACCGCAGTGATTCAGACCGCTTTCGTCCGAAACGCGACCGAGAGCGCCGACCTGAACGAGGATTTCCAAACCAGAGGTAGCGGACCATCGGTAAACGTGGCCGGTGGCGGTGAGACCGATGAGCGAAGCATCGGGCGACAGGGCTGGTTCTCCCACAGGCGAATGGGCCGGTCCCGGAGGAAATGAGGCGACCGTTTCCCAAAGGTTGCTCGCCGCTGAAATGCGGATGATGGCCCCGTTGCCATGGATTCCGCCATGTCGGCAGGTTCCGTAGATGAAACCGTCCGCCGCGGTGATAAGCCCGCCGTCGGGATCGTGGGGTCCGGCTGTGGTAAAAGTGGCGATCGTGCTATAGGTGCCAGCGGGGCTGATCTTGAATAGTCCGCCGCGATCCGTGATGCCATCGCCTGAGGAAACGCCATAAAAGGAGAGATTGGCCGCGAGTGCGACCGGACCGCGTGGCGTCCGGCCCGGCGTCGCCCCACTCGGCCCGGTGAATGAGGCGATGCGGGTGCGGGTGCCACTGCTGCTGAGTCGATAGAAGCTGCCCCGTGCGGATGCGCCTCCTTCGCGGGCGATGCCGAAGAGCGCCCCTCCGGAGGTGACCAGTGGGCCCTCCGGCAGCGATCCGCCTGTGCTGTTGTAGGAGGTCAGAGGGCTGAGACCACTGCTTGTCGTGAAAGTAAAAGCGGAGCCGCGAGCCGAGGATCCGCCGCGCGCGCAGACGCCATAAAACAGCCCGTTCATCGCAGCCAGGCCACCATCGGGAGTGTCTCCGATGGCTTCCGGGATGGCGACGGAACTCAGGTTTCCACTGCTTTCATCCCAGGTGACGATGCTGCCACGCCCTTCATTTCCGCCCCGAGCCATGGGAAAGAACCATTTCCCCGAGCCATCCGTCACGGGTGCTCCCGATGGGATGAATCCGATTGCCGGAGAAAACGAAGGCCCGGAAACGAAGACTCCGGCGGGACTCATCGTGAACACCCTGCCCATGTCTCCTGGCCCGCCGGCGCTGGTGATGCCGTGAAGGATGCCATCGGGCGCCGCGATGAGCCCTGCGGCCGGTGTGGCGCCATCGGCCCCCGTGAAATCATGCAGGGCCGTATGACTGCCCGCCGTCGTGATGCGGAAAACATTGCCGAATCCTTGAGCGCCGCCTGCTGAGGTGCAGCCATAAAGAGAGGCGTCATTTCCCTCGATCAATCGGCCGACCGGCTCGGAGCCCGTGACATCGGTGAAATGATGAAGGGTGGCGAAGACGGGCTGGGTGGCGGTTGTTAGAGAAAAGAGGGTGCCGAAACCATGGGTTCCGCCGAGTTCGGTGGTGCCGAAGATCTTTCCCGAAGAATGAAGCATCAAGCCGCCCTGTGGAGCTGCCCCCAGGCGTGTGCCGAGAGTGCCGGTGAACGAAAACACCAGGGTGAAATTTCCCGCGGCATCGATTCGGAACAAGGTCCCGAAGCCAGAGGCACCGCCGCTACGGCAAACACCGTAGAAGTGACCGTTGGCAAAAAGCAGCGGACCACAAGGGTCGGAGCCATCGCTGCCAGTGAAGGAGTGAAGCGGGGTGACGGTTCCACCCAGGGAGATGCGCGACACGGTGCCATGTCCGAGGCTTCCTCCGGCGCGGGTCACGGCGTAGAGATGGCCATCGCTATGAAGCAGAAGTCCGTCCGGCACGGCACCATCCGCCCCTCCGGTGAAATCGTGAAGTTTTTCGTAAGCGCCGTTTGCCGGCTGATAGCGGAAGATGCTGCCGAAGCCGGACTGCCCGTCGGACGAAGTGCTTCCATAGAGGGACCCGTCGGGCGCGGAAATCATCGCTGCCGCGGGTTTCCCTCCGTCGGCACTCTGGAGGTGGCGGAGGATTTCGATGCCACTGGCCTGGACGCGGAAAATCGTCCCGAGGCCCGCGCTGCCTCCGGCGGAACTGGTCCCGTAGAAATCCCCGTCACTGTGCCTCGTGAGAGGGGCCACCGCTTGGGCACCTGGCTTTTCGAAATCCTCGAGGACCGAGACCGACCATGTCGCGGCCGCGCATGGCCCGACAAGGCAGATCAAAAGCGACTTTGGCAGCCGGAGGATCATGGGCAGGGGAAATCCTGACCGAATGGTCAGAATGCGGCCAGCCCGGCCGGGTAACCGGATGGTTACGCAGCCGGGATTGTCGATGCGGACGGGATTCGGGTAAGGATCCGGCTTGTCCATGAAGCTCCCCCGGAACGGAAGCCCCTTGGCCAATGCCTCGCTGCTGCTGGCGGGTGCCTTGGCGGGTGCCGCCGTGACCTGGTGGTCGGCTTCAAGTGATTCTGCTGACAGATCTGTGGCCAGTCGGGTTCATGAATCCCAGATCTCCCTGACCCGCCTTCCCGGGCAGGATCGCCAGGCTGCCGGGCGGGTGGCACACGGAGTTCACGGGGATTCTGCTACGATGGATGCCGTAGAAAGGTCCGCGCATTTCCGCAAGGCGGGGGCCGCGGCAGCGGAAGCCGACCTGCAAGGCGCGATCGGGGGTGCCGAGTCGATTTCCTCGGAAAAGGACCGTGCGGACTACCTCCGAGGTGTCTTCGCCCAGTGGGCCGCCACGGATCCTGAAGGCGCGCTGAATCATGCCTTGGCAAACTTTGAGGCAGGACAACTTCAGTCCGACGCCATCGGCATCGCCATCAGTCAATGGGCACAGGAACATCCCCGCGAAGCCTGGCTGTGGGCGGAGAAGAATCTAACAGGCCCCTTGAAGGAACGGGCCCTGGCGGATCTCATGGTTGGCTGGACGCGCCGCAATCCCCTGGATGCGGCGGACTGGCTGGCATCCACCGGCCTGACCTCCCAACCCCTTTTCAGCGCGCTTCCCGGAACGTGGGCGGAAAGCGATCCGGCGGCAGCCCTTGCCTGGGCGAGGAGTCTGCCTGCGGGGAAAGCGCGGGATACTGCCGAGGTCGCGATCGCCCACACTCTGGCGCAGAACGATCCCGAAGCCGCGGCGGAGCTATTCGAAGAGGCGCTGGCCACCGGCGAAAACACGGCGGTTGCGATCACTCTTGCGGACATTTGGTCCACGACCGATCCGGCGGCCGCAGCATCGTGGGTCGCGAGCATGACCGATGGTCCCGGCAAAACGGAAGCGGCCGCAACACTCGCGACGGTCTGGGCCGCCACGGACATTCGCGCCGCCGTGGCCTGGAGCGAATCCATCAGCGATGCGGACATGCGGCGGCAGGTGATTTCGAACATCGGCACCAGTTGGGGAGCGATCGATCCCTACGAAGCCTTCGACTGGCTGGAATCCTTGCCTGCCGATCTCGCGGCCGATGGGGTGACCGGGGCGATGTACTCGTGGGCGGGTAGCGATCCCGTGGGTTTGCGGCAGTGGATCGATGAAAGCGGGGATGATCCCTTGGTCGATCGGGCCCGGCGCAGTCTCGGGGATGTGGTGAGTCAGGAGGCCCCGCCGGAAGCGATGGATCTGGCTTTGGCGATGAACTCCGCCGCAGCGCGGGATGCGGCTTTGGCGAGATATTATTCGGAATGGCGGAAGCGTGATGATGTCTCTGCCCAGGACTGGCTGGAAACCCACTGGACGAGCTTGCCTGCGGCGTCACAACAAACTCTTTCCGGCATTCAGGCCAGGGAATTTCAGCCGAAGTAAGGGAGCGTGAGCTCGAAGCAGTTCAGGCCATCGGTCGTGACTTCGTAGGCAAGCTCACCGCCATGCGCACGGGCAAGTTCCCGGGCGATATTGAGTCCCAGCCCATGACCGCGAATGTTTTCCCCGACGGCCGAGCCACGACGGAATCTTTCAAAAACGGCTTCCCGGTCCGGTTCGGGAATCAGCGCCCCGGAGTTTGCCAATCGCAGAAGGATGCGGCTCCCGACCACTTTGCTGGAAACATGGATTTCCCCCTGGTCCGGGGTGTACTTCGCGGCGTTTTCTATCAGGTTTTGCAGAATGATGCGGATCCGTCGCGCATCGGCCCGCGCATGGAGGGGAGCGGTGAGGTCGGCCTTGACGGTGATGTCGCGGTTGTCAACAAGCACGTCGAGATCGTCCAGACTGGCTGCGATGAGCGGGGCGAGGTCGGTTTGCTCCGCTTCCAGGTGCAGTCGGCCGGCATCGGCTTGGGCAAGGAGGAGGAGATCCTCGATGAGGGCGGTGAGTCGGCGGGTTTGATGGCGAAGGCCATCGACCTCGGGAAGGATGGCGGGATCCGCCGTCGAAGCCAGGTGATCGAGACCCGCGCGCAGCACAGCGACGGGAGTCTTGAGTTGATGAGAGGCATCGGCCGAAAAGCGGGTGGCGGATTCATAGGATGCCTGAAGGCGGTCGAAGGTGCGATTGAGCACGGCGGTGAGACGGGCAATTTCATCGCGGCTTGTGGGCATCGGCAGTCTTTCATGGAGGCTCCGGGCGGTGATGCTTTCCGCGGCATCGGTGATGGCGGTGACCGGAGCCACGGCACGTTTTCCGAGCCACCATCCGCCGAGGAAAACGACGATGGCGACGAAGGGGACCGAGACGCCGATGCCGCGCAGGAGATCGCGCTGGAAGCGCTCGATGGTGCCGAGGCGAGTGCCGATGCGGATCAAGTACGGTTCTTCTCGTACGGTGACGAGACGGCACGAGTGGCCAAAGAGTTCCCGGGTTTCGGCACCGGTGGAGGTTTCGAGGCGGGTGCCGCGCAGGTTCGGGGATTGGTAGAGCGTCTGCCCTTCCGGACCTTCCACCACGAGGTAACGTCCGCGGAGGGAAAGCGGGATGAACTTGAGCGTCAGCGGCCGGCGCGGGTCCACAGGGGCACCACGGAAGTTCCGCAGGTCCCTGACAAGTTCATGCGCGTCGCTTTCCAGCGTGGCATCCAGATCGGTGATCTGATGGATGCGCACGGCGGGAACCAGCACTGAGGCACCGGTGAGCAGGGCGATGATCGTGAGCAGGGCGGAGTAGAGGCCGACCTTGAACTTGAGGGATCCGCGCTTGGTCACAGGGGCATTCGGGGGTTGGCGAAGGGGGCCGGAGATGGGGAGACGGGGTCAGCCGGGCAACTCCAGGTGGTAGCCGATGCCGCGCACCGTGGTGATGATCGATGGGGCGCCCTTGCGGTCGATCTTTTTGCGCAGCCGCATGATGAAGATTTCCACGGTGCGGGTGTCATATTCATGTTCGCGTTCCCAGATCCGCTCGCAGATTTCATCCCGCGAAAAGGTCCTGCCCGGTTCCTGCATGAAAATTTGCAAGACCTCAAGCTCGCGGGGGGAGAGTTCGATGCGTTCGCCGGCGCGGGTGAGGCGGCGTTTGCTGATGTCCAGGCAGAGATCGCCCACATGAAGGACGTTACCGGGTTCCGCATGGGGGTTGCGGCGGCCGAGTGCTTCGATCCGGGCGAGGAGTTCTTCAAGGGCGAAGGGTTTGGTGAGATAGTCATCCGCTCCCGCCTTGAGCCCGGCCACACGATCGCCGACTTCCGATCTTGCGGTGAGCATGAGCACCCGCATGGGGAGTCCGGCGGCGCGCAGGCGGGCGAGGACTTCAAAGCCATCGAAGCCCGGGAGATTGACATCGAGCACCATCAGATCGTGATGCCGCTTCATGGCGGTTTCGACGGCTGAGGGGCCGTCTGCCGCGTGATCCACGCCGTGTCCTGCGCGTTTGATGGCGCGCACCACATGGGCGGCGAGTTGGGGTTCATCTTCGACAAGCAGGATGTCCATGACCGCGCCATCCGATCATGTCAAAGGGCCCGCCGCAAGCCGCCGCTTGGTAACCGTTCATTAGGATTGGCAACATTCCATCAAGCATCGCGGGGCATTGTGATGAAATCCTACCAAACGGTTAATCTCCGCGATTTGCGGAAAGAATCCGTGCCCGGCTATCCCTCGCGGCGTTGCAGAGCCCGGTCATTCGGAAGAGTGCGTAAGGGCGATCCCGCAGCCGATTCCTAACCACCCCGAGATATGAAGATGAAGATGAATCCGATTCCGCAAGGCCTGGGTCTTGCCTGTTTGTTCGCCTTGCTGGCGCCTGCGCCGGTCCGGGCGGTTTCTTATGGAACCTTGTGCAATTTCGATACCGTCAATGACAGTGGCGAGCAGACCCACGGTTTCGAGATCGAACTGGAAGGGTGCCATTCCAGTGATGTTCTCGGCACCTACGATTACAACCACTACGGCACTCCTCGTATTTCCGAGGACAGCTCCGATCCGCTCGTGGTGCGTTGTTTTGTCCGCTGGGAGGCGAAGAAGAATCCCGATGGCTCATGGACGGCCTACACCGCCGTGCCCGCGGGTCAGATCAATCCCACGGATGGTCACCAATTCACCAATCCTGCGGTGAATTTCGGCGGCGAGCATTTCGGGGTCAGCTATCGCATCACGCCGACGAAGGTGAGGTATTTCTGGCTGGTGGATCGAGGCGGGGAGTTGGTGCGCGGTCCGGAGGAAGTCCAGATTTCGGCACCGGTCTTCAATTACAATCCTCCGGCTGGTGGTGGTGGTGGCGGTGCGGGTGGCGGGGTCATTGCGGAAATCGAGCCGCCCGAACCGGCGGAGGCGGTCTTCAACCGTTTCGGCAAGCCGCTGTGGGTGCGCTCGATCAAGACGAAGACGCACAGCGAGCGAAAGGTCGAACTTCGTGATTTGCGGTCCGATGATCCTGAGGATGAAAACGACGACAGTTGGCGCAATGGGGCCGAGGAAGAAGTCGAGATCGAGTGGCACCTGATGCAGGTGGAATACGATGAAGCCGGGCAGCCCAAGCGTGATGAAGCTCTGGAGGGCAATGAGGAGGATCTTGCCGATGAAGATGAGATCGTGACGCGTCGTTGGGAATTTTTTGAATACACCGGTCCGCTCCATCCCGAGGATGGCGAAGCTTTGGCCGATGAGGTGGCACCCGATGACTTGCATGGAGTCGGCACGGTGATGATTGATGATGTGGAAATCGATCTTTCCGCCGAGGAGGTCGTCGGTGGCTACTTGGGCGCGCAGATGGCGGCATTCGAGGTGAATCCCTCCTTGTTTCTCTGCGACCATGTGCAGGAGGGTGAAAAGGGTGTGGCCTATCCCGACCGCACGGTGGTTGCCGGTGGAGATTTGCCATGGTCGGCAACGATCAGCGGGGATCTTCCCGCGGGTATGGATTTCAATCCGGCGACCGGCATTCTCTCGGGGACTCCTGAGGAAGCGGGGGTTTTCGAGTTTGCGATTGAAGCCACCGATCCGGCCACGCCTGCCGTGACGAAAGCCTATCAACTCGTCATCGCCGATGTCGCGGCTGTGGGTCCGCCGACGTGGACCGTGGAGCCTGTGGTTCCTGTCGGCGATGCCGGTGGAACGGTGAGTGGGGGTGGTCTGGTCATCGATGGATCGGACGCCGTGATCGAGGCCACGGCGGCTGCGGGTTATCGCTTCGTCGCTTGGACGGAGATGGGCGCGGTGGTTTCGAATTCCGCTTTGTTTTCCTTTCCTGCGACCTTCAACCGGCAATTGGTTGCGGAGTTCCATCCGGTGATGGAAGTCGTCGCGACAAGCGGTTCCGCTTATCGGATCGAGTGGCCGGCGAATGCCTCCGATTGGGTTCTTGAGGAAAGCACCAGTCTCGCGGATGGGGCATGGGTGCCATCGACCCTTCCGGTGGTGGAAGCCGATGGTCTCAAGAAGGTGGAATCGGTTCCTGCGGGTCCGCGCTTCTTCCGTCTTCGCCGTCCCTGAGTGGGAATCTGTTAGATAAGCCTCCCGCCGTGCGATCTCCCGGTCGCACGGCATTTTGTTTGCCGCACGGACCTCAATGACAACAGGAAGGCAGCTCCTTGGTTTCCTGGACTGCGGGGGTTTCGGGTGCGGGATTCCAGGAGGGGAGGGTGTCGTGCAGGCGCCAGGCGAGCAAGAGGGCGGTGACCAGGGCGAGGCCGCGTTGCAGTCGGGCGAGGCGGATGGGGGTGAGTTTCAGGCGCAGGCGGTGGAACTGGTGTTGTGCCAACCACAGCAGCGGCACGGTGCCGAGACCGAAGGCGAGTGCGGCTTCCGCACCACGGGCGGCGGAACCGGAGGCCATGAGAGCGATGAAAACGGCATACAGGGGTCCGCAGGGAAGGAAGGGCGTGAGCAATCCCATGGCGGCGGAACCGCCGATGGTGGAGAATCGCCCGGCCTTGAATCGGGCACGTGCCACGAGTCGGCTGAGGATCTTCGGTCGCGGGATTTTCTTATCGAGACCGCTGGCTAACAGCAGCAGCGCGACCACGAGCGCCCAAGGGAGGAGCACGGCGGGGGAATCGAAAAACCAATGCAGCGGTTCCTTGCCGATCGCCCCGCAGATGGCACCGATGATTCCGTAGGAAAGCAGGCGGGTGCTGTGATAGAGGCTGGCGGCGGTGAGTCGTTCGGTCTCGGTTTTCGCGAGGGTGCCGACTCCGCAGGCGATGGGTCCGCACATTCCCGCGCAGTGAAGGGAGGTGGCGAGGCCCACGGCGAGGGCTCCGACAACGGTGGTGGGTTCCATGAGCGTGTGGGGTTATTTCTGGAGATAGGGGGTGGGATCGATCTGCTGCGGCGCGTGGCGCTTGGCGAGAGTGATGAGCGCCGCCCAGGCACCGATGAGGAGCAGGAAGGCGAGGACGACGAAGATCCATGGGGATTTGCGGGTCATGGCGTGAGTTTCAGGGATTTTGGTGGGCGTTCGGACCGAGGAAATTGAGGGTCTGCTCCGTTTGATGGCCTCCGGGTTCGCTGGTGATGCGGAAGGTGAGGGAGGTCCGGCCTTCGATGCCTTTCAAGGGCAGGATGGCGACGAACTGCCGCGCGACCTCACCCCGTGGACTGACCGGAATGTCCTGGTCGCCACCGCTCAGAATGAGACCGGGAGGGGGATCCACGGCGGTGACACGGAAGGTGACGGTTTCGTTACGCTTGTTGAGGAAACGGAGCTGATAGAAATTCTTCACTGTCTCCTGGTCGGCAAGGTAAGGCTGGCCGGCCATGGCCATTTTCGAGAAACGCGCGGTGTAGGGTCCCGCCTTGCGAGTGGCGGTGAAGAGGAAGGCTCCCATCCCTAACAAACCGAGGATGGTATAAGCGATGATGCGCGGGCGGATGAAGCGGCGTTTCTTTTTGCTCAAACCATTGAGCGAGTCGTATCGCACCAGGCCGGTGGGTTTCTGGATCTTGCGCATGATGTCATCGCAGGCGTCGATGCAGGCCGCGCAGCCGATGCATTCGAGCTGCAGGCCATTGCGGATATCGATGCCGGTGGGGCAGACGTTCACGCAGCGCCGGCAGTCGATGCAATCGCCCGTGGTCTTGTCCTTGGCTCCGCGGGGTTCGCCGCGGCCTTCATCGTAGCCGATGATCACGGTGTCATCATCGGTCAGCGCGCTTTGCAGGCGGCCATAGGGGCACATGATCACGCAGAACTGCTCGCGGAAATAGCCGAAGCAGAACCACAGCACGCAGGTGAGGAAGGCGACGATGCCGAAGGCGGTGGCGTGGGCCAGCGGGCCTTCATTCATGAATCCGTAGAGCCGCTCCATGGAGACGAAGTAGGAGAGGAAGACGTGGGCTATGATCGTGGCGCAGAGGGCATAGAGGCCGTGTTTGAGGACGCGCTTGGAAATTTTTCCTGCGGTCCAGGGGGCGGCGGCGAGTTTGCGACGGGCTTGGGCATCGCCCTCGATCATCCTTTCGATCCGGCGGTAGATGTGATCGAGAAACACCGTGTAGGGACAGGCCCAGCCGCACCAGAGACGGCCGAGCAGGGAGGTGATGAAAAAGAGGCTGAAGCCGAGGCCGGTGATGCCGAAGAACATCATCCACAGGTCCTGCGGGCGGAAGTTGAGGCCGAAGAAATAGAACTGGCGGTGCTCGACATCGAAGAACACCGCAGGTGCGCCATTGATGGGGATCCAGGGGAGAAGGACGTAGATCGCGATGAGGAGAAGCCCGAAGATCCGGCGGGCGAGGGTCCATTTCCCGTGGACATCGGCCGGGTGGAGGAAATAGCGGGAGCCATCGGTATTGATGGTGGTGACCGAATCCAGATTCGGTTTCTTGGGAGGGGTGCTGGCCATGGGCGTGAAGGACTGGGGGGAATATGCCTGGCGCGGAATAATCATGGCTCCGCATGGGCTGGCGGGGATGTTGCGTTTTTTGACTTGTTGGAAATTTCCCCCGGGCCATGACCGGGCTCCGGCCGCGCAAAATGGGCGCAAATGTGGGCGTGACATTTGCAAAGTGATGCGCATCATCCCCCCATCTCATGCCGAGCAACCTTCCCGCCATTCTGATGAAGTCCACGATCGCCCTCCTCGCCTGCACCGTCCTCGGAATGGGACTTGGCAGCTGTTCGAACGCCGACAAACAGGAAGCCGCCGCTCCCACTCCCGGTGCGGAGACGGAAACGGTGGCTCCGGTGAAGAGCCCGCAGAATCGGGGATACCAGACCCCCACGACCCGTGGCCCGGCCCCGCGGAATCCGGACATGAACCTCTCGGCAAACTTTTCCCGTTCTTCCGGGGTGACCTTTTCCCGCGTGCCGATCAGTCAGCCCTATGTGGCGCTGACTTTTGATGATGGCCCGCACCCCCAGAACACTCCCCGCCTGCTGGACCTGCTGCGCGAGCGGAATGTGAAAGCGACCTTCTACGTGATCGGCCGGAACGTGGATCTCTATCCCGCCATCACCCGTCGCATCGTGGCGGAAGGTCACGAAATCGGCAATCACACCTACACTCACCGCAACATGACCAAGCTCAGCGATGATGCGGTGCGCGAGGAAATGACCAAGACCCGCGATGCGATCGCCCGCGCCACCGGCGTGCAACCCCGCACCATGCGCCCGCCGTACGGTGCCCTGCTCCAGCGCCAGCGGGAATGGATCCACTCCGAATTTGGCTACCCCACGATCATGTGGGCCGTGGACCCGCGCGACTGGCAGCGCCCCGGACCTTCCGTGGTGACCTCCCGCATCCTCGCTTCCACCACTCCCGGTGCCATCATTCTCGCTCACGACCTGCACGCGCCCACCGTCGATGCCATGCCCGGCACCGTGGATGGCCTGCTGCGCAAGGGCTACAAGTTCGTCACCGTTTCCCAACTGCTGGCCATGAAGCCCTCGGAATCGCCCGCTCAGGCATCCACCAGCGGCGAGTGAGAAATCCGGCCTGATCCCCTTTTGCCGCCATGTGGGGTGAGCGTTTCTTCCACACCCGCGATCGCTTGGCGGCCTGCCGTGCCCGGATCGAATCCCTCGCCGGAGAAAGCGGCCTGAGTCCGCGCGAGTCGGAAGAAGCGGCTGCCGAACTTGGCCGTCGCTGGTTGGGGGGCATCGTGGGAGAGGTCAATGCCGGCAAGTCCGCCCTCCTCAATGCCCTGGCCGGAGCGAAGCTCGCCGAGGTGGCCCCGGTGCCCACCACCCGCGGGATGACGGCTCACGTCGGCCCGGGTTTCACTGAAAGTTCCGCCCTTCCCCCGGGTTGCCTGGTGGAAGTGCATCAGGCTCCGGGCTTGGACCGCATCGGGTGGATCGATACCCCCGGCCTCAACGGCCCGCAGCGCGAGGAAATGTTTGCCGCGCTCGCCGATTTCGAGCGGCTCGACGTCCTGTTGGTGGTTTTCCCGGCGGACAACACCTGGACCGCGGCCACCTGGGAATGGCTGAGCATGCTGGGTGACGAGACCCTCGAACGCACGGCCCTGGTGGTTCAGATGGCCGACAAAAAAGGCCCGGAGGACCTGCGTGTCATCCGGGGACACATGACCGATCTGACCTTGAAAAAGATCGGTCGGAAATTGCCCATCCTGATTCTTTCCGCCCTGCCTCCCGGCGGCGCGCCTGAGCTGCGGGGCTTGGAGGAGTTTCTTGAGGACCGGATGTGCCTTGAGCCGGGTCGGCGCCATTTGCTCGACCGTGCATTTCACGAATCCTACCGCCGCATGCGGGAAATCGAGGACGGGCTGGACCGCCAGAAGCGCGGCATGGCCGATGATGGCTGGTTCCTCGGTGGACTGGAGCGCGAAGGCGAACAATTGCGCGATCTGCTGGTCGAATCCTCCGCGGATGAGCTGGACAAGCAACTCCATGTTTATGGCATGGCCGTGGAAGGCTTCGCTCGGGAGCTTCGGCGGAAAATGGGCCTTTGGGGAACTTTCAAGGGCCTGTTGTTGGGCGATGCCGCCGGCGGTGAAGCGGAAGTGGCCTGCGACGTCCGGCTCAAAGCCCTGGTTTCCGCCTTCGCAGCGCGGGATCTCGAACGGATTTTCGCCGAATGCTCCGGTCACTGGGGCGCAGTGCGGCCGCGGGTCATCGAGCGCATGGGTTTCGACCCCGGAGAAATGCCTCCCATGCTGGCCAGCCATCGCGAACAAGTGGCCGCTGGTTTCGATGATCGCGTCGGCCGTGCCGTGCCGGAATACCTCGGTGGCCTGCGCCTGCGGGTGTTGATCGATGGCCTGATGCGGCAGCGGTCGCGTCGACTCCGTGGCTGGTTCGGGTTTTGGCTGGTGCTGGTCACCCTGATGGGGATTTGCGGCAGCTTCGGCCTGGAGCCATGGACGGGCTGGCTGGTCTGGGCGGTGGTGGCCGGGGCGCTTCTGTTAGGTTTTCTCGGCTGGCTGACCCGTCGCACCGCGATCCGTGGATTCAAGGACCGGCTGATCCATGCCTCCGGCCGCTTTGGCGAGGCTCTCAGGAAATTTCACACCGAGGCCATCCGCGAGGTTTTCGAAGGCTACGGCCAGGGCCTGATCTCCGTCCGCCGCCGTCTCGCCGATCGTCAGGCAGAGCTCGGCCCCTTGGCCGAAAAGTGGAACACGCTCTACCTGGAGCTGAAGACCATCGAACAGGAATGGTCGGGGTGAGTCCGTGCAAGGTGTGATTTGTTAGAGAATCTCGCGGAGCAGCGCCCACAGGATGCGGATGACGAAGAGGGCGAAGAAAATGCCGAAGATGATGGCTTTGACCGGGCTGCTGCGTGGGGGATGCGCGGTGTCGCTTTGGGAAACCGATTTCGATTTGCGACCTTGGGGCTGAATTTCATCATTGAGCCAATCGCCATGACCGCCGCTGCGTGGAGCGCTGGCGGGAACTTCCTTGGGGCTGGGTTTGCTTGCGGGCCGGGCGGGGGATGGAGGTGGAGCCGGGGATTTCTTCGCAGGTTGAGGGGGGGAGCCGGGGTCATCGAAACTGGCCTCAAACGGATCCTGGGGACCGCCTTTGCGGGTTGTGCCTTGTTTCGATTGTTTCGGCTGCCAGCGCAATGGCGGGTCCTCGTTCCCCCCGCCGGAAGTGGAGGTGGAATGGGCCGGGGGCTCGAGTTCGTTGAGTGGGCGAACCGGAGGATGTTCCGTGGCGAGTTCCGGAGGCAGGAGCTGCGCAAAGGTATCGTACAGGTCCGGAGCGCGACGGCGGATGCGGCCCAGCCATACGAGGGCTGTGGTGCCTTCCGGAGTGTACCACTCGCTCCCATCGCCAGGCTGAAGCAGACGCTGCCGGAGGAAGGAGAGCAGCGAATCGGGCGCGGAACGAAGAAACTGACGCATGCCTCCATGCTGATCGATCATGGCCATGTGATGATCCCTTTCTCCGCGTGCCAGCGTCGAGTAGGCGAAGTCACTGAGGTCGGAGACCTCGTTCGGGCACCAAAAGGCCACCGCACAGGCGAGACGGGCGGCCGCGAGGCCACCGGCGGGATTGCCGATGCGGAGGGAGTTTTCTAACAGCAGCTTGCTTAGACTGCCGAGAGTCTTTTGATTGCCCTGAAGGTCGGCCCGCCCGATGATGGCCAGTGTGGCCGCGAGGCCCTGGTGCTCGAGTTCGAAGAGGATGGCTTCGGGCTTGAGGCGAAGGTCGGGGTGATCGGGATGGCGTTGGATGAGATCGAAGATCCGCTCGCCCCAGGTGAGGATTTCGGCAGGATGTTTGCGGACTTCCGCCTCTGCCTCGCGGAGCAGGGTGGCGATGTCACCAGCCCCTAATTCCAGAGCGGTGGCAAGACGGTCAAGGCTCCCGGAAATCGGGGAAAGCACCGCAGGTTCCTGCGGCTCGGCGGTGGGCGCCGGAGTCTCAGGGATGGGCAGTTCGGGCGGGCTGGGATCCTTGCCGCGGGTTTCGATTTCGTGAAGAGCCAGCGTGTAGGCCTCGTGGAGCTTGCGGAAGGATTCCGGATCCTGATCGGGACGACAGGTCTTGAGACGGGTGGCGTAGGCTTTCTTGACATCCCGCACGGTGGCGGTGGCGGGATCGAGATTGAGAGTTTCCCAAGGCATGGTATTGGCGGGTTTCAGGGCTCCTCGTGGCGGATGGGATCTGCTTCTCTTTCGTGTTCGAAGAAGGGCCGGAGGAAAGTGTCGAGCACCGCGGCACTTTGCTTGATGAGAAGCGCGTCCTGGGATTCGAGCGCGGATTCGAAGGCATCGGTGACCGCATTCAGATGCTCCCGGGCCGGACCGACGAGTTCGAGGTAAACACGGGCGGCACGTTCGAGTCGGGCGCGGTTGGGAAGGAGGTCGCGGGGGTGGAACTTGAGAGGCTGGAGGCGGAGCACGGCTTCATCGATCTCCGCCTGGCTCAGGCATCCGGGCCTTTGCTCGATGACCAGGGTTTTTTTCCTGCCGCTGGAGAGGACGGTGACTTCCACCTCGAGAATGCCATTCATGTCATAGGAGAAACGGATTTCGACTTCGCCAGGGCGCTGCTGGCCGGGCTGTTGGCGGACGCCGTGCACGGTGATCTGGCCGATGGCCTGATTGTCCCGAGTCAGGCGCGCCTCACCCTGAAAGACCTGCACCTCGATGATGTTCTGGTCGGGGTGCATGGTATGGAAAAGGCGACTGCGACTGGTGGGAACCGTGGTATTGCGGTCGATGATGGGAGCAAAGAATCCGGGGATGGGGCGACCATCGACACCCGGCTTCGCCATTTCCACACCGAGGGTGTGCGGACAGACGTCGGTAAGCACCAGATCACTCACGGCATCATCCGAGGCGCAGAGACCGGCCTGAATCGCGGCTCCCAGCGCGACGACGCGATCGGGATCCACCTTGCTGCTAGAGAGTCGGCTGAGGTTTTCGATGATGAAGTCGCGGATCACTGGCATGCGGCTGGCACCGCCGACGAGAAGGACATCATCCAGATCGCTGGCGCTGATGCCGGCATCCCGCAGGCAGCGGGTGATCACCGGGCGGAGGCGGGCGGTGATGGCGGCGGTGGCATCGGCGAAATCGGTGCGCTGGAGAGCCACCGTGCTGCCGTCGATATCGATTTCGACCGACTCACGCGAAGCAAGGAGGCGCTTGGCGGTCTCGACTCGTTGTCTCCACAGGCCCTGCTGGCGCGGATCCGGTTTCCAGTCGTGTTTCGATTCCAGCCACTGGCAAAGGGCATCGGTGTAATCTTCGCCACCGAGCCGGCTTTCGCCTGCGGTCGATTTCACCTCGACGACGCCATCGAAAATCTCAAGCAGCGTGACATCGAAGGTCCCGCCACCGATGTCGAAGACCAGCAGGCGGGTTTCTTGATCAGGGTTGCGATAGCCGTGGGCGAGGGCGGCGGCTGTGGGTTCATTGATGATGCGTTCGACCTTGAGTCCGGCGATTTTCGCGGCCTCGACGGTGGCCTGGCGTTGGGCGTCGTGGAAATAGGCGGGGACGGTGATGACGGCTTGGGTGACATCGGTCCCCAAGCGGAGTGAGGCGATGCGTTTCATTTCCGCGAGGATGGCGGCCGAGCAGGTCACCGGGCTCCATTCCCGCCCGCCGAAATGGTAACGGGCGGATGTGCCCATATCGCGTTTGAAGAATGCGCAACCGGAGCCGGGCTCGGTGATCAGTCGGTCCCGTGCGGCGCGTCCCACAAGCACCTGGCCATCCGCAGCCACGGCCACGACCGAGGGTGTCAGTTCCTCACCAAGTTCGTTGGCAAGGATGTGGGGCACTCCTGCCTGGAAATGCGAGACGAGGCTGTTGGTGGTTCCGAGATCGATCCCTATCACCCGGGCAGCTTGTCGATTTTTGCGGGTCATGGCAATCACCCGTTGAGGAACGGTTTTGTCGCGATGGGGTGATGGAGCTTTGCGGGCTTGATCCTGAGGGGGCGGTCGTGCCTAAGTCGGGTGATCCCAGATTGGCAAGGACCCATGAGCCAGCCTTTGCAGCCCCGAACGCCCGAAGATGAATTGCCCGGCTTGCCGCCTCTCGGGCAGGCGGAGCGTGGTGGTTTCGAGCCCACGCAGTGGAGCATGGTGTTGGCTGCGGTTCATGGCAGCGGGGAGCGACCCTGCGAGGCGCTGGAGCACTTGTGCCGCGCTTATTGGCCGCCGGTGTATGCCCATTTGCGGGGCAAGGGTCACGGGCATGAGGAATCCATGGACCTGACCCAGGAATTCTTCGCGAGAATGCTTCAGGGAGCCTCGCTCGGAGGGGCGAATCCCGACAAGGGTCGGTTCCGTGCCTTCCTGTTAGGTGCAGTGAATCATTTCCTGATCAACGAGTGGAAAAAAAGCAAGGCGCAGAAGCGCGGTGGCGGGCTGGTGTTTGTGGATCTGGATGGTTTGCCGCCGGGGGTGAGGGATGCCTGTGAGCCGCGATCCGGGGATGATCCCGAACAGGCGTACGACCGCCAATGGGCCATGACGCTGCTTGCCCGGGTCCGCGAGCGCATCCGCAGGGAACATGAGGCGGTGGGACAGGGAGATCGATATCGGCGTCTGAAGGTTTATCTAACAGACGATGGCCATCCGCGGAGTTATGCCGAAACCGCTGCGATGCTGGGGATTTCCGAAGCGGCGGTGAAGTCGGCCGTTTACAAGCTGCGGCAGAGGTTCGGGGAATTGCTGCGTGCGGAAGTGGCGAGAACGGTCGGGACCATGGAAGAGGTGGAGGACGAACTCAGGCATCTGATCGCGGCCTTGAGAGGAGGGTGAATACTGTCAATCGATGATCCCGAACCGATGGATGCACCGCCCCCCAGTTCCCCTTGCCTGAAATGTGGTGCCCCGATCTTTGCCATGGGGGATGAGGGAGGGGATTGTCCTGCCTGTCTGCTGTCGCTTTCGCTCGATCCGCATCTTCCCGAACAGGCAGGTTTTGCGAGGCCCGGGGTGGTTGGCGGATACCTGTTAGATGAGGTCATTGGCAGTGGTGCATCGGGAGTGGTTTACCGTGCAAGAAGGGCTGGAAATGGCCCGGCCCTGGCGCTGAAGATGCTGGCGTCCGGGCCGTGGTCGGGGCCGGAGGACTTGCGGAGGTTTCGCTTCGAAATGGAGTCCTGCGCGGGTTTGGATCATCCGAATCTGGTGAGGATTTTGGAAGTAGGCGAGGAGGCGGGAGTGCCATTCTATGTGATGGATCTGGCTGCAGGCACGCTTGCGGATGAGCTGTCGAAATTTTCAGGCAAGGAGCAGGTGCGGGATGCGGTGTGCCTGCTGGTCAAGGTGGCGCGGGCCGTGCAGCATGCGCATGATCGCGGTGTTTTGCACCGGGATCTCAAACCGGCGAACATCCTGCTGCGGGATGATGGGGAACCGCAGGTGGCTGATTTCGGTGCCGGCCGGGCTTTGAACGCAGCCTCGGGATTGACCATGACAGGGGCGGCGGTGGGCACGCCGGCCTACATGGCTCCGGAGCAGGCAGCGGGGCTTGCCCTCACCACCGCTGCGGACCAGTACGGTCTTGGGGCGATTCTTTATCATCTTCTCACCGCTCATCCGCCGTTTGCGGGAGTGGGTGCGATGGATGTCCTGCGCCAGGTGATGACAGCGGAGATTCTCGATCCATCGCTTCGTGCGCCGTGGCTCGACAAGGATCTGGCGATGATCGTGCTGAAGTCCCTGAGGAGGGAGCCCGGACGACGTTACTCGTCTGTGGGTGAGTTTGCCGATGACCTGGATCGATGGCTCGAAGGCAGGGCGGTGGTGGCGCGGCCCATGCCTCCTTTGGAACGTCTGGCGAGGTGGGCCCGGAGGCATCCCTTGGGTGCGGGTGTTGCCATCACTGCGACAGGTTCCTTCGTGGTTTTGGCGGCTGTTTATGTGGCCGGTGCGGAGGCTTTGAAGATGGAGCGGGATCGGGCGCTGCATCATGAAAAAGAAGCGCGTGCCGCAGCGATGGAGGCGGCCCGTGTGAGGGATGAATCCCGGCTGAATGCGTATGCGGCCGATCTTTATGTGGGGTTTCAGGCCCTTGCGGAAGGGCATCTGGGAAAGGCCAGGGAAATGCTTGCCAAACAGGTTCCTGCATCCGGCGAGAATGGTGGCGATCTTCGGGGCTTCGAATGGCGGGTGCTTGAAGAGCGGTGCAAGGGGCAGGATGTGAAAGTCTGGCGTGAGCATTCAGGGCCGGTCACGGCCGTGGCCTTTCATCCGGATTCACCTTTGCTCGCATCCGGGGGTCGGGATGGACGGATCGTGGTCCGCGAATGGCCTGAGGGCCGGGAAACCTTGAGGCTGCCACGCGAGGATGCGCCCCGGGATTTCGCGGAGATTCCTTTTCTCGCAGGAGTCGCAGCCCGTTCGGAAGAGTTGTCGAAGCTCATGGTGGCCGGGAAATCGAATTTCGATGATCTGAGGATGCGAAGCCGCCCGAGCAGGTTGGGGGAAATCCACAGTCTTGCCTGGTCTGCCGACGGGCGTTGGCTTGCCAGCGGAGGTACCGGGTCCTTCGTACGGATCTGGACCTATCCGGAAGGGGATTTGCTGGCGGTGATCCCCGATCTGATGGTGACGAATCTGGCCTTCTCCCGGGACTCCGGGACATTGGCAGTCTTTGCCCACTCCCATGAGGATCCCCATCGTTTCGATCTGCGCATCTACGATACCCATCGTTTTTCCCGGCTTCATGTCATTTCGGATCTCAGGGCGGCACAGGCCTTTTTTCCGGGATCCGACCTTGTGGCCACGAGCCCTCATGATGGACGGAGTGTCGAGATCCGTGGGATGAAGACCGGCAAGGTGCTGCGAAGTTGGAGTAGCGGCGGCG
This sequence comes from Akkermansiaceae bacterium, assembly GCA_025457665.1. Classification (GTDB taxonomy): domain Bacteria; phylum Verrucomicrobiota; class Verrucomicrobiia; order Verrucomicrobiales; family Akkermansiaceae; genus Haloferula. Next base: position 52,270 of record JALOTY010000005.1, on the reverse strand, counting down.
TCTTGCGTCAGATGAGCTTCGGGGGAAACGGAGATCGGCTCTATGGCAGCCTGGAATCCGGCTTCGAGGTGTTGTGTTGGGAGCTTGAGGAGGGTCGTCCAACGGGATATGTGAGCCTCCGCGCTGAGGAGATCGATCGCATCTCCGGGCTTGCCCGATCATCGGGTCTGGCATGGACGGGAGCAGGGCAATCGATCACTTGGCAAAAAGACTCGCGAAAACCTGGGCAGGCCATCCAGCTCCTCGGTCATGAGGACAAGATCCATGCTCTGGTCAGTGATCCGAGTGGGGCATGGATGGCCAGCGGGGGAAACGACCATACCGTGCGCCTTTGGCGGACGGAGGAAAGGGACGAGGATTTGCAGGAGGATGTGGGATTCCCCGAAGCACCGACACTGCCTGCGGAGGCCGAGGGGAAAATCATCGCCATGGCACCGGAGGGCTACTGGATCGGCGATGGGAAGAGAAACGGCCTTCTCATGTTTCACCCCTTGGACCCATCGAAGCCGCCGATGGCTGCGGCGAGACCGCCGGAAAAGTATTTCAAACTGGCAGTGGCGCGGGATGGCAACCTGGTGATGTTGGCGTGGCCGCGATTCGCGCGGATCCTTCGCCCCGGTGCCAGGGAATGGGGAGCTTCCTTCCAACTGACCTCCGGAACCACGGGCCCGGTGGTCTTTTCGCCCGATTCAAGATTCATCGCCTCGGGGGGAGATGACAATCGGATCACCATTCGTGAAACTGCGACGGAGAGGGAGGTCGCCGTGCTTCGCGGCCACCAGGCGACGCTCACGGATCTGGCTTTCAGCCACGATGGCAGGACCTTGGCCTCCAGTTCCGCGGACAAAACCTTGCGGCTCTGGCATGTGCCGACATGGCGGCAGCTTGGGACGCTCTACTCCGGAGAAATCCTCGGGAATCTGGAATTTTCCAAAGGGGATCGGGCCTTGAGGGGAAGGAGGGACGATGGACGCCATCTCGTTTTCCGGGCCGTGGGAAAAAAATCCTGAGATTTCCGGAAACTTCCGGCACGCAAATCGGAAGGAGGAGTGGAGGGCCGAAATCCGGCCCCCTGACCCCTCCCATGAAAACCGTTCTTCTGCCCGCTCTTCTGATGTTCTTCTCCGGCACGCTGGCCCCTGCCGCGATCGTGTTCGACAACCTTTCTGAACCCGCAGCCAGCTCGGTTCTCGTCAAAGGAACCGGTGGCTTCATTTCCACCGCCATCGAACATGGCTTTGAATTCACCGTGGGAGGAGGGGATCATTACCTCGATGAGGTGACGATTTCCGTGGGTGCGCACTTCGGATCACTGCCCCTCACCGTCGAGCTTTACAGCAGTCCCACGGGTCCGGATTCGGCCGTGTTCCTGACCCAGCTCATCGGCCCATCGCAGCCGATCAATCAACTCGCCTCCTATGCTCCCGCTTCCGCGTTGTTGTTGTCCGATGGCGAGACCTATTTTGTTCGACTGTGGGTGAATGGAAGCGCCAGCAGCTATGCGATCGTGCAGACGAATGCATCGGTCACCGGCGATTTCAGCCTGGGAAACAATTTCCTGCGGAATGCGGGCTTTGCCTGGGGTAGTGGAAACTCCAGTGGCGGCCCTCACCTTCGGATCGGGGCAACGGCCGTGCCCGAACCCTGCGCGATGCTGCTCGGTTCCTTCGGGCTTTTGATTCTCTTTCGACGTCGGCGCTGATGTCCCCGCAAGCAAGGGATGATGCTCAGGGTTTCGCGTAGGGGCGGAAGAGTTCCTGGGTGCCTTGCGACTCATCGTGGAAAAGCGCGCGGTGGAGGCCGAGCTTCGAGGCTGCCGGAGTGTCGATCAGGGAAACGGAATCCGCCGCGCTCATCTGGAAGAGCACGCGCTGGGGCAGATCAGCGAGGGATTTGCGGGGGATCCAGCGGGCGGCATTCGCCCAGTTGTCCACACTCAGGATGACATGGATGCCCGCCGCGGGGCCTTCCGAAAGCAGATCTAACAGGGTTTTTCCGGCGTCCGGTTTCCCGCCGACTTCCTCATCGAAGGAAAACCGGAACTCGTCGTCCGGCCGCAGGATCTTGAAGCGCTGGAGATCGCGGATGAGGAGGAAAACATCTTCTCCGTGACCGGCGGCAAGGCGTGTGGCGAGTTCACCCATCACGCGCCCAAGTTCGGCCGGGGCCACGGTTTCCAGTGTCTGAGGGATGGCAGTGCCGAGCCCGGCGAGATAGGCTTTGGTGCCCTCGGAATCGACGACGATGAAGCGTGCGGCGTCGGCGGGGTACTGGGCGGCGAGGGAAAGCAGGATTGATCCCATCATCGCTTTCATCCTTTCCTCACCCTGTCCCACCAGCAGCAGGTTTGCTCCGCTTTGCCTTGGGAAACGGGCTTCGGTGGGGCCCTTGATGGAGTTCGGCGCACCGAGCCAGGCGCGTGGGACTTCAGGCGGGTGAGTGGGAGGATTTTTCCGGAGTTCGGCCAAGAGTGCATTCTCTTGGAGATCGGCCGGGGCATTGCCCTCGAAGACGACCGGCGGCGCATGCTTGATGCCGCGCTCGGCGGAAAGGACCGTGACTTTCTCTAACAACTCGTCGCGTTCCTTTTCATCGAGCCAGACGGTTTGGAAGGGGCTGTTGTTGGCGATGGCACCCGCATTGTCGTTGTAGATGCCTTCCCCCGGCCGGGTGAGCAGGCGGGGTGCGGGATTGTCGTCATCCATGATCAGGTAGGCATCGGCCTCATTGCATTGCAGGGCGATGCGGATGACCATCTGGCCCAGCGTCGCCCGGGCGAGGGTGTAGGCACCGCCAAGGGTCTGGGAGCCGAGGATCACATGAATGCCGAAAGCGCGACCCTGGCGGACGATGCGATCGAGCAGCAAGGAGGCTTCCTGGGCAGTGCCATCGTCTTCGGTGAAGAACTCCTGGAATTCATCGATGATGAGAAGGCTGCGCGGCATGACCCGACCGGAAGCCTTGCGGTAGCCTTGCAGGTCCTGTGCGCCTTGTTCGCGGAAGGCATCTCCTCGCTGACGGAGTTCATCGTCCACGCGACGGAGGACACTGAGGCCGAACTCGCGATCGCTCTCGATGGCGACGACGCGCGCGTGGGGCAGGCGGTGGGTGCCGTAGCATTGGAATTCGACGCCCTTTTTGAAATCGATCAGATAGAACTCGACCTCATCCGGGCTGAAGTGGAGGGCGAGATTGGTGATCATCACGTGGAACAAGGTGGACTTGCCGGAGCCGGTCTTGCCGGCCACCAGGACATGCTGGCGTGTGCCCTTGCCGAGCGCGAGTTCCTGAAGCTTGGTGGCCCCGGTCCGGCCGATGGGCACGCGGAGTTCGGCTCCGGCATCGCCCTGCCACCAGGGAGCGGCGGGCATGATGCCGGAGAAAGGGACTTCGACGCGGTTGGAATCGACACTTGCCTTGCCAAGCCGGTGGACCCAGCGGGTTTCGATGGCTGTTTCCGGCGGGGAATCAAGCAGCACCCGTCCAGGGTGATTGACAATGCTCCAAGTACGAGGAGCGTCGTATTTTTTCACCCGCAGGCAGGCCTCGCCCAATGCGGTGGATAGGGCGGAATCGGCGATGGGTTCCTCTGATTGAAGGATCAGGTAAACCCCGCAACGCGAGCCGCTGGCGGCGAGGGTGCGCAGTCTGCTCAGGGCGGTGTCGCTGAAACCGGAGGGAAAACCGCAGACGATCACGAACTGGTAACGCTCGGCAATGGTGCCCGCCATGCGGTTGTATTCCGTGATGGTCGGGTATTCGTTGCGAAGATACATCTGGATGACTTTCTCGACATGCTCGTTCAACTCGCCGAGACGTTGCTCAATCTGCTGCGGCTGGGTCCAGATTCTGCCATGGATGAGGTTTTCCTCGTAGTCGGCCAGATGCATGAGCCCCGCGAGGTCGCGGCCGAGTCCGGCGGCATCGATGAAAGTGAATCCAACCCTCCCCGGTGGCTGGCTGGAGAGCAGCCGGAGAACGATCGCGCGGATGGCTGCGGCCGCTTCCTGCGAGTCACCCTCCAGCAAGAGTGAGCCGTGATGGGGAAAACCGAGAGCCAGCGGAACGACGAGTCTTTCCGGCAGCGCGAAGCGCGGATCCGCCGGGCGCAGAGGCGCGAGTTCGGCCATCTCCAGTTCCAGGCGACCGAAGGGTGTGGCAAGGGTCTCAGTGGTTGGGACCTGCCATTGATCGGGATCGAGGGAATCCCAGGCGGGAAAACGTCGTGACGCTTCCTCCCCAAGTCCGCCCAGGCGATCTAACAGCCCTCGGATTCGCGCGGGCCACTCTGCCGCCAAGGCCTGCATCACGCCATCGTGAACCTTTCTGGCATCGGCGGCCTCTTCATCGAATTCCGCTTCCCTTGCCTTGCGCGCGGCTTCGGCATCGGCGGCGAATTGGTCCCGCAGGACCTGCTGTTTTTGCTCCAATCTCGCCATCCGTCGGACGTGGAGGCCCTGCTCCATGGCGGGCAGGCGGGCATATTGTTTTTCGAGCTTCTCGACACCATGGCGGAGTTGCTGTTGGGATTGATCATCGCTTTCGCGGAGCGTCTCGCTCAAGCCGCCGCGGAGTTGTTCGGTTTCCCGCTGGATTTCCTCTTTCAGGGAGGTGACCCGGTCGCGCATGGCCTGGACTTCGTGGGCAGCGGACTTGCGCACCGCCTGCATGGCTCTGGCAAGCCTCATGGTGGGACCGGCGATCACCGCCAGGCCGACGAGATAGAGCAGGCCCACCGCAGCCGCGACGAGGGCGGCCTGTTTCCACCAAAGTGCCGGCTGTGCCGCCTGCCCGGAGAGAACTGCCACGGCGATGATGCCCGCCAAGAGAAGCAGGGCAGGGGGGATGAAGCGGAAAAACTTCACCACCAACATCGATTTCAGCGCCTCAAGTTCGGCTCGTGCGGCATCGATTCCGGCGCGGGTGGCATCGACTTCGATGCCGCGGCCGGCCAGACGTCCGCCGAGCACTGGCATGAAGGATCGCAGCCACTTGCGTGCCTCTGCCATGAGCACGGCGAGTTGGCCTTTTTCCTCGTTGGCCTTCTCGTGAATCGCGGCCCATTCGAGTTTCGCCTGCTCATAAACCTGCTGGCGTTCTTCCTGCTGACGGAGGATTTCCGCCTGCACTCCGCCCACGCGATGGTCTCTTGCGGTGTTCACCCGGTCGGTGAGGGAGTGGCGTGCCGCATGATAGCGGGCTTCGATCCATGCCAAACGTTGCCGATGTCTTTCTTCGAGCGCGTGGGTCTGGGCGGAGAGGATTTCCTCCATTTCCCGGCGTTTGGTTTCCTCCGCAGCGAGGGCGATTTCCTCCTTCCGCTTGGCTTCGCGTCGGGCGGCCACGAGACAGGTGGTCAGGGCACCTTGGGCACCTTCCTCGCGGCGCGCGGTTTCCTCCACCAGGCGCTTCAGTTCGCCGAGGTCTTCGAGCACGCGGCCCACATCCAGGGAATCACTCACAGTCTTCATGTATCTTGCCGAGACATCGCTCCAATTCATCCATCACCCGCAAGGCGCGGGAAATCTCCTCGCCGAGGCCGCTGAGATAGGTCCGTCCGAACTCATCCGCCTTGGCATCCCGCCAGCTTTCGCGCGCCCGTTCCCACTTGGCGAGAAGCTCGCGGGTGGCGTCATTGACGGTCCCCTTGGCTGCACCCACGGCACTCATGCGGGGCCTCCTTCCGATGCTGGATTCCCTTCATCGGTCCCCGCTTTCGGAGCGGTGGCGCGGGCGGGCAAGCGGCCGGAATAGTCGGCCAGCGCGTGGATCATTTGTTCCAGGCTGGCGACGGCTTTGGGAAACTCATGGCTCAGGCGCTCCCGCAGGGCTTCGAGGGGGCGGGCGGCGGGCTCGACCACGCCATCGAAATCCCTCGACCATTTCCTCACCGCGCGCAGTTTGGCCTCGGCTTCCTCCAGCATCCGACGGGCCTTTTTCACGGCGAGTTGTTGCACGGAATGGTCGTCCTTGAGGGCGGAGAAACGGGAGGTCATCAGTTCCGCCTCCGCCTGTTCCAGCCGACGTTGGCCGCGCCTGACCTCGGCTTCCCAAAACATCCGGCGGTCATAGGCGAGCCAATCACGGGTCCGCTTGATTTCCCCACCGACATCATCCAGGGCCTGGACCGTGCGGTCACGATAGCGCAGCAGGGCGGATCGGAAATCCTCCAGTGCTTCGATCGATGTGACTTTTGCCTGATCCGCCATGAGGGTGAGGTCGCCAGCCGCATCCGGCCTGCGCCGATGAGCCTAGCTTTTCGAGCGAGCGGGAAGAAAGGAGAATCCCGGTGGACCGCAGTTCTCCCATCGCGTTGATCGAGGGATTCAACCCCGCCGAAGGGGAAAGAGTGCGGAGCTTTCTTTCATCTGCTGCGCGAGGGGTGAGGTGCTCTCCCCCATGATCACGTAGGGCTTGCGGGACCGCCCTGCTCTTGACGGGGGGAGGTGGATCACGGCACGCTCACGCGTCCGGGTCGTGACCGGAGCCCACCCCCCGGGAACTTCGGCCCGGTGCTCCCCGCGCCCTTTTTCCACCCCCTTGCCCTCCCCACATGAAACTCCTCGTCACCGGTTCCTCCGGACTCATCGGCTCGGAAGTCTGCGTCCACTTTTCCGCCCTCGGCTGGGAAATCCACGGCGTGGACAACAACCAACGCGCCGTCTTCTTCGGTCCTCAAGGCGACACCCGCTGGAACCAGCAACGTCTGGAGCGCGATCTCGCCGGATTTCATCACCATGAAATCGATATCCGCGATCGCTCCGCCGTGCTCGCCCTGCTTCGCGATCTCAAGCCGGATGCCATCGTCCACACCGCGGCCCAGCCTTCGCACGACCGCGCTGCGGCGATTCCCTTCGACGATTTCGACACCAACGCCGTGGGGACGCTCAATTTGTTAGAAGCGACGCGGCAGGCATGTCCGACGAGTCCCTTCGTCCACATGTCCACCAACAAGGTGTATGGAGATCGCCCTAACACCATCGAGCTTCGGGAACTGGAGACCCGCTGGGACTATGCGGATCCGGCGTATGCGGACGGGATTGCGGAATCGTTTTCCATCGACCAATCGAAACACTCGCTCTTTGGCGCATCGAAGGTGGCGGCGGACGTGATGGTCCAGGAGTATGGTCGTTATTTCGACATGCCGACCTGCTGTCTGCGTGGCGGCTGCCTCACGGGGCCGAACCACACCGGTGTGGAACTGCACGGTTTCCTCAGCTATCTGGTGAAATGCAATCTGGAAGGCCGTGAATACCGCGTCTTCGGATACAAGGGCAAGCAGGTGCGGGACAATATCCATTCACATGATGTCGCCCGTTTCATCGAGGAGTTCATCAAGGCTCCGCGGGTGGCCGAGGTTTACAACATCGGGGGAGGTCGGGCAAATTCGTGTTCCATCCTCGAAGCCTTCGAAATCGCCAGCCGATTCTCGGGCAGGAAGCAGGTTTACACGTATGTCGATGAGAACCGCATCGGCGACCACATCTGTTATATCTCCGATCTGGCCAAGATGCGTGCCCACTATCCGTCTTGGGACATCACCGTCTCCCTGGAAGAGACCATTCGTCAAATCGTGGAAGCCTGGACACGCCGACAGGCGCAGCCGGTTTGATCCTGCATCTTTTCTCCCTTCATGGTCGCCCACAAAACCGTCGCTCTTGCCGATACCCGCTGGGGCGGTCATCACCCGACCTATCTTCGCGAGTTCACCGCCTCTCTGCTGAGATTGGGTGCGCGGGTGGTGTTGTTGTGTGAAAAGCCGGTGGAGATTCTCGATGCCTTGCCGCCGGAGGCGGATCGGAGCCGGGTCCATCCGGTGCCGTTCACGCATACGAATGATGCGTTTTTCGATCGTCGGCGGGATCACGATCCGGTGAGCACGATCACGCGCTGGTTCGCCACTGGAAAGGCGATCCGTGAAGCGGAGCGGGCCATGGGCCAGACGGTGGATATGGTTTTCTTTCCTTATCTCGACAGCTACATCCGCTTTGCGCCGCTGCCGGTGCTGCCATCCATCGCGTTGGGTCGGCCCTGGAGCGGCCTGTATTTCCGGAACGCGCACCTTGAGCCCGGTCATCCGGCGGGGTCGGGGTGGTTGCGACGTGCGGCGAAGGGCGATTCCATCCTTTCCAGCTCCGATTGCCGGGGGATCTGTGTGTTGGATGAAAGGTTCAACGATCTCCTCGCTGCGGCCAGCGGCAACGAGGTTCACGCCTTTCCCGACATGACCGATGAGGGTGCGCCGGATCCGGAGTCGCCCGCTGCACGCGAAATCCTGGCGAAGGCGGCCGGGAGGAAAATCATCGGCCTCATCGCCATGGAAAAGCGCAAGGGTCTGCTGACCTTGCTGAAAGCCGCGGAAACCGCGCGCAAACTACGGGAACCCTGGTATTTCGTCGCCACCGGACCCTTCGCCCGTTCCACCTTCAGTGACGAGGAACTCCGCTGGTGTGAGGAAATCGCGGCTGCGGCGGCGAGCGGGGAGATCGACAACCTTCATCTCGATCTGGCCGGGCATCGGATTGCCGATGGCACGCCTTACAACTCCATCTTCACATCCTTTGATGTCATTTGGGCGGCCTATGAGGACTTCGAAGGCAGCAGCAATGCTCTGACCAAGGCGGCGGCCTTCCGCATCCCGCTGGTGGCGACTGCCGGGCAATGTGTGGGTGCCCGCGTGCAGAACTTCCAGCTCGGGAATGTTTTTCCGGAGGGCGATTCCGATGCGGCGGTTTCCGCGATCCGCCGGACGCTGGAGCGGCGGGCAGAAGACGGTTCCGAGCTGAAGCCGGCGTTTGAAGAGTATCATCGACGCCACTCAAGAACGCGGCTCGATGAGATCTTCCGGCACCTGTTAGGTTTGCCGGGATAGCCGCGAAACTTCCCGAAAATCAAGACGGGCGATTTCGCTTTTTGCGTTTCTCCCACCGAATCCACCGCTCTCAGGCGTGTGACTGCGGTGGAAATCAGATCCGCACTTCTTCTGCCTTGGGGGCGCTGAGGCCGCGGACGTGGCGGAGATCGAAGCGCGAACGGCGGTGGATGCCGCAAAGCATGCCGACGGCAGCGAGGGTGAAGACGAGGTTCGTGCCGCCGTAGCTGACGAAGGGCAGGGGCAGGCCGGTATTGGGCAGGACGGCGGTGGTGACGGCGATGTTCACCATGGCTGGTACGACGATCACCGTCGTCAGTCCGATGGCGAGGCAGCGGTTGAAGACGTTCGTGGCATGGAGGGCGATGCCGACTCCGGCGCAGGCGATGATCACGTAGCAGAAGACTGTGGAGAGCGTGCCGTAGAGGCCGAGTTCCTCACCGATGTTGGGGAAGATGAAGTCGGTGTGGGCATAGGGCATGTGGCCGAATTTTTCGAAGCCATTGCCGAGGCCCTGGCCGGTGGCACCGCCGTTGCCGAAAGCGAGGAGGGCGCGCCATTGTTGCAGTCCCTTGCGGATCTGGTGGTAGGGGTTTTCCAGATTCAACCAGGCTTCGATACGGCTCCAGCGGTTTTCGTTGGACTGCACGAGGACCCAGAAAGCCGCCATCCCCGCGATCACCGTGGGCAGGAGATACCAAAGGCGCACGCCAGCGGTGAAAAGAACGGCGAAACCCGCAGCTCCGAGACCCACGGCAGTGCCCATGTCCGTCTCGAAAAAGATCAGGCAGAAGGGAATGCCAAGGAGCAGGCTGGGGACGATGAAACCTCTCCAGAAGGTCGAGATTTCGGTTTGCCAGCGGGCGAACCAGCCGGCGAGGGCGATCATCGTGAGGGCCTTGGCCACTTCCGAAGGCTGGAAGCGGTTTACGATGGGCACATTGATCCAGCGCCGTTCGCCGTTGATTTCCGATGCCACTCCGGGCACGAAGCAGAGGGAGAGGAGGAAGCAGGAAACGAGCATCAGCCAGACCCAATGACGACGGAGATAGGCGGGATCGATCATCGCCAGACTCACGGCGCCGACCACCCCAAGAACGGCCATGGCGGTCTGTCGCCAGAAGAAATAGTAGGGATCCTCCTGTCCCTGAACCCATGCACTGGTGCTGGCGAGCATGACCAAGCCGAGGCCGACGAGGGCGACGACGGCAGCGCAGAGAGCGAAGTTCAGGTAGCGGCTGACCATGGAAGGGGAAGGCGGGAAAGAAGCTTCAGGGAATCTTCAGGCTCATGCCGGCGCGGAGTTTGCGGGCATCGGTGATACCATTGAGTTTCATCAAGGCATCCACCGTGGTGCCGTGTTTTTTCGCGATGCCCCAGAACGTGTCGCCGGATTTCACGGTGTAGGCGGAAGCTTCGGCTTGGACAGGGGCTGCAGCGGGTTCGGCCGCGGCGGGGGCGGGATCGGCGGCAAGGGCATCGACCTCCAGCGCGGCTTCCGTGGGCATGAGCCCTGCGGCCGGGCCTTCGGCAAGAGTGGTCGGCGCTTCCACCGGTGCGGCCGGGGTGGCGGGAGCCATGCGGAGTTGGGCGATTTCCGGAGATTCCAAGGCGGTGATAGCCCTCGGCGGAATCACCAGACGGTCGCCTTGACGGAGCTCTGTTCTGCGATTCGTGGAGCGAAGTTCCATTTCATCGATCCCGAAGCTTGCGGCGATGCTGGCATAAGTCTCGCCGGTGCCGACGGTGTAGTGCTGATCGCCTTGACGGAGCTGGGGAGCCTCCTCATCGCTGCGCGTGTCCGCAGTGGTGGTCAGTGGGCGGGCGGGAGTCACCACGCGGGCGGGTAGCGCGTTGTCCACGGTGGCCTCATTCTTTTTCTCCACGCGGTGGCTGTGATAGAAAATCCCACCGATGGCGATGACGTGGATGATGAGGATCACCAAAAGCGCGCGGCCGATGCCGACATTGGGCACATCGTCCTCGAAGTCGTCGGCGGTGGGGACGGCGGTAGCGGCGCGATGATTCTTGTTCTTGCGCATCACGTTCGCGAAGAGCGTGCGGAGCGCGCCTTTGCGGACGGTGCGTCGTTTCACGGACATGCGTTGGTTCTTCATAAGGGTCGTGGGGTGTCAGCGGAGTTCATGGACCAGGCGGCAGAAGCTGTCGCCGCGGTCTTCGTAGCCATGGAATTGATCGAAAGAGGAAGTGCCGGGGGAAAAGAGAACGGTGGAACCGCGTGGGGCGCGTTTGCGGGCGGCGGCGACGGCTTCGGCAAGGGTCGTGCAGGCGTCCGTGGCGACCACCGGGCGGAAGAGTTCGGCCAGGCGTGAGCCGATCTGGCCGAAGGTCGCGACGGCCACGGCTTTCTTTTCCAAGAGGGGCAGGACCGGGGTGTAATCGAGGCCCTTTTCCTTGCCGCCGGCGATGAGGACCACGGGGCGGGTCTGCGAACGCAGGGCGCTTTCCAAGGCGTGGAGGTTCGTGGCCTTGGAATCGTTCAGCCACTCCACGCCATCGAGCGTGCGCACCAACTCGCAGCGATGGCGGGGTGGGGCATAGCCATCGAAAGCACGGACGACAGCCTCGCGCGGGATGCCGAGAGCCTCGCAGGCGGCGATGGCGGCCATGGCATTTTCGGCATTGTGCAGGCCGCGGAGGTGCGAGCCTTGGATCATATCGAGCACGGGATCCTTGCCATGGTAGAGCGTCTCGCCGTCCGACCACCAATCGGCATCGCGGGATTCGGTGGAGAAGGAAATCCGGCGCGGAGCGATGCCATCGATGGGCTCGCCATGACGGATCACGGCAATGTCTGCGGCGGTTTGGTTTTCGAAGATCCGCAGTTTCGCGCGGCGGTAGGTATCGACATCCGGATAGCGGTCCATGTGGTCCGGAGCGAAGTTCAGCCACACGGAAACCTCCGGGCGGAAATCGACGATGGTTTCCAACTGGAACGAGCTGGCCTCAAGCGCGAGTGCCTGCGGCTGGGGATCGCGCATGACGACCTCGCAGACCGGCACGCCGTAGTTGCCGCAGGCCACGGCATCGATCCCGGCGGCGCGCAGCAGGCGTTCGACGAGTTCGGTGGTGGTGGTTTTGCCGTTCGTGCCGGTGATGGCGATGATACGGCCTTCATAGTAGCGGATGGCGAGTTCGATTTCGCCGATCGTTTCTCCGGCGAGATTGGCAAAGGCACCAACGAGGGGTCCGTAGGTATCGATGCCGGGGCTGACGACGAGGACATCGCAGGCTTCCGGGCTTTCCGGGCTGGCGGAGGGGTGGAGGACCACCGCTTCGGGCATGCCGGTGATTTCCGGCTTGGCATCGAAGACATGCACCGAGGCGGCGCCGTGGTGCAGGCAGAGTTGGGCGGCGGCGTGGCCGCTGCGGCCCGCCCCGAGGATGTTCACGCGTTTTCCGTGGAGTTGCATCCGTTAGACAATTTTGAGAAGGGCCAGCCCGGCGAGGGCGAGCATGATGGAGAGGATCCAGAAGCGGATGATCACCTGGCTTTCATGCCAGCCGCGGAGTTCGAAATGGTGGTGGATGGGGGCCATGGCGAAGATCCGCTTTTTGCGGAGCTTGAAGCTGCCCACCTGGAGCATGACGGAGAGTGCTTCCATCACGAAGACACCGCCGATGATGACCAGCAGCAGTTCCTGTTTCACGCAAAGGGCCGCCGTGCCGATGGCACCGCCGATGGCGAGCGAGCCGGTATCGCCCATGAAGACCTTGGCAGGGTGACAGTTGAACCACAGGAAACCGAAGCCGGCACCGGCGAGGGCCATGAGGAAAACGGACAGCTCGCCGACGAAGGGGTTGTAGGGAATGGTCAGGTAATCATTCGCCATGAAGTGATGGCCGGCGAGATAGGCGAGACCGGCGTAGGCGAGGGAAACGGTGATCGTGCAGCCGGTGGCGAGGCCATCGAGGCCATCGGTGAGGTTCACGGCATTCGAACAGCCGATGATGATCGCGACATAGAAAGGAATGACGAACCAGTGAAGATCGATGAGCGGTGTCTTGAAAAGCGGGAAGGTGATCTGGCTGATTTTCAGTGGTTCATTTCCGAACTGATAGCCGACCGTGCCGGCCATGTCCGGTCCTGCGCCGAAGCCGGAGATCTCCGTCTTGAAGTAGAGGAAACAGGCGGCGATGAGGCCGATGACGAGCTGCCAGAACAACTTCGTGCGGGCGCTGACGCCATCCGAGTTCTTCTTTTTCACCTTCGTGTAATCGTCCATGAACCCTAACAGGCCGAGGGCGCCCATGGTGCAGGCGCAGACCGCGACGAAGGGATTGAAGGGGCGGGCGCAAATGAGGACGGAGGCGAGGACGGAACCGAGGATGAGGACACCGCCCATGGTGGGGGTGCCGACCTTTCCGCCGTGGAGTTCGGCGAGCTTGTGGACTTCCTCGGCGGTGCGGATGGGCTGGCCGACCTTCAGGGAAATGAGCCGACGGATCACCCGAGGGCCGAAAAGGATGCTCAGGCCGAAGGAGAGCAGACAGGCGACGGCGGCGCGGAAAGTGATGTAGCCGAGAAGGTTGAGGAAACTCATCGTGTGAGCCCAGCCTTCGGTGCCGGCGGCTTTCTCGGCATCGAAGGCCGACTTCCAGAAATCGTAGATCCAGTACAACATCAGTTTTCGGGAGGGAAGATCCGGTTCATGACTTGCTCCAGCGCGGCACTGCGGCTGGCTTTGAAAAGCACGACATCCCCGGGCTTGAGCAGGGCGGTGAGGGCGGCGGCGGCATCATCGGCCGTGGCATAGTGGGGCGCGCCACCGGCACCCTGGGCCATGCCTTCCGCTCCGGGGCCGACGACGCTGACTTCGAGCCCGCGTGAACGGGCGAGGCGACCGGCGGCGAGATGGGCTTCCGCCGCGTGGGGGCCGAGTTCGCCCATGCGGCCCATGACGATGTGACGTTTTCCGCCGGGTCCCACGGGGACATCGCCGAGGGTATCGATCGCTGCGGCCATCGATTCCGGGTTGGCATTGTAGGTATCGTCGAAAACCGTGATCCCATTCCGCTCGAAGCGGCGGAGGCGGCCACTGGTAACGGATGAGGCGCTGAGGCCGGCGGCGATTTTCTCGGCGGGCACGCCGAAGAACCAGCCGACTCCGGCGGCGAGGAGGGCGTTTTTCACCATGTGGCGGCCGATGACCGGCAGGGTCACTTCGCCGACCGCGCGGTCTTCGATGACGAGCGTGAAGCGCGAGCCGACGCCGTCTTGGGAGAGGTTTTCGGCGCGCACCAGTCCGCGGCCATTGCCCACGGTGATGACGCGGGCCTTGGTACGAGACATGAAGTAGTTGGCGAAATCGCAGCCGGCCGGGATGAAGAGCGCGCCATCCTCCGGAAGCGAGCGGGCGAGGGCACCTTTTTCCTCGGCGATGGCTTCGCGGCTGCCGAGGTGTTCGATGTGGGCGGTGCCGATATTGGTGATGATGCCGGCGCGGGGGCGGGCGATCTGGCAGAGCGGGGCGATCTCGCCGGGATGGTTCATGCCCATTTCGACCACGGCGGCCTGGTGTTCCGAGCCGATGCCGAGCACGGTGAGAGGGACGCCGATGTGGTTGTTGAGATTTCCGCGGGTGGCGAGGGTTTCGTAATGGGCGGCCAAAACGGCGCGCGTGAAATCCTTGGTGCTGGTCTTGCCGTTCGAGCCGGTGATGCCGACGACGTGAAGATCCAGCCGCGAGCGATGCCAATGGGCGAGGCGTTGAAGGGCATTGAGGCCGTCATCGACGCGGATGACGGTGGCATCCTGCGGCGGTGCGCCATCCCAACGTTCGACGATGACGATGCCGGCCCCGGACTCGATGGCGGCAGGGGCGAAATCATTGGCATCGAAGCGCTCGCCGCGCAGGGCGACCCAGCAGGCGGCGGGTTCGAGCGTGCGGGTATCCGTGGAAACGGTGGTGGCGCTGCGCGCGGGATCACCGGCGATGACTTCGCCGCCGATGGCCCTGGCGATGGTTTCCGCATCCGTGGCGATCACCGGGTCCTCCTTTCCTCTTCCTCGGGGCGTTCCTCCAGGGCGCGGCGGACTTCGCGGCGGTCATCGAAATCGAGCGTTTCGTGAGCGAACTGCTGATAGGTTTCGTGGCCCTTGCCGGCGACGAGCACGATGTCACCGGGACCGGCGGCATGGACGGCGATGCGGATCGCCTCGGCGCGATCGGTCACGGAGCGGTATTTCGCGTTGCCCATGCCGGATTCGATGGCGCGGATGATGGCTTCCGGATCCTCGCTGCGGGGATTGTCGGAAGTGATGATGCAGGCATCGCTATGGCGCGCAGCGGCGCGGGCCATTTGCGGGCGCTTGGTTTTATCGCGATCTCCACCGCAGCCGAAGACGGTGATGAGGCGCTTGGGTTGCAGTTCCTTGAGTGTGCGGCAGGCGTTTTCGAGGGCGTCCGGGGTGTGGGCGTAGTCCACGAAAACCGTGACACCCCCGCGGGTGCCGCAGTTTTCCATGCGTCCGGGAACCTGGGGGGCATCCGCCATGGCGGCCACGGCGGAGCGCATGCTGATGCCGCAACCCTTGGCGGCAGCGAGGGCGGCCATGACATTGTAGGCATTGAAGCGGCCGATGAGGGGGGCGCGGACCAAGTACTGCTTTCCTCGTACTTCGATCTTCAGCTCCATGCCGCGGGGCGATTGGCGGAAATCGAGGGCACGCAGGGCGGCCTTGGCAGCGAAGCCGTATCCGAGTGTGGGCATGCGGCCATCCAGGCGCGTCATGAGTTCCTCGCCGGCGGCGTCATCGATGTTGATGGCGGCCAGCGGCTTTTTCCCCTGGGGATCGGCGGCGGCGGCCTCGAACCACGAAAATTTCGCCTCGGCATAGGCCTCCATGGTGCCGTGGTAGTCGAGGTGGTCTTGGGTCAGATTGCTGAAGACGAGGGCATCGAAGGCGGCATGGGCGACGCGTTTTTGATCGATGCCGTGGGAGGAAACCTCAATGGCCACGCCGCGGCAGTCGTGATCGACCATGCGGGCGAGCAGGCCCTGGAGGACGGCGGAATCCGGCGTGGTGTGACTGGCGGGGACGGCGTTTTCGCCATCATCCACGAAGACCGTGCCGATCAGTCCGGCGCGGTGCCAGACGGATTTCATGATGTGGTGGATGAGGAAAGTGGTGGTCGTCTTGCCATTGGTGCCGGTGATGCCGGCGAGGCGGAGTTTCGCCGATGGATCTCCATGCAGCGCCGCAGCAAGGGCGGAGATGGCGAGGCGCGGGTCGGCCACCTGAATCCAGGTGCAGCCTTCCGGCAGGCCGGTTTCCACGGGCGAGTCCGCCACGATGGTGCTGGCTCCGGCGGCCAGGGCGGCATCGATGAAACGACGTCCGTCACCGGATTCGCCGCGGATGGCGACGAAGATCGATCCCGGCTGTACGAGGCGTGAATCCGCAGTGACGGAAGTGGGCACGGTGTCGAGAGGCCCTTCGACGAGGGGCCGGGAAAGTCGGGAAAGCAAATCGCGCAGGGTCATCAGTCCTCCTGGTTTTCGGCGAGGGGTTCCTCTTCGCCCTCGATGGGCTCGGTGGGTTCGAGGTGCATGTGGGTGGCCACGCGGCTGGCGATCTTGGCAAAGATCGGCGCGGCGATGGTGCCGCCGTAGCGTTTCACCTCGGTGGTGAGGGGGTCATCGACCACCACGAGGCAGACGAAACGAGGGTCTTCCGCGGGCATGAAGCCGGCGAAGGAAACGGTGTAGTGGCCTTCCTGATAGCGGCCTTTTTCCACGCGGCGGGCGGTGCCGGTCTTGCCAGCGACCTTGAAGCCGGGAACGGCGGCGGTAAGGGCGGTGCCGCCTTCTTCGGTCACGGTGGCGAGGGCCTCGCGCATCTGACGGGCGCTGCGTTCGTTGATGACGCGGCGGATGATTTCGGGTTCGAAGCGTTGGAGCAGGGCACCATCGCTGGCGATGATGGAACGCACCACGCGGGGGCGCATGAGATTGCCGCCATTGGCGAGGGCGGCGTAGGCATTCGCCACCTGGAGCGGGGTGACATTGAGCGCGTAGCCGTAGGTGGCGCGGGAGAAGTCGATGAGATTGCCGGTATTGCGGACGACGCCCGAGGACTCGCCGCTGAGGTGGATGCCGGTTTCTTCACCGAAGCCGAAGTCGGCGGCGTAGCGGTAGAATTTTTTCACTCCCATCTGACGGGCAACCTTGAAGGCACCGATGTTGCTGGATTTCTGAAGGATGCCGATGATGGACAGCATGCCGTAGGGGTGGTGATCGGGGATGCGCAGCTTGCCTTCCGTGAAAAGGCCATTGTGGCAATAAATCTGGGTGGTGGGGGAAACGATGCCTTCATTCAAAGCGCCGGCGGTGGCGACGATCTTGAAAGTACTACCCGGCTCGTAGATGCCCTGGAGCGCGTAGTTCATGGCGCCTTCCGCCATGCCTTTTTTCAGGTTCAGATTGAAGGCGGGCCGGCTGACCATGGCGAGGACTTCGCCGGTGTGGGGATCGAGCACGATGGCGCAGCCGCGGCGGCTGTCGAACTCCTTCAACCCGGCATCGAGTTCCTCCTCGGCGATCGCCTGGATGCCCATGTCGATGGTGAGTTGCACATTCAGGCCATGGCGCGGCGGGATGAGGGTGCCCTCCTGATCGGGCATGGGAATGTTCAGGTGGTCCCAGCGGCCGTCTTGTCCGCGGAGGAATTCTTCCATGGCGGCCTCGATGCCGAACTTGCCTTCCTGAACGAAGCGTTTCTCGCCATCCTCGTCTTCCACCGTGCTTTCGCCCATGTAGCCGACGACGTGGACGGCGCTTTCCGGGGAGGGGTACCAGCGTTTGATCGAGTTTTGGAAACGGAAGCCTTTCAGCTCGTTTTCCTCGATGATCTTGCGCATGCGGTCGGCGACTTCTTCCTCAAGGTCCTTGGCGATAGGGAAATAGAGTCGGCCCCGGGAGATCGGTTCCTCGATGCGTTTGCGGAGTTCCTCGCGGGAGATTTCCAGGGGGCGGGAAAGCAGGCCGACGGCGCGGGCGAGGTGGCGCTCGACGATGATTTCCGGCTTGGTTTCCTCCTCAAGGATCGCGTTGCGCAGGCTGCGGAGTCTTTTGGCGCGCTGGTTGCCATCGAGCTTGTCCCAGTCTTCCTGACTTGAGGCCTTTTCGTAGGCAAGGGCGCGGACGACGACGACCGGATCGGTCAGCAGTTTCGCATCCACCATCACCGTGCTGTGGGCGATGCTTTTCGCGAGGACTTCTTCGTTGCGATCGACGACATTGCCGCGCATGCCGACGAGGATCTCGCTGCGGTCGTAGGCGGCGCGGGCGCGTTCGGCGTATTTCTGTCGATCCCAGAGCTGGATCTGGATGAGGCGGACGGAGAGCCCGCTGAGCAGGATCACGAGGATCAGGCACAGGAAAATGCAGCGTTTCTGGAAGGCACGCGGGGACATGTCGAGGGATCCTCAGGGCCGCAGCACCACCGGCATGGGCTCGGGTTCGGGCCGGACTTTTTCCATCTGACCATGAGGAACGTCCACAAGGGGAAGATCGAAGCGGGCGATCTGATCGCGGATTTCATAACGATCCAGCAGGCGTTCCTTGCGGACCTGGATGAGTTGGATGTCCGAGCGATAGCCTTCGATGCGTTTGCGGGCATCGGTGATCTGGCGTTCGAGTTTGATCTGGCCGTTGCGGTAGATCGCGTGCATGGCGCCACCGGTGACACCCACCAGCGCGAAGATCGCGAGGGCGAGAAACAGCGGGAAGTTCGACCTTTGGGGTTCGGATCGGCGGCGGTTCATGATTTAGCGGGGCTTGGGGTCCAGAAGCTCGGCGACCCGCAGTTTTGCACTGCGGGCCCGGGGGTTCGTTCGGATTTCTTCGGGGCTGGCGGCGATGGCCTTGGGCTGTGGCAGCCGGAAGGTTCGCAGTGGATTCGGCCGGGGTTCCGGCCATTCGGGCTGGTCGATCCACTCTCGCGAGCGGTCGCGGAAAAACTGTTTCACCATCCGGTCCTCCAGGCTGTGGAAGGTGATGACGAGGAGTCGCCCTCCGGGTTTGAGGAGTCGATCGGCCTTTTCCAAGGCGCTGCGGAGGGAGCCGAACTCATCGTTCACCTCGATGCGGATGGCCTGGAAGGCACGGGTGGCGGGGTGGGTCTTGCCGCTGCGGCCGATGGCGCGCTCGATGCACTGGGCGAGATCGGCGGTGGTTTCGAAAAGGGTCTTTTCGCGCTGACGGACGATGGCGGCGGCGATCCGGCGGGCCTGGGGTTCCTCGCCATACTCGCGAAGGATGCGGACCAGGTCGCTTTCCGCGTAGGTATTCACGACATCGGCCGCCGTCATCCGGCTGGCCGGGCCCATGCGCATGTCGAGCGGGCCTTCACGCATGAAGGAAAATCCGCGCGAGGCGTCATCGAGCTGATGAGAAGAAACCCCGAGGTCCAGAAGCAGGCCATCGGCCAGCTCTCCCCCCTGAACCTCGGGGTAGCAATGGAGTTCTCCAAAATTTCCCTGCCAGCTTTGGAAGCGGTCGCCGAAGCGTTCGAGTCGGCGGCTGGCGTGGGCGATGGCCTCGGGGTCGCGATCGACGCCGAGGACGCGGGCTCCGGCTTCGAGCATGGCTTCACTGTGGCCGCCTCCTCCGAGGGTGCCATCGATGATGAATTTGCCCGGACCGGCATTCATCCAGCTCGCGGTTTCGCGGGGCAGGACGGGCAGGTGGTAGTGGGGCAGGGCGGCATCGCCCGCTGCCGACATGAAAGTCACCGGCGTCCGCTCCGCAAACCAGCCATGGAAACCGGAGCGGACAACCGTTTTGCGATACTCCGACGCCGCCGCTGTCCCGATTGGCGGTGAGGGAGTTTTCTTTGGAAAAATTTCCGCGGTCCGTGCCGCAAACCAGCCATGGAAACCGGCACGGACACGCGGGTTGATTGGCGAAAGGACCGCTGTCCCGATGGGTTCCTTCCGCTCAGCCTGGAAAATCACCGGCGTCCGCCCCGCAAACCAGCCATGGAAACCGGAGCGGACAACCGTCTTGTGAGCCATGGCGCGCAGCGCTGTCCCGAGAGCTTCGGGCCATGGCAGGAAAATAACGCCCAACCCCGACATCCGCGCCATCGCGGAAGTGGGTGCTTCCGGACGGGTGTGGCCGGATGCCGAGGTTGGTAGGGCGAACAGCATGTTGTCGTTCGTTGGGTGAAAATGTTTCGGTTTAGAGAACTCCGAGGCCGTCGTCGTCGATGTTGTTCTCGATTTCCTCGAGACGGTCGAAGGTCTCTTCGCTGCAGATGATGAAATAGTGTCCGCGGCCACCCAGTTTCACCGGGCCGTCCGCTTTGAGGCCGATTTTCTCGGCCCAGTCTTTGGGGATCGACAGCTTGCCTTGCGGGTTGATGGTCGCGACTTTCGAGTGCATCCGCAGGGCGCCTTCGAGGGAGTTCTTTTTCGCCTGCGGAAGCTCCGACTCGCGGATCTGGCGGTATTTGTCATCGAAGATCTCGGAGGTGTAGACCTTGATCACCGGAAGACCGTGTTCCTTGTGGGAATGCAGGCGAAGCGCCGACCCCTCGCCGTCGGGACGGTAATCCACCGGGACGGAAACCCGATACTTCGGGTCCATCTTGTAGTCGTAGTGACTCTCCAGTGGTTTGGCGTTGGCCGACATTCGAAAAGGGCGTCGTCGCTGCTGACGACTCCCGAATTACACCGGAGTACACCAGAATCCGCAAGTAAAAATCTAATGACCCCAAACAAAATTTTAACCATTTGATTGTCAATGATTAGCGCGGTGTATTTTGGTGTGATTCGCGGTGTACTGGGATAAAAAATCGGGCGAAAACCGCCCAAAATTTTGGAAAAGAGGGCCCAAATTGGGGTTTTCGGGTGTTGGGGTGCTTTTCCGGTGTACTCTGCCTCAGCCAAGGGGATGGCAGTGTACTTTGAGGGGGGGAGAGGGCCTGAAATGGAGGGAAGTGGCCGGGTTGGGTCGGTGGGGATGGGCATTTCCCGGGGTCGGCCGGGCGGGGATTTCCGAAAAACTTCCGTGGCCTACCGCGGGTGGGCCGGATAGCGTCCGGGGCATGAAATCACGTCCCCTCGCCGCTGCCGCCGCCCTTTCCGCCGCCCTCTCCGTGGGCCTTGGCGCGCTGGCGGCCCATGCGCTTCATGACTTTCTGAAAAAGGCCGGTCATGTGGACTCCTTCGATACCGCCGTGCTCTATCATCTGACCCACTCCATCGCCGCGCTGGTGCTCGCCCAGGCCGGATTGACCCGGGCGGGATGGACCATGCTGGCGGGCGTGCTGCTGTTTTCCGGCAGCATCTATCTGCTCTGTCTGTTAGAAAACGTTTCCTTCCTGGGCCCGGTGACTCCGGTGGGTGGCGTGCTGATCATCGCCTCATGGATCGCCGCCGCGGTCGCCTTTCTGAAAAGCAAGGCGGTCTAACAGAAGTGCGGGCGACGATGCCGTTAGGCAAAGGTGCGGACGGAGCTCAGGCCGCCATCGGGCCGGAGGACCTGGCCGGTCATGAAGCCGGACCCACTGCCTAACAGAAACATCACGAGCGATGCCACGTCTGCCGCGGCACCGACGTTCTGCAGCGGATGTCGCTTCGCGGCGGCTTCGCGTTTGGGGTCGGTATTGAGAAGTGTGGCGGCAAGCGGCGTGTCTGTGAGAGAAGGAGCGATGACATTCACGCGGATGGCCGGGGCGAGTTCGGCGGCGAGGGAGCGGGCGAGGCCTTCGATGGCGGCCTTGGCAGTGGCGATGGAAGCGTGGAAGGGCATGCCTTGGGCGACGGCGACGGTGGAAAAGAGCACGATGGATCCGCAGCCGGAGGCCTTCAGGGCGGGCAGGGCGGCGCGGATGGATCGCACCGCGCCCATGCAATTGATCTCGAAGTCGCGCAGGAACTCTTCATCGGAGAGGCGATGGAAGGGTTTGAGCAAGATGCTGCCGGGGCAGTAAACGAGGCCGCCGAGTTTTTCCGGAAGTTGCCACTGGGGTGGGGTTTCCGCGTCGAATGGCAGGGTCTCGATCCCGAGGTCTGCGACTTTCGATGCATCCCTCACGGCGGCGATGACGGGTCTGCCGGCTTCGATGGCTTTCACCGCGACGGCGCGACCGATTCCCGAACCTGCGCCCACCACCAAGATCGTTCCTTCACTCATGCCCCACCCTCGCCAGCTTCCTTGCGGCGTCAAATGGGTCTTCCGGGCGGAGCCGATTCTAAGGTTTCACCGCGGCATCGAACTCGGCGACCTTGGCGAAAAAGTCGGCCATCATCAGCCGCATGTCGATTTCCTGGCAGACGCGGATCATTCGGCCATCCTTGCTGCCGACATAGTTTCCGGCGGCATCGATCCCGGGTGCGGGGATTTCCTGGAAAACCGAGGACGCGGCATCCGGTTCCCAGGAAGATTGGAGGGCGGTGAGCAGGACCAGGGGATTATCGCCGAGGACGTAGGCTTCGCCGAGACGGCCATCGGCCCGTTTCAGCAGATCCACGAGGCTTTGCCAGAGGAAGCCGCCCAGTTTTCCCCGGGCGTCCAGGCCGGTGCGGAGTTCCGCATGGGAAACGAGGGCCTGGCGATAGGTGTTTCGCGGCACCTGCCAGAGCCGGACTTTCGAATCGCCGAAGATCCAGCGCCCGGCGGCGGGATCGATGGAGAGATTGTATTCCATCCGCGGTTTGCCGGGCGGTGGGGCGGCCGTGCCGGGATGTTCGGGGCCGCCGATCCAGACCACGGTGAGGCGGTCTTCGATCAAGGGTTCTTTCCTCAAGGCGAGGGCGACATCCGTCAAGCCCCCGCCACAAAGGACGAAAAGCGGGCGTGGGTCGTCTTTTCGCAGGGCTTCATCGCGGATCAAGGTCGCCGCCTCGGAAAGCGGGGCGTCCAGGGATGTTTCCATGGACTCCTCCGACCCGGCCACCAGCGGGAAAGCTTGCGAACGATCCATGAGAGCCACGAGATCGGCGGCGATTTTCCGACCGTGGGCGGCGTTTCCGGGGAAGCCGTAAAAGCCGGCAGCATGGTGGCGGGAAGCGATGACCCCGCGGACTTCGACGGCGGGAGAAAGCAGCAGGTGGGCGAGCTGGAAAAGGCCATCGGGATCGCCGCCGAAGTCGTTGTCCACGATGACGCGGAGTCGGGGCACGACTTCTGCGGCGCTCGCCGGACTCAGGGGCAAGATCATCGCCAGAAAAACAAGGACCCGCTTCATGGTGGGGATTTTGCACGCCTCCCGTTGTCATCCAGTATCGAATGCGTCACTTTCGCGCGGGCCCGGAGCATGCCGGAGTCTGCCCCTGCCGCCATGCGTCTCGAAATCGCCCGCACCGCCATCGATCTCCTGCCCGCCCCTGCCGTTTGGCTGCCGGAGAGTGGGGATTTGATCGTGGCCGATGTCCACCTGGGCAAGTCGGCCGCGTTCCGGGCCCGGGGCATTCCGGTGCCGGAGGGGGAAACGGCGGCGGATCTGGAGCGTCTGAGCGATCTGACGCGGAGCATGGCGGCGAAGCGTTTGCTGGTGGCCGGGGATCTGGTCCACGCTCCGGCTTCGCTGGGGGGCGGTTTCCCGGTGCGACTGGCGGAGTGGTGTGAGTCGCTCGATTGCGACATCCTGCTCATCGAGGGAAATCACGATCGCCGGGCCGGCCGGATCGCGATGGAGACGGTGCCTTTTCTCGACATCGGCGGACTGCGGGTGGTGCATGATCCGGCCGATCTTGCCGCCGACCAGCCGGGGATCGCCGGGCATCTGCATCCGTCCCTGCGGATCGCGGCATCGCCGCGTTCGTCGCTGCGGCAGGCATGTTTCCGTTTGCGGGGCGAGCAATTGGTCATTCCGGCATTCGGCAGCTTCACGGGGTCCCATCCGCTGACCCCGGAGCCCGGCGAGCGGTACTTCGCCGCCTTGCGGGAAAAGCTGGTGGAAATCCCTTATGAATTGGCTTCCAGGGGCTTGCGATGATTCGACGGGGTCTCGCGAAAGTATTTTTAAAAATTAATCAACTTTCTTTGAACGTCGCCACTTGTCGATGGTCTATCTCCTCGAACACCGCGCAAGCGGGTTCAAAGTAAGGGTAAACAGCACAGTCGATCTCCCATGGGTGTGGGATTTTGACAAACTTGAGGCCGCCGGGCGTGGGACCCCGGCGGCCTCGCTTTTTTGGGGGTGGAACGGGTGGGGAAATTCGGGGAAACGATGCGCAAATGCCCATGGACGCGGCGTGCCGGGGGCTGGCAGGATGGGGCGATGATGAAAGGTTTGGCGATCCTTGCGGCGGCGGGATTTCTCGGGATACCCATGGTTTTGAAGGCCGGGCCGGTGCCGATCCTTCCCGGAGAGATTCCGGCGAGGGCGAAGTTTTCCGATCCGGATTACAACATCTGGTGCGGATCGATGGTGACGGGGGAGGATGGCAAGTATCACCTTTTTTATTCCCGCTGGCCGGCGTCGCTCGGGCATCTGGCCTGGGTCACGCATTCCGAGGTGGCAAGGGCGGTGGCGGACGATCCGCTGGGTCCCTACCGGCATGTGGAAGTGGTGCTTCCGGCACGCGGTGAGGATTTTTGGGACGGCCATTGCACGCATAACCCGACGATCCAGTGCTTCGATGGGAAATACTACCTCTACTACATGGGGAATGTGGGCGATGGCAAAGCGATGAAGACCTTGAACTGGTCGCACCGGAACCAGCAGCGGATCGGCGTGGCGGTGGCGGACTCGCCGGCAGGTCCGTGGAAAAGGATGGATGAGCCTCTGATCCAGCCGACGCCCGGATTTCACGATGCGCTTTGTCTGGCGAATCCGAGCGTGGTGAAGCGACCGGAAGGGGGCTATCTGATGGTTTACAAGGCAGTGGCGGACAAGGGGCCGAAGCCCTTTGGAGGGCCGGTGGTGCATGTGGTGGCGACTTCGGATTCGCCGACCGGGCCATTCGAGAAGCGACCGGATCCGGTGTTTACCGCAGCGGGTTCGGATTTCCCGGCGGAGGATCCTTTTGTGTGGGTGGAGGCGGGGTGGTATCGGGCGATCGTGAAAGACTTCCGCGGACATTTCACCAAGGCCGGGCCTTCGCTGGCTTTGTTCGAATCGCAGGACGGCATTTCCTGGAGTCCGGCGGTGGAGGCGCTGGTTTCCAAGATCGGTGTGAAATGGGAAGGCGGGGAATGGCAGGAGTTGAAGAAGCTGGAGCGGCCGCAATTGTGGTTCAAGGACGGCCGCCCCGAGGTGCTGTTCTGCGCGGTAGCGGATCGCGAAGATCTGAACCACAGTTTTCTGGTGGCCATTCCCCTGCGTCCCGCACCCTGAAGGAAAGCTTCCGGATGCGGGATCAGCCGACGGCGGGCGGGGCACTGAGCAGGCCCAAGCCCGCGGCGGTGGCAGTGGTGGGAAATCGACGCCGATGCATGGAGACGTTTCGGGATGGGGGATTGCCTGAGGCAGGAATTACCGATGGGCTGAGACAAGAGTTTCAGAGCCAAGTCACCAGAGCATCTCTGATTTCACCCGGGAGGTGATTCGATCCACGGCGGATTTTTGGAGTGGCGGCGGTCGGGGCATCTGCCACGTTTGCGGCATGGAAACCAAGAAACCGAGCGGGTGTTGGATCGCGGCGTGGGTCGCGGTGGCGGTGGTCATCCTGATGGTGCTCGGGCTGATTTACGGGCTGGTGAAGGTGGCGAAATCCGATAGCTCCAGCGCCGAATCGAAGTCTCCTTCGGCCCCTCTGGCCGGGGCGGTGCAAATGGATTTCAATGCCCCCTTGGGCCCGCCGCCATCGCCGGGTGATGCGGTGCCGCGTGAGACGTTCCTCCGTTTCCAACAGGACAGCCGCATCACGCAGCTTGCCAAGGATGCCTTCAACCAGGCGGCGCAGGGTTCGCAGGTGAGCTGGGACCTGCAAGTGGGCGAGCTGGTTTCCAAGGATGGAGCGGCTTCGGGGAAATTCCTTCTGCCTTACGCGGCATCGATCTCCGGCAACTCTTCGGTGAACGGCGTCTTGAGCTTGCAAGTGGAGTTCACGGCGGATCAAACAGCGGCCTTGCTCACCCTGAGAAGGGACGACTGGGTGCGGGTGGCGGGCACCCTGGATCTGGCCAATGGCCGCACGACCCTCCGTGAGGCCAAGGTGGTTCAGGCACCTTGATCGGCAAGAGGTCCGCCGCCATCTGCAGCGCTCCTTCCCGCTCGAAAACCGGTGGCGAAACAAGCCTGAATGAGATAGCCGCCTGTGGGGGCCTCCCAATCGATCATTTCCCCTGCGAGATAAACGCCGGGCAGCGAACGCAGCATCAGCGAGGGCGTGATTTCCTCCCACGCGACCCCGCCGGCGGAGGAAATGGCTTCATCGATGGGGCGGGGTTTCTGCATGGGAATCCTCAGGGATTTCACCGAGGCAACAAGAGCGTCCAGGCGGTGGTGATGGCCGAAGTTCCGCAGCAACTCGATCGCTTGCGGGGCGAGTTTCCAGCGGTCGGCGGTGGCGTGGAGGAAATCGCCCCTCACGCTCTCCATTTTCCGGATGAGAACTTCGGGCGGGCTGTCGGGTTTCAAATCGAGAAACACGGCCGGCTCCATCATTCGACGCAGTTCCGGTCCGAGTTGATAGATCAGCCCGCCTTCCATGCCGTAGCGGGTGAGCATGATTTCCCCGCGGATTTCCGTCCCGGTCGCCCGGGCGGTGAGGTTCTTGAGTGGCTTGCCTTCGATGCGCTCTGCCAGAGCCTCCGGCCAGGGGCATTCCCAGCCGACATTGGCAGGGACGAGTGGGTTCACCATGATGCCCATGGCACCGAGCATGGCCGCCCAGGAGCCATCCGATCCGGTCCGTTTCCAGGATCCTCCGCCCAGGGCAAGCACCACGGCATCGGCATCGGTCTGCGAGTCATCGGTGAATTCCAGCCGCACCTGTCCATGGCTGGGGTCGAGCGAGCGCAGCCTCTTGCCCTTTTCGAGGCGGATGCCGATTTCTCCGAGCCTGGCGAGCCATGCCCTGACCAGCGGTGCTGCCTTCATCGCACGGGGGTAAACGCGACCGGTTCTTTGTTCGAAGGTCTCGATCCCCAAGTCCGCCGCCCAGGCGCGCAGGGCGGCGGGGGGGAAATCGCGGATGATATCGGCGAAAAATCCCGGCAGCCCGGGCCCGGAATAGCGGCCGATGAAGTCCTCCAAGTCTTCGCCGTGGGTCAAATTCAGACCGCCGTATCCGGCGACCAGAAACTTCCGCGCCGGACCGCGTTGGGCTTCGTAAACGACCACGTCCGCCCCTGCCCGGGCAGCGGATTCCGCAGCAAAAAGCCCGGCTGGCCCCGCGCCGACGATGGCCACCCTGCGCCGTTTCCCCGCCATCACTCGCGACGCAGGCGGTTCAGCCAGCGACCGATATCGCGGATCACCTCGTCCTTGCCGGCATCATACATCAACAGGTGATGGGCCTCCGGGTAGTAGCGCCGCGTCAAGGGCGTGCGGCCCGGCACGTGGTGGACGAAATCCTTCACGTCGTCCGCCGTGGTGAAAAAATCCTGACCGCCATGAAGCACCAAAACCGGTTCACGGAAACGGGCGGCATTTTCCGGCATTTCCTCGATCATGTCGCCAAGGGTGACGAGCAAGCGGAGGGTGTGGGATTCGACATTCCACGAATTCGTCTTGCTCTGGTCCTGGTGGTTCGAGCTTTCGGTCATCTGCACCGCCTCGCCGCCAGCCAAGGCATCGAGCGGGATTCTGGCCACCGGGGCGACTTTGGATGCCGTGCGCACCAGTTCTTTTTTCCACACCGGGAAATCACCGCGGATCTTCACCACGGGTGAGGACAGGGCCAGCGCGTCGCAGGGCGAGGGGCGGCCGGCATCGATTTCCTGCCGGTAGGTGCGCGAAAGGATCAGTCCGCCCATGCTTTCGCCAAACCAGACGATCCGGGCATCGGGGTGTCGACTGCGGACCAGATCGGTGAAGGCCAGCAGGTCGCGCGACCAGTTTTGGGGATCATCGATGTCCCCGCGCCGTGCCGGTTTCGGATCGCTCCCCTGGCCCCGGACTTCGTAGGCATAGAGAGCGGTTTTCGGCTGCTCGCGCAGGAGGTGTTTGCCGAGATTTGCGTAGTCCACGGTGGCCCCGCCGAAGCCGTGGAGGCCGATGACCACCACATCCGGCTCCGCTCCCGCTCGCATCCATTTGCGGTAGGGAAAGGTCTCTTCCTTGAGCTTCCGTTCGGTGCGTTCGGCCCTTTCCACCTGGCACTTCGCGGATGCCTGGGGCAAGGGCAGGCCCGGCCCGCAGGACGAAAGCGCTCCCAGCGCCAGCACGGCCGCGATCGGCCAGCAGCGGGGGAATTTCCTTTCACCATCTCTCTGCACAAAACGACTCTCCCCCTTTTTTCGTTCCGGGGCAATGCCGGGATTCGGCGAATTTGCGAGCTTTGGCAGGAATCGCCCTCTTTCCCGCGCTCAGCCTCCCGCTATTTACTTTTTGACACAAAGTGAAATCCAGTTAAGGTCGGTCGGCATGAAGAAGCTGTTTTTCGTGCTGCTGATGTTTCCCGCGATCCTTTGCGGGCAGGTGCTCACGGTGGGGGATGTGGTCACGCTGACCATGAGGGGCGCACCGGCGGCGCAGAAGGAGATCGATGGCGATTACACGGTGGACGATGAAGGGCGGATCCGCCTGCCCATGCTGGATGATAGCATTCCGGCCGCGGGACTGACTCCGGCTGGACTGGCCCGGCGTTCGGAGGCTGCCTACCGCCGCTCCGGGATCTATGCGAATCCGGCCATCGAGGTCGTGGCGAAAAAAGACATCCAACAGGTCGGCGCGATCATCACCGTGGGCGGAAATGTGAAGCGCAACGGCCAGGTGCCCTGGCGCAAGGGCATGACGATCATCCAGGCCATCGATGCTGCCGGCGGACGCGATGAATTCGGCGGACGCAATGTCACCCTGCTCCGCCGCGGCAAGCAGTATCCGCTGGATTTCCACCGTCTCGACCACCTCAACATCCCGGTCCTTGCCGATGACTCCGTGCGTGTCGAAGCCAAGGCGGTCTTCGATCGCTGGCGCGGCGATGACGCCTCCGTCGCCCCGGTGCTCAAGCCTTGAGCTCTGAATCCAGAGTGCGGACTTCGTTGCCGACGCTGACAGTGGGGTCAATGCCGTTCATAAACTCATTCCAGAGCTTTCGTTCCCTTGCAGTCCGGGTAAGCGGTGCAGCCCCAGAATTCTCCTTTGGCGGATTTTCTGCGGCGCATGGGTGCTTGGCATTTCGGGCAGTTGGGGGCGGGTTCGGTGGCGCGCTGGCCTTCGCGGGCTTCGAGGCGTTTAGTCATCAGGCGCTCGTTGAATCCACCGCTTTCCTCGAAGGCCTTGCCTTGCGCGGCGATCTGGCTTTTCAGCATGTTCAAGGCCCGGCCGATGATGAGCAACATGGCATTGGCAAACACCACGGGGTCCTGCGAGTCCAGCCAAGGGGCGTATTTCCGGCGTTGAGTCAGCGCGTGCTTGGCAGACTGATGGACCACGTCGTCCGTGAAGGGGGCGTCATCGATGGAAATGGCATTCACCGCGCGGGCTTCCTCGGAGTGGACGGACCATGGAAGCTCGCCGCTGTCGATGATGAAGACCTCGTAATCCCCCCGCAGTTCGCTGAGGCTGGCGCGGGCGACATCGGTGAGTTTCATCTCCGTGTCCTTGGAGGTGGACGAGCGTTCCGAGCCTTCGATGATGTTCTGGCGTCCGCTGCGGGCGGCTTGGGTCATTTGGTCGTATTGGCGGCCTTTGGGGTCGTAGAATTTTTCCGGCGCCTCGCGGTGGTCGTGGGTGAGGAAGCGTCGGCAGAAGCGCAGGGTCTCGAGCTGCACGATGGTGGCCAGCGTGAACGAGTGGAGTTTGCGAAAGCCACCGTGTTTGTCAAAAAGCTCGGACATGGGGGGGATGTTGTTGACGGGGTTGACGGGGTTGACGGGATTGACGTTGTTGACGTTGTTGACGGGGTCAACTTTGTCACCTCTGTCAACAGGGTCATCTCTAATACCTGGCGCATCAGCCAGTTCAACGCCTCAAGAAAAACCGGATGGCGGAGAGGGTGGGATTCGAACCCACGGTGGGTATAAGCCCACGCCGGTTTTCAAGACCGGAGCCATAAACCACTCGACCACCTCTCCTGATGATTCGCGGTGCGGTGGATATGGCTTGGCAGGGCCAGGGGGGCAAGCACGGAAATGAAGACGCTTGAGCGGGATTCAGGATGGCTCAGGGCGGAGGGAAGGGGGCCTCGGCAAAACGGACATACTGGCGGAGAAGGCCGCTGTCCGAAGGATCACGGACGACGGCTTGCAGGGAAAATTCGACCGCTTTGCCGCGATCCCGGCGGGCGAAGTGGACTTCGGCAAGGGTATCCAGGTAGGCCGCTTGACGGGGCATGAGGTCGAGGGCGCGGGTGACAAGGGCCTCGGCTTCATCGAGCCGGCGGCAGGCGCGGGAGGCGATCCAGGCGAGGGAGTTCATGGTGTTGTAACTTCCCGGGTATCGCTGGACGACGCGGTTCTGGCGGTCCCAGACGATTTCGAAATAGCGGTCGTGGCGGTCGGTGAGGCCGGCCCGGCGAAGGGGCTCGAAGAAGAAATCGGCCATGGAACCATCAATGGCGGAACCGGGGCCGGCGGAGTCGAGAAGCTCAAGGGCGGTGGAGCGATCGGTCCGCAGGAGGGCGAGGGCGCGGGCGACGTGGATTTCGCGACGGGAGCGCAGGATGGGGAGTTGTTCATCGCGGAAATCGCCGCGCATGACCTGGAAGAGAAGGGTCATTTCGCCGAGCGAGGAGGCGAGTTTCCAATCGCCCTGGTTCTTGGCTTCGAGGCCGAGGAGCATGCCGCAGTAGAGGAATTCGCCATCGGCGGCGACGGAGGCGAGGGCACCGCGGTTCCACCAATCGGCGGCGCGTTTGAAGTCGCCGAAAGAGGAATAGATCTGGCCGATGCGGCGCATGATGCCGGTATCGCCGAGGACGAGGCGTTCGGCGGTTTTTTCGCGTTCGGCGGCGAGTTTTTCCTGACCGGCGCGGCGGAGGGTGGCGGCGCAGCGGATGAGGAGTTCGACATCCCAGGGATTGTTCGGGAGGGCGGCTTCGTAGAGGGCGGCGAGTTCTTTCCACTGGCCGAGAGCGAGCATGCATTCGGGCCGCCATTCGCTGAAGCCGAAGTCTTCGCTGAAGCCGCCGAGTTCGGTGATTTTGAAGCCGGCGGCTTCGGCGCGCTCGAGGACATCGAGGAAGCGCCGGGCATCGGGATTGAGCATGGCGACGGCGGCGAGGAGGCCGAGGCGTTCGGTGCGCTCGAAGGGCTGGCCCTCGGTGGTGGAGGCGAGGGTCAGGTCCCACCATTTGGGGAAATCGCCCTGGGTATCGGGCACGGTGCCGAGGATGGCGGCGGCGGTGCGGAGGCGGCTGGCGAGATCGGCCCCGGGCATGTAGGCATCGAGGGTTTCCCAGACCTGGTTGACGTGTTCGCCTTCGCCAAGGATGGCGGCGAGGACGGCGGCAAGGCGGACTTCATCATCGCCGGCGAAGCTGGCGGCGGCCTTGATCACGGGGCTGGTGATACGAGAGGTCTCGTAGTTCGCGCCGCCGAAGAATTCGCCGATGATTTCGATGAAGGCTTCGGGGTCGTCCTTGCCGATGGTGATGAGGGGCGGGGTGAAGAGGTCGTCGAGGAGGCGGATTTCGCCGCGGCGTTCGAGGAAAGATCCGAGGATGGCGAGTTCGGACATTTCGTTGCCGCGATCGCCGGGTTCATCGATGAGGACTTCGAAGCGTTTGGCGGTCCAGGCGGCGAAGTCGGGCTTGGCGGGATCCAGACCGAGGACGCGGAGGGCTTCATCGATGTCCTCAAGGGAATCGAAGAGGGAAAAGGCGCTGACGGGATCGATGCGGGCGAGGGCGCGATCGGCTTCGGCATGGAGGCCGAGGGCGTAGAGGATGCCGAGGGAGTGCCAGGATTCGTCGTCATCGGCGGTGGTGATGCTTTGGACGAGGTCTTTGGTGAAGGCGGCGGGGACGGGCTGGTTTTTCCAGAGGCCGACGGCGGCCTGGCGGTAGGCTTCGAGGGCGGCGGGGGGGATTTCGCGATCGGGGATTTTGGCATGGGAGAGCCAGGGGACGGGATCGCCGGCGAGGAGGTGGAGGCGGGCGGCGGTTTCGGTGTATTTCCCGAGTTCCGCCTCGCGGGCGGCATCGAGGGGGCGGCCGGCGGCGGCGAGAAAGAAGGCGCGGCGGAGGCGTGAGGCCTCCGAACGGGGTTCGCGGAGCTGGCGGAGAGTGGTATCGAGTTCGCCACGGAAGCGGAGGAAATCGGCAAGGGCCATGATTTGGCCGGGGTCCTTGCGGCCGAGTTCGAGCATTTCGCGGGCGCCGGGGTAGTCGGGGGTTTCGCTGGCGAGGAGTTCGCGGGCGGCGGAGACGGCGACGCCTTCCATTTCCTCGGCGATGGCGGAGAGGGTGGCGGGGTCCTGTTCCAACTGGTAGAGGCGGAGGACTTGCCGCCAGGCGCGGAGTTTTTTGAGGCTGGCGATGATCTCGCGGCGTTTGGCGGGATTGGCGGAGTCGTATTGTTCGACGAGGGCGACGACTTCGGGCGGGCTTTCCGGGAGGATGCCGATGCGGATCTTGCGGTGGACGTCGCGGGCACGGGCGGCGACTTCGGGGTCGGGGCTCTGGATGGCTTTTTCGAGAAGCGGCAGGGCGGACTCGCCGCGGGACCAGAGTTCGTGGCTGGCGCGGACGCGGACGGGGTAGCGATCGTCTCCGAGGTCGCGGATGAGTTCCGAGGAATCGACAGGTTTCGCCTGCTCCGAGGGTGCCGCCACGGAGGTGGAAACGAGGCAAAGGAGGGCGAGGGCGGCTCTCATGGGGGAAAGGGTTGGCGGATTGGCGGGAAATGCAAATCAGGAATCGAGCAGTTCGCGGACCCAGTGGGGAACGGTTTCGCTGGCGGGGCCGCTGAGGATTTCATCGAAGTCCGGGGAAGAGCGGGTGGAATCGAGATTGATTTCGAGAGTCCGGGCCCCGCAGGAGCGGGCGAGGCTGACGAATCCGGCGGCGGGGTAAACGCGGCCGGAGGTGCCGATGGCGGCAAAGAGGTGGGCTTGCTGGATTTCGCGTTCGATGAGGCCGAGCTGGAAGGGCATTTCACCGAACCAGACGACGTGGGGCCGGAGGACATCGATGCCGCCGCAGGCGTGGCAGAGGGAGGCGCGGGAGAGATCGGTGGTGCAGGGGGCGACGGCACCGCAGTGGGTGCAGCGGGATTTCAGGAGTTCGCCGTGCATGTGGATGACGTCCGGTGAGCCGGCGCGTTCGTGGAGGTCATCGATGTTCTGGGTAATGAGGGTGAGCCGTCCGGGCCAGTGGCGGGCGAGGTGGGCGAGGGCGAGGTGGGCGGGATTGGGGGTGACTTCGAGGAGGCGGCTGCGGCGGAGGTTGTAGAAGTGGTGGACGGTTTCGGCATCGCGCCGGAAGCCATCGGGGGTGGCCACGTCTTCGACGCGGTGGCCTTCCCAAAGCCCATCACTGCCGCGGAAGACGGGGATGCCGGATTCCGCGGAAATGCCTGCGCCGGTGAGGATGACGAGGTTCATTTTCCGATGCAGAAGCGGGAGAAGATTTCACCGAGGATTTCCTCGCTATCGACCTTTCCAGCGATTTCGCCGAGGGCATCGAGGGCTTCGCGGAGGTCGAGGGCGGCCATTTCCGCGGCGGCGGCGGCGGCGAGGAGTTCGCGGGCGCGGGTGAGGGCGGCGGCGGCGGTTTGGAGGCAGTCGCGATGGCGGGCGTTGACGGCGACGGAGTGTTCGCCCCAATCCGCCTCGCCGAGGTCGGCCAGTTCGCGGATTTTCCGGCGGAGGGCATCGATACCGGTGGCGGTGTGGCAGGAGAGGGGCAGGGCATCGGGGGCGTCCCAGGCGGGGTGGATGCCGAGATCGGACTTGTTCAGAACGAGGATTTCCCGCGGGGCGGCAGGAAGATCGGGCGGGAGGGCGGCGCTGGGCGGCAGGGAGGCATCGGCGACGAGGATGCGGAGGTCGGCCCGGGTGGCTTCGAGGTGGGCGCGGCGGATGCCTTCTTCTTCGATGTCATCGCCGGCGAGGCGGAGGCCGGCGGTATCGATGAGGCGGAGGGGGACACCATCGACGACGAGCATTTCCTCGATGGTATCGCGGGTGGTGCCGGCGGTATCGCTGACGATGGCGCGGGCGGTGCCGAGGAGGCGGTTGAGAAGGCTGGATTTCCCGGCATTGGGCAGGCCACAGAGGACGGTGCGGAGGCCTTCGCGGAGGATGCGGCCTTGATCGGCGGTGGCGAGGAGGGAGGCGATGCGGTCCTGGAGGGAGGCGATGCGGAAATCGAGGGCGGAGCCGGTTTCGGGGTCGATGTCTTCTTCGGGGAAATCGATCCAGGCCTCGACGTGGGCGACGAGGCCGATGAGGTCGGTGCGGAGGGACTCGGTGAGTTGGCCGAGGCGGCCATCGAGCTGCTCGTGGGCGGCGCGGAGGGCGAGGTCGGACTGGGCGGAGATGAGGTCCATGACGGCCTCGGCCTGGGTGAGGTCGAGCTTGCCGTGGAGAAAGGCGCGTTCGGTGAACTCGCCGGGGCGGGCGTGGCGGGCGCCGCATTCGAGGAGGCGTTCGAGGACGCGGCGGGTGACGAGGCGGCCGCCGTGGGTGGTGATTTCGATGGTGTTTTCCCCGGTGTAGGAGGCGGGGGCGACGAAGAGGGTGAGGAGGACCTGATCGAGAACGCGGCCGGCACTGTCGCGGATGGTGCGTAGGCTGGCCCGGCGAGCGGGGCCGGGTGCTTGGAGGCAGGCGCGTGTGGCGACATCGATGGCGGCGGGGCCGGAGACGCGGATGAGGGCGACAGCTCCGGTGCCTCCGGCGGTGGCGATGGCGGCGATGGTGTCAGGGTCCGTCATCGGCGCTTCCTTCGACAGCGGCGGTGCCGGTCTTGATGGCTTCGCCCCCGACGCCGAGGAATTCCCAGCAGATGAAGCGGCTCAGTTCGATCTGGGGGATTTCGTCTTCCGACCAGCGGAGTTCGACGGTGGCGGTGCGGGCGGTGGCACGGCCGCCGTTGGTGCCGCGCCAGTTGAGGATGGAGAGGGCGCGGCCGGTATCGGTATCGACCGGGACATTGACGCGGACGGAGTCTTCCGAGCGGTGGGCGGGATCGGCGACGAGATAAACGCGGTGACCGGCGGGGACGGCGCGGTTTTGCGGGACGGTTTCCGAGATGATCACGCGGAAGGTGGCCTTGCGACCGGCCTCGGGGAGTTCGATGAAATCGCGCATCCGGCGGTATTTCGTCTGGGCATAGGTTTCCCAATCGACGCGGAGACCATCGGGCGTGCGCTTGAAGAGGGCTTGGACGCGGATGGGTTCGGTGACGAAGTTCGAGGTGCGGGAAAGCTCTTCGAGGAGCATGCCCTGGTCTTCGAGATGGTACTGGACTCGTAGTGGAACGATGGGGCCGAAGAACTCGCCCATTTCGAAGGAGGGCGGGAGGTCGTAGCTCATCATGAAAATCCCGCGCTTGCGGTCTTCGAGAGTGAGGCGGAAGACGGAGAAGGCGGCGGCGGGGGTGTCCGAGTCATCGATGGGAGAGTCCCCGTAGAAAGCCTGCATTTCCCCGAGGAGTTCGCCACCGCGGATGGAGTAGGCGGCCTTGCCTGCGGGGCTGTCTGCGGCGAGGAAGCGGGTGAGGACATCGCGGGCTTCGGTTTCCCAGCCGGATTCCAAGTACTGCTTTTCTCGTAGTTCGGCCTGTTCGGGTCCGGGTGCGGCCATGGTGAAGGGCGGCGTTTCCGGGGTGGCGTGCATTTGCCTGAGCATGAGCCAGAGGCCGCCGCCGAGGAGGGCGGGGATGGCGAGGGCTCCGGCGATGATCAAGGGGGCGCGGCTGGGGGGCTTGGCCGGCTTGGCACCCTTGGGGGATTTTTCGGCCTTGGATTTCGCGGCCTTTACCGGCTTTTCCTCCTTGGATGCGGGAGCTGGAGCTGGAGCTGGCGTGGGTGCAGGGGCTGGAGCAGGAGCTGGAGCAGGAGCAGGAGCAGGAGCAGGAGCAGGAGCAGGAGTGGGTGCAGGGGCTGCGGCGCCCGGGGCGACCGGGCTGATGGGAGCCGGGGAGGTGATGGTCTGCGAGCAATGCGGGCAGGGCCCGGTGGTGGGCGGCAGCGATTCGGGGATGATGATGCGGCCCTGGCAGTGTTCGCAGCGGAACTCGCGCTGGCCAGGAGGAATCGGTGTGCTCGACATAAGAGGAGGGTGGAGGAAGGCTGGCGCGGACTCAAGCGGGGATCCCGGCGGGCGTGCGAATCCCGGCGAGGGCGAGATCCATGACCTCCAAGGCACGACGGTTTTCCTCCATGGTGCCGATGCTGATGCGGACCCAGCCGGGCAGCTTGTAGGAACTCATGGCACGGACGATGACGCCCTGGCGGAGCATGGCGGCGAAGAGGGCATCGCCATCGCCGACTTCGACGAGGACGAAGTTCGCCACGCTGGGGACGAAGTGCAGGCCGCGGGTGGTGAAGGCGTCCTGCCAGAAGGCGAGGCCTTCGCGGTTCAGCTCGCAGGTGCGGCGGACGTGGTCGTCGTCGGTCAAGGCGGCGAGGGCGGCGTCTTGGGCAAGTTGGTTGGTATTGAAGGGCTGGCGGGCCTTCTGGAGCACGGCGGCGACGGCGGGCGAGGCAAGGCCGTAACCGATGCGCAGGGCGGCGAGGCCGTGGACCTTGGAGCAGGTGCGCAGGACACAAACGTTCCGGCCCTCGCGGACGTAGCGGAGGGTGTCGGGGGCGTTTTCGAGGAACTCGTGGTAGGCTTCATCGAAGCAGACGACCACATGATCGGGCACACGGGCCATGAAGCGGTCGATTTCCTCCTGGCCGACGACGGTGCCGGTGGGGTTGTTAGGGTTGGCGATGAAGACGAGACGGGTGTCCGGAGTGATGGCGGCGGCCATGGCATCGAGGTCGTGGACGAAGCCGGGATCGGGGACTTCGATGTAGTTCGCGCCGAAGAGGGTGGCCATCAGTTTGTAAACGACGAAGGCGTGTTCGGCGGCGATGAGGCCGGCGCGGGGATTGAGAAAGCTGTGGCAGAGGAGTTCGATGATTTCATTCGAGCCGTTGCCGAGAATCACGTTTTCCATGCCGAGGCCGAACTTGGCGGCGATGGCTTCGCGCAGGCGGTATCCGGCACCGTCCGGGTAGATGTGGGCCTTTTCAGCGGCGCGGCGGATCGCTTCGCGGGCTTTGGGCGAGGGGCCGAGCGGGTTCTCGTTGGAGGCGAGCTTGATGATGGCGGCGGGGTCGAGCCCGAGTTCGCGGGCGGTTTCCTCGATGGGTTTGCCGGTCTGATAGGCGTGGAGGTCGCAGACGAAGCGGTTGGCGAAATCGGCAATGGCCATGCGGGGAAGCTAGCGGTCCGCAGCCAT
This sequence comes from Akkermansiaceae bacterium, assembly GCA_025457665.1. Classification (GTDB taxonomy): domain Bacteria; phylum Verrucomicrobiota; class Verrucomicrobiia; order Verrucomicrobiales; family Akkermansiaceae; genus Haloferula. The sequence continues at coordinate 14,914 of JALOTY010000005.1, read as the reverse complement.
CGCGCAATCCCGGATCCGGGACCTTTCTCAAAGGCCTGCTACTTCCAACGGTAGTGGCCGGTGAGGGGGAAGGAGAACAGGCGATCTTCCTCGACTGTGCCGCGGCCGATGTTGTGGATGATGAGCGGCGTGCCATCGGCGGATTTGCGGTCGCTGACGATCATGATGTGGGGCAGGTGGGGTGGCACGGTGCAGGTGACGAGGTCGCCGGGAAGGTAGTCGGCGGGGTCTTTGCTGACCGGGAGAGAAAACCCGCGGCGTTTCAGGTAGGTCTGGAGGTTCGGCACGCGGCGGTGGTCGATGTTCCGGTCCGTGCGCGTGAGTCCCCAGTTTTTCGGATACTTCGCGAAATGGGCGCGCATGTCAGCGTGAACGAGGGCCTGCAGATCGGCCTGGAGTGCTTTGCGAAGGGCGCGGATGACGACATCGGTGCAGACGCCGCGGTCCATCGGGACATCACCGCCGGGGTAAGCGAGGGCGACGTAAGCGGGATCGTAGGAGGTGGTCACGCCGATCTGGCTGCGGGCGGCTTCGACGATGGATTCACCAGGATTTTTCTCCGCATGGACGGTGCTGATGAAAACGGCGAGGAGGGCGGAAATCAGACGGAGCATGCAGGGAGGATAACGTCATGATGAACGGATTTCGTTGAAGATCTTGGGGAGCTGGCTGCGAAATCGGAAGTAACCCGCAGTGGCGTGGGGCCAGAGACGTCGGTCCCAGGCGGAGACGTGATGGTAAACGGGCAATCCGGGATCGAAGTTTTCTAACAACTCCCGCCATGGTCCGACGGTGGGGCGGGTGATGACGATGCCCTCCAAACCCCAACGCCGTGCCCAATCGGCGGCGGCTGACGAAAGATCGCCACTGAGTTTTTCCCCGCGGCTTCGGGTCAGAGCATCATCGAGGGCGTCCGAGAGGAAGCGGCGGACTTTTTCGGAAAGGGCAGCGGTGGCTGTGGGCATCCAGCCCGCGGTGGCGGTGAGGCTTGGTCCGCCCTGGGGGCCTGAAGGAAGGGGCGAGAGGTCATCGGGCAGGAGAAGGTGGCCGAGTCGGGCGCCGGACGGCGGGGGCTTGGGGAAGTCGGGGGCATTAGCGGCGGGGATGAAATCGGGCGGCAGTGGGGCGGCGGATTCATCGAGCTGCCCCTGGGGATCGAAGCGACCAAGGGTGAAGGTGCGGATGTTTTCGGCGCGGGCGAGGTAGTGTTTTCCGGGCGTGTGGAGTCCGGCGACCCAGCGCCAGGAAAGGGTGTTGGATGCGGGATCGCCATCGAGCAGATGGCGGAGGAAAAAGTCGGCACCAAGTTCCCAGGGCAGGCGGAGGGTGAAAATCCAGATGCTGGCGAACCACATGCGGGCGTGATTGTGGAGGTAGCCGGTTTCCAGAAGTTCGCGGCACCAGGCATCGAAGCAATCGATCCCGCTTTCCCCGCGCATGGCTCGCTGGCAGTCGTCATCGGCTTGGAGCGAGGAAAGGCTTTCGCGACAGGCATCCCAGACCCCCGGGCGCAACTCCAGCCAGCCCTTCCAGTAGGTTCGCCAGGCGACCTCCTGAAGGAATTTTTCCGGGGCATGGATGCCATGGCGGGCGATGACGGCGGTGCAGACTTCCTCCTCGTTGATGAGGCGGGTGCGGAGATAGGGCGAGAGGCGGGAAACGTGGAGCGGGCCATCGGGACCGGTGTCGAAATTACGATATCTGGCGTAGTTCGCGGCTTTGGGGAGAAAGAGATCGAGAGCATCCAAGGCGTGCTGGCGGGTCACCGTCATGACGGATGATGCCCGGGGTGCAGGGTGACGCAAGGGGCGGGCCGAAGAATATCGCGGCCGATCCCGAAGAGGAGACCGCGTCTCGGCGGCTTTTTTCGGGGAAACCCTCGGGTGCTCCCGTGTGGCGTTTCCTGATTCGAAAAAGTGGCAAAATGCCAATCTTTCTTGCATCTCCGTCATGGCGAAAAGGCCGGGCAGTCGAAATGATGGCACGCATCCCGGTGGTCCGGTGCCAACCCCTCGCCTCCCCAGCCATGTCCCTTCCCTGCAACAAAAGCCGTTTCCTTTTCTGTTTCCGGCGGCATTCCATCGCCGCCGCCCTGTCCCTCCCCGGTGCCCTGTTTGCCCAAGCGAACCTGACATGGGATGCCGATGCCGTGACTTCCGGAGCCCAAGATGGAGCCGGAACATGGAATACCATCAACACCAACTGGTGGGATGGTGCCGCCAATACGAGTTTCACCGCCGGTGCGAACGTCACCTTCGGGTCACCTGCGGCAGCGGCGACCATCAATGTGGTGACCGGAGGCGTGACGGCGGGGAGTCTGACCTTCAACACCGTGGGAACCAGTTCCTACACTTTCACCGGGGCATCGATCACCGCTGGGGCCTTGACCAAGAATGGCACCAACGGAGTCCGCTTCGACAATGCCAACAGTTTCAGCTCGGTGACCGTCAATGCCGGTGCGAACTCCCAAGCCGATGGTGCCCTCCGACTCGGCAATGCGAACGCTCTCGGCACGGCACCCATCACTTTCAACAACACCGCGAGTCTCACCGGCTTGTTTTTCCTCACCGGTTTCGGCAATGCGACGACCTTTTCCAACAACATCACCTTCTCCAGTGCGACCACGGCGGGACTGCAGACGCGCCTGCTGCTGACTTCCAACACTGCAGGAGGACCTCAAACGGTGACTTTCTCAGGCCTCTTGTCCGGAGGTGTGGCAAGCTCGAAGATCAGGACCGATGGCACCGCTGGCAGCGGCCAGTCGGTCGTTCGTCTCACCAACTCCGGCAACACCGTGACCTTGAGCGAATGGGAGATCTGGCGCGGGGCGCTGGAGATTACTTCCGATGGTGCCCTCGGAAACGTCAACAACGCGATCCGCCTGAATGTCGGCGCTACGGGCGACCCTCTGGGAACCGGGCTGCGCTTTGGCGCGGACAACATCGTGCTGCCAGCCACTCGCAGCATCTTTGTTTCCGACCGCACCAACATCCAGACCTTCAACTTCACGGGCAGCCGTATCGATGGCCCGATCACTTTCTCTAACAGCATCGTCAAGAAAGGCGCATCCACGCTGACCCTGAATGGCAGCGCGAGCGGCACGGGCGGAGTGAGAGTCGATGAAGGCACGCTGCGCCTTGGCAACGGAGGCACGACGGGAGCATTGGGCAGCGGCGCGATCAGCCTGCCTGCCGCGGGTGGAACTTTTGCGGTGGATCGCTCGGATGCCGTGACGCTTTCGAATGCCATTTCCGGGATTGGCTCGATCACGCAAGCCGGCACGGGCACGACGACTCTCAGTGCCGCCAGTGCCCACACCGGCACGGTCAATGTCAACAGTGGCACCCTGGCCTTCACGGGGACGGGAAGTTCCGCAGGAAACGTCGTCATCCAGCCCGGTGGCGTGTTGGATGTGACCGGCCTTTCCTCGGCTTATGCGATCCCCACGGGCAAATCCTTGTCCGGTGGGCGGAGCAGTGCTCCGGGGACCGATGTCAATGGCGACGTGGACACCGCCGGGGGGATTCTTCAAATCATGCCGGGAAGCGGCACGGGCACCTTGACGGTGAATGGCGACCTGCTCGTGGATGGTTTCGGTTTTCCCGCCAATGCGATTTCCTTCGACCTCACCGACAATCCTGCCGCCACCAACGACCGCATCGTGGTGACCGGAGACCTTGACCTCACGGTGGCGGCAAACATCGGCATCAATCGTCTGAACGGGCAACTGGGCAGCGGCACCTATACCCTGATTGAGGCGGGATCGATCACGGGTGATGTGAGCAACCTCACCTTCGTCGGCTTGCCGACTCCGGGCAGCAGCCGTCAGACCTTCACGCCGAGCATCACCGCGGTGCCGAATTCCCTCACCCTGGCCGTGAGCGGCAGTGCCGCTTCGCTGGTCTGGACAGGAGCGACGAATCTGGAGTGGAGCACGGATGCGGCCGATGAGAACTGGAACAATCTCACCGCGCCCGATTCCCAGGATCGCTTCTTCAATGCCGACCAGGTCGCCTTCAATGACATCTCCGGCACGCCGGTGCAAAACCTCGATCTGAGCACCTCTGTGAATCCTGCCAGCATCGTCGTGAACAACACTGCGGCGGGAACTGCCTACGGTTTCGGTGGCAGCGGGGTCATCACGGGATCGACGGGTCTGACCAAGAGCGGCGACGGACTGCTCGCCATCACGGGAACGAGCCACGATTTCAACGGTCCCGTGAACCTGAATGGAGGCACGGTGGAAGTGGCGAAACTCGAGGATTCGACCTTTGTGAGTTCGCTGGGTGCCGGTTCCTCGATCTCGATCGACAATGCCCGCCTGGTGGTGACTTCCGCCACGGATGTTTTCAGCAACCGGACTCTCAACATCGGCAGCAATGGTGCCCGGCTGGACACGCTGACGACCGGAGTGGAATCGCTTTACACCGGGGCGATCAGCGCTGCGGGCGCTCTGACGGTGGGGGGAAATGGCAAGGTCGCCCTCAGTGGGACCGGGAGCCTTGTGGGTGCCACGACCATCCTCAGCGGGGCGACGCTGGCGGCCACATCCAGTGCAGTTCTGGGCAGTGGGGCCGTGGTGAATGATGGCACCCTGGAAATGAGACTGGCCACCAACGCGACCCTGAACAACGCCGTTTCCGGGAGTGGCGGGCTGCTCAAGACCGGTCTTGGAAACCTCACGGCGTCCTTGTCCGCCGGTTTCTCTTCCGGACCCATCGTGATCCAGGACGGCGCGGTGAACTTCAATCTCACCAGCGGATCCACGGTGACCCTTCCGGGTGACATCACTCTGCCATCCGGCACTTTCGCGCCGCAGTTGAGTGTCTTGAACATCCTCAATCCTTCCGCGCCGACCACTCTCATTCTCAGTGGCAAGCTTACGGGAGGAAATCCCGCCCAGATCCTCCGGCTCTGTGATTCCCAAGTGGTCGGCAACCACAATGGCGTGCTTGTCCTCCAGAACGCGGCGAATGATTTCCAGGGCACGATCGAAATGTGGCGTGGCACTCTTGCTTTCACCTCTGATGCCGCTCTGGGCAACGCCGACAATGACATCTCCCACTCCACGGAGAATCTCAACGGCGCGCTGCGTTTTGATGCCGACAATATCACGCTGAACGCCGGCCGCTCGATCACCCTTTACACGAACACCCAGCCCATGCCGATCAACACGCAGGCGTTCACCGGCACCATTGCAGGAAACTTCGCGGGCGTGGGCAATCTGGTGAAGCAAGGCACCGGCACACTCATCCTCACCGGCACCAACAACGCCACGGGCATCACCACGGTCAGCGCCGGCACGCTCCGGGTGGACGGGACCTTTGCCACAGGGGGCGGCACGGTCACCGTGCAGACCGGCGGCACCTTGGGTGGCAGCGGCACCATCAACCGCGCCGTGGCAGTCAACACCGGCGGCGCAATCGCTCCGGGCACGACCGTCGGCACCCTGACGACCGCGGCGGCCACCATCACCGGCAACTATCAGTGCGACATCTCCGGTGCCTCCTCCGATGCCATTGCCGCCACCGATATCACGCTTGCCGCTGGATCCGGTCTGGTGGTGAACGAGATCGCCGCCGGAACCGCGTTTCCTTATGTCATTGCCACCTACAGCGGCACGCTGACGGGGACCTTCGGCACGGTGACTCCCGGCTATGCCGTGGACTACGCCACACCGGGTCAAATCAAACTCGTCGAGCAGGCCGGCTATGAATCATGGATCGCTTCCAAGGGTCTCACGGGAGGCGATGCGGACTTTGATGCCGATCCTGACAACGATGGGATTGAAAACGGCATTGAGTTTGTTCTGGGCACGGAACCCAACCCCGCGAACCCGGGAGGCAATTCCACGGCGGACCTGCCGAGCTTCGTGCAGGATGGCACGGATTGGGTTTTCACTTTCCGCCGCCAGCAGTTGGCGCTCTCGGTCAATCCCCGCGCGGAGTTTGATACGGATCTCCTCGCGACCTGGACGACGGCGACGGATCCGGGCAATGCCACGATCACGGTGACTCCCGATCACTATGCGGCTGGCATCGATCGTGTGGAAGTCCGACTTCCTCAGACCTTGGCCAGCGGTGGCAGGCTCTTTGCCCGTCTGGCTGCCGACGCTCCCTGATCGATTTTCGCCACTTCCGCCTCACTCATCTCAACCGCATCTTTCTCCACCCTGCCATGAAAGAAATCCGAATGAACGCCACTGAAAGCCCCCGATGGCTCGCCCTCGCTGCGACCTTTGTCATCCCGTGCGCCGCCGTCGCCCAATCGACCCTGACATGGGATAGCAACACCACGACCACCGGTGCCCAGGATGGAGCCGGAACCTGGAACACCTCGAACACGAACTGGTGGAATGGCACGACCAATGTGAGCTTCACTGGCGGCACCAATGTCATTTTTGGTGCCGGTGCAGGCGCTGGAGCAGCCGGCTCCATCGCGGTGGACGCCGGTGGCGTCACTGCGGGCGACCTGACCTTCAATGCGCCCGGTTCCGGCTCCTACGCTTTCACGGGCGGCTCCATCACTGGTGGTGTGCTGACCAAAAACGGAAGCAATGGCTTGCGTTTTGACAACGCCAACACCTTCACCTCCATCACCGTCAATGCCGGGGCCAACAGCCAGAGCGACGGGGCTTTGCGCCTCGGCAATGCCAATGCGCTGGGCACCGCCCCCATCACCTTCGCGAACACCGCGGACATGACGGGTTTGTATTTCCTGACCGCCGCCGGCAATGCGGTTAACTTCTCTAACAACGTCGCATTCACCACCACGGCGGGAAGGCAGACCCGCCTGCTTCTCACGTCGAACACCACAGGCGGCCCCCAGACCGTGACCTTCTCCGGGCTCCTCACTGGTGGAGTCTCGACTTCCAAGATCCGCCTCGATGGCACGGTGGGCAGCGGGCAATCCGTGGTGCGCCTCACGAATGCATCCAACACTGTGACGCTGAGCGAATGGGAAGTCTGGCGCGGGGCGCTGGAAATCACCTCGGATGCCGCCCTCGGCAATGCCAACAATGCGATCCGCCTGAACGTCGGCGCAGCGAACGATCCGGTGGGAACCGGATTCCGTTTCGGTGCCAACAATATCACGCTGGCGGCGACACGAAGCATCTTCATTTCAGACCGCAGCAACATCAATACCCAGACCTTCACCGGCAGTCAGATCAATGGGGCCATCACCTTCAACAATACCTTGGTGAAAAAGGGCACCACGACACTCACCCTGGCAGGCACGGCAACTGGGACCGGCGGCGTGCGGATTGATGAGGGTCGTCTCTCCATCGCGGGCGCGGGCAATCTCGGCAGCGGCAGCATCGCCTTCAACGCCGTGGGCACCGGCTTGGAAATCACCGGCACGGCTGCCACGCTGGCCAACAACATCAGCCTGCCCACCAGCGGCACCGGCAACATCACCCTCCTGACCGCGAACAACAGCTCGACGGTGCTCAACGGCACGATTTCCGGCGGTGGCACCGGAACGGTGCTCTTTTTCCAAGGCGGTGGGCCTTCACAGAACACCGGGGCGCTTACCTTGAATGGAACCAACACCCTCGCCGGCACCATCAATGTCCAGCGTGGTCCCCTGATCCTCGGAAATGCCAGTGCCGCAGGTACGGCAAACATCGTACTCGATAGCAACAGCCCGCCCGCGGGTGCGTTGCAGCTTGGCAGCTTCACCATCGCCAACAGCCTGCAACTGACGGGTGGAGCCAGCGTGGGTGTCGGCACCGGCAACAGCGCGGGCATCAGTGGCGTGGTGCAGGGCGGGGCGACCTTCACCAAGCTCGGTGCGGGTTCACTCACGCTCTCCGGAGTGAACACCTACACGGGTGCCACTCTCGTCTCTGCCGGCACTTTGGCACTCTCCTCCGCCGGCACCATCGACAACACCAGCGGTGTGCAGGTGAGTTTGGGCGCTACCTTGGATATCTCCGCGAAGAGCGGATATACGATCAACAACGTCTCGGGAAATGGAACCGTTTCCGGCAATCTCACCGTGGGCAATCTCCTTTCGGTGGGGACATCGCCGGGATCGATGAACTTCACGAATCTTTCGCTCGCAGCCGCGGCGACCTATCTTCATGAGGTCACCGGCGGTGGTTCTGCGGCGGACTTTGCCAATGTTTCAGGGAATCTTGATCTCGGGGATTCGACGCTCGATCTGGTGCAGTTGGGCACCTACACCGTGGGGGATAAATTCACCCTGTTCGGATACAGTGGCAGCCTGACCGGAACCTTCTCCGGCCTTGCCGATGGTGCGATCTTCAATGATGCCGGCGGGGATTGGATGATCGACTATGATGATGCCTTGAGCGGGCTCAATGGCGGCGTGGGATCGAGCTTCGTGACCATCACCGCCGTGCCCGAACCGGGAAGCGCCGCTCTGGGTCTGGCCGCTCTGGGTCTGCTGTTCTGGCGCAGACGCCCATGATCGCTGCCGCGAAAATCGGTTTTGAGGGCCGCTCCGTGAAGGGGCGGCCTTTTCGTAGGCGGTGGAACTTCCATTCGGAAATGAAGATCAGGGGATATTCGTATCACCTCTCCAATTGAATCCTATCCTCTCGACTCCTTGTTCACCCATGAAGATGTATCGTCTCGGCGTCAGCGTCATTCTCGCAGGTCTGATGATGTCTGCGGCAAGTGGACGAACCATCATCCGGGCCAACTCACCGGGCACCAATGGCATGGGTGCGAGCAACAGCGCCGTGGGCCAGACCTTTGGGGATCAGATTGCGCTGGCAGCTCCGGGCAATGCGGTTTTCGAAACATCGGTGGGCGCCGGGAACCTTGTGGGCACGCCAGGGGTGGATCTAACATGGTCCGCCACGGGTGGCAGCAACGGGAATCGCTGGGAGTTCCATACCTGGGCCGGAGCCACGGCCGCAAATAGTGGCGGGGGTGTCCTGCAAATGGATGGCAGCAGTCTCAACAGTCGTTTTTCGATTCTTTTCACGCCGACTCCGGGCCTTGGGGTGATCCTGAAATCGTTCAACTTCATCGGTGACACCAACAACGACACCTATCAGTACCGCGTGGATGTCGTGAATGCGCAGACGAATGCGGTGGAATGGACCTCCACTCCGCCGCTGTGGACCACGGTGACCTCGCAAACCCCGTCATCCCATGGAACTCATGCCGGAGCGCCCACGGTCCATCTTGATTTCCAAGGCACGGCGGGCGTGGCTTACCGCCTGGATCTGGTCCGCATTGGCGGAAGCGGCAGTGGCTCTGCGGTGAACATCGCGATCGACAACCTGGATTTCGATCAAACCGCACCGGTCGATCCCGGCCAGCCCCCGGTGGTTTCCATCACTCCCGCCGGCGGCACATCGCTGGTCGCCCTCGCCGGGGAGAACTTCACCGTGCAAGCGACCGATCCCGAGGGGGCGTCGGTGCAGATGCAGATCGATTGGGGGGATGGTCGATGGTCTGCCTGGTCGGGACCTGTGCCATCGGGAACCCCAGTGGTTTTTTCCCGCGCCTATCCCCACTCCGGGACCTTCACCCTGCGGGCCCGGGCACGGGATCTGCCCGGGGCGGTATCGGCGTGGGTGAATTTGCAGCAGGTGAATGTTTCTCCTGCTGCAGGAATTCCGGATGGTTTGGTGGGTTTGTGGGATTTCGATGCGCCGGGGAATCCGGGTTTGGCGACCTACGGGACGGACCTGATCATCAGCGGCACATCGCCCGTGACTGCGGCAAGCATGACGGATGGCCGGGCGGATCCCAACACGCTTGCCGGTGTCATCACCACTGTGGCCGGTCAGGGAAATCATCTGCGGGCGATTCACGGGATCGGCCCGAACGGGGATGGCAATCTCACGAACCGTTACACCATGGTGATGGATCTGCTGATTCCCTCAGCAGGACAGTGGCGCACGTTATGGCAGACGAATCTCGCGAACACGGATGATGGCGAGTATTTCATTCGCAATTCCGACAGTGCGCTGGGCATCAGTGGACTGGCTTATTCCAACTCTCCATTTCCCACCAACGAGTGGCGGCGATTGGTGGTTTCGGTGGATCTGAGCGGGACGGGTTTTTACCGGGCCTATCTCGATGGTCAGTTGTTTTTCGCCCACACCCGGCCGGCCCTGGATGGCAGGCATGCCTTGAATGCCGCTGAGGTTTTGTTGTTCGCGGATGAGAGTCTGGAAAACCAAGCGCTGGTCGTGGGAATGGCGGCGATCTTCAGCAAGGCTCTGAGCGCGGAGGAGGCTGCTGCTCTGGGCACGGCAGGGGTGAGAATCATCCCGACTCCCGGGAACCAGCCGCCTTCCATGGCGGCCAGTCATGAAGGTCCTTCCACGGGTGAAACCGGAAGCAATCTTGAGTTTGCGTTTCTGCCGGGAGATGGGGATGCGGATCCCGTGCAAGTTCAGGTGGACTGGGGAGACGGTCGGAATTCCGTTTGGAGTGCCTTTGGTCCGGCGGGGCAGCCGCGGACTCTGGTGGGACAGTGGCGGCTGCCGGGGAGTTATGTCATTCGTGCGAGGGCGAGGGATGAGAATGGGGCACTTTCGTCATGGGTGGAAACCGGATCGATCACCGTGACTGGCCCACCGGTGCTGACGATCATCACGCCGCCTTATCTGCAGAACATGACGACATCGACCATGGTGGTGATGGCGGAGATCGCCGAGGATACTCCGCTCTTGCTGCAATACGGACCGACGGCTGCTCTGGGGCAGGCGGTGGCTGTCGAAAGGGTGGCATCCGGAGGGAACTCGTACTTTTATCGAGGCATCCTGACCGGGCTTTCCGCCGGGACGATCTATCACTATCGATTCGCGGCGATGAGTGGCGAAGGGCTGACGCCGGTCGCGACTTTTCGCACGGCTCCTTCGGGCTGGGAGGATTTCAGTTTTGGAGCGATCGGTGACATTCAGACCACCAATGGTGGAGTGTGGCAGGCGGATCCTTGGGAGCCGGCCAAGATCATGCTGGGAGACATGAATCTGCGGGGAGTTTCCTTTTGTCTCGCCCTGGGTGATCAGGCGCAGGATGGCAATACCTACCCGCAGACAAAGAACTCCTATCTTGACCGGATGTGCGCCGTGTTCGGGCGGCACAAGCCCTTCTATGTTTCATGGGGCAATCATGATGGCAGCAGCCCGACCCATCCGCTGCGGCTTGCGTCCGACATGCCAAGCCGTTGGCAGATCGGGGACTCTCCGTCCACCCGCACGGCGGGATTCGGCAATTACTGGTTCGAACATTCCGGGGTTTTCTTTGTGTGTCTGGATTACTTTACCACCCACAATCGTTCGGCAAGCGATCCGACGAATGATATCACGAACGGCTGGCTTGATCGTGTCTTGAGTTCCCCGGCCGCGCGCCGCGCGCGCTTCCGCATTGTGGCCACCCACGTCTCGCCGTACTACGAGCGCTGGATCGATGGCAATGCCGCCCTGCGTGCCAACCTCGTCCCGCGGCTGGAGCAGCATGGGGTGGATATCTGCCTCAGTGGGCACATGCATGGTTTCGAGCGCGGGCGGATCAACGGCGTGCATTACGTCGTTTCCGGTTGTGGCAGTTATCTGGATTTCAGCGAACCGCTGGTGGCAAACTGGAGTTCGATCACGGATGATGGCATCTGGCGGGGGGGACATGTCGATATTCCCGGTTTCTATGCCAGGCAATTGACGACCGGGGTGCTGGGCACTCCGCAGCCGATTGTTGGCGGGTTGTTTCACGGCTATTCGGAAATCACCGTCCGCGACCGTCATTTGCGCTTCGATCAGCATGGTTTCCATGCGGACGGGTCCTACATCGGCGTCCTGGATTCCTTTGAAATCGGCACTGCGGATCCCGGGCCTGACAGTGATGGAGATGGCATGCGCGATGCATGGGAATTGGCAAACGGGCTGAATCCGAATTCCTCCGCCGGCATGGATGGAGGGGATTTCCTGTGGCCTAACGGAATGACCGGTGCCGAACATCATCTTGCGGGCACGGACCCGCGGGCGGCGGTGGCGGGTTTCCGCGTGACGGCAGTGAATCCGGCCGATGGCGGGGTGGCGGTGACCTGGGCCTCGGTCCCGGGCAAGCGCTATCAAGTGCTGGTTTCTTCCGATCTCAACAGTTGGGAGCGGGTCATGGACGGGGCCATCCCCCTGGAAATCGAGGCGGATGGCCCAACTACGGAAGTCGTCGTACCTTCACCCTCCGGGCAGAGAATGTTTCTGAGGGTGGAGGTGGTGCCGTGATGGATCGATGTCTCAGCTCAGGAATACATCGTGGTGTAGTATTCCTCGGCCATGCGGTCGGAGCCGAAGAAGGGGAGGACGTCGTCCATGCTGTTTTTGACGAGTTGCCACCATTCCTTGGGCTGATCGTAGTAGAGCGGCAGAGCCTTGGTGCGGAGGAGGGAGTGGAGGGACTCGAGGTCGTGACGATCGCGCTGGTCCGGTGACAAGGCGGGATCGGCAGGCGGGACGATCAGGGAGTTGTGGCCGTCCTTGGCGAATTCGCAGATCCAGCCATCGAAAGTCGAAAGATTCACGGCCGCATTCATGGCGGCGGTCATGCCGGATGTCCCGGACGCTTCGCGGGTGACGACCGGGTTGTTCAACCAGATATCGGCACCGAGCTTGAGGATGCGGGAGAGTTCGAGTTCGTAGCCGACGAGGACGGCGCAATTCGAGTAGTCGCGCGTGAGGCGGACGAGGTGATTGAAGGTTTCGATCGCGCCGTAATCGAAGGGATAGGGCTTGCCTGCCCAGATGATCTGCACGGGGCGGTCGTTGTTTTCGACGAGTTCCTTGAAGAGCTTGATGTCGCGGGTGATGAGGTCGGCGCGCTTGTAGCCGGCGAAACGTCGGGCCCAGACGATGGTGAGGACGTTGGGGCTGAGGAGCTTGCCGGTCTGATCGGCAACCACACGGAAGAGCTGGTCTTTCAGTTCCTTTTTCCGTTCGCGGAGGAAATCGAAGTCACCCTGTTCGCGGGCGCGTTCGAGGCCGCGGTCCTTCCAGTATTTGGCATTCTGGGCGTTGGTCACATGGCCGATCGGGCAGATCCCCTCGTGATGTCCCCACATTTGGCGGGAGACTTCGCCGTGGAGTTTCGACACGCCATTGGCCTTGTGACTGAGTCGCAGCGCGGCAAGGGAGTGATTGAAGATGTTGTCGGTGAGTCCGATCGCGGCGCGGATCGTGGCCTCATCGAGCCCACCGAAAAAGCTGGCGCCGAGGAGTTGGTGGAAATCGTGCTTTTCATTTCCGGCCTCTTCCGGGGTGTGGGTCGTGAAAACGAACCGTTTGCGGACTTCCGCGGCCTTGCCCTGATGCTTTTCGAGGACGCGGAAGGCGGCGGAAAGGGCGTGAGCCTCGTTCAGGTGCCAGACCTCGGGATCGACTCCGAGTTCCTCCAACAAGCGGGCACCGCCGGCACCGAGGATGGTGTACTGGGCGATGCGGCGACCGGGATCATTGTCGTAAAGACGCTGGGTGATCTGGCGGTCTTCGATGGAGTTTTCATCGAGATCGGTCGTCAGAAAGAACATCGGCACGGTGCCGAAGACCTCGGAGGGCAGGAATTTCGCGCCGACCCAGACGGGCTTGCCGTAGATGGGGATCTGGAAACGGATGCCGGTGTCCTGGAGGAAGGCATATTCCTTTTTGCGGAACTGGACGGCCATTTCCCGGCCTTCGCCGCGAGTCTGGTTGTAGTAGCCGCAGGACCAGACGATGCCGATCCCGAGCAGGTTCTGGCGCAGGGCGGCGGCAGAGCGCATGTGGGATCCGGCGAGGAAACCGAGGCCGCCGGAGTAGATCTTGAAGGACTGGTCGATCGCAAACTCGCTGCAGAAGTAAACCGCGCTTTTGGCGAATCTCGGGTCGATTTCGTAAGGATGACTGTAGGGGTCGGGGAGAAAGGAGGTGGCCATGATCTCGGGTGGGTGTTCTGGAAATCGTGTCTGCTCGCTCAGATGGACACCGGGGGAGCTTGGTTTGTTGGAATCGAAAGGTAAACCGCCAAAACCCATCGATCCAACCTACCCCCTCGGTGCACCAGGCGGCCCGCTTTCCTCCGCTTTTGGGAGAGAAATGTCGAGTTTTCGGGTTCGGATGCCCAGAATGTGCCAAATCGGAGAAAAACTCTGGTTTCTGGACCCCCGGTATTTTGTGGGGGACTCTTGATCGAATCCATGGACGGTGCCTTGGGGCAGGCTTTCGAACGAGGCTGGATGCGGGAGAGCCTTTCCAGGGCGAAAGGCGTCAGGAGCGATGGGGGGGTAATCTGCTCAAAGAAATTGAGCAGAAACATTTCCAAATGGATCTTGCGAGAGGGCTCGGGGAGAGACTTTAGTCCACCAGTGTAATGCAAATCCGTCACCAAATCGATAAAATGATGTCATTTGGTGCCTCTTGCTTCTCGCCTCCTTCCCGCCGATTCCAAGTCGTGGTGCCTGCTCCGAGCCGATCTCGGGGAGGCATCAACTTGGAATTTTCCTCCGCCCATCCTTTCGCCCCTTCCCTCATCCCTTGGTCCTAGGCCGCCAATTGGCGGCGATTTCCCCAGTCCATCTCACCGAACAACCATTCATGAATCCGAACCATCTCCTTCTGCCTGTCTGGATTTCGATCGCTTCCTCCCATGCGTTCGCCGTTACCCTTCAGTGGGACCAGAATGAAAGTGCTGCCGGTCTCGGCGGCACCGGCACCTGGGATACCACCAGCCTGTTTTGGGACACCGTTGGCACCGGAGCGGACGATGGCACCGATGCCACTGTGGCGGTGGCCAATTGGAATCCCACCACGGCGGTGGACTCCGTTACCTTTGGCGGTGTGGCCGGGACGGTCACGCTCGGGTCTGCGGTCAACGTCCTTGGCACGGCCTTCACGACCACGGGATACGCCCTGAACCTCACCAACACCGCAGCCACAAGCTACCGTCTGGGCACC
>JALOTY010000038.1 GCA_025457665.1 Akkermansiaceae bacterium | reverse complement strand
TTCCAGGGAGCGAGCCAACGACGACGAGCCATGGGTGGAGCTTGGAGGGGTGGGAGGGGCTTGGCAAGGGGGAAGATGACTAAAGGAATGTCCTTTTATTGATTGACCGAAGTAGTCTCGCTGACTAAAGGTGTGTCCTTTTATTTTCTGATCCTTTTGCTCCGTGGATGATTGGGGGGTTGCTTTCAAGGGGGCTCTTTAACATGGTCTCAGTCCTTAGGTGGCTGATGGCTGCTGCGTTCATGAGTGATTCGGACTTCAAGGGTGCCGCTTTTCCGATTGGCACTGCCGCATGGCCCGTTCTGTCGGCGATTGATTGGTGCGCGGCTGCGTCGCGGCATCGTGAGGAGGTGAGTCGCCTCACAGAGGGAACCATCCGACGTCGGACTCATGGGAAATCAGATCCAGTTGAGGATTTCCTTTTCCGGTATTATCGGTTCTCCTTCGCGAAGCTCCGGGAATGGCATCCCCCATTGGGGATCGGCTTGGAAGCCAGCTCCGCAATCCCTGAATGGTTCCAGAAACCACCTTATGAGGAGAGAAACGGAGTGCTTCACGCGTCGATTTCCGCTCTGACCTCCGACCAAAGGGACCGCTTGCGGGCGATTCTGGAATTGTTGATCTCAACTCGCGACCGGCAGCCGAACTTCGGCTGTTACGGCTTACACGAATGGGCGATGGTTTATCGTGGCACGGAAATCCGGCATCGTGGATCCACCCCGCTCAGACTTCCTCAGTCGGACATCGACTCTCTCGTGGAGTCGCGGCCGATTTGCTGCAGCCATTTTGATGCGTTTCGATTTTTCAACAAAGACGCCATCCCACTGAACCGACTGCAACCGAGATCCGATTCGCGCATTCTCCACGAACAATCGGCGTGCATCCATGCCAACATGGACCTTTACAAATGGGCGGGAAAATCGATGCCGTGGATTGGCAGCGCCCTTTGGCTTGAGACCTATCGCCTTGCGCGCGAGGCGAGGGAAATCGACATGAGGGCGAGCCCTTACGACCTGACCAGTTATGGGTTCACACCTATTTGCATCGAGACTTCCGCCGGCAGAGAGGAGTATGAGTTTCACCAAAGAAGGCTGGCATCGAAAGCCCAAACTCTACGACAGAGACTGATCGATTCGCTTCAGAGCATGCCGATCTTCAGAAAAGAAAAAGCCGGCGAGAATCTCGCCGGCTGAAATTGCTTCGTTCGCGGATGGTCCGAGGAAAATCCGTCAGCCCGTCACCCTCATTGGCATGATGACATAGAGGAAGCTGCTATCGATGCGGACCACGCCAGGACTCATCTCATCAATGAGGTCGAGATACACCGTTTGTTCTTCAAGGTTCTGGAGAGGTGCCTTGAGGAATTCCGGGTTGAAGGCGATCTGCATCTCCTTGCCGGAGTAAGCGACCTCCATGGTCTCTCTGGCTTCGCCGACATCCGGGGAATTGGCAGTCACCTCGACCTGGTTGGGGGAGAACACCAATTTGACCGAATTCGATTTGTCCGAAGAGAGCAGCGACACACGTCGAACGGTCTCAAGCGTGGCCTCGCGGGGAAGCTCGACTCTCTCGTTTGAATCGCCAGGGATCACCTGACGGTAGTTCGGGTAATTGCCTTCGATGAGTTTGCTCACCAAGAGGCTTTCGCCGACACTGAACGAGATCTGATTATCGCTCAGGCAAACAAGAACCTCGCCCTCCTGTCCCAGGAGCCGCTGAAGTTCCTGAACGGCCTTGGTGGGAATGATGACGTCGGTTTCCTGACTGGCGGGATACTCAAGGTCGTTCTCCACCATCGCGAGACGACGACCGTCGGTTGCCACAAGGGTCAGCTTGCCATCACGGAAAGAGGTGAAAATCCCGTTGAGGACATAGCGGGTCTCATCGGTCGAGATGGCATAGGCAGTCTTTTTGAGACCATCCCGGAGCAGTGCCTGGGGAATCCGGAACTCCTTGGCACCGTCGAAATCCGGAAGCGGCGGGAAATCATCCTGACTCAGGCCGATGATTTTGAAGAACGAAGGCCCGCATTGGATGGAAGCCACGTTCTTGGCATCGACCGAAACCTCCACCTCGGAAGCCGGAAGTTCGCGGATGATGTTGACCAGCCTTTTGGCAGGGAGCGTCGTGGCTCCATCACGCGAGACATTGGCGGAAACCACCCCTGTGATGCCAACGTCGAGGTCGGTCGTCGTCAGGCGCAACCGTCCGTCGGCGGCGACGAGAAGGACGTTGGAAAGGATCGGCAGAGTCGTGCGGGAGCTGACAACGTGCTGCACCTTTTGCAACCCATCCAGCAAGGCTTCTTTGGAAACTGTGAACTTCATGGCTCGTTCTGGCGCCTTGGGATCCTGCGCCACGGCCAAGCTGTCCGCATTTTCCTCCCTTTTGGCAAGCCTTCGTTTGGCCGGAAGTCCAGCTCGCCGCAAACCCCGCGCTCACTGAATTTCAAAAACTTTCGCAAGTCCCTCAGCGTCTGAGCTCCGCTTGCAGGCGATCGATCCGATCCCGGAACTCGGGATCCGTTTCGACAGCGGAAGTGACTTTTTTCACCGCGTGGATGACCGTGCCGTGATCACGACCGCCGAAGGCTTCACCGATTTCGATGAGCGAAGACTTCGTCAGGGTGCGGCTGAGATACATCGCTACCTGCCGGGGCATGGCGATGCTGGCGGGGCGGCGGCGACTGGTCATGTCGGCCAGACGGATATCGTAGTGCTCGGCGACGGCCCTTTGGATGGAATCGATGGTCACCATCCGGCTGTTTTCCTCCCGGAAAAGGTCGCGGAGGAGGTGCTCGACCTTTTCAACCGTGACCCGTTCACCGGCGAGAGAGGCGAAAGTTCCCACGCGCATCAGGCCACCTTCCAGGCGGCGAACGTTGGTTTTCAACCGCTCGGCGAGCATCCGGAGAATCCCGGAATCGATCTTGATGCCCCATTCCTCGACCTTTTTCTGGAGAATCGCCAAGCGGGTCTCGAAAGCCGGGAGTTGGAGTTCGACCGTGAGACCGCACTCGAAACGAGATACCAGTCGTGGTTCGAGGTTCTTGATTTCCGAAGCCGGACGATCACTGGTCAGGATCACCTGGCAGCGCCCGTCGAGGAGCGTGTTGAAAGTGTGGAAAAACTCTTCCTGAGACCGGTCCTTTCCGCCGAGGAACTGAACATCATCGATCAGCATCACCTCGGCCTTGCGGTAGCGGCTGCGAAATCGCTCGAGATCGCCCTTTTTGACTGCCTCGATGAACTCGTTGGTAAAGCGCTCACAGGTCAGATAGACGACCTTGGCGGAACCGTGTTTGGAGAGCCACTCGCTGCCCACTGCCTGCATCAGGTGGGTCTTCCCCAGCCCCGGGCCACCGTGAATGAAAAGGGGGTTGAAATTGGCCCCCCTGCCGTGAGCGACGGCTTCGCAGGCGGCATGGGCAAACTGACTGTTGGCTCCAACGACGAACGAAGAAAACGTGAACGCTGGATTGAGACCCGCACGGCGGGTTCTTTTCCCGAGGTCTTCCTCCACCTTCGATCGCTGGGTTTCGGGAAACCAATCGGACTTCCCATCTCCATTTTCCTCAAGAGATTCGGCCTTGGCGGGATCGACCACTTCAACCCTCACGTCCACGAAGTCCTCGATCACCTCGGCCAGGGCAGCACGGAGTTCGTCGAGGTAGTTCGTCTCGATCCAGACCTGATGGATCTCGTTGGGCACCTCCACCACCGCCGCGCCATCGGCCAGGGCACCCAAACTTGCCGCTCCAAACCAGCGCTCCTTGGCCCCTGCACCCACCATCGCCTCCAAACGGTCGCAGACCTGCTGCCAAAGAACGCGCTTCGGCTGCACCCGCGCCGTCGCTCCTGTCCCCATGGACGCATCCACCGTTTCCATCTCTTCCCAGTTCAAGGTTTTTGAAATTCTGCTTCGCTTGCTTCGCCAACCACCCCGCCTCGCGGCGTCCCAAATGGCTGACGGCGACGGTTGTAAGGGCTGGAAAATCGGAGCGGGAACTTGTTTTTTTTCGACTCTAACAGATCGCCGGACGAGCTTCGTTTCCACAAGCGTTCCACACCTCAATTTTTTTAGATCTTGACCCAGTAGAAGCTTAAATTTGCCGTACAATCAACCTCCCGATCAGCCTTTCGCATGAAGCGGGTCACTGGTATTCAGCATGTTGGACGAGCCCATCAAGATTGACGGTTCCGTCACGCACGGTGATCGGGAAAACGTTTCCGATCCGAGGGCGCGGAGTGCCTCGGAGGCGTCTCGCAACCCTGATCGGAGGGGTTGGTTTCACGAATGGAGTTCGTCGTCATGCCGCGTGGAGAAACCCAGCGGGAGGCAGGCAAAGGCGAAGGTCAGCATGGCCGTGAGCGGGAAGAACCAGGGGAAAGCGATCTTCGGCCGGTGCTCGGAGATCCATTGTGTGGGCAAGGAAAATGCCTCAAGCAGACGAAGCAGTTCCGGCCTCATCCAGGCGACCAACGCGATGGACAGCAGGGTCCCGAGAAAGATTCCCACCAGACTCCGCCTCCCAGGCAGGATCGCGGCGAGGAGAATCCCCAACAAGGGCCCGTAAGTGTAGGCCACCATTCCGAAGGCAAGGTCGATGAGGTTCTTGTTTTCCGCCTTCCCATGGCCCTGGGCCATCCAAATGGCAAAAGCCGTGAGAATCACCGTCCAAACGACCACCGCGATGCGCGAGTAGAGCACCATTTTTTGCCCGCTTTCCACCGATTCCACCCTCTTGCGCCCCAGAATGGCCGAGAGGCTGGTCTGGGAAAGCGCCGCAAGCACCGAGTCGAGACTCGAAATCGCCGCCGCGAAAGCGCCGGCAAGAATCAGTCCCGTGAGCCCGGGCGGCAGCACAGTGGTGATCCATACGGGAAACACATTGTTCGGATCTTCGGCGAACTTCGCGGCTTCATCCGGGGTCAGCCCTTTGACCTGATACCAAGCGAAAAGCCCCGAGCCCACAGCCAGCATCAGAAGCGTTGTCAGCAGGGACACGCTGCTCCAAAGCATCGCCTTGCGGGCCTCACCGGGGCTGCCACAGCAGAACATCCGCTGGGCGTTGAGCTGATCCGTGCCGAACGCGGCGAGATTTTGAAACGGCATCGCCAGTACGCCCACCCAGAAGGTGTAGTTGAGCATCGAGTTCTCCCACGGCAGGGTCCAATCGAAGATCCTCATCTTGTCCACCGCCCCCCCCTCAGGAGTCACGAAGCCACGATTGATTTCCACGATCTGATCCCAGCCCAGGTGCCCCACGAGCCAGAAGAAAGCCAGCAATCCGCCGAGCACGAAGATCCCGAACTGGATGACATCCGTCCAAATCACCGTTCGCATCCCGCCCATCAGCGTCCAAACCAGCGCGAAGGCACCAATGGCGACCACGCTCCACTCCATCGGCCAGCCGGTCACGGTCTGCAAAATCAACGCCGTCACCAGCACTCGCACGCTCTGCCCCAGCACCGCGCCCAGAGAAAAAAGCCCCGTCACCAGCCGCCGCACGCCCTCGCCGAGCCGATTTCCCATGTAGTCGTAGGGGCTGTAAATCTCCCGCTTGTAGTAAAGCGGCACGAGATAGTATCCCACCACAAATCGCGCGATGATCGAGCCGATGCCCCATTGCAGATAGGTCCAATCCCCCTTCGCCGCATAGACCCCGCCCGGCACGCCGATGAAGGTCAGGGCGCTGATTTCCGTCGCGATCATCGACCCCGACACCGCCCACCATGGCATGGTCCGGCCGCCGAGGAAAAAGTCCTTCACCGTCGCCGACTTCCCACTGAGCCGGTGCCCCACCCACGTCGTCAGCAGCATGTAAAACACCACCACTGCCCAATCAAGACCCGTGAAATGCACCGAAATCGCCCCCGTCAGCATGGCCGGAGGCTAGGAAGTGGCCCTCCATCCGTCCACGTCCGAATTTGCATGCCCGGCCCCGGGCCGTCAGAGTCCCGCTATGGACGATGCCGCCACCGCCACTCTCCGCTCCCTGCTCCGCCACCGCCTTGACCTCATTGCCGACCATGCCTTCCGCGACCGTGATCCCGCGGCTCACCTCGATGCCCTCCGCACCGTTTCCGAAGAAATCACCGCCTGGCAGGAAACCCATCGGCACGAAATCCCCCGCCGCCTCGACCATTTCCTGACTTCCTGTTCTTACGAAAAAGCCCTCCGCTTCGTCGACTCCGGCGGCACCTGGATGGGGCATTGAGGAAATTTCCGATCCATCCGGCACACCGCTCTTGCCCGTCGGCGGGGGCGCTGGCTACTGTCGGCCCGCTTTGTTTCACTCCTCCGGCATTCACATCATCGGCATCCTCCCAGCCCGCTGGGGGTCCTCCCGCTTCCCCGGAAAACCGCTCCACCTCATCGCCGGAAAACCCCTCATCCAGCACGTCTGGGAACGCTGCCGCCTGTGTTCGAGGCTCGATGACCTCTTCGTCGCCACCGACGACGACCGGATCTTCGATGCCGTTCACGCCTTCGGCGGCCGCGCGGTCATGACCTCGCCGGAGCACCCCACCGGCACGGATCGCATTGCCGAGGCCCTCCGCGCCCTGCCGGAAGCCACCCACATCATCAATATCCAGGGGGATGAACCGCTCATCGATCCCGTATTGATCGATGAACTCGCCGCCACCATGGCTGCAGACCCGGACCTCGACATGGCCACCGCCGCGAACCCGATGGACCCCGCCGATCCCGCCGTGGCCGATCCGAATGTCGTCAAGGTCGTCACCACCCTCGATGGCCGTGCGCTGTATTTCTCCCGCTCTCCCCTGCCCTACTTCCGCCATCCCGTGGAAGGCCTCTCGGTGCTTCGCCACAAGGGCATCTACGCCTATCGTCGTACTTTCCTCGAACGCTTCGTCACCTGGCCGCCTTCTCCCCTGGAGCGCGCCGAGTCGCTCGAACAACTCCGCGCCCTCGAAAACGGCGCCTCCATCAAGGTCCTCACGACCCACGATACCTCCCCAGGCGTCGACACCCCCGCCCAAGCCCTCGAAATCGAGCGGCTCCTTTCCTCCACCGCTCACTGATCACCTGGCACACTCATGAAATACATCTTCGTCACCGGCGGCGTCGTTTCCTCCCTCGGCAAGGGCCTTGCCGCCGCCTCCATCGGCACCCTGCTCGAGGCGCGCGGCCTCAAGGTGCTGATGCAGAAGTTCGACCCCTACCTCAACGTCGATCCCGGCACCATGTCGCCCTATCAACACGGCGAAGTCTATGTGCTTGATGACGGTGCCGAAACCGACCTCGACCTCGGCCATTACGAACGTTTCACCTCCGGAGTTCTCTCGCGGATGAACAATCTTACCTCCGGCCAGGTCTTCGATTCGGTGATCAAAAAGGAACGCAAGGGCGACTACCTCGGCAAGACCGTGCAGTTCATCCCCCACGTCACCGATGAGATCAAATCCCGCCTGCAGAAAGTCACCGCCGACAACCCCGGCGTCGATGTCCTGATCACGGAAATCGGTGGCACCGTAGGCGACATGGAGGGCCTGCTCTTCCTCGAAGCCCTTCGCCAATACGCCCTGGAAGTCGGCAAGGAAAACGTCTGCTTCATCCACGTCACCCTGCTGCCCTTCATCAAGGCCGCCGGGGAGGTGAAGACCAAGCCCACCCAGCAGTCCGTCGCCAAGCTCCGCGAAATCGGCATCCAGCCGGACATCATCATCTGCCGCACCGAGGCGGATCTCGATGAAGACAATCGCCGGAAAATCGCGATGTTCTGCAACGTCGAACGCAAAAACGTCGTCGCCTTCCGCGATGTCGCCCACACGATTTACGAATGCCCGCTCGACCTCCGGCGCGACAAGATCGACCGCCTCGTGGTGGACAAGATCGGCCTCGGCCACACGCCCTCGCCCGCCCTCGAGGATTGGGAACGCTTCGTCCAGAAAATCATCAAGCCGAAGCACCGCACCACCATCGCCGTCGTCGGGAAATACATCGAACTCCAGGACGCCTACAAATCGATCTACGAATCCCTCATCCACGCCGGAGCCCATCACGACACCCGGGTGGACATCATCCGTGTGGAGGCGGAAGCGATCGAGGATCATGGCGCGGCCAACGTCATCGGCCATGTGCAAGGCATCCTCGTTCCCGGTGGCTTCGGCGACCGTGGCATCGAGGGCAAGATCCTCGCCGCCCGCTATGCCCGCGAGCAGAAGATCCCGTATCTCGGCATCTGCCTCGGCATGCAGATCGCGACCATCGAATTCGCCCGCAACGTCTGCGGCCTGGAAGGGGCGAACTCCACTGAGTTCGACAAAAACAGCCCGCATCCGGTCATCTGCCTGCAGGAAGAACAAAAGGGAGTCGAGGACATGGGTGCCACCATGCGCCTGGGTTCCTGCGAAAGCATCCTTTTCGCCGGCACCCGGGCGTCCGACCTCTACGGCGGCGCGGATCGCATTCACGAGCGGCACCGTCACCGCTACGAGTTCAATTCCGATTATCAGGACCGCATCCAGGAAGCCGGGCTCGTCATCTCCTCGGTTTCCGCCAAGGAAGGCCTCGTGGAAATCATCGAACTGCCCAAGCACCCCTTCTACGTGGGTGCCCAGTTCCACCCCGAGTTCCTGTCCAAGCCCAACCGCCCCCACCCGCTGTTCTCCGGTTTCGTCAAAGCCGCGCTGGACCAAGCGCTGGCCGAGATCGGTCACTGACTTCCCCTCGCGACACTCCCGCACGGTTCTCCCTTGCCAAGCCAGCAAGGGGACCTTAACACTCCCGCCCGCCGCAGCCCGCAGCTGCAAGGCGGGAGACTTCCCAAGGACCCGTATTTCAACGGATAGAATGGCGCCCTCCGAAGGCGCAGATGCAGGTTCGATTCCTGCCGGGTCCGCCATCCGCTCCTTTCGCGAATGGCAGGATCGTGGAAACCCTTTTCACTCCGCGCCTTACCTAACGGAAAACCCGAGCCAAGGAGAGACTTCCCCGCTCGGGTCCGCATGCAGGATGGGAAGCCATCCGGCTCGCAACTTGGATCAGCCTTTGGAAAGGCGTTCCTTGAGGTCCGCCAGATCCTTTTTCCACTCCTCGAAATCGTCGCTCTCCTCCCACACCTCACGCAGCTCGGAGGGTTCGTTGAAAACACGGTCGAGGACTCGCTTGGCCTTCTTCGCCCGATTCGTATCCGGCTCCATTTCCTGATCGGCCATCCATTCCTCCAGATCATCGGTGTCCTCATCCGTCTCACCCGGCTGTCCAAGGACCCAGGCGACCACCTCGCAGGCGGCGATGGCTTCCTGCCCGGTCTGTTCGTCCAGATAGTCGTCCCCGGCCCCAAGCACGGCCGAAAGCGCTTCATCCACCATCGCCCATCCGCGCGACTCCACCAGTTCCGCCAGCCAGTCGAGGGCGGCGTCATTTCCGAATGCTGAGGTACTCCAAGAACCCATGGCCGTGTCTCAACCAGCTTTCCCCCCTCTGTCAATCGCCGATGCGAACGGAATTTGCATCCCAGCTCGGCGCGGGGAATTTCAGGTCCAAATCATCGAGGCTGTCCGCCACCAATCGGGCCACGCAAAGGTTGCGGTACCACTTGCGATTTGCGGGGATGACATACCATGGCGCGTAGGGCGTGCTGGTCTTCGCGATGAGGTCCTCGTAAGCCCGTCGGAACTCCGGCCAGCGGCCACGGTCCTCCAGATCATCGGGATGGAACTTCCAGTGCTTCGCCGGATTCGCCAGCCGCGCTTCCAGCCGCCGCTTCTGCTCGTCCTTGGAAATGTGCAGGAAGATCTTCACGATCGTCGTGCCCTCCTCGGCCAGCATCCGCTCGAATTCGATGACGTGGCGGTAGCGGCGCTTCCAGACTTCGTCGTCGTAGAGTTTCTTCACCCTCACTGCGATGATGTCCTCGTAGTGGCTGCGATTGAAAATCGCGATCTCGCCGTTGCGCGGGACATGCGGATGCACCCGCCACAGGAAATCCCGGGCACGTTCCTCATCGGTGGGCTTCTTGAATGCCTGAACCCGCAGGCCCTGGGGATCCACCCGGGAAAAAACGTGTTTCACCACCCCGTCTTTCCCGCCGGTATCCATGGCCTGGATGATGAGCAGCAGGCGATGCTTGTTCTGGGCGTAGAGAACTTTCTGTTGGGTCTGGATGCGGTCTCTCAGATGATCGAAAAGCTCCAGTGTGTTCCCCTTGTTGCCATCCGGGCACAGCTCGCTGCCGTCCGCCAGCGTCTCGGTCAATTTGACCTCGCCGCCCTCCGGAACCAGATACGCCTTGCGGGGATCCCCTAACTTCATCGCCCGCATGCTCCCGGCACCCCGCCCGATTGAAAAGGGCAAACTTGGAAAATCCCCGACACTCGCTCCCCTCCCCGCGACTTTCGGCATTGCGCCCGCCTCGCCGCTCGACAAGCTGCCCGCGTGAGCTCCGTTTCTCCCGCTGAATCCTCGCCCACCGCCGTCATTCACATCGGTGCCGGCTCCGTGTCCATGCTGCTCGCGGACACCCTGCCGGACGGCTCGCACAGCCCGGTCGATTTCCTCGAACAACCCGCCCCCCTCGCCCGCGACATTTTCCGCCACGGCGGCGTCACGGCGGAAACCACCGAACGCATCGTCACCATCCTCCGCGGTTTTGCCGCCACCGCCGCGGAATCCGGTATCAGCCTCGGCCCCCAAGTCCGCGCCGTGGCCACCAACATCCTCATCGAGGCCACCAATCACGACCGCTTCCTCAACCGCCTGCAAATCGCCTGCGGCCTGGCCATCAGCCCCATCGATGATGGGGAAATGACCCGTCTCATTTACCTGAAAACCCGCCGCCGCCTCAAGGACAGCCCGCCCATGAAGCGGCCCCGCGCGCTGGTCATCCACGTCGGCCCCGGAAACACCCGCGCCCTGCTCTTCGAGAAAGGTTCCATCAGCCGCTACACCTCCTACCGCATGGGCACCCACCGCACCCGGGAGGCCATCGAGGGCTCGCACAATGGCGGCCCCGCCCTGCTGCGCGTGATCCGCGAAAGCGGTTCGGCCAATCTCGCCCAGCTCCGCTTCGACTACCGTGACACCCCGCCGGACGCCCTCGTCGCCATCGGTTATGAAATCCAACAGGTCGCGCCCTTCCTCACCGATTCCCGCGGCAATTGTTCCCTCAAAAACCTCCGCCGCGTCTCCGAACAGGCCGCGGACATGAGCGACCTCGATCTCGTCCAACATTTCCGCATCGACTATCAGACCGCCGAAGCCCTCGTCCCGGCCCTTGAGATCAATCTCGCCATCGCCGAGACGCTCGGTCTCACGGAAATCCACATCCCCTATTCCGAATACGAAAAAGGCCTCTTGTGCGACCTGCTGGTTTCCTCGGGTCTCACCGATTCGCTCGATCAGGAAGTCCTCCGCTCCGCCCGCATCCTTGCCGCGCGCTATCAATCCGACCCCCGGCATGGCGAGCACGTCGCCCGCATTTCCCTCCACCTCTTCGAAAAACTCGCCCACCTCCACGGCATGGGCATTCACGATGCCCTGCTCCTCCACGTGGCGGCCATCCTTCACGAGGTCGGCACCTTCGTCAGTCCGCGCGCCCACCACAAGCACTCCGAATACCTCATCCTCAATAGCGAAATCTTCGGGCTCGACCGGCTCGACGTCACGCTGATCGCGCTCATTGCCCGCTACCACCGCCATTCCGGGCCGCGGCTCGACCACCCGACCTATGCCGCCCTGCCGAACTCGGAACGAATCCGGGTAAGCAAACTCTCCGCCATCCTCCGCGTGGCTGATGCCCTCGAACGCACCCATGACCAGCGCGTGCGCGACATCGAAGTCACCACCACCCCGCGCTCACTCCACCTCCGGCTTCCCGGCGTGACCGATGTCGCCGTGGAACGCCTCGCCATGCATGGCAAGGGCGACCTCTTCCAGGAAGTCTTCGGCCTCGAAGTTCACATCGAAGATCCCGCCTGAAATCCCCGTTTAAAGAACACTTTCCCCACTCCCCGGCCGTCATGTCCATGCCCTACGTCAATCGCGAACTCTCCTGGATCGAGTTCAACCAGCGCGTCCTCGAACAAGCCCAGAACCCCGGCCTGCCGCTGCTCGAACGGGTCAAATTCCTCGCCATCACCGCCTCGAATCTCGATGAATTCTTCCAAGTCCGCGTCGGCAGCCTCACGCTGATGCGCCGCAGCGCCCGCCAGCGCCGTGATCCCTCCGGGCAAACCCCCGTCCAGCAACTGCAGGCCATCCGCCGCCGACTGCTGCGATTCATGGAGGATCAATACCGCTTGCTCGATGAACTCCTCGGCGCACTTGCCCCGCTCGGCCTCACCCTGCCCCGTCTTTCCGCCCTGCCCGCCGCCACCCAGGAACAGCTCGCCACGTATTTCCACTCTAACATCGGCCCGCTTCTCACGCCGCTGGCCATCGATCCCGATTCCTCCCCGCCCCTCATTCCCGCGCTTCAGCTCATCCTCATCGCCCGCCTGACTTGCGATGACACCGGCTCCACGCGCCACGTCCTCATCCCACTCCCGGAATCCCTCGGCCGCCGCGTCGCCGTGGAAACCCCGGGCGAAGCCCAGTCCTTCGTGTGGATCGAGGACCTCGCCGCGCGCCACATCGGTTCCCTTTTCCCCGGAGAAACCGTCGCCGCCACCGCGACCTTCCGCGTCACCCGCAATGGCGACATCGCCGTCCAGGAAGAAGACGCCATCGACCTCGCCGGGGAAATGGAAGACGTCCTCGCCGCCCGCAAAACCGCCGATACCATCCGCATCGAACTCGGCCCGCGCATGTCCCGCGAACTTGCCAAGGTCGTCCACCAGGTCTGCGCCACCGGAACCGAGGAAACCTACCGTTGCCCCGGCCCCATCGGCCTTGCCGCGCTCATGGACCTCGCCTTCACCCCGGGTTTCGACCACCTGCGCGACCCCGATTGGCCGGCCCAGGCCTCGCCGGATATCTCGCCCGCCGAAACCGTCTTCGAGGCCATCGCCCGCCGCGATGTGCTGCTCCATCATCCCTACGAGAGCTTCGAACCCATCCTCCGCATGCTCGATGAAGCCGCCGTCGATCCCGACGTGCTCTCCATCAAACAAGTCCTCTACCGCACCGCCCGGAACTCCCGCATCATCGATGCCCTCATCCGCGCCGCGGAAAACGGCAAGCACGTCACCGTCCTCGTCGAACTCAAGGCCCGCTTCGATGAAGCCCGCAACCTCAACCGCGCCGAAGAACTCCAGCGCGCGGGCGTCCAGATTGTTTACGGCGTCAAGGGCCTCAAGACCCACGCCAAGATCTGCATGATCGTCCGCCGCGAGGCCGGCCGCTTGCGCCGTTACGTCCACCTCGGCACCGGCAACTACAACGAATCCACCGCCCGCCTTTACACCGATATCTCCCTGCTCACCTGCCGCCCCGAATACGGCGCGGATGCCTCGCTGTTCTTCAATGCCGTCACCGGCCGTTCCAAGCTCCTCCGTTTCCAGCGCCTCGTCCCCGCGCCCACGGAAATGAAGCCACGCCTGCTCTCCCTCATCGCCTCCGAGGCCGAGCGCGCCCGCCGCGGCCAGCCCGCACGCATCCTCGCCAAGGTCAACTCCCTCCAGGACCCTGACATCATCGCCGCCCTCTACGATGCCTCCGCCGCCGGAGTCGAAATCCTCCTCAACGTCCGCGGCATCTGCTGCCTGAAGCCCGGCACCTCGAAGAAACAGAAAAACATCACCGTCATTTCCGTCATCGACCGCTTCCTCGAACACGCCCGCATCTTCTCCTTCCTCAACGATGGCGATCCGGAAATCTTCATCGCTTCGGCCGACTGGATGGGCCGCAACCTTGATCGCCGTGTCGAACTCATGATCCCCATCGAGGACGCCCGCGCCCGCCGCCGACTGATGAAAATCCTCGAAACCCTCTTCCGCGACAACACCCAGGCCTCACGCATCCTCGCCGATGGCAGCTCGCAGAAACTCAGCCCCGCTCCCGGCGAAAAACCCTTCCGCGCCCAGGAGCAGTTCTATCGTGAAGCACGCCGCACCGCCAAGGCCCGCGAGCACGAACGCGCGATGCGCTTCGAGCCGCACCTGCCGCACGAAACCTGAATGTCCCGCCTCACCCCGCGACAGCCGCGGGGCTTATCTCACATTTTCTCTCCGTCTCATCCCGGAAAGCTCCCGAACTCGTGAGCCTTGCCGGACTCCGCAGCTGCCATGATCCCTCGGATCACGAAGATATCGCGTCGGCCCATCTCGCCCGGCACCTTGCTTGCCTCCTTTTTCAGGATCGCCAGCGCCTGCCCATCCATCTGCAGCGTTTGCTGCGGCACGTGTTGGAAATCCATGGGCCCGGCAGGCGTGAAACCTTTCTGACCGCCATAGCCGTAGGACGGAGCCAGCTCCATGGGTCCCTTTTCCATCTCCGCCCGCAGCCAGTGGCCATTGCGTCCATAGCTGGACATGCCATCGGCCTTGCGACCGTCCGCGAACTCCAGCACCCACTCATAGGTTTCCGGCACCTCGGTGAAAATCTCCGGCCGCTCGGTGTTTCGCGTCGCCGTGACCCTCACCGGCAGTTGCCCCGCCGTATAAAGCTGGCCCTGCACGGCATAGACGCCCACATCGTAGAGCGCCCCCGCCACTCCCAGATCACGACTGATCCGCCAGCGGTTGTTGCCGCCGAAGTTCGTGACGCGGTAGCCATTCGCCGCCGAGATCGATTTCCATGCACCGAAGCGCCCGTCCCGCGCGCATTCCATGAAATGCAGATGAAAGGGATCCCAATGCAGGCGATAGCCCATCTGCAAGGTCACTCCCGCCGCCTTCGCCGCTTCAATCATCCGGGTGCAATCCTCCACCGTCGGTGCCATCGGTTTCTCACAAATCACATGCTTGCCCGCCTTCGCCGCACGGATCGCATACTCCGCATGAAGGCCTGTGGGGGTGACGATGTAAACGATATCGATCTCCTTGTTGTCCACGATCCGATCGAAGTTCTCGTAGTTGTAAACATTGCCATCCGGGATCTGATACTTTTCCTGCCACACCGGAATCTTCTCCGGACTGCCGGTGACGATGCCGCGCAGCTTGACATGTTTTGTCTTCATCAAGGCCGGGGCCAACTGGTTCGCCGAATAATCCCCGAGACCCAGAAGCGCGAGCCCCAGGACCCGCGGCCCGGCATCGTCCGCACGGGCGGAAATCCAGGGCGAGAGAGACGTGGCGAGACTGGCGGCAAGAAATCGACGACGACCGATGGGATTCATAAGCATGAGGAAGGATTCGATTCCAATTTACTCCCCTACTCCCGGGGATCGATCAAAAATCCTCCGCACCGCCCGCCCTGCACGACACGGAAAATCCTGTCGTCTGCCGGTCCTTTGCGTTCTTCTCCCGACCATGCTCCCCGCCATCCTCCGCCGTGCCATGCCTCTCGGCCTCGCCATCGCCGCCCTTTTCATGAGTGGCACCGCCATGGCAGCGACGAAGATCCCCCGAATCATGGCCGTGGGCGACTCGATCACCGAAGGAGGCACGACTTTCGAAAACTACCGCTTTCCTCTCTGGGAAAAACTCTTCGCCGCCGGTTACACCGTCGAATTCGTGGGGTCCAAGGCATCGAAGACAAGGATCGGCCCGCTGCGGCATGAAGGATACAGCGGCAAGAACGCCGAATTCCTCGCCGAGACGCTCAAGAAAAAATTCCCCGCCCATCCGGCCGACATCCTTCTCATCCATGCCGGTCACAATCATGAGGCCAAGAGCAAACCCATCCCCGGCATCATCGCCGCCCATGAAGCGATGATCCGCACCGCGCGAAAAACCCGTCCCGGGG
Organism: Akkermansiaceae bacterium; assembly: GCA_025457665.1. Taxonomy (GTDB): domain Bacteria; phylum Verrucomicrobiota; class Verrucomicrobiia; order Verrucomicrobiales; family Akkermansiaceae; genus Haloferula. Next base: position 18,858 of record JALOTY010000038.1, on the reverse strand, counting down.
TGAACATCCTCGTGGCCCAGGTGATCCTCAGCGGCAAGTTGCCGAAATACGCTTACCTCGCCGATTTGAACAAGGCACTCGCGGCCATGGTCGGGAAGCTCGATACCCCGAAGTCCCGCGTGATCCTCGTGGACATGGCCAGTGGCTTTGATTGGCGGGTGGATACCATTCAGGATCACGTCCATCCGAATGCCCAAGGGGCGGCGAAAATGGCGGATCGATGGTTCGATGCCCTGCGCAGCGTCCTCCCCGCACCGGAACCCCGATTTGTGCCGGAAAAGGTCGTTTACAAAAAGCCGGACGGGAAGGAGCTGAAACTCCACATCTTCCGGCCCGAAGGCCACACCCCGGACCGCCGGGCTCCTGCCATCGTCTTCTTCTTCGGCGGCGGCTGGGTGCAGGGCACTCCCATCCAGTTCTACTCGGAATGCACTCATTTCGCCCGCCAGGGCATCGTCACGATCAGCGCGGAATACCGCATCTCTTCCGTCCATGGCACGCGGCCCTTCGCCTCGGTGGCGGATGCGAAGTCCGCCATCCGCTGGGTCCGCCAGAATGCCGAAAAGCTCGGGGTGGACCCCGCGAAAATCATCGGTGCCGGTGGCTCCGCCGGCGGTCACATCGCCGCTGCAGCCGCACTCGTCCCGGGGCTCGATGACCCGTCGGACAACCTTGAAATCAGCCCGCGGCCCGACCTGCTCCTGCTCTGGTATCCGGTGCTCGACAATGGCCCCACCGGATACGGTCCGCCGGACGTGAAGGCGCGCTTCCGGGAGTTCTCACCCTTTCACCAGGACCTCTCCAAAGCCCCTCCGACCTTGATTTTCCTGGGCACCAAGGACGGCTATCTGCCGGAAGCCAGGGCCAAGGAATTCGAAGCCGCCATGCGCAAGGCCGGCCGGGAGTGTTCGATCCACTGGTTCCCCGGCGGCGTCCACCCGGTGTATCACTACAGCAAGGGTCCCTCGCCCCAGCGTGCGGAGGTCCTCAAGTCCGCAGACGCCTTCCTTCTCCGTCACGGGTTGATCACAAAATGACGGGGGTGGGGAATTACTAAATCTCCCGTACGAGAGGCATCGTAGTCAGAAAAAACGGCCCGCGCCGCCAAAGCGGACACGGGCCGGGAAATCCGGGGAAGAAATCGGCTCAGGCCAGCGGCGGCGGCCCACCGGGCTTGCTGAAGGGTGCCGCCGGAGACTGCGCCGGGGTTTGCAGGATCTTCGAAAGCGCGGCCACGGTGCCGCCGATGTCCGAAAGGTTCTGCGGAACGATGAGCGTGTTGCCCGCCTTGGCAAGATTGCCGAACTCCTTCACATACTGCTCGGCGATGCGCAGGTTCACCGCCTGCTGGCCGCCGGGCGATTGGATGGCCTCGGCAATCAGCCGGATGCCATCGGCCGTCGCATTCGCCAGCAGCTCGATTTCGCGGGCCTTGCCCTCGGCTTCGTTGATCTGCGAAAGCTTCTTCGCCTCCGAGCGCTTGATGTGCTCCTGCTTCTCACCCTCCGCCACGTTGATCTGCGATTCACGCTGACCTTCCGAAAGGGCGATCTGCGCGCGCCTTTCCCGCTCGGCACGCATCTGCTTCTCCAGCGCGTCCTGCACGGACTGCGGCGGCTTGATGTTGGCGATTTCGTAACGCGTGATTTTCAATCCCCAGGGCTCCGAGGCCTTGTCGAGCGCGGTGATGACCGAGGCATTGATCGAATCCCGCTCTTCAAAAGTGCGGTCCAGCTCGATCTTGCCAATCTCCGAACGCAGCGTCGTCTGGGCAAGCTGGGAAGCGGCGAAATAGTAGTTCTCAATGCCGTAGGAGGCGGCCTTCGCATCGAGGACCTGCATGTAAAGGATACCATCGATCTCGATCGCGATGTTGTCCTTGGTGATGCACATCTGCGATGGCACATCCACGGCGACTTCCTTCAGCGAATGCTTGTAAGCCACGCGGTCGATGAAGGGCACGAGGATATGGAAACCGGCTTCGAGCGTGCGGCTGTATTTCCCGAGCCTCTCGACCACATGGGCCTGACGCTGCGGGACGATGCGTGCGGTTTTCATCACGGCAATGACCGCGAGAAGGACGAAGGCGACACCAACGATGGTGCCGAAGGGGATTCCGGAATTGGCGAGGATGGGGATCATGTTGATGCGTGGGTGAGGTTGATGGGGAGCAGGAGAAGAATCAGCGGGCGGTGACGTGGAAGGTGAGGCCTTCGCGGCGGTCGATGACCACGATGGAACCGGCGGGGATCGGCGAGTCCGCACGGGCTTTCCATTCCGCCCCTTTGATTTCCACGCGACCATCGGCGATGCCGCCGGGGATGTCCTGGATCACCCGGGCTTCGCGACCGGTGAAATCGTCATCCAAATCACCCACCGCCGGATCCGTGGTGCCCACGAAGATGCCCTTGGCGAATCGACGCAGGCCGAAGAGCAGGGCGAAGGAAGTCAGCCCGAAAACAAAGCACTGCGAACCGCCACCAGTGGTCAGGCCGATCCAGGTGGTCAGGGCGGTGAGGATGGCACCGACCCCGAAGAAAAACACGATGAAGCCCGGAACCGCGAATTCCGCGAGGATGAGCAGGACGCCAGCGATGAGCCAAAGGTGTTCGGGTTGCATGGGAGGGATTTCGCTGGATGTCTAACCGCTCCCAGGGTCCGGCGCGATTACAATCTTGATCTCCTGATTGGAGCGACAGGAACCGGCTGGCGGTGGAAAAGAAAAAGCCCGGCAAAACTGCCGGGCTGGAAAGCAATCTCAAGGTTGCACGAGCGAGGGTTCACTCACCGGGAGGCGGACCTTCGCCACCGCGCGGGCCGGGGCCACCACCACCGCGAGGTCCACGGCCTTCGCCTTCACCGCGGGGACCACCGGGACGCATCGGGCGCATCGGCAGTTCCTCGCCGGCGTCGATCGCGGCCTTGCGCTCTTCCTGGTTGAGCTTGCCGTCGCCATCGGCGTCATACTTCTTGAGGAGTTCCTCGTGCTTGGCCTTCATGTCGGCCTGCATGGTGGCGCGCTCTTCCTCATTGAGCTTGCCGTCGCCATCCTTGTCATACTTCGCGAGCATTTCCTCGCGGCGTTTTTCCATCCTCTCGCGGAGGGCCTGCATGGCGGCCTTGCGCTCTTCCTGGTTGAGCTTGCCGTCGCCATCGGCATCGAATTTCTCGATGACTTCCGGGGGCAGTTGGCGGCCACCGTGGGGCGGGCCTTTGGGGCGATCGCCATCCTGGGCGGAGGCGCAGATGCTGGAGCCCGCGAGAAGGGCCAGGGCGGTGATGATGCGTGTTGTTTTCATGGTTCTGTGGATTCGGATTTCAAGTTGGCGGAATCGGCCGGCCGCCCGTTTCCAAATCGGCAAACACGGGATTCACGGAAAGGTTGCGGAATGAATTGCAAGCCCGGCGATTGCCCGATTGGATGCGGCCCGTTGACTCCCACACCGACATCCCCGCCCGCGGAATCGAAGGCCCGGGTTTTCGCCAAACGGACCGCCAGCACGGTGGGTTTGTGGGCGGTGGTGACGGCGGCATTCGCCAGCCGCTGGGCCTGGGCCTACGTCGCCCTCATCGGCCTGCTGGTGATGATCGCCACGATCGAATACTTCCGCATGCTCAAGGCCGGCGGGGTGAAATGTTTCCCCCGCTATGGCATGCTGCTGGCCGCCGTCTATTCGGTGGCGCTTTATGCGATGCTGTTAGGCGGCGGTGATCCCAGCCTGCCGGACCGGCTCGATGGCATGGCCATCTTCGCGGCGATCGCCGGGGCCTTTTTCCTGCAACTGAGATATCCCATCCGCGGGCTGGAAGCGATGCAGGCGGTGGCCTCGAACGTGCTGGGATTCATCTATCTCGCCTTCCTCTTCAATTTCGCGGCGCGGCTGGTTTTCATGGTGCCGGGCGAAGGAGAGGTGCCGGGTGCCATGGTGCTGCTGTGGATGATCGCGGTGACGAAATTCACGGACATGGGCGCCTACATCGTGGGATCGATGATCGGTCGCCACAAGATGATTCCCCACGTGAGCCCGGGGAAAACCTGGCAGGGCTTCGGCGGGGCGATCTTTTTCGCGCTGCTCGCCGGCTGCGGGCTCTACGCGATTTTCCATGAAGACGTCCCCGGCTTCGCCACCGGCCTCCGCGTGCTCGGCTCATGGCCGCAGGTCATCGCCCTGAGCGTGGCCCTCGCCCTGCTCGCCGTGGTCGGGGACCTCGCGGAAAGCGTGGTGAAACGCAGCCTGAGCGTGAAGGATTCCGGACACATGCTCCCGGGCATCGGCGGCGCGCTCGATCTCATCGACTCGCTGTGCTTCACCGCACCGGTCCTTTACTTCTATCTGAAATGGGTGGCGCTGGGATGAAACGCAAGAAGGTGGTCCTGCTCGGATCCACGGGATCGATCGGATGCTCCACCCTGGAGGTGGCACGACGACTGCCCGAACAGATCGAATTGATCGGCCTCGCGGCCAATGCCAGCATCGACAAACTCGTCGCCCAGGTGCGCGAAACCGGCGTGCGCGAAGTGGCGATCAGCGATGCCTCCCGCGAAGCCGAACTGCGCGCGAAACTGCCCGCCGACGTCCGCGTGAGGGTGGGCCGCGAGGGCCTCTGCGAACTGGCCTGCCTCGCCGAGGCGGATATCGTGCTCGTCGCCATTGTCGGCACCGCCGGCCTGGCTCCGGCGCTGGCGGCGATCGATGCCGGCAAGGACCTCGCCGTGGCATCCAAGGAAATCCTCGTCATGGCCGGGGAGGTCGTGACCGCCGCCGCCCAGCGCCGCGGCGTGCGGATCCTGCCGGTGGATTCCGAGCACAATGCGATTTTCCAGTGCCTCGATGGCCATCGCGGTGGTGCCGCCGAGGTCTCACGGCTCATTCTAACAGCTTCCGGCGGACCCTTCCGCACCACCCCGGCCGATGAGTTGGAAACGGTCACGGTGGAAAGGGCCCTCAAACATCCCACCTGGGACATGGGGCCGAAGATCACCATCGATTCCGCCACCCTCTTCAACAAGGGCCTGGAAATGATCGAGGCCCGCTGGCTTTTCGGAATCGGCATGGAGAAGATCGATGTGGTCGTCCACCCGCAGAGCATCGTGCACTCGATGGTTGAATTCATCGATGGCTCGGTCCTCGCGCAGCTCAGCCGCACGGACATGGTTTTCCCCATCCAATATGCGCTGACCTGGCCGGAGCGGGTCGATGGCGGGCTGGAAAAACTCGATTTCGCGAAGCTGGCGAAACTCGACTTCGAGGCCCCGCGCGATGAGGTCTTTCCCGCTCTCGGCCTCGCCCGTGAGGCGGGCTTGAAAGGCGGCACGCTGCCTGCGGTCTTCAATGCCGCCAATGAAGTCGCGGTCGATGCCTTCGTCTCCCGCAAACTCGCCTTCCCGGGGATCTGGCGACTCGTCGGGAAAGTCATGGCCGCGCACACGCTTGGACCTGCGGATTCGCTCGATGCCGTCATCGCCGCCGATGCCTGGGCACGCCGGGAAGCGGCCTCGATCCTGGCATCGGGATCGATCTAACAACTCTGAAATGATTGGTCCGCCCATCGATCACAACGCGCTTCGCGACGTGGAGCGGTTTCTAGCCATGCCGGCACCGCGCGAAGTTCCGCCCGAGCTGAAGAAGCGGCTGAAGTTGATGAAGGGATCGAAGGCGGTCTGTGGCTTTGGCTTGTTGTTTGGCACCTTTGGCCTGGTGTTTTGCTTTCTCTTTCTGCCGCTGCGCCAATTTCACCAATGGTTTCTGGACGGCTCTTCACCCGTGGAAATGCCGGGCAAGGTGGTGTCGAACGAATCGACCCATCTTTCGATCAACGGCGTGAGTGTTCGCAAGGTGGAGGTGGATTTTCAAATCGCCGGTGAGGACCGTCGCAGCACCGGATACATCACAGGAAAAGGCCCCAAACCCGGCAGTGCCCTCGGCGTGCGGGTGCATCCGGGTCGTCCTGACCTCCACTGCCCGCAAGGCATGCGGATGTCCCGCGGCAGCCTCGGGGCAGCCTTCGTGCTGGTCTTTCCCCTGCTTGGCTATGGCTTGGCGCTCGCTCCCTGGTGGGGCCGGGCGCGGCGGCTCGGGTTGTTGCGAAATGGCCGGCTGGTCCAGGCCAAAGTCCTCAGCGCGGAGCGGACCCGCACCGAGATCAATGGCCAGAACGTTTTCAAGTTCACCCTCCAATGGCTGCGCGAACCGGGCACCATCCAGATCCGCAGGCATCTTGAGTCCGAAGTGGAGGCGCTGACCTATGCCAAGGAAGTCGGCGAGCCCGTGCGCCTCGTCCAGCATCCCACCCGGCCGAAGCGGCTGATGGTGCTGGAAGGCTGGGTTTGAGCGGCAACGATCAGGCCCGCAAGGCCCAGCGGAGCTTGGCAGGGATGCTGCGCGGGTTGAGCCGACGTTCCGCCGGGGAAGCGATGACCACGCCATCGGACACCGCGCTGAAATGACCCTCGCGCAGGCCCGCTTGAAAGGCCTTTTTCACCCGACGGTCTTCGCCGGAATGGAAGGTGAGAACGACCACACGCCCCCCGGGCACCAGGCAGTACGGGACTTGTCGTAGAAAGGAATCCAAGGCGCTGAATTCCCCGTTCACTTCGATACGGATCGCCTGAAACACCCGTCGTATGGCCAACTCCGCGCGCTCCGCATCCATGGTCGCGAGGACCGGGATGGCACGCAGCGCATCGACCAGAGCACGGGTGGTCGGCAGATGCCTGCCAGCGATACCCTCGGCAATCTCCTCCGCACGGGGTTCATCGGAGTTTTCCAAAAGGGCCTGCGCGACTTTCGCGACCGAGGATTTTTCCAGCCACTCCGAAGCGGGAATCCCGCGGGTCGGATTCATGCGCATGTCCAGCGGACCCTCGCTCTTGAAGGTGAATCCACGCAAAGGATTGTCCACCTGCATCGACGAGCAGCCGAGATCGGCGAAAAGGAAATCCACCGCCGCCCTTTCCCGCTGATCGAGCACCTTGCGGATGCCGGCATAGTTCGATGACACGGCGGTGAAGGCATCCTCGCCGAATCCCAAATCACGAAGCCGCGCCAGCGTGCGGGGTTGCTCGATCGGATCGACATCGAGCCCGATGAGATGCCCGCCCGGGGCGATCCGCCCGAGAATCTCGCGGGCATGGCCGCCGTATCCGAGCGTGGCATCGATCCCCCATTGCCCCGGCGCCAAAGCAAGCGCCTCAAGGCATTCCTCCACCATGATCGGGACATGCATGCCCGCCGGGGTTTTGCCGGCTTCGATGACCTTGCCGATGGTCTCGGCGTAGCGTTCGGGCTGGTGTTCCTTGTATTTTTCCTCGAAGCGCCGCGGGTTCTTGCCGGCGTATCGTTTGCGGCGGGGCGGTCGGGGCGTGTCGTCCATGCACTGGGAAATAGCCGTTGGCGGCCCGCTTGACCAATGACAAAGCGCGCGGTGCCACCAGCCCGCCGCGCGCTGCATCCCGTCTTGCATCGCTGCAAGCCCTGCCTAGGGTGGCGGCACATGAAACCGATTTTCTTCACCGGCATCCTCGCCCTCGGCCTGGCCCTGCCGACCCCGCTGCCCGCTCAGGACAAGGAAAAACCGGCAGAAGCCGAGGCCTCGGAAACCCCCGCGCCGGATGCCGCCGCAGTGAAGTCCGATTCCTCCTACGCCCTCGGCCTGCGGACCGGTGGGGAGTTCGGTGAAAGATACGGCAACTTCGGCATCACTCCCGACGATATCGAGATGACCCGTTTCATCGAAGGATTCCTCGCCGGATTCAAACGCGAGGATTCCGCCGTGGATGAGGAAAAACTCGCCGCCGCCATGCAGGCCCTGGGCGACCTGCTGCAAAAACGCGAAACCGAACTCGCCGCCCGCAACCTCGAGGCCGGCAAGGCTTTCCTGGCCGCAAATGCCTCCAAGGAAGGCGTCACCACGCTCAAAAGCGGCCTGCAATATGAGGTCATCACCGCCGGCAACGGCGAAAAATACGTGGCCCCGAAAGAAGGCACGCCGGACAAACAATTCCTGGTGAACTACCGCGGCACGCTCATTGATGGCACCCAATTCGATGCCTCGCCCGAAGGTGAACCCATAGCGATGCGCCTGGAAGTCATCGATGGCATGAAGGAAGCCCTCAAGCTCATGGACGTGGGCGCGAAGTGGCGTCTCTTCATCCCGAGCGAACTCGCCTACGCCGACCAACGCCGCAGCTCCGCCATCGGTCCGAACTCCGTGCTCATCTTCGAAATTGAACTGGTGAAGATCGAGGACGCCCCGCAACACCCCGGCGGCATCCTCCCCGGCGCCGAACAAGGCTCGGGCGAATGATTTTCCCACAACCACCCCTGCCATGAAACTCACCTACTACGGTCATGCGAGTTTCGCCGTGGAACTCGCCTGCGGCACCAAGCTCCTCTTCGACCCCTTCATCACACCGAACGAATTGGCTCGGGACATCGATGTCGATGCCATCGAAGCCGACTACGTCCTCCTCACCCATGGTCACGCCGATCACGTGGCCGATGCCGCACGCATCCTCGGGCGCACGGGGGCGGTGCTGATATCGAACTTCGAAATCGTGACCTGGTTCCAATCGCAAGGCGTGACGAATGCCCACCCGATGAATCACGGCGGAGCCTTCCGTTTCCCCTTCGGTCGGGTGAAAATGGTCAACGCCGTCCACTCCTCCACGCTGCCCGACGGCTCATCCGGCGGAAATCCGGCGGGCTTCGTCATCGAAACTCCCGAGGGCTCCTTCTACGTTTCCGGCGATACCGCCCTGCATGCGGATCAGAAAATCATCGGAGAATTCCATCGGCTCGATTTCGCCGTGCTCTGCATCGGCGACAATTTCACCATGGGCCCCAACGATGCCGCCATCGCCGCCCAATGGACCGGCGCGAGCCGCGTGGTGGGCGTCCACTACGATACTTTTCCACCCATCCAGATCGATGCCCAGGAGGCACGAGCCGAATTCGCCACCCGCGGGGTCGAACTGCTGCTGCCCGCGATCGGCGAAAGCATCGCTCTCTAACAGGTCACTTCGGGGGATCCGGACGCATCCCATTTCGCCGAGGGCGAAACGGACCTCCCCCATGCGGGCTCCCAGCCTGAGATATCGGCAGGCGAGGTGGGCGGGAACATCGGGATTGGCACGAGGATCCCGGGGAAACGAAACGCAGGTCCCGGGTGATTGGCCATTGCCCCACGGGCCTGGAAGGGGCAAAGTGCGCCAGTGATCTTGAAGCACGCTCTGGCCCTTTTGGTTTGTTTCCTGCTGGGACTCGCGAGTCCGCGACTTTTCGCACAGCCGGTGATCACCGAGTTCATGGCCAGCAATGCCTCGACCTTGGCCGATGAGGATGGGGCTTTCTCGGATTGGATCGAAATCTTCAATCCCACCAGCACCGCCATCTCGCTCGATCAATGGTGCCTGACGGACAATGCCGCGCTGCCGGCCAAATGGCGTTTCCCGAATGTCAGCCTCGAACCCGGCGGCTTCCTTGTCGTCTGGGCATCGGGCAAAAACCGGCGGACACCCGGAGCACCGCTGCACACGAATTTCTCCCTCGCCGCCGGGGGCGAATACCTCGGTTTGATCGCCCCGGATGGCATCAGCGTCGTCCAGGACTTCGGGGCCGCTTACCCGCCGCAGGTGGCCGATGAATCCTTCGGCCGGATTTTCAATCGCCAGGTCTGGGTCGCCCCGGGTGCGACGACCCGCTATCGGACGAACCAGTCCTCAACCAATCCACCCTCCAACTGGCGGCAGGTGGGCTTCAACGACGGCTCATGGGCAAGCGGACCGAGTGGCCTGGGTCACGGCCTGACCGTTCCGGGGATCACGCTGCGTCATGTTTTCAAGAAGGGCACGCTCTATGGCGGCCTGACCGAGGCTCTCGATCTTCTCGCCCTTCCCGCAGGCGATTCGGGCATCGCTCTGGAAACCACGGTCACGGTGCCGATGGTGAACTTCTTGGGTGAAGGAGGAGAAGGTCGGTATGAAAACAATGCCCTGCCCCCCGCCGGAGTGGGCGACCATTACGCCGTGCGCGCCACCGGTTTTGTGCAAATCCCCACTTCGGGCGATTACACCTTCGGCATCAATTCCGACGACGGCGGACGCATCCGCATCAATGGCAGCGACCTGATGGTCGATGACAGCTATCACGGTCCGCTCGACAACTTCGGCACCATCAATCTCAGCGCGGGGACTCATTCCTTCGAAGTCATCATGTTCGAAGGCCAAGGGGGCGACAGCCTGGAATTCTTCGCCGCGCCCGGATCCTACAGTTCCTTTGATCCGGGAGTCTTCCGGCTTGTCGGCGACACCGCTGCAGGCGGACTGGCCGCAAGCACCTTGCCGGAAGGAGCGGGCGGAGTCTTTGCCACCAACCTGCAATCCGTGATGGCCAGCCGCAACGGTGCTTCCTTCCGCAACAGCTTCATCGGCACCGGAGCCGCCACCGCGACGACGCTTTCGCTGGTCACCCGTCACAACGACGGCTTCGCCGCCTGGATCAACAACAGCTTTGCCGCATCGCACAACGCACCCACGCCGCTTCTCTGGAATTCCACTGCCACCGCCGCACGCACGAACAGCGAGAGCCTGCGGAAAATGGGCTTCAATCTCAGCTCCTTCCTCCCGTCCATCAACCCCACCGGCAACAACGTGCTTGCCATCCATGGGATGAAATCGAGCACGTCGGACACGAGTTTTCTCATCCTTCCCGAGCTGATCGCCGGCTCCCTTCATCCCACGCTTCCGCCCGCCTACTATGTTTCTAGTGAAACCACTCCGGGGTGGATCAATGGCAGCCCCGGATCTTTCGGCACGGTGGCCACACCCACGGCCAGCGTCCCGCAGGGTTTCTATGAAAACGCCTTTGCCGTCACCCTCGCCACCACCACTCCGGGTGCCGAGATCCGTTACACCACGGATGGCTCCACGCCCAGCGCCACGAACGGACAGATCGCCACCGGACCCATCTCCATCACCGGCACCACCACCCTGCGCGTCATCGCCGTCCAATCCGGCTGGGACCCTTCGGAAACAATCACCCGGACTTATCTCTTCCTCGATGACATCCTCACCCAGTCCGCCGATGGCTCCCCTCCCCCCGGCTGGCCCAGTGGCCCCATCAACAGCCAGCTCCTCGACTACGGCATGGACCCGGAAATCATCGGCAGCTCCAATCCCGACATCGGCGGCACCGCATCGGTCAAAGCGGCGCTAACCTCGCTGCCCGCGGTTTCCATCGTCACGGACCTGCCGAATCTTTTCGACATCAACGGTTCCCAAGGGATCTACACCAACCCCTACGGCCGCGGCCTGGCCTGGGAAAGACCCGCATCGCTGGAATGGATCGAGCCGCCCGATGCCTCCAACCCGAACGGCCGCGCCGCTTTCCAGGTCAATGCCGGCCTGCGATTGCGCGGGGGCTTCTCGCGCAGCACGGAAAACCCCAAACATTCGTTCCGCTTCTTTTTCCGCAGCGACTACGGGCCGACGAAACTGGAGTATCCCCTCTTCGGTCCCCGCGGAGCGCAGATCTTCGATCAGATCGATTTCCGCACCGCCCAGAACTACTCATGGGCCTTCGGCGGCGATGACAACAACACCTTCCTGCGCGAGGAAGCCACCCGCCAGGCTCAACTCGACATGGGTCAGCCGGCCTCACGCGTCCGCTACTTCCACCTTTTCCTCAACGGCCAATACTGGGGTCTCTTCAATCTCGATGAGCGCACCGAGGCGGACTTCGCCGAAACCTACTTTGGCGGCGACAGCACCCAGTGGGATGTCGTCAAAGCCGAACAAACCGCCGGCTACACCGTGGGTGCCACCGATGGCAACCTCAACGCCTGGCAGGACCTCTGGAACAAGGGAAAAATCCACCGTGACCAGCCGACGAATGCCAACTACTTCCGCCTGATGGGGCGGGCTGCCGACGGGGTCACAGCTACGACGGATCCCGTACTTCTGGATGTCGACAACCTCATCGACTACCTCCTCCTGACCTTCTGGACCGGAAATCTCGACGGCTGCACCTCCGCCTTCCTTGGCAACGATCGTGCCAACAACTGGTTCGGCAGCCGCCGCCGCGACAACAATCCCGGCCAAGGCTTCCGCTTCTTCGCGCACGACTTCGAGCACACCTTCTTCAATCCCTTCGAAGACCGCACCGGCCCCTACTCTTTCCCCAACGAGGAGGACTTCGCTTTCTCCAATCCCCTCTTCCTCCACCAGGACCTCCTCGCCAATGCCGAATACCGCATCCGCTGGGCCGATCGCATTCACAAACATCTCTTCAATGGCGGCGCGCTGGAAACCACACCATGGCTCAACCGCATCAACCGCCTCGCCACCTCGGTCGAACCCGCCATCATCGCCGAAAGCGCCCGCTGGGGGGATGCGAAATCGGAAATCCCGAAAACCAAACAAACCTGGCTCGGAGCCCGGAATTCCCTGCTCAGCTATTTCCCGCAGCGCAGCCCCATCGTTCTTCAACAACTCCGCGACGATGGCCTCTACCCCGCCATCGATGCCCCCACGCTCACCCCCTTCGGCTCGTATCAGGAAAGCGGGGTGGAACTCACCCTCTCTGCCCCCTCAGGCGGCACGATCCATTACATGGCCGATGGCTCCGATCCCCGGGCCGTGGGCGGCGCGCTTCGTCCCGGTGCGCTCACCCATGTTTCCTCGACCTCCAACGAAACCCTCATCCCCTGGTCCGCCGCGGGCTGGAGATATCTGTCCGATGGTAGCAACCAGGGCAGCGCCTGGAGACTGTCCGCATTCAACGACGGCCCATGGTCAAGCGGCACCGCCGAGCTGGGCTATGGCGATGGCGATGAAGCGACCGTCATCCCCATCACCGAAAGCTCCCCGGGACAAAAAACCGCGACCTCCTATTTCCGTCGTACTTTCCAAGTCACCGATCCCGCCACCATCACCGGCCTGAGCGCCCAAGTGGAATACGATGACGGCTACGCCATCTACCTCAATGGCACCCGCATCGGCGGAAACCTCCCGGAAAACCCGGCGCACAACTACTTCACCGGCTCGGCCATCGAGGACAGCATCGACACCCTCAGCATCGATCCTGCCTTGCTTGTCGCCGGCACGAACCTGCTCGCGATCGAAATCCATCAGGCCAATCCCACCAGTTCGGACGTGAGCATGAATGCCTCCCTCAGTGCCGTGCGATCCACCACTCCCACACCGATTTTCCTCACCGGCAATGGAGCCCGGACTTTCCGCTCCCGTGTGCGGGATGGCTCCACCTGGAGCGCGCTCACCGAGGCCACTTTCCTGCTTGAGACCGATCCCGCTTCGTCGTCGAACCCGGCGATCTCGAAAATCCACTATCATCCCACCGATCCTTCGCCCGCGGAGATCGGCGCGGGTTTCGACGATGCTTCTGACTTCGAATACATCGAACTGCTCAATACCGGCACCCGTCATGTGGACCTCACGGGCCTGCTATTGAGTGGCGGGGTTCGATTCGATTTCAACACCGCCACCACCGGTCGTACCCTGGCCCCCGGAGCACGACTGCTTGTGGTCGCGAATCAGGACGCCTTTGATTACCGCTACGGTGCCGGACTTCCCGTGGCCGGGCGTTTTTCCGGCAATCTCAACAATGCCGGAGAAACCCTGCTGCTGCTGAATGGCGACGATGAAATCCTCCGCAGTGTGACCTACGATGATGCCGCTCCATGGCCCCTCGCAGCGGATGGCAATGGACCCGCCCTCGTCCGCCGCCACCCGGCGGAAAGTGGTGGCGACAATGATCCCGAAGGATGGACCGCGGCTGGCAGCTTCAGTGGATCGCCCGGTCTGCCAGACAGCCCCATGCCGGGCACCTTCGATGCGTGGGCGGCCGGACGTTTCAGCCCCGCGCAACTCGCCGCTTCCGCCTCCTCCGCCCCGGGTGCCGATCCTGATGGCGATGGCCGCAGCAATGCCGAGGAATATGCCTTGGCCACCGACCCTGTGACAGCCGATCGCCCGCGCATTCGCTTTGTCTGGCGGGACGATGGCAGCGTCCGCAGGCCGGCGATCGAAGTACGACGTCCGCAGTTTCCCACCGATCTGAGCTACGAACTACTCGCCAGCGATAGCCTCGATGGCGGATGGACCGTCGTCACGACCTTCGCCACCGATGCCACACCGGCCGGCGCCGGCAGGGAAGATGCCGTCTTCGTGGATCCCACCGCGACCACGAGCCCCACCCGTTTCCTCCGCATCCGTGCCACCTGGACACCTTGAAACGGGTGCCGGGGAAACATCGATGAGATCGATACCCATCATGGAAAATTTCGATGCCTGCCAAACGGGATTTCAGGGCAGAATCGAACCGAAGTGAAATGAAGGAAGAAGAACAGGTCCGTCTGCCCGATGGCAGGCATCTGGGATATGCGGAATACGGCGACCCTGCCGGATTGCCGGTGATGTATTGCCATGGCTGGCCGAGCAGTCGATATCAGGCGGCATTCTTGCATGAGGACGCCTGTGAAATGGGCCTCCGCATCCTGGCTCCGGACCGCCCCGGACTCGGTCTCTCCGATCCTCTGCCCGGACGGGGTTTTGCCGATTGGCCGGGCGACATCGCGGGGCTGGCCGATGCCCTCGGGCTGGATCATTTCCGCGTGATCGGAATCTCCGGCGGCGGCCCCTATGCCCTGGCGATTTGCGCGCGACTCGGAAGCAGAGTCGATCGCGGTGCCGTGATCTGCGGCGCTCCGCCTCTTGGACGGAAAGAAGATCGCAGTCACATGCACTGGACCTACCGCAGCCTTGCAGGAATGAAATCGCTGCGACGTGTCGCCGTGCATGGCATTCTTCCCTTGAGCCGCTGGATGATCTCCCGCGGCGCCGATCATGCTCCCATGTCATGGATGATGAAATCCGTGCCTGCGAGGGACCGCGAGGCCCTGCATACCAAGGGCGGCTGGGACATGGTCACCCGCAGCTACCTCGAAGCCATCCGCCGCGGACCCGCCGGCATGCTGGCGGACGGAGAGCTTTATCTGGGAGATTGGGGATTCGATCCCAAGGAAATCCAAATCCCGGTTCGGTTCTGGCACGGCGAAGCCGATGCCAACCTCCCCTGCCAAGTCGCCAAACGCCTCGCCTCCACAGTCCCGACCGCAGAAGGCGAATGGATCGAAGGAGAAGGCCACTACTCCATCGCCGTCCACTACTCCACCGCCGCCCTCCACTGGCTTTCCACCCCATGAGGCTTTAGGAAAAGCTGAAAAACTGAAAAGCTGAAAGGCTGAAAGGCTGAATGCGGAGGGAGCTGAGGCGACCTCTACTCCCCGCGAAGCCAAACTGGCATGGCGTGAGCGCAGCGAGGGCAAAGGCTGAATGCGGAGGGAGCTGTGGCGACCTCTATTTCCCGCGAAGCCAAACTGGCATGGCGTGAGCGCAGCGAGGGCAAAAGCTGGAACGTGGCTGGGGCGTCCCGCCGCAGTCCGTTGTGGGTGCATCTTGCAGCCACACCTCCAAAGCCAAAGAAACCGCCCAAGACCCCGCGCGAAGCCCGGCGCTTTCTGAAATGCTGAATGCGGCGGAAGCAGTAGCGACCTCTACCTCAAGCGAAGCCAAACCGGCATGGCCTGAGCGCAGCGAGGGCAACAGCTGAAACGTGGCTGGGGCGTCCCGCCGCAGTCCGTTGTGGGTGCATCTTGCAGCCATACCTCCAAAGCCCAAGAAACCACCCAAGACCCCGCGCGGAGCCATGGCTGTTTACCGATCACCGATCACCGATCACTGCTCACCATCGGCTGTTTCTCCGGTCTTCTGTCTGTCGTCTTCCAGTCTGTCGTCTCCCGAGAAACAACGAAAAAATCGAAAGGAACGAAAAGAAACAGCCGGGAAATCGGACCAGGATGGATGGGATGGATGGGATAGGAGGATGAATCGCCTGTCTCCAGCCCCGGAGGGGCGAAGGCATGTAGCCACGGGGTTCACCCCGTGGATCCCTTATCAGCCATGACCCCCGCGCTTGAACCGCGCCACGCTCTCTCCAAGCACGGCCGTTTGCCTTTCTTTTGCACTTGGCACTTGGAACTTGGCCCTTCCGCGCAGCGGCCTCCGGTCTTGCGTCTTGCGTTCCCGCCCTGCGGGATCTTCTGTCTTCTCCCGGCTGTTCATTGGCACTTGGAACTTGGAACTTGGCCCTTCCCCGCACCAGCGGGGCTTGGCACTTCCGCGCCCCGCCTCGATGCCGGAGGCATCCAAGCATGTAGCCGGTGGTTGAACCCGCGACAGCGGGTGACACCACCGGACACAAATCCCCAAACACCTCGCACCCCGGCAGGGGTGCCAGAAGCTCGTCGCCTCGCTGCCCTCAAGTGAGTCTTTGAAACGTTCACGCACGACCCATCGGAGGAAGACATCCCGGCTCTCCTTCCCGCCCATTGGATCAAGGCCCAGGCCCAGGCGCCCAGAGCTAAAGCAATCGCCATTGCATAGGAGCGAGAACTCAAAGACCTCTCGCAAAAATGCAAGAGGTGCTCTGTTGAGCGCTTACCAAAGGTCTGATCATTGACACCATGGAGGGCGGCGAACTCAGGACCGCTCAGACCAATGGCAGCACATAGGCCTCGCTCAGAGCGGCGTTTTGTCCCGGTGCATAGCGGAGACGTCCGCGCCGGTCGAAATTCACAAGGGAGTCGTGCATAGCATTCATACGACGCGACGCTATCAACGCTACGCTATGCAGTGGAGGAAGACCGAGAGGTGGTAAGGACCACGCTTACCGAGAAGCTCCGCATGCTTTGATTCTTGAAATGGGTTGGCACAGCCAATGCCATTGGTTGGCGCGTGGGTTCATTTTTATTCGGGGCCAACCCCCTCAGCAATCACCATCTCGACATCACCGGACCAATAGTCACGATAACTCTTCTCCGGGAACGCGATATAAGAAAGCTCATACCGCCAATCCAGCCGATCATCGCTCATTATATCATAATCGTACAATTTAAACACCTCTCCCGAATTCAATACCACCCGACCCAAGCCTTCGTCCGAATACACTTCATTTTCAACACTTGAAGCAGGCGGAATGATCTGATACATCAATATCACTCGTTCTTCATCACGATTTTCAAGCTTTGACGGAAGCAATCTAGAATCAAAAGGTTTGGTGGCAACCGCAAGAGCTTCCTCACCTTGATTTTTAAGATAAACACTTATTCTGGCAGCTCCACCCTCGTAATGCGAGACATGGCACTCGATTTTCAGCTCGCCTTCAGGAGCCAGCTTTTTCCGATTGCACCCACCAAGAACCAAAAAGAAAATGCCGTATAGTGTAACGATCCAGCAACGCTTAATCATAACGTCTTCGAGTCAAACTTTCCTACTCTCATTCTGGGCCAATTTTCCGCCATCCGCCTTGATCGCCAACCGTCGGCTCCACATCAACCGTTAATTCTCCAGACCCGTCTTGCTGCCATTCAAAATGAAGGTCTCCAGAATAGACGTAAACCTCTTTCACCCCACCACTCCCACACATATTCTTATATGTTCCAAAAATTCCCGAAAGACTCAGATTGAGACCACTATCCTTAGAATCCTTCTCTGTAATGCCACACTTGCAGTTACAAATTATTAATGTCTTGGATATTTTCGTCAGAAGACCTAACACCCTCTTGCCATCAGGAGATTCAGGAGTCACCGGCTGACCTCCGACTTGGGGGTAAACCGGAACTACCTTGTTCCCATCACCTTCTATTCGAGCTTGCCCATGGTCTATGATCACAACTTTCTGAGAATTTTCTTTAAGTTTCAGTGCCTCTGCTTGCTTCAGAAACTCCACATGAGATCCGCACAGAATAACTTGGCCTTCTTCACCAATTATTTTTTTAGCCAACTCCTCCGCAGTGATCTTGTGCTTTTCCATCTGCTCTTTGACATTTGGATCATTGGGATTGATGATCGCCAAGTCAGCACCCCACATGCGTGGCTCGCCAACTTCTGTAACGACAATTGTCTTTTCGCCATCTTCAAGACCTAGAATATCGAACCGACTCAGCCCGTTGTTCCCCACAAAGGCGTAAAGATTCACTCCGCCTTTCTCCCCAATCGGGTCCCTTGACGGCCATCTCCCCGTCACCGGATCGTAGTACCTGTAACCGTAGTAATAGAGACCACTTTCCTCATCCTGCGGCTTCGTGCTGAAGCGGTGGCGGAAGCTGGTGGCGAATGCGCCGCTGCTGAAGATGATGTTGCCGAAGGCATCGTATTCGTAATGGGCGGCGATGGCTCCGGTGGCATCGAGGTATTCGCTTACGTTGCCGTTGCCGTCGTAGGTCGGGTAGAAGCTTGTCGATCCGCTGGTGACGCTGAGGAGTCCGCCAACGCCACCGGCTCCTTGCATGCTACCAGAGAGGTCGAGACCCCAGAGGTAGGTGGCGTGGAGGTTGAAGGCGGTCGCAGGGGTGGTCGTGGACTGATATTCGGCGATGGGATTCCAGCCGTCGTAAATCGTGGCGAGGGTTGTTCCTCCTACGGTGCGGGCGATGCGGCGGCTTTGGGAATCGTAGGTGTAACTCGCAAGAGTCGTGGCTCCAGCCGCGTCCTTGATTTCGATGAGACGGTTTTCACCATCCCAAACGAAGAGGCATGACTCAAGATTGGAAGCCCCAAGAGGGCGGATCTGCGAGGCCAGTTGATTGCCGTCGGCTTCGTAGGTGGGGACCACGGATGGCTCGGAGGGCACGGAGATTTGGGAGTATTGATTCAGCGCCGTGGGCATGTAGGTCGTTGCGCCGGGTTGGGTCGGATCGGTATTGCCCTCGATGCTGGCGAGGCGGTTGCCGATGGCATCGTAAGCGAAGCCACGATGGTAGGCCGTGTTGTTGGCATCG
>JALOTY010000113.1 GCA_025457665.1 Akkermansiaceae bacterium | reverse complement strand
CGAAAATAATCATCCGCCATCATTGCAGGTGCTCGTCCACGGGCTGTCAATCCCCGTGCACCACCGCGAGGCGGAGGTCGTGAACGAATTGCTCGAAGGTGCTTTCCCGGTCCGCCGGTTCTCGGAGTCGCAGCAAATAGGAGGGATGGTAGGAAAGAATCACCCGGGGAGCGAGATGCGGGGCATCGATGATCCCGCGGTGGCGCGTGACCGGGTAGCCCTCGCCCAACAAGGAACGTCCGGCGCTGTTGCCTAACAGAATGAGGACCTCGGGTGCCACGGAGGAAAGCTCGGCAAGCAGCCAGGGCTTGCAGGCATCGATTTCCGCAGCATCCGGTTTTGCGTGGAGTCGCACCTTGCCGCGGGCGGTCCATTTGAAATGTTTCACGGCATTGGTGAGATAGGCTTGGTCGCGCTCGATCCCCGCAGCGGCCAGCGCCTGATCGAGAAGCTGGCCGGCGGGGCCGACGAAGGGCGTGCCTTCGAGGTCTTCGCGATCCCCCGGTTGTTCGCCGACGATCATGATGCGGGCATCGGCCGGCCCGCGGCCCGGCACGGCCTGGGTGGCGCGTTGCCAGAGCGGACAGAGCCGGCAGGATTTGAGGAGGCGGGCGATTTCCTCCGGCGGCGTCCCGGGCGGTGGCAGCGAGCAGGCGGGGATCTCCGAGAGTTGCCGTAGATGGGCAAGGTAATCGTTGCGCGGCTCCGGGCGCAGGGGACGCGGGGTGGTGGCAATCATGTCCCCGGTGCGCGGGCGGCTGTCGCGGATGAGTTCCTCGATGATCTCCGCTTCCGGCAGATTTTTCCAATAACGGCGCGGCATCTCGGTCTGCATCGCCTTGGTCTTGAGGCGGGCGGGATTGAAAATGCTGCGGTAGTACGTGCGCCACGCGGCTTCGAGGGCATCCGGATCATCGCAGGGATCGCGCTCGACGCCGGGCGTGTAGGCGAGCGTTTCGCCATCCCAGTGGGCGCAGCCCTTGGGTGTGAAAATCGACCAGTCCATGTTCGCGAAACGCTTGCGGAAGAAGGGCGTGGCGGCTTCGACGATGTGATGCTCCGGCTCGAACCAGGCGACGAAGATCTCGCGGCCGTCTTCCCGTTCGCCGGTTTTGCGGAAGCGGACGAAGGCGTGCATCTTGTGGATTTCGCGTCGCACGTTTTTTTCCATCAAGCGCGCGCGGGCGATGTCGGGATCCGTGGAAATCTCCGCGAGGCGCTTCTCCCCGCCATGCGTGATGCGCCAGAGGATGCGGTAAAGCAGTGCCCAGCGGCCCGGATCGGCATGGCAGGCGGCATTCACCGCAAGATCGAGAAAGGCCTTGGGCACGGCCGGGGCTTTGCTACTAGAAACGTGGTAGATGGCCGGCTCCTCGGCGATGCCCGCAAGCAGGCCGTCGGCCTTTTCCCAGAGGATCTCCTGCGGCGGGACGCCAGCGGCCAGCATCCGACGCGCGGCCTCGCGCCAGGTGGCGAAGGAGTTTCCGGGATCGATGGAATGCATGACGACCGATTCAGCAGAAAAGTTCGAGCTGCTCGGGCCGGGGTGCGAAGCGGGCGAGCAGGCGGTCGCTTTCCAGTTCTGTGGCCGGCGGGCGGTGATCGGTGGTGATCAGGAAGGGGCGGACTTTGTCCAAGGGCACCCGCAGGCGGGAAAGATCGGCCAGGCGGATGGGGGCGAGTCGGCGCAGGGCAAGGATGCGGTCCACATTCCGCGGCCCAAGGCCTGGCACACGCAGCAGTTGCTCGCGGGTCGCCGTGCGGAGGTCGAGCGGAAAGAGGGCACGATTGCGCAGCGCCCAGGCGAGCTTGGGATCGAGGTGGAGGTCGAGGTGGGGTTTCGCGGGATCGAGGATCTCGCTACGGTGAAAGCCGTAGAAACGCATGAGCCAGTCCGCCTGATAGAGCCGGTGCTCGCGCAGCAGCGGCGCGGGGCGGGCGGGCAGGATCGCCGAGGGCTCGGGGATGGGGCTGAAGGCGGAGTAGTAAACGCGTCGCAAGCGATACGAGCCGTAAAGCTCCTCGGAGCGGGCGAGGAAATCGGCATCGGTCGATTCATCCGCGCCGACGATGACCTGGGTGCTCTGCCCGGTGGCGTGGCGGAGGCGTCGATCGCCGTTTTTCTTCCGGTCGGCGGCGTCCTCCAGCTTCAGGCGGATGCGGCCCATGGCGTGTTTCGTGCGATCGAGATTTTTCTCCGGAGCCAGGCGGTCGAGGCTTTTCTGGCTGGGGAGTTCGAGATTGATGCTGATCCGGTCGGCATAGCGGGCGGCGAGTTCGATCAGCTCGGGCGAGGCTTCGGGGATGGTCTTGAGGTGGATGTAGCCACGGAAATCGTGCTCCTCCCGCAGCGTGCGGGCGACGGCGACGACCTGTTCCATCGTGTGATCCGCGCTGCGGACGATGCCGGAACTGAGGAAGAGGCCCTCGATGTAATTGCGTTTGTAGAAATCGAGGGTCAGCCGGACGACTTCCTCCGGGGTGAAGGCCGCGCGGCGGACGTTTGAGGAGCGGCGGTTGATGCAGTAGTGGCAATCGTAGAGGCAGCGATTGGTGAGGAGGACCTTGAGCAGGGAAATGCAGCGTCCGTCCGGGGCGTAGCTGTGGCAGATGCCTGCCCCGCCGGTCGAACCCACGCCCTTTCCGTCCCGCGAGTCCCGCCGCTGGGCTCCCGAGCTGGCGCAAGAGGCATCGTATTTCGCCGCATCGGCCAGAATCGCAAGTTTCTGCTGGAGCTCCATGGTGTTCGAATGAACGTGGCACGCCCCGCCCACCGACGCAACCGGGAATCTCCGGGGAGGGCATCCAGAAAAACTCGCAGGATGGGCAGGATAAGAAGGATGGGCAGGATTTTTGAGGAAATGATGCCCGGGTTCCCGCCCCTGCACACCTCCCCATCCCCATCCCATCCATCCTCCCCATCCCATCCATCCTGCGACCTCCCCCTCAACGCTCCGCCTCGACAAGTTCCAACGATCCCCATCCCATCCATCTTCCCCATCCCATCCATCCTGCGACCTCTTCCCAAACGCCCTTGCCTCCAGAAAGGCGCGGCGGATTTTTTCGTGTGCCACGGGGGCGGATCTGTGTTTCCTTCCGCCCGCCATGCCAGCTCTGACAACGCTTCCCGATGCTACCGGCCACTATGGAAAATTCGGCGGCATGTTTGTGCCCGAGACGCTGATGGCGCCGCTGGAAGAGCTGACGGAAGCCTACGCCGCCGCCCGCCGGGACCCGGCATTCCAGGCGGAACTGGATGACCTGCTGGCCAACTACGTGGGCCGCCCGACCCCGCTCTATTTCGCCGAACGCTGGACGGAAAAGCTCGGTGGCGCGAAAATTTACCTGAAGCGCGAGGACCTCCTCCACACCGGAGCGCACAAGATCAACAATGCCATCGGCCAGATCCTGTTGGCAAAGCGCCTCGGGAAAAGCCGGATCATCGCGGAAACCGGTGCCGGCCAGCACGGAGTCGCCACGGCCACGGTTTGCGCCCGTTTCGGCATGGAATGCGTGGTCTACATGGGCAAGGTGGACATGGAGCGGCAGGCGCTGAACGTCGCCCGCATGCGCTTGATGGGAGCCGAAGTCCGGGCGGTGACCGCGGGTCAGGCGACGCTCAAGGAAGCAGTGAACGAGGCGATGCGCGATTGGGTGGCCACGGTCGATCACACCCACTACATTCTCGGCTCGGCGCTGGGTTCGCATCCGTTTCCGATGATGGTCCGGGATTTCCACCGGGTCATCGGTGTCGAAGCGCGCCGCCAGATCCTCGAAAAAGAGGGCCGCCTGCCCGACCTGCTTGTTGCTTGCGTGGGCGGTGGCTCAAACGCGATCGGGCTTTTCCACCCTTTCCTGGAGGACGAATCGGTCCGCATGGTCGGCGTGGAAGCCGGCGGTGAGGGCATCATCCGCGAACGCCACGCCGCCCGATTCCAAGGGGGCAAGCTGGGCGTGCTGCAAGGCACGAAGACCTGGTTGCTGGCGAACGACGACGGCCAGATCGAGCTGACGCACTCGGTTTCCGCAGGTCTCGACTACGCGGCCGTGGGCCCGGAGCACGCTTATCTGCAGGACATCGGACGGGTGGAATACACCTACGCCACCGACGATGAAGCGCTGGCTGCCTTCCGCGAGCTGGCTCACTCCGAGGGCATCCTGCCGGCGCTCGAAAGCTCGCACGCCATGGCCTACGTTTCCAAAATCGCGGGCAATCTCCCTGCCGATCAAATCATCATCGCGAACCTTTCGGGCCGCGGCGACAAGGACGTCGAGCAGGCGGCGAAGTACCTGCTCGGGTGATTTTGCCAACTCACGGCTGCGGCAGAGCGACCAACTGCGGCGTGCTGTCCTCGCAGTCGAAGGCATCGGTGAAACCCGCCCGACCCAGCTCGGCGGGGCCGAGGGAACGGGTGCTGCCATCGAGGAAAAAGGCATTCGCTTTTCCCAAGTGCCGCAGGCCCGGACGGGTGCTGCCGACGATTTGAAACTCCTCTTCGCCCTTGGCATTGCAGGAATCCATCACCAGCGGAAAGCGCCCCGGATACTTTACCGAGGCCAGGGTCAGGCGCATCAGTCCGCTTTCCTCGGGCACCCAGGTGACACCGGCGTAGGGGCTGTCGGCAAAGTTCACGCCGTAGCAATTCACATGATACTCGCCCGGGTCCGGAGCGGTGGGGCAATGCATCAGGGTGAGGTCGCCACGGGTTTCGAGCAGCTCCGGCTCGAGTTGGTTGGCAATCACACCAAAAGGAAAATTGGTCAGATCACCGGAGGGATCGGTGGAAAGACGAAGGTGGCCGTGATTTTCGACGGTATCCCGGAGGAGGGCGGAACCACATTGACGAATTTGGGCGAGGCACTCGGCACTCTGGGCTCGGGCCTTGGCGGATCGCGCCACGGCCAGGGCAGAAACACTGAGCAAGGCGACGATCACGATCGCCACAAGCAGTTCCACGAGGGTGAAGCCGGAGGGCGAAGCAGAGCGGTGGGAGGTCATGGAGTCAGGGAAAGCACGGAGCGATCCGCGGCGATGGGGCTTCGGTAGGATGTTCATGAATTCTCCCTCGTTTGGGTTATGACTTCCGATGAAAAGTCTTCATAATGAGACATGGAAGTCAAATTTTAGGCAATTTGTCGTGTTTTTCTGCCATTTTTCAAAGCGATTGGAGAATCTACGCCCCTGCCTCTCCCACCTTCCTTTGAGGAACCTTGAAATGCCCTCAAAGGATGCGACGTTCCGGGCCTGATGAAAAAGCCGCCCTTCTGGACTTGGAATGTTCTCGGTGTCGCCCTTGCGCTTGGCGCGGGGATCCTGATCGGTCGCTCCAGCTCGACCTCGGGCGGGGATGGGTCGGTCGAAAATGACGCCGCCAACCCACCACCAAGGCTCCGGGCGGGTGTCGAGGCAAGCGGAGCGGCCTCACCCGGTTCACGCGATGCCCGGCGGGCAGGCGGGGCGGACGATGCTGCGGCAAGGGCCGAGGGAGGCCTCGCGGGAGTGATGGACTCGAACAGCCGGATTCAGCGGATTCAGGGGCTTTTGGCCATGCTCGACCGCCTGCCGACCGAGGAATTTGCCAGTGTGTATGCCGAGATGATGGCCATGCCGGGGGCCGACCTCCGCGGCACCGAGCGCTCCCTCATCCTCCAAGCCTGGGCCGAGCGCGATCCCGCCTCCGCGATTGCCTACATCCAGGAAAACAACGGCGACGACTACGAGCGCGAGACCGTGCTGGGCACCTGGGCGGCGATCGATCCCCAGGGAGCCATGGCTTGGGCGATGACGGCGTCTGACGAAGGCCAGGTCAACAACTGGGTCCTCGGAGCGCTGCGCGGCGTGGCGGATGGCGATCCCGAACTTGCCAAAACTTTCCTCGCCAGCATGGAGGGCAACGAAACCCGCCGCCGCGCCCTGCGGGAAATGCAACGCTACGTGACCCGCTACGGCTACGATTACGCCGAGAACTGGATCAGCACCATCGAAGACCCGGGGCTGCGAAATGAAGCCTCGCGACGGATGGGGGATGAACTCGCCGAACTCGATCCCGCCCGCGCGGCGGTTTGGAACTCGGGAATCGAGGACCGCGACACGCGCCGCGACGTTTCCGAAGAAGTGGCCGACCGCTGGGCACGCACCGACCTGAATCAGGCCGTGGAGTGGGTCAATTCCCTCCCCGCCGACACCCAGAGCGAAGCCGCCGAAGGCGTGGCCCGCCACTGGGCGCGGCAAGACCCCGCAGCCGCGGGACAATGGCTGGCCGGACTGGGAAACAACCCGGATCTCGATGGCGCACGGCGGATCTACATCGAGGAATCCTTCCGCTACAACCCCCAGGCATCCCTCGAATTCGTCAGCCAGATCAGCGACGAACGGGCGCGCACCGGATACTATTTCCGCTACCTCGGCGGATGGATGCGGGAAGACCGCGATGCGGCAAGACAGTGGGCGGAGGCCAATGCCGCCAGCCTCCCCGCCCCGGTGGTCGAGCGCATGCTGCGCTGAAATCAGATCACGCCCAATTCTCGACCGGTCTTCACGAAGGCCTCGATTCCCTTGTCCAACTGCTCACGGGTGTGCGCCGCACTGATCTGCGTGCGGATCCGCGCCTTGCCCTGCGGCACGACAGGGAAAAAGAAACCGATCGCATAGACCCCGTGATCTAACAGCCGATCCGCGAACTTCTGGGAGAGCGCCGCATCACCAAGCATCACCGGCGAGATCGGGTGGTCGGCCCCTGCGATGGTGAATCCGGTCTGCGCCATGGCCTCGCGGAAGTAGCGCGTGTTTTCCTTCACCCGGTCGGCCAGCCCGGGATCCGCCTCCAGCATTTCGAAAACCGCCACGGATGCGGCGACGATGGGCGGGGCGATGGTGTTGGAAAAAAGGTAGGGCCGTGAACGCTGGCGCAGCAGGTCGATGATCTCCTTTTTCCCGGAGGTGTAGCCGCCGGAAGCCCCGCCCAAGGCTTTGCCGAGGGTGCCGGTGGTGAGGTCGATACCGCCAAACAAGCCGCAATGCTCATGCGTCCCGCGTCCCCGGGCACCCAGGAAACCGGTGGCATGGCAATCGTCGAAATGCACGATCGCTCCATACTTCGCAGCGAGTTCGTGAACTCTGTCGAGCTGCGCGATGATGCCATCCATGGAAAATACGCCATCCGTAGTAATCAGCTTGAAGCGCGCCCCGGCCGCATCGGCCGCCTGAAGCTGGGCCTCGAGGTCGGCCATGTCGTTGTTCGCATAGCGGAAGCGCTTGGCCTTGCACAGGCGGACGCCATCGATGATCGAGGCATGGTTCAGCGAATCGGAAATCACCGCATCCTGATCGGTGAGCAGGACCTCGAAAAGGCCGCCGTTGGCATCGAAACAGGAGGGATAGAGGATGGTGTCCTCGGTGCCCAGGAAGCGGCTGATGGTTTCCTCCAACTGCTTGTGCAGGGTCTGGGTGCCGCAGATGAAGCGGACGCTGGCCATGCCGAAACCCCAGCGGTCGAGCGCGGCGCGGGCGGCTTCGATGACCTTCGGGTGATCGGCGAGCCCCAGATAGTTGTTCGCGCACAAGTTGATCACCTCGCGGCCGTCCTTGAGCCGGACGGTGGAGTTCTGGGTGGAGTCGATCAGCCGTTCGCGCTTGTAGAGCCCGGCGGCATCGATTTCCGAAAGCGTGGCGGCGAGATGGTCGGTGAATTCCTGCGGCAGCATGGCGGGAGAAGCATGCACCGGACAGACACGCGGCGAAACGCGAAAATGCGTGGGTTTTGTGCGGTTTTCAGACACGAAACGCCACTCCCAGCCGAAGACCTCAAACTTCCCCTCATGGACCTTTCCGCAAAATCCGCTGTTTCCCCAATCATTTTCGGGGCATATTTTTGAACAAAATTGTGATTTCGCTCGGTATTTCGAACATTCCCGCTTGCACCCCGGGAGGGGACCAAGCGGAATCCCATCATGCACCCCAATCCACCTCCAGCACTGGCCGCGCGTTTGTCGCTGATGATGTTCCTCCAGTTCTTCGCCTGGGGCTCATGGTTCGCCACGTTGAAGCTGGCCTTCAGCACCAATGGTCTGGGGGATTTCATCGGCGGTGCGTTCGGCAGCGCTCCGCTGGCGGCGATTTTCGCCCCGCTGTTTCTCGGCCTCGTGGCAGACCGCTTTTTCCCCTCGGAAAAAGTCATGGGCGTCCTGCTCATCATCGGCAGCGGGCTCATGGCCTGGATCGCCAAGCTCGCGCCCATGGGAGCGGAGCAGGGGCCCTTCATCGTCAAGCTGATGATCGCCTACATGTGCTGCTACATGCCCACGCTCGGCCTGGCGAATACGATCACTTTCACCCACCTGCCGCAGGACCAGTTTCCCAAAGTCCGCGTCTGGGGCACCATCGGCTGGATCGTCGCCGGCCTCGGCCTCGGCTTTGCCGGCTGGTCAAACTCGCTGCACATCTTCTGGCTCGCGTCCGGATCCTCGCTGCTGCTCGGGATTTTCTCGCTGACCCTGCCCGCCACGCCCGCGCCAGCCAAGGGTGAGCCGCTCGACTTCCGCTCGCTGCTGATGCTCGATGCCTTCAAGCTCTTCAAACATCTGCCCTTCGCGGTCTTTGCGATCTGTTCCTGCCTGATCTGCATCCCGCTGGCCTATTACTACGGCCAGACCTCCGATTTCCTCGCCGCAGCGGGATACAAGGAAGCCGGTGCCTTCATGACCATCGGTCAGATGTCGGAAATCTTCTTCATGCTGCTCATCCCCTTTTTCTTCCGGAAACTCGGCGTGAAAATGATGCTGCTGGTGGGCATGGGTTGCTGGGTCGCACGTTATGCCCTCTTCGCCGCCGGTGCGCCCGATCAGGTCGCATGGATGCTATTCCTCGGCGTCGCCCTGCACGGGATCTGTTACGATTTCTTCTTCGTCACCGGATTCATCTATACCGATAAAACCGCCCCCAAGGCCATCCGCGGACAGGCTCAAAGCCTTCTGGTTTTCCTCACCCAGGGCGTGGGCATGTATTTCGGATACGGCTTCGCTTTCGGCGGAAATTTCCCGTTCTCGGAAACGAAACTGCCCAACACCCTCGCCACCGGAGAGACCACCTACGGCACCCCGCCCGCGGCGGATCTGGTCAATGCCATCAAGGACGCCAACGCCGGAGCACCGGCGAAATCCACCCTCGAATCCCTCACCGGAATGTTCGGCAAAGGCTACCCGGACGGCATCGATCCCACCCTCATCACCACCAACATGGAGGCATGGAAAACCTACTGGGTCTTCCCCATGGTCCTCGCCGCCGCCGTGATGATCGTCTTCGCCCTGTGCTTCTGGGATCGGGTGAAGGCGGATGCCGATGACTCCGCCGCAAGCTCCGATTGAAGCACTTTCCCGAACTTTTCTAACAGAATCTAACACACGCATGAAATCGCTGACCCGCCGTCAATCCCTCAAGGGCCTTGCCGCCCTTGCCACTATCCAGATCGTGCCGAGCCGCGTGCTCGGACTCAATGGCCAGACTCCGCCGTCGGAGGTCATCACCAAGGGCATCATCGGCTGTGGTGGCATTTCCTCCTCCCACCTCACCATGCCCGGCAAGCTGCTGGCCCTCTGCGATGTCGACCGCAAGCACCTCGAACAACGCATGAACGATGCCGGTGGCGAAAAGGCAGGCGTCAAAGGCTATCACGATTTCCGCGAACTCATCGCCCGCGAGGACATCGACATCGTCCACATCGCCACCCCGCCGCACTGGCACGGGCTCATGTCCATCGCTGCGGCCAAGGCCGGCAAGGACATCTGGTGCGAAAAGCCGATGACCCGCACGATCGGTGAGGGCGTCGCCGTTGCCAAGGCGGTGCAGGAACACGAACGCATTTTCCGCATCAACACCTGGTTCCGTTTCCAGGCCGGCTTCTACGGCATGAAGGCTCCGGTCGCCCTCATGAAACGCGCGATCATGGGCGACATGCTCGGCTGGCCGCTCAAGGTCACGGTCTCCGCGACCACCGGGTTCGATTGGAAATTCATGTGGTCCGGCAAAACCAATCTGCCCGTGGAACCGGTCCCCGAGCACTTCGATTATGATTTCTGGCTCGGCCCCGCACCCATGAAACCCTACAACCACCACCGCACCCACCAGACCTTCCGCGGATACTGGGATTACGATGGCGGTGGTCTCGGAGACATGGGTCAGCACTATCTCGATCCGGTCCAATACCTCCTCAACAAGGATGGCGAAGCTCCCGTGTCGGTGGAAATCGATGCCGATCCGCAGGACAAGGATGCGATCGGTTCCTTCCGCAGGATCGAGCTGACTTATGCCGATGGCTGCAAGATCATCCTCGATGGCGAGAACCGCGACAAAAACGCCGCTTACATCGAGGGACCGAAAGGGAAGATTCTCGCCGGTTTCGAGTCGGACATCCCCGACTTCCGCAAGAAGGTCATGGCCCTGCCCGAACCGCCGCCGCAAAACATCGATTTCCACGAGTGCGTCCGGACCCGCAAGAAGTTCGCCCTCAATGAAGACAATGGCTTCTGGTCTACCACCATGCTCAACATGGCCGTGATCTCCCACCGCCTGAACAAGAACCTGAAATTCGACTCCAAGACGCTGCAATTCGATGACCCCGAAGCCAACGCCTTGATTTCCCAACCGATGCGTGGGCCTTGGAAAATCTGAGACCCTGGCCCG
>JALOTY010000037.1 GCA_025457665.1 Akkermansiaceae bacterium | reverse complement strand
GATGCGGATCATGGCGGCGAGGCGGTCGGCCGGGACATCGGCATCGAAGGGCATGTAAACCGCCTGAAGCCGGGCGCAGGCGAGCACGACGGTGGCGGCGTGGCCACGGTCATCGAGCCGCGAGGCCACGCTGTCGCCGCGGGAAACGCCTTGGGCGGCGAGAGAGGCGGCGAGCGACTCGGCCTCGATTGTTAGATCCCGATAGGTGGTGATTTTCCCGTGACGCAAACGCGCGGGGCCTTCGGCATGGCGGGTGGCGGAGGCGGTGAAAGCCTGCCAGATTCCGCCGAAATCGCTGGCGAGGGCGGGTCCGCCGGATTCGTGGTTGCTGAGAGTGGCTAGGCATTCATCGCAAAGCGGATCGAGCGAGGCGAGCGGGGTTCCCGGCGGGTGGGTGGCGATGAGTTCGAGCGCCTTGATCCAGGAAGCGGCGAGATGGCGGGTGGCTGTTAGAGAGAAACGGCCGGGCATTGCCTCGAGTTCGATGGCTGCTTGCGCGCCGAGCCAAGCGGAGGCGGTGAGGGGTTCGCCGGTGCGCTCGTGGATGGTGATGGAATCGATGAGCCCGGGCGGGAGATGGGGCCTGACGGATTCTTCGAGCGAGTGGTTCTCCGTCATGATCACCGAGTCCCAGAGGTGGGAGGCGGGGCGACCGAGGGCGGCGGCGGCTTCACGGGGATCGGCGAGGGGGAAATCGCGGATGGCGAGGACGGCTTCGCGGTAGTGGCGGATGGCCTCGCCGAGGGTGAGGGTGCCATCGGCCCGAGTGGGGATGGGCAGGGTGGCCATCAGGTAGCCGGCGGATGCCTGATCGGACGGCAGCGACCAGTGGGCCGAACGGACAACGCCGAGAATGCTGTGGTCGTATCCGCCGATGCGGGCGAGCGTCCATCCCCAAGCCCATTGGACGATGCCGTGGAGTGTGGTGGAGAGTTCGGCGGCGAGGGGCCGGAGTCGATCTAACAATTCAGGGGCAATCGACAGGCGGACATACCAGGGGATTTCATCGGGTGTCGGTTTTCCGGGTGACCAGATGAGCGGTTCCTCGTCCTCGCGCGGGGCAGGTGCGTGGGCGGAGAGACCATCGCGGGCGGCGGTGGATTGCGCAGGATCGGTGGCAAGGCAGCCGGGCCACACCGGTGCCGGGCCGGGATCGGTGCCGACGAAATGGAGCAGGAAATGGCGCAGGATGGCAGTCATCGAGCGCCCATCGAGGACGGCGTGGTGGACGGTCCATAGCATCACCCCGGACTTGGGCCAGTATTGGCAGCGCGAGGGAGTGAGGTTGGCGGGAAAGGGTGTGCGGCGGTCCTTTTCTAACAACTCCGAGAACTCATCGGGAAAAGCGGCCTCATGGTTGATCCATGGATGTTGGTGAGATCCGGTCAGGCGGGCGCTGCGGTCGGTGATGACGACGCGCAGGACTGGGATTTGGGCCACCGTTTCAATCCATGCTTTTTCGAGCGCAGCAGCATCGGGAGGGGTGGTGAAGCGAACGAGGATTTGTTCGATGTAACATCCCCCGCCGCGAGCCTGCGTGGTGGCCCACATGGCGGCCTGGCCTGAGGAAAGCGGATGATCGCTGGCTGGGGCTTGAGGGGCCATGGCGGATGCGGGTTCAGGGTGAGGTGACCGGAATGGTGATGACGGGGTCTTGATTGCCTCCGGCGGCGCGGGCGCCCTCGCCAACGGCGACGGTGCGGGCGGCATCCTGGAAGATGAGTTTGACGGTGGTTTCCAGCAGTCCGAGCGGGCGGCGCGGAATCCAGACGATGTCACCGGGTTGGAGGAGGACATTGGTTTCCTTGCCGGTGAGGATGGCCTTGAGATTGACGACGGAGGCGGCGGGTTTGTCGAGAGAACCGCGGACGATCACGACCTCGGTCAGGTGCGCGTCTTTTGCGGGGCCCTTGCTTTGGGCGATGCAGTCGATGAGCGTGAGTGAGTCCTTGTGAGGCACCGCTTGGGGTGCGGCGACCGCGCCGAGGACGAGGACGGTGGAAGTGGTGGCGGAGGGAAGATAGATGTAATCGTTGTGGCGGAGATAGATGTTATGTGAGGTGTCGCCATTGCGGATGAGTTTCTCGAAATCGACCGGCAGGATGTCGCCATCGCGGATGACGACGCTTTTGGAAAGGTCGGCCAGTTCCTCGGTGGTGCCGGAGAAACGCGAGGTGAAAAGACCGCCTGCTTGTGAAACCGCTTCTAACAGAGTCGTCGGCTGGCGGAGCGGGTAGAGGCCGGGTTTGAAAACGCGGCCGAGGATCCAGAAGCGGCGGGAGTGGACTTCGACGAGGCTGACATTGACGAGTGGCCGGGTGTAGTCCTTGGAGAGGGCTTCTTCGAGTTTCTTGCCAAACTGGGCCTGGGTGAGGCCTTCGGCGTGAACGCCGCCGGCGAGATTGTAGTAAACCATGCCATCGGGCATGACGAAGGTTCGGGCGAGGGTGCCGGGGACTTCGGCGATTTCGATTTCGAGGATGTCGCCGGGGCCGAGGATGTAGGTTTCATCGGGGGCCTTCAGCAGTGAGCGGTCGGGCGTGCGGCGGATGTTGATGTTCTTGAAAGTGAGATCACGCGCGGCCACCGGAGTTTTGCGCGCATCGAACTGCGAGTCCGGAATGTCCTGGGTGCAGGACAGCACCAGCAGGGGCCAGAGGAGGATGGCAAGCAATCGTGGAAGAGATGGGAACATCACGGTGGCGAGATGATCGGATCGACATTCAGGTTCACCCAGGTGGAAGTGGCGGCGGTGACGAAGGCGGAAAGGGCGAGTTTCATGATGTCCTCGGCATCGGCCCAGGGGCGTTCGGAGATATACACAATGTCCTTGGGCTGGAGTTTGAAATCGTTGCTTTTTGCAGCGAGGATGTCCTTGAGGGGCACGACGAAGGTCTTCGGATCGGACAGACTGCCGCGGACGACGAGCACGCGGTCGGTCCAAGCTCGTTCGGTGAGACCGCCGCGACGGGAGATTGCCGCGACCACCGAGGCATCCGGCGTGAGGCCTTGGACGCCGGGGTTCACCACCGCGCCGAGGACGTAGTAGTCATTGTTCACCGTGGAGGCGACGTAGATGAAATCGTTCGGTTCGATCTCGATGTTTTCCCGCATGTCGCCGTCGTGGAGGAGTTTCTTGAAATCGACCGGCAGGCGTTGGCCGTTTCGTGAGACGAAGGAGCGGTCGAGATCGGCGAGTTCGACGGTGTTTTGTTCGAAGAGTCCGGTTTCGATGCCGCCGGCATTGGCGATGGCTTCAACGAGGGTGATGGGGCGTTCGAGAGTGACGACGCCCTTGTTGACGACCTTGCCGAGGATGCTGAAGCGTTTCGAGCCGACCTCCTGAGGGGTGATGATGACGCGGGGCGAGCGGAAATTCGAAGTGAGGGCCTGTTCGATGGCGACGCGGGCTTCATCGAGGGTGAGTCCGGCGACCTTGACGTTTTGGGCCTGGAGGTAGGAGACCGTGCCATCGGGCGCGATGCGGAATCCGGGGCGGTCGAGTTCGGGTCGGCCGAAGAGCGAGAAATTGATCACATCGCCGGGGCCAAGTTCATATCTTGTCCGCCACGAGACGGCGGAAGAGGGTGCCTGGTTTCCCGGGGTGCTGCCGGATTTGGGCGGTGCCGGGCTTTCCTCGGCATGCGCCATGAGGAGCAGGCAGGAGAAGAGGAAAGAGGTGGCGTGGCGGAGTGACATGGCGATGAGCGATCAGATATCAGGAAAAGCGCCGGGCGAGGAAGGTGGACAGGTGGTCGGCCGTCTGGCGGATGATGCCTTGGGGGCGTTCGGTCCAGGCGATGGTGCCGCCGCAGGCATTGAGATAGGTGTCGGTGAGGGGTCGATGGCGGCGGGCGCGGGCGAGGGAGTCTTTCTGCCCGGCGACGACCGCGATCCAATGTCCGACATCCGCAAGGCTGGCGCGGATTTTCCCGGACGGCAGTGATGATGCGCGAAGGACGGTGGCGGAAAGGGGTGGCGTATCTTTTTGCCACTTCAAGTTCGTGACCGACGTGTCCGTGGGCCAAAGGTCATCGGGTGTTAGATCAAGCACCTGGAGGGCTTCGCCAGTATCGAGGGCGGCGGCATCGGCAAGCATGGTCCAGAGGCGTCTTTCTTCGGCGGAGTCCAAGGCGGTGGTCCAGAAAAGCACAGGTGAGCCGGAGCTGAGACGTGGGGCAAGGTGAGTGATCCAGAAATGCTGGATGGCGGCGCGGGCGTCTTCTTCGAATTCGGTGGGAAGAGCGGTGATGAGCGGAGCGTGAGTGGCCGCGCAGCATTCGAGGATGGAACGACGGGAGGTGCGGTGGGTGAGCAGGAGGGTCAGAAGAATGGCGAGTCCGGTGCCTGCCGCGGCACCGGCGACGCCCAGCATGGCGGGCTTCTTGACCATGGATGAGGGAATGATGGCCCGCGGGTCGGGTGCTTGGAAGACCTGCCAGTATCCGGGTGCGCCCGATGCGAAAATCTCGGCTTCCTTGAGTCGGTTGCTCATCAGCGAAAGTCCTTCGATGTGGGACTCGCGCTTTTTGATGAGTGCTTCATATCCACTGACGATGGCTGGAAACTCCTTGAGGCGCGCGGCGGTTTCCTGATGTTGTTTTTCAAGGGAGGCAACCCGGTTCTGAGCTTCTAACAGCTCATTGCGGAGTCCGATGATGGAAAGGTAGATCTGGTTGCCGAGTGGCGTGCCGGTGAAGGGTTCGAGGTCGGCATCGGCGTCCTTGTCGAGTTCGGCGATCTGGGTTTCGAGGTATTCGATGCTTTGGAGTTTCGCCTGCACCAGGGGATTGGCATCGGTGTAGGTGGCACGGAGGTTGGCGAGTTCCTCGCGGGCGGTTTTGAGTTGGAGTTCGATGGGGCTCTGGTGGCGGATTTGGGCGGTGAGGTTTTCGATCTGACTTTGTTTGGCTTTGACCGTGTTGCGGGCGGCTTCGAGATCGAGTTCGATTTGTGATAACTTCCCGAGCACGGCGGAGACCTGGGCATCGCCGCCGAGGTAGCCGGTGGTTTTCGAGAAATTCATGATTTCATCGTTCACGGCATCGAGTTGGGCGCGGATGTCGGCGACTTCCTTTTCGAGGATGGTTCGGACTTCCCGGGCTTCCGATTGTTGGAGGCGTTGAGTGTAGGCGTTGATTTCCTCTGCCCAGATCGTGGTGAAGGCGATGGCATCGTCGGGGCTGACCGGCGAATGATAGGTGATGTAGAAGATATCGGTGCCTTCGAGTTGGGCGGCTTCGACAAGGGAGCGTTGCTGGCCGGGAGACACGCCGTTGTTGGCGCGCTTGAAAGCGAGGTCGAGAGGTTCGTTGGCGAGGAGGGTGGCGAGGAGGGTGGCGTCATTCAGGTCCACCGGGCGGAAGGCCTGGCCGGTTTCCGAGGTTTGCACGGTTTGCGGGACACGGCGTTTGATGAGGGAGGCGGAGAGGGCGTAGGAGGGATCGGTCAGGCGGGTGCCGATGAAGGCACCGATGCTGCCAAAGACGATGGCGGCGGCGGCGAGCCATGGCCAGCGGGTGAGGACTCCGGCGAGGAGGCGGATGGGATCGAAGGGCAGCGGGAAACGAAAACGCGGCGACCCTGCGGAAACCGGGGAATCGGATTCCGCTGCGGGATCGGTGCCCACATCGACTCCGGAGGAGGTGGCGGGTGGTCCGGCAGGGTGATCGAAATTATTTTGGATGGCTTAAGTATGTGGGGTTTGAACCTTGGATGCAAGCGGCGAAACTGCGATTGAAGGCGGCCAAGGACATCGTTTCGCGGACGCGGGAAACGAGGCTGGGATCGGCGGCGAGGCAGTCGGATTTCAGGAAGTCGGAAAGGGCCCGAGCGAGGGCGGCGGGGTCGTTCGGTGTGAAACGCTGCCCGGCGGGAAGGAGGTCTTTCATGCCATCGCGATCGCTGCCGAGGACGGTGGTGCCGGAGGCGAGGGCTTCGAGCATGACCAGCGGCAGGCCTTCGTAGCGCGAGGGGATGATGACGGCATCGAGTGCCTGATAGAGTCGGGCGGGATCGCACCAGGGGAGGACGGTGCCGGAGAGTCGGTGGGTGTCGAGGAGCCCGCGGAGATTTCCGGCATCGGGGCCATCGCCGGCGAAAACCAGATGGCAGCGGACGGCGAGGTCGGGATCGCTGGCGACGGCTTCGACGAGCAGGTGTTGTTGTTTCTGGCGGAATTCGAGTCGACCGATGATGCCAAGCAGGGTCTTGTCGGCGGGCAGATTCAGTTCGGCGCGTGCGGCGTTGCGGTCGCCGGGTTGGAAGCGGGCGGTATCGATGCCATTGTAAACAATATCGATGGGTGCGGTGGCACCGCGGGCCCGAAGCATGCGGGCCATTTCATCGGTGATCGTGATGAAGCGATCCGGGAGGGTGAAAAGGTGCGTGCAAAACAGGTCGCGAAAGGCCCCGAGTTTTGCACCCATTTCGGCATTCGAGTGCGGGACGGGGATGTAACTCACGCAGGGAATTCCGGCACGGCGTGCGGCGAGCAGGGCGAGGGAGGAGTGTTCGATGTTTCCCTGGATGGCGATGATGCGGTCGGCGCCGATTTCGCGGAACATCGTGGCAAGATTGCGGGAGCGGGAGGGGAGGAGTCGATTGAGGGGACCTTCGAGTTTCGAAGAATGCCAGGGGATCTCGACGGCTTTCAGGTGGGGGTGGCGGGTGGCCATTTCCCGGAGTTTCTCGATGAGTCGGGAATTCGAAGCGGTGGCGAGGAAGATGACGGGTTCTGATGAAGCGGACAAAACCGCCTCCAAGCCTAACAGGCTCATCACCTGGTGGCCGCCGAAGACCGGGCTGTCATCGTAGAAAAGGACTTTCATGCCGGGATGGGGCGGAGTCGGTTGAGAATGGCGGAGATTTCCTCATCGCCGAACGGCGAGGTGAGCGTGATGTCCGCGAGGTGGATCTGCGGTTGCACATGGAGATCGTGCATGGGGCGGACCTGCTCTTCATATTGACGCTGGACCGAGGCGGCGCTGCGGCCGCGTTCACTGGTGTCGCGGGCGAGGCGGCGGGCGAAACGGGTCTCGTCCGGGCAATCAACGAAAATCGAGAGATGGCATATCTCGCGAATCGCGGAACGGGTAAGCGGCCACAGGCCTTCGAGGACGATGAAAGGGGCGGGGGCGAGAGTTTGGGGATTCGGGGTCCGCGTGTGAGTGGTGAAATCGTAATCGGGAATGCTCGCGGATTTTCCCGAGAGGAGTTGGTTAAGGGCCGCTTCAACGCTCGGCCAATCGATGGCGGCGGGGTCATCGAAGTTCACGAGTTCGCGCTCTTCGTGCGGGAGGTGGGAGAGATCGAGATAGAAGTGATCGAGCGTGAGGATGATGGCTTGGGGTGCGAGGGCGTCGTGGAGTTGGCGGGCGAGATAGGATTTTCCCGAACCACTGCCGCCGGTGATGGCGATGATCCTTGGAGAGGCGCAGTTCTGACTGGCGGTGCTCATGATTTGGCTTTCAGAGCGGCGCTGAGGAATGCTTCGATCTGGCGGGAAATGGGATCGATATCAAAACGGCGGCGGACTTCATCGAGTCCGGTGGCGGCGATGTGGGCGCGCAGGGCGGGATCGGCAGCGAGTTCGGCGATGCGGGTGGCGTAGAGTTCGGGATTGGCGGCTTCGGCGATGAGGGAATTCTCGCGATCGCGAGCGAGTTCGGGTTGGCCGCCATCGAGCGAGGTGATGACGGGAAGGCCGGAAGCCATGGCTTCGAGGGGCGTGAGCGCGAAGGGTTCGCCCCAGTTCGAGGTGAAGAGCAGGGCGTCGTATTGCGAGTAAAGCCCGCGCATTTCCGCAGCGGGGGCGAGCTTGCGGCGGATGTGTTGGGTCAGGCCGAGGCTTTCGATTTCGGCATCGATGCTGGCGACGTAGGCGGCATCGCCATGGCCATAGAGATCGAGCGTGAGGTGGGTGAGGCCCTGGCGATGGGCGGCGTGGAGCGCGCGGACGGCGGTGAGCGGGTCCTTGTCTTCGGCGAGTCGGCCGACCCAGAGGAGTTTCGTGAAACTCGAGTGATCGGTTTTGACGGTGAAGGCGGAGGACTCGATGCCGCAATGGATCACACCGGCATGTTTCACCGGCCAGCCCTTGGAGGCGGTGAGGTCGCGCATGAAGGCACTGCAGAAATAGATATGACGGAAGCTTAGCGTGTCCCAGGATGCGGTGGGGGTGGTGAAGCTGAGGTTTCGGCGGATTCCTGAGGCGGTCAGGAAAGCGCGGACAAGCGATGCGGCGGTGGAGATCGGCGTGTTCCACCAGGAAAGCCAGACATCGGCACGGAGGCTGCGGGCGATCCAGTGATCGGAGATATCATAAACCACCGGGATGTTTCCTGCTTCGAGGCGGAGCAGGAGGGATTTCGAAATGCCGCCCATGTTCCAGACGTGGATGACGTCGGGGCGGATGGAATCGATGGCCTTTTGCAGGGCGAGGTGGTTGTGTTTTTCGAGTGCGTGGAGTTGGTGGATGGGCAGCCATGGGTGGCCGTACATGCCATGAATGCGGAGGCTGCGGTTGACCTGCGGTTCGGCGGGGGTCTCGCGTCCGGCGACGTGATGGTCCGAGGTGAGGATGTGAATGTCATGTCCCCACGCGGCGAGGCGGGTGCAGACATCGCGGCAGCGGAGTTCGTAGCCGCCGATTTCGTGAGGTGGATAGAGATTGGTGATGACGAGGATTTTCATGATCCGCGCTGATAGTGTTGCCAGCCGGCATGGTAGCCATCGCGGCGGCCGAGGCGCTGGGCGAGGCGGGTGGCGATGGCGTAGGGGATGCCGGTGATTTTTCCGTGGCGGAGGCACCATTTCGCATCGCGGATGGTGTCTTTCACGAGTCCGAGCCCGACGAAATAGTGGTAGTTGACATTGCGCGGCGGGACATCGCTGGTGGCGGCCATGGCCTTCGAGTCACCGAAGGAGCGTTTGTAGGACTGCTTCAGCGTGTAGTTGTGCGAATGCATCGCGATCGAATCCGGGGCGAAAATGATATCATATCCGGCATCGACGAGTCGGCGGGTCCATTCGTCGTCTTCCGCGTATTGCAGGTCCTCGCGGATGGGAACCTTATCGAGGATGGAGCGGTGGGTGATGGAGCTGACCATGCTGAAGAAGTGGTCCCAATCCTTCGACTCACGTTCGGGGCCGAAGCAGCGGTCGTAATCATGGGCGAAGACCGCCTTGCAGTCCGGGCGTGGGATCTGGCGGGAAAAGCCGGCACCGAATTTCGGGTTGTCGAGGCAGGGGCGGAGGAGATTGACGAGCCAGTCGGTGCCGACCGGGGTGGCATCGGCATTCAGATAGATGATCCAATCGTGCGATGCCTCGCGGGCGCCTTGGTTGAGCACGACCCCGGGAACATAGGTGCCGAGGGGGATCTGGATCAGGCGGGCGCGGCCGGACTGTTGGATGATTTCGATGGAACCATCGCTGGAGCCGGAATCGATGACGATCAGTTCGATTTCCCCGGGGAAGTCCTGGGCGAAGAGTTGGCGGATGGTATCGCCGATGGCCCAGGCTTCGTTGAAGCTGCGCATGACGACGGAGACGGCGGTGGGCAGGGGATTCATCGGTGGCGTTGTTCGGCGAGTTGATAGATTTCCTCAAGCCGTGCATTGACGGCTTTCCAGGTGTATTGGGCGGTCATTTTTGCATGTCCGGCGGCGGCGAGGGAGTGGCGGAAATCGGGATGGGAGTGGAGTTTCTCCATGGCGGCGGTGAGCGCGGGGGCATCACCGGAGGGGAAGTGCAGGCCATCGCGGTCGTGGGTGACGAGTTGGCGGAGTCCGCCGACCTCTGCAGCGATCACTGGAAGTCCGGCGGCCCAGGCTTCGAGGACGACGATGCCGAAGGGTTCGTGGCGAGAGGGAAGGACGAAGGCATCGAGCGCGGCGAGGAGGTCGCGGTGGAGTTTCGATTCCGCTTCGACGGACGGATGAAGAGTGACCAGTGCGCCGATCCCATGACGGGCTATGGCATCAAGGATCTGCCGGTGATAATCCGGGGCGGTGATCGGTCCGCCTAACAGGAGGCGCGGATTCCGTTCCGGATGGCGGGCGGCGAAGGCGGCGAAGGCATCGACGAGCAGGAGTTGGTTTTTCTGGGGATCGATGCGGCTAAGGCAGCCGAAGGCGGTGGCGTCCTGTGGCCAGCCGAGGTGGGCGCGGCCGGCGGCGCGGTCGCCATGAGCGAAGGATTCGGGCGTGACGCCGTTGGGCAGGTGATGGACGCGGTCGTGGGAGAGGGCTTCGCGGGCTTTTTCGTATTCGGAGAAACCGACGCAGAGCACGGCGTCCGCATCTTCTAACAAATGCCGCGAGCGGAACAGCGCGCCGAAGGGTTTGCCCCATTCGAAGTGGCCTTGCTGGGCTTCGACGATGGAGGCGGCTTCGGCGGGCGGGACATCGAAGACATTGCCGTGGAGGGTGGCGACGAAAGGTTTTTTGCGGAGTCGTGCGGCGGTGAGGACGGCGCCGCCCATGCGTTTGAGGACGTGGGCGTGGTAAAGGCGGACGTCGCGCGCGGCGAGGAGATGGAAGAAGAGGTCGAGTGAGAGGAGATTGCCGCCTTTTTTGTCGAGCGCGTGGATGTCTTCCGGCGAGAGGCCGAGGAAGGGGTAGCAGTAGCGGTAGCGGCGGATGGGGATGTCCCGCCAGACTTCGGCGGGCGTAGGGGCGAGGGCGCGGGAGGTGTGGATTTCCGGGCGCAGGCCGAGGGCTTGTTGCTGGCGGCAGAGATTGAAGATGACACTTTCCGTGCCGCCCCATTCGTCGATGGCGAATCGACGCGGCACATGCAGGATGCGGGTGTTGTTAGGCGGTGGTGTCATGCTTGGGCGGCGGATTTCATCACCGGGAAAATATCGGTGAGCGCGCGGACGGGGGCGGTTTCCGTGTTCGAGAGCCAGGCGGCGGCGCTGTCCGGATGTTCCGGGGCGTAGCCGTGCATGGCGGTGACCTTGCGCTGGTTGAGGAAGGAGGGCACGAAGAGCGAACCGGAGGGAAGGAGATAAAACAACTCGCCGTAGGTGCGATCGGGAAACAGGCAGCCGTATCCCCGGAGCCGCTCATCTGTTAGGATCTCGCCATCCTTTTGTTCGGCGAGCCAGGCGGTGGCGGTGGCGCGGGATTTCTCATCGTGGAACCAGAAGCGGGCCATGGTGGAATCCCAGACGGCGATGTAGTCGCGCCCGTATTTCAAGCCGAGCTTGTTCCAGCGCGGGAGGAGGTCCGAGCAGGTGTGGACATCGGCCATGCCGTGATCGCTGAAAAGATGGATGCGGACGTCGCGATAGCGGCGCGAGGCGAGGTCGGCGAGGTCGCGGAGATGGCGGTGGAATTCATCGAAAGCGGCATCGACCTCCGGGTGATCGACGCCGTAGCGATGCATCACCGCATCGAGGCGGGCGGTGAAGAGATAGATCAATTCGGCCTGGCCCTGATCGATTTCCCAGCGGGCTTGGGCGATGTTTTCGGGATCCGATTTCCGCCAATCCGAGCGGACCCAGGGTTTCCTTGACGCCTGCCAGTGTTCGAAGATCGTGGTCTGTCCGCCGCGGATGCCGCCGGGTTCGTAGATGTCCTTTTTCTCTGAATAATCGAGATAGGGAAGCTTGGAAAAGGGGACGCTGTAGAGTTGGAAATAGCCGGTGTAGCCGAGTTTGCGGGCGAGGGCTTTGGAGACCTTGTTGCGGACGCGGTGGTGGCC
Source organism: Akkermansiaceae bacterium (assembly GCA_025457665.1). Classification (GTDB taxonomy): domain Bacteria; phylum Verrucomicrobiota; class Verrucomicrobiia; order Verrucomicrobiales; family Akkermansiaceae; genus Haloferula. The sequence goes on along the minus strand of JALOTY010000037.1, from coordinate 23,449 downwards.
GGCGACGATTTCCGGGAGGATGCCGAGCGGGCGGAGATTGGCGAAGGGCGAGGGACCGGGAGACTTGATGAAGAACGAGAAATGGCCGTGATCGACCGGGAGTGCGCCGGTGAGGATGGTGGGATCGCAGGTGGACGAATAACCGAGCAGGGTCTCGCAGCGGTTGCGGACGGGCAGCAGGTCATCGGCAAAGCCGCGACGACTGGCGATCTGCCAGCCGAGCGCATCGGCGAAGATGAAGATGTCGACCCTTGGTTTCATGGAGGCTCTGCGGACGTGAGCTGACGGATCAGTTGAAGCAGGTGGAGAGGTGAGAACGGCTTTCCGAAGACTTCGCTCGCGCCTTCCTGACGGAGTTTTTCCACCACTTCAGGGGTGGCGCGGCCGGTGACGAAGATCACGGGAATGTTTTCACATCCGGGAATCTGGCGGAGTTCCCTCATCACGTGGGGGCCATCGAGGTCGGGAAGTTCGACATCAAGGATCACCAGAGCCGGGCGCTCTTGGCGGGCGCTTTCGATGACTCCGGCGCCGGTGTTGTGAAACACGCCGTGGATCCCATTGCGGCGGAAATGGATCTGATAGAGTTTCGAGATGACAAAATCATCTTCGGCGACGAGGACCCTTTTCATGATGGAAGATCGAGAGTAATGAGAGTGCAGTCGTCATCAAGGGCGCTGCCGTGATGATGCTGGATGCGTGAGAGGAGTGTTTCCCAAAGCTCGGCTGCCGGAGTGCTGCGATGGGAATCGATGAAGCCGACAAATTCTTCCCACGCGGAGACGGGGGCCGAGCGGTTCCATTCGTAGCATCCATCCGAGATGAACACCGCGCGCTCACCACCACGGAGCGGAATGGAGTCCGCGGTGTAAACGGTATCGGCGACGATGCCGAGCGGCGGGCCGGAGGGTCGAAGGAAATTCCTGTTTCCTTCCCGGTCGTAAAGAAAGGTCGGGCAGTGGCCGGCCGAGGCGTGATCGAGAGTGCGGGTGGCGGCATCGATGCGGGCGATGGCGCAGGTGATGAACATCGTAAGGTCGCCTAGTTGGGTGCAGAGGGTGCGATTGATGGTTTCCAGCATACCGGCAGAATTCGGGATGTGGAGGGACATTTCAAAAGCCGTGCGGAAAACGCTGGCGAGAAGGGCGGCAGAGACGCCTTTGCCCATCACATCGATGATGGCGATGGCAAGATTTCCCGAGGGGTCGGTGCGGGCGATGGCGTAATCGCCCGCGATGGTGAGGGCGCTTTGTTGGTGGATGGAGACCGACCAATGCTTCGAGAGCGGCGGTGGCAGGATGGGGAGGAGTGACCTTTGGATATCGACCGCGATTTCGAATTCGCGGAGTTCGCGCTGGGTGGCATCGCGGATGCCGGTGAGGTGGGCGTTGGCGCAGGCGATGCCGCAAAGGTCGGCAAGTGTGCGGAGGGTGCCGAGGGAGCGGAAGCGGGTTTCGGGTGCGCTGGGTTTTCGCAGCACGATGAGCGAACCGAAGTGGATGTCGCCTGCCACGATGGGAAAGACGCAGCCCGCGCCGAGAGTGCGGAGGGGTGGATTGGCCGGGTGCTGGCGGGCGAGGTCCTCGCTGTTTTCCCAGACGGTTTCCCGGGCGAAAGAGCCAAGCGTGCGGAGGGTGAGACCGGAATCGTCGGCATCGACATACCACACGGCAGGACTGAGGGTATGGCGGATGGCGGCGGGGATGGTCGCGGAGCCGAGAATGAAGATCCTGTCGTGAGGGTGAAGGGAGATGAATTCGCTGAGCGAGCGATCGATGAAATCACGGAGATTGCCGCTTTCGATCAGGCTTTCGGTGAGGCGGTGGAAAACCGAGAGGCTCTCGTAGCAGGACGAAAGCTCATCGAGCACGCTATCGAGTTCCTGATTTCCCGGGAGATTCAGGGTCAGGTCGGGATAGTGTTTGGTGACTTCGAACCGGAATCCAGCGGGGCCACGCCACCATTTCAGGGAATCGGCAAATCCGGCGATGATGAAAAGGCCGCGACCTGAAAGGGCCTCCGGGTCGGGCAGCGGTGGATGTTCCAACACCTCATCGGACGGACCGGAACCTGGATCCGTGGCGGCAAGGGTGATGGAATCCTGGGTGATCGACCACTCGATCGAAACATTCATCGAGCGATTTTCCTTGGCGCCGTGGCAGATCGCATTGACGAGCAATTCCTGGAAGACGAGTTCCCAGCGGTGCAGTTCGGCTTCTGCGAGTGATCCGCTGGCCAGGGTTTCCATGAAGGCGGCACGCAGAGGGGCGACCCGTGAGATTTCCGCAGGCAGCGTGTGGCGCACGACTCCGGCGGCCGTGGCGGAAATGTCCGAAAGACTCATCATGAGGGCGAGGGTTCGGGCCAATCGCGTGAGTGCAGGGAGCGGATCAAGGAATCGATCGAACCAGTCAAAGCTTCGGGTGGCAGAGCGGCCTGATAGACGGCGTGGATGGCCTCTTCGGGATCGTCCGGGCTGTGACAGCCGAGGACATCGGCATGAGAGAAGACGCCGATGTTGGCGTGGCGGATGACATGCCGCCAGTCTGCCGGGAGTGAATCGAGTTGCGCTGTGGTTCGGGGAAGGATCCCGCGAAGAGGCATTTCGCCTCGCCAGACGAGGGGCAGCAGGGCGATGCGACTGGCGAAACTGCCGTCCGGCGAGCCGGGGAGGCGTCGGCCATCGAAGGTGGTGAAATGGCCGGAGATTTTTCCGGAGCCACCAACGCGAAGATAAAGACGCAGGGCGGTGATTCGGTCGCGGAGCGGAACGGAAGGCCCCTTGCGGTCGAGCGAGGAAACGAGGTGGGGTTCGATGTGATCGAGTCGGGCGCGGTGTTTGAGATTGAAGAGAACTCCCTGTTCGAGGCGGCAGTTTTCGAAGGCGGTGACCGGGCCGACGAAAGAGCGGGCCGAGAGGTAGGCCTGGGCGATCGTGTTGGCGCCTGAAATGACCGATCCTGAACCGATCACGGCGTGGGGACCGATTTCGCAACCGGGACCGATGAGGACGTGGTCGCCGATGAAATAGGGTGGATTCAATTTTGCCTCCGGATGGATGCGGCAGGAGAAACCGGTGCTCATCAGGGCAAAGTCGGGACTTGCGGCAAGGCGATCCAGCCAGAGGCGCTCGATGGCTGCGGCGCGGTCGAGGAGCTCCCAACCATTTTGCGGGGCGGGTGGCGGGGTTTCGCCGGGGAGCCAATCGACGAGGATGGCACTTTCCGGTGCGGCGGAAACAGCCGGAATGGAAACGGTTTCCAGTTTCAGCGGCCAGAGGGTGGACTCCTCCAACAGCCGCCGAACCTGGGCGGGGCGGTCGGCGGCGTGGACGCGAACGGCGGTGAAGCCCTCATTGACGGCGTGATCGAGCCAGTGGTGAAGGAGGCATTGGTCGCCGATGGTCCAGAGGGCAAAGGGGAGGGGAGAGCGGGCTTCGGTATCGAGCGCGCCCCAATCGGGCAGGACCAGTTCGAGAGTGTCGGACATGGGTGGGGCGAGGTATGGATTTCAATATGCGCCCTTGCCGAAAAGCACGGCGGGAAGGGTCTTGAGGAGAATGACGATGTCGAAGAACACATTCGACGAGCGGATGTATTGGAGGTCGAGACGGACCTGGCCTTCGAAATCGATTTCCGCCCTGCCGCCGATCTGCCAGAGGCAGGTGATACCGGGTTTCACGCGGAGGCGGCGGAGGTGGAGGGACTTGTATTCGGCAACCTCGCGCGGAACGGGAGGGCGGGGACCGACAAGAGACATTTCCCCGATCAGGACATTGTAGAACTGGGGAAACTCATCGATCGAGAGCTTGCGGATCCATTTCCCGACCTTGGTCACCCGCGGGTCGTTTTTCATTTTGAAAGTCACGCCGGATTGTCCGTGTTGGTTGGCCGCGAGGAGCTGGTCTTTGACCTTGTCGGCATTGACGATCATCGAGCGGAATTTCCACATCCCGAAATGGCGGCCACCGGTGCCCACGCGTTTTTGGCAGAAGAAGATCGGGCCGCGGTCTTCCAGTTTGATGAGCAGGGCGGTCATCAGGAAGATCGGTGAAAACGCGATGAGGGCACCGAGGGAGCCGACGATGTCGAGCCCGCGCTTGAGGGCGCGGGCGACGAGGATGGCGAGATTCCAGACGGCCATCTTCCTGCGGGCGCGGCGGCCCCAGCGCTCGATGCTGCCGTCCTGATTGATCTGACTCCAGTATTCTGCCGGGTCGATATTCATGGTTAAGATTCCTAAACTATCCGACGCCGGATAGAAAGCAAACAAAGCAACGTCATCACGTAAGGCTTTCGTGATTGTAAAGAAACCGAAAATATCGTTCGGTTTTATCAGGAAGAGCGATTCGGGCGGCCAATGGGGTTCAGTCAGGACCTGCGCCGGGTCGACGGTCCGAGAAAACGCAAGAGCGAAGCCATGATCACAACGAAGCGCAACGATACACCGGGTCTCCTTCTGTTGAAACTGGAGGCCGAGAGTCTGGATGTTTCCAACGTGGGGCCCTTCCGAGAGGAGGTAGCGCCGCTGGTGGCAGCGGGTGACGGGGTGGTGGAGATCGACTGTTCGGCCCTTGAGTTCGTGGACAGTTCCGGCGTGGCGGCCTTCCTGCATGTGAACAAATTGCTCACCGAGGATCGCCGGCCTGTGAGACTTTCCGGGGTGGGTGCGAAGGTGATGACGCAGCTCGAAATGATGCATGTTCACCGCAGCTTTGATTTGAAACCGCGACGGTAAGGAGGATGCATGGCAGCCGTGACGCGCTACTTCGAGGGCGATCATCCGAGTCTCGTTTCGAGGCTGGAGGATCATTTTGCCCGGGTGCGGAGCGGTTTCGAAGAGATGGGATGGAGTGGTGCGCTGGTGCTTGGCGGTGGTTATGGGCGGGGCGAGGGCGGAGTGATGCTGGATGGTGACGAGCCGGGATTTTCCAATGATCTGGACTATTTCCTCTTTGATGCCGACCCGGATTCCCCGGCTCTAACCGAATGGTGCCGGAGAGTGGAAAAGGTAGAAAGCCCGCGACTGGGGATCGATGTGGAAATCAAATGTCTGCGGCCGGAATCGATCGGCGACCCTGGGAAATCGATGATGTTCGCCGACCTGGTGGCCGGACATGTGGTGGTGGCCGGAGACGCGGGTTTCCTCGGTGCCATGAGGGCGGGATTGGACTTTGCGAGGATTGATGCCAGTGAGGCCACGCGTCTTCTTTGGAATCGTGGGAGCGGGATGTTTTATGCACGCTGCCGCATGGGCCAGGAGGATTCGCGGGGCTTTGTGATCCGCAATCATGCCAAGCTGAAGCTGGCACTGGGAGATGCCTGGCTTTGCCTGCACGGGAAATACACCTCGGAATGTCGTGAACGGGGGCGGCGACTGGCGGGGATTCCGCTCCCGGGTGACGCGGCAAAGATCCTGGCCTGGCATGCCGAAGGGGTGGAATTCAAGTTCCGGCCTTTTTCCAAGGGGCCTTCGTGGGAGGAACTGCGGGCGGAATCGGTGGACCTCGTGGCGGCGTGGAAAGAAGTTTATCTGGCGGCGGAAGCAAGGCGTCTTGGGATGGAGCTGAAGGACTTCACGGGCTATCTTTCCCTGCCAAGGATTCTCCGCGACTCGGGTCTGATGCGGAATCTGGCGCTGGCCCTGAGGGATCGATTCAAGCGCGGTGCCTGCCTGCGTCCGGTCGGCGATTATCCACGTGCCGCACTGATGCGGGCGCTGCCCTGTCTGTTGGGCCTCACACCGGGCGGCATTGCAGATGCTGCAAAATTTCTGCCATCGCCTCAAGACGAGGTCTCCGAATTGAAGAGTTGGGAAACGGTCTATCAGAAATGGTGGTCTTATTACGCCTGAAGCCATGAAACGTGTCCTGGTCATCCTGCCCTATGTGCCGTATCCGCTGATGCGAGGAACCTATCAGCGTGTCTATCATCTGACCGAGGAACTGGCGCGGCATTTTGAGGTGGATCTTTTCTGCCTGTCATCGGAGCCCGGGGATGCGGATCATCTGGCGAGATTCGAGGGCTTTTGCCGACGGGTACGTTTCGAGCCTTTTCAGAACGTGCCTTGGGCACCCTTTCTGACCGATCGCTTATGGCATCCGCTTCCTGTGACCGTGCGTCATTGGTGGTCGGAAAAGGTCCTGCAATCGCTGCATGAATTCACCGCGGGTCACAGCTATGACATCATTGATTTCTGTGACCTCGTCCTCTGGCCTTATGTGAAGGAGCTGTTTCCCGATCATCCGGCACGGGTCATGGACCGGAGCAGGGTGGATTGGCTCTATCAGACCGAGGTCATGCAGACCCTCAAGCATGGCTGGTGGGAGCGGCTCAAGGCGGCGGAGAATCTGTCGAAGATCGCCCGTCTTGAGCGTGAAGTGAGGCGGGAGTTGGCGCTGACCGTCGTCTGTGGTCCGGATGATCGGAGCTTTCTGGAAGGAAAACTCGGACCTACCGAAAAGATCTTCGTGCTGGCGAATGGGGCGAATGTGGAATTTTTCGATGCCACACAATGGCCTCCTGCGGCGACCTCGGAGCCATCGGCCCTTTTTTGCGGGGCACTCGATTACACGCCGAACACCGACGGGTTGGGTTGGTACTTCCACGAGATTCATCCTTTGGTGATGAAAGCCCGTCCGGACTTCCGGGTGATTCTGGTGGGAAAGAACCCGACGTCGGAGGTGCGGTCTTATGCGAAACTGCCCGGAGTTGAGTTTGTGGGGGAGGTGCCGGATGTTCGACCTTACTATCAGAAAGCGTGGATGCAGATCGTGCCGCTGCGGATCGGCGGAGGGACGCGTCTGAAGATCGCGGAGGGCCTGGCGATGGCGAATCCGGTGGTTTCCACCACGCTCGGGGCGCAGGGTCTGGAGTTGGATCATGATCGGCATCTTTTGCTGGCCGACCGTCCTGAGGATTTTGCGGCGGCGATGCTGCGATATGCCGATGAGCCGCAGGCTCGACAACAACATGGGTCCGCGGGCAGGGCGAAGATCCTGGAAACCTACACTTGGAGGGCCTTGGGCAAGCGTCTTGCCGGGCGCCTTGAAGCCCTATTGTCATGACTGTCATGAATGCCACCCACAGCGAACCGCCGATGACTGTCCTGTTAGGCCTGCCCTTTCATGACACAACTCTTGAGGAAACCCTCGATTTCTGCCGTGAGGCGATGAAGGGCGGGGAGAGCCGTTACCTGGTGACGGCGAATGTGGATTTCACGACCCAGGCCTACGCGGATGCCGACTTGCGAAAGATTGTGTTTTTCGCGGATCGGGTGGTTTGCGATGGCATGCCGCTGGTGTGGCTGTCGAAGGTTTTCGGCCAGGCCTTGAGAGAGCGTGTGGCGGGGTCGGACATGGTGCCGAGATTGCTTGAGATCTGTGGTCGGGAAGGGCTGCCGGTTTATTTCTTTGGCAGTGATCTTGAGACCTTGATCGAGGCGAAAAAGATTGCGGAGGAACGCTATCCCGGACTGCAAGTGGTGGGGGTGGATTCGCCGCCGTTTGGCGCGGTGATCGAGTGGGATAACGAAGCTTTATGCGAACGCATGCGTGCGAGCGGGGCCAAGCTTCTGCTGGCCTGTCTGGGATGCCCGAAGCAGGAGCGCTGGATTTACGCACACCACCGGGAATGCGGGATCCCCCTGAGCATCGGCGTGGGGGCGAGTCTGGATTTCATCACTGGCAAGCAGAAGCGTGCGCCGCGATGGATGCAGAAAACCGGGCTTGAGTGGTTCTGGCGGATGGCGGGGAATCCTTCGCGCCTGGCCAAGCGGTATGGGCATGACCTGGTTTTCCTCGTCCGCGCGGCGCTGGTGCAGGCATGGTCGCAACGTCGGCGAGGGGCTCTGGAACTTGCCCAACTCAACCCTCCTCCTCTCCGGCCCGCGGCCCTGCAAGTGACGCGGCTGATCTGGGCGGGTGAGTTGAGAAAGTCGGAACTCGAGGGCGCGCCCTTGCCGGAGCTTGTGGACAAGGCTGTCTTTCTGGATGCATCGAGGGTTGCGTTCATCGACAGCTCGGGTCTCGGTCGGCTCGCCCTGTTGATCCGGATGTGTCGGGTGGCGGGGAAAGATTTGTTTGTGGTTCAGCCTTCTGCGGTTTTCCGAGGTGCTCTGGAGGATTCCAGGATGAGCAGTCTGGTGACGATGCTGGATAGCGACGTTGAAGCCATGGAAAGACTGCGGACTGCCGGGCAGGCGGTGGCAAGGCGTGAAGCGAAGCCGGGCGGCGAGATATGGGTAGCATTCGATCGGGCGCTGGATGCCGTGTATCATGATGAAATGATCGCATCACTGGAGTCTGCTGTCGCCGAAGCCGGTGAGGGTGGGGTCTTGGTGTTGGATCTTTCGAAAGTGGGATTCATCGACAGTCGTGCTGTGGGCGGCTTGATCCGGATTTGGAAAAAGATGTCGGCCCAAGGGGGAGGGATGTTTCTCGCCCACCCTTCGGCCGAGGTTCGTGAGATCATCGGGCTGCTGCGTCTCGACAAGGTGCTTCCCGAGTGGAAAGGAGAGCATGTGTCATGAAGGTTCTGTTGTCCGCGGGCATGATTCAGGGCGGTCGCTCCGGTGTCGGAAGATATGTCATTTCGCTGGCGGATGCGATGGTTCGCGAGCATCCGGAAGTGGAATTGCATGTGGCGGGGCTGGATGCGGACAGGGCGTTGTTCCCGTGGCTGAAGGGCGATCGCTGGGAATCGATCCCGCAAAAAGCGGCGGGTGGACTGGGCAATTTGGTCTGGCATCAGAGAAGCTTTCACGAGGTTGTGAAACGCCGGGGTATCGATCTCGTGCATATCCCCAGCTACCGGCGAATGCTATGGAGTTGTCCGGTCCCGCAGGTGGCGACGATTCATGACTGCGCCCCCTTTGTCTTGCGTGAGAAATATGATTTCGCCCGTGGATTTTTCGGTCGTGGCGTGGTCCCGAGGATTGCCCGCCGTGTGGGACATATCATTGCGGTAAGCGAGACGACGGGAGCGGACATTCATCGATTCATGAAGGTGCCCGCGGAGCGCATCACGGTGCTGCCGAACGGGATCGACCATCAGATGTTCCGCCCTGCTTCTCCTGAAGCGGTGGTGGCTTTTCGCGAGAGCAAGAATCTGAAGTGCCCCTTCTTTCTCTATGTCGCCCGACTTGAGCATCCGGCGAAGAACCATGTGCGCTTGATTCGGGCTTTTGAAGGCCTCGTGAAAACCGGCGGTTTCGAGGGTGAACTCATCCTGCCGGGTGCGCCGTGGCATGGGGAAGAGGTGATTCGCAAGGCAGTGGACGAAAGTCCGGTGAGGGAAAGAATCCGGCTCGAGGGTTTCGTGGACAACGCGGATCTGCCACTGTGGTATGCGGCCGCAGAGGCGCTGGTCTTTCCCTCCCTGATGGAGGGTTTCGGTCTGCCTCTGCTGGAGGCGCAGGCCTGCGGAACAAGGATCGCCTGTGCGGATTCGACCAGTCTGCCGGAAGTGGCGGGCCCTGCGGGGCTGCTCTTTGATGGTCTGGACGAAGCGAGCATGGAATCGGCGATGGCGAAACTTGCCGCCATGAGTCCGGAAGAGCGCGAGAGACGCGAGTGTGAAGGCATCGGGTGGGCGGGTCGCTTTACCTGGTCCGCCCATGCCGCCGGGGCGGTGGCGGTTTATCGCAAGCTTTTATCCGGAGGAACGGGGAAACCCTGTTAGAGAAAAGTTTATGGCCGAATGGCAGAAGCGTTTCTGGAGTACGACGGCGAGTGGCTACGCCGGCGTGGTCGTGCGCATGCTGCTGGGTTTGGTGTTGTTCCGATTGATGTTCCAGGAGTTCAGCGGTGCGGAATTCGGTTTCTGGGCTTTGCTATGGTCGCTTTTCGGTTACGGGATCCTGCTGGATTTCGGATTCGGCTTCACGGCGCAGAAGGCGGTGGCGGAGAAGACGGCGACCGGGGACCTGAGTGGTCTGAGCCGATTGTTATCGACGATCCTCTGGACCTTCATCGCGATGGCGGTGGCGCTGCTGCTGGTGTTTCTGCTGATCCGGGAGCCCTTTCTGGTGCGGATGGGCGTGGATGGGGCCGATCGTGAGGCCTTCGGGCAGGCCTATGTGGTGTTCTTCATCGGTCTGGCCTTCATGTTTCCGCTGGGTCTTTTTCCCGAGATTCTGCGGGGTTTGCAGCGGATCGATATTGCCAACTGGCTGGGCACCTTGTCCACGGTGTTGAACTTCGTCTTTCTTTACTGGGGCCTGAAGGCGGAGTGGAGCATGGCGTGGCTGATGTTGGTGAGCGTGGTGACGAGCATTCTGCCGAATCTGGTGGCGGCGGTGGTGGCGATCCGGCGCCTGCCCGGGGTTTCCTTTGCGCCGCGGTTTTTCGAATGGCGGAGTGTGCGTTCGCAAATGGGGTTCTCGGTGGCGGCGTATCTCATCACCTTCAGCAACATGCTCATGGCGAAGAGCGATCAACTGGTCATTTCGCTGACCCTGGGCGTGGCCTTGGTGGCGATCTATCAGGCCGGATACAAGATGGGCGAGATGCTGGGCCTGTTCAGCACGCAGCTTCAACAGGTGCTTTCCCCGGCGGCGGCGGCGATGCATGCGACGGGTGATCGCGAGGGTTTGCGGAATCTGCTGTTAGGCAGTTCGCGCCTGACCTTTTTCCTGGTGACGCCCTGTTATCTTTTGTCGGCGGTTTATCTCGATCCCCTGATCCGGCTTCTGACCGGAATGGAAGTCGTGGCCCGGGAGACCTGGTGGGTGGGACAAGCCCTGTTGTTTGCGGTTTACAGTTCGCAGCTCACCAGCGGGTGTTCGAAGCGGGTGCTGATGATGTGTGGTGAGGAGAAGAAGCTGCTGGCGATATCGCTGGTGGATGCGATTGCCAATGTGGTGTTGAGCGTGATCCTGGCCTATCGATTCGGAGTGTTGGGTGTGGCTTTGGGGACGATGATTCCCACGGCATTGGTGGGGTGGCTGTGGGTGGTGCCGCTGACCATTCGCAAGCTGGGGATCTCGGTGGGTTCCTACCTCGGGCATCATTGGCGCGGCACTTTGCTGCCGCTGGCGGTTTTCGGGGCCATTCTCGGCGGGCTTTCCCTGTTGGCACCGGCAGGACCATCGACGGGAATGGTGGGGCTGGGCTGGCGCGGTCTTCTGTGCATGATTCCATTTCTTTACCTCGGAAAACGCGTGATTGCGGACATCACAAAACCCATCTCGCCTTAGTCCTCATTCCATCCTTGGCATCGGCGGGTGGTCCGCCAGACTCCTCCAACCCATCCATTCCTTTTCCCAACCTTCTGAAACATCCATGAAAGGCATCGTCTTCACCGAATTCCTCGAAATGATCGAAGCCCGTCACGATGGTGACTTTGCGGATGATCTCATCGTCACTGCCGGACTGCCGCACGATGGGGCGTATACGGCGGTGGGAACTTATCCGCATACCGAGATGGTGGCCCTGGTGGTTCGCTATTCCGCGATGTCCGAGATTCCGGTGCCGGAGGTTCTGAAGGGCTTCGGGCGCCATCTCTTTGAGCGTTTCGCGGTGCTCTATCCGGTGTTTTTTGATCAGGTCCGTTGTCCCTTGGATTTCCTCGGCACGATCGAGGATGTGATTCACGTGGAGGTGCGCAAGCTTTATCCCGATGCCGAGCTGCCGAGGTTTGATGCGGTGCGCCCCGAGCCCGGGGTCTTGGAATTGACCTACCGGTCCGAGCGGCATTTGGCGGATTTGGCCGAGGGCTTGATCGAAGGTTGCGTGAAGCATTTCGGTGTTCCTCATGAAATCGAGAGAGGCGATGCGGAAAGCGATGGTTCGGTCCGATTCCGTATCCGGAAAATCGCATGAATGAGGAAAGCGATGGCAGGTGGCAGCGCCGGCTCGATCGCGAGCGCCGGGCGCGCAAGGAGGCCGAGGGGCTGTTAGAGCAGAAGAGTCTCGAACTTTTCTCGGCGAATGAGCAGCTCCGCAGGCAGGCGGAGGATTTGGAAAAACTGGTGGAGGCGAGGACGGCGGATCTGGAATCGGCCCTCGGCCGCGCGGAGGCAGCCGTCCGTGCCAAGGCGGATTTCCTGGCGACGATCAGCCATGAGATCCGCACGCCCCTGAATGGGATTCTCGGGCTTTCCGAGTTGTTGCAGATGGAAATGCACGACGACGGGCAACGTCATCATCTGGGTCTTTTGCGGCAGAGTGGGGAGATCCTTCTGGCGCTGGTGAATGACCTGTTGGATTTTTCGAAGATCGAGGCCGGACATCTTGAGATCGAGCGCGTGAGGTTTGACCTGGCGGCGGAATTGGAATTGGTCCTCCACACCCACCTGCCAACGGCTGCGGGGCGTGGCATCGATCTGAGCTGGCAGTTCCACCATCTCCCCCAGGTGGTCATGGGGGACAGCCTGCGTTTGGGGCAGATTCTGGGAAACCTGCTATCGAATGCCTTGAAGTTCACGCCTGCCGGGTCGATCCGTGTGGAAGCTCATGGGATGGCGTGGGAGGGAGGCCGATTCCGGCTCAGGTTGACGGTGGCGGACAGCGGGATCGGTATTTCGCCGGAGGTGATGGGATCGCTGTTTGAGCCGTTTTCTCAGGGGGAGAGTTCGATCACCCGGAGATTTGGTGGCACGGGGCTGGGTCTGGCGATTGTGAGGCGTCTGGCGCGGGCGATGGAAGGGGATGTTTCCGTGAGCAGCACGCCGGGTGAGGGCAGTGTCTTCACCTGTGACCTGGTGTTCGGTCTCCCGTTGGCAGTGGAGCGTGCGGCGGCGGACCGGGACGTCCGTGCAGGCGGGGAATGCGATCCTCCGGTGCCCGAGCTGGAGATTCTGTTAGTGGAGGACAATGCGATCAATCAAACCGTGGCGCTGCGTTTTCTGAGGAAACTGGGACGTCATGCGGATGTCGCCTCATCCGGGATCGAGGCCTTGGAGCGGGTGGCTGCGAAAAGCTATGATCTCATCTTCATGGACATGCAGATGCCGGAGATGGACGGTCTGGAGGCAACGCGGCAGATCCGGGCGATGGGGATCGGGGGAGGCTTGCAGATCATCGCGCTGACGGCGAATGCCAGTCCGGCGGACCGCGAAAGGTGTTTCGAAGCGGGGATGGATGGTTTTCTGGCGAAGCCTTTGCGACTGGATGATTTCCGCGAGGTGTTGTGCCGGATTTGTGCGGGTCGGGCGGTCAAGGACTGAGGGTGAAATGGGGAAATGGTTCGGGGTGGACTCGTGACGTGGAATCGTCGCTTGAGCGCAGGCGGTGGCGGAGGGTAGTTTCGTGGCCATGCGGAAAAAGGGTGATGCTCCCATGGGATTTGAAGCTGCGGAGTGATGGCTGAAGAAGGGTCAGGCTGGTGGCGGAGGGTCGGAGTCTTCGGGGACTTGCCGACGCGTTTTCTGTTGCGCGGGCTGAGGTCGGCTCCGTGGTTTCTGGAACCGGTCTTGGTCGTGGGGTGGACGGGGATGTTTTTTCTGGTGGCGGGACGGCAGCGGCTTGCGGTGATGGGAAACCTGCGGGCCCTGTTTCCCGGGTGGGGTTATTGGCGGGCTTGGGTGGGGGCATGGCGGGTGTTTCACCATTTTGCCGCGGTGTATGTGGATGCGATGAGGGTGGAAACGGGAACGGGGGGAGTGGACTGGGCGATCGAAGGGTTGGAGCATTTCGATGAACTGGCGGCGAAATCGGAAGGGTGCCTGGTGCTGACGGCGCACATGGGGAACTATGATATGGCTGCGCCTTTGTTTTCGGGGATGTTCGGACGTACGGTGTATGCCGTACGAGCGCCGGAGCGGGAGCCGGAGATGCAGCGGATCAAGGAGGCGGAACTGCGGAGGAAAGAAGCGAGTCATCCGAATTTCCGCACGCTTTACAACGAGGGTGGGGAGATGCTGGGCGTCGAGCTGGCGCGGTTGCTGAGGGAGGGGATGGTGGTGGCGGTGCAGGGGGACCGGGTGGTTTTCGAGGTTTCGGGCATGGAAGTGGAAGTGGAGCCGGGGTTGATGATGAATCTGCCGCGCGGGCCCTTGATGCTGGCGCGGCTCACCGATGCGCCGGTTTACCCCTTGTTCATCCTGCGCGACGGCTGGCGGCGGTATCGGGTCAAAGTGATGCCGAAGCTGGAACTGCCGCCGAGGAAACGAGGAGTGGATCCCGGCGCGGAACCTTGGGCCAAGGCGCTGCATGGGGTGATCCGGGAGCGATGGGTCGAGTGGTCGGTCTTCGAGCCGGTTTTCACCCGAAGGAAAGGGGGCGAGTCATGAGCTTCCGGTTTCTGGGGAAAGGGGCGAGTCGGGCGGCGACGCCGGCGTTTCGCCTGATGGGTGGGGCGGATGAGGCTCGGGCGGCCGATGCCGTCTTGCCGAGTGCTGAGGTGGGCATGCACCGTGGGGAGTGGCTGGCGCTTGGCTTGCTGATTCCGTGGGTGGCGTGGGTGGCGGTGTTTGATTTCCTGTGGCGTTTGGGTGGGCCGTGGGTGGCCTGGCTGGCCGTGTGGCCGGGGTTCTGGCTGCTGCTTCATGGGCTCGCTTTCGCCCTTGGGGTGAGTCGGCCGGTGCGGGCATGGTGGTGCTGGTCGGTTTTGCCGACGCTGTGGTCGATCTGGGCCATGGGGCAGGACGGCGGCTTGCTGCGGGTGACGGCGGGGATGTGGTGGGCGATGATGCTCTTGCAGGGGTTGGGAATACTGGGGCTTCTTTGGTGGCGGATCATGCGGGTGGCGGGCTGGGCGGGGGTGGTGTGGAGGATTTCGATGTTCCTACTCGCGCATGTCGGGATGCTCCTCGTCTGGCTGCGTTGGGGATGGCAGATGGGACTGGCGGTGGGTTTGATGTTGGGAGGGGCCTGGTGCTGGGTGACATTCCGACCGCGATCCTGCGGGTTCGGGGAAGTGTTGTGCCGATCGGCGGGGGGGCGGGTGCTGACGATCGATGACGGCCCGGATCCTGAGGTCACGCCGGGGCTGCTAGATTTGCTGGATCGGCATGGTCGCAAGGCGGTGTTTTTCGTGATCGGGGAAAAGGTGCGACGTCATCCTGAATTGGCCCGCGAGATCATCCGGCGCGGGCATGAACTGGGAAATCACACGATGAGCCACCCGCAGGCATGGATGTGGGGGCTGGGACCGTGGCGGACGCGATGGGAGATCCGTGAGGGCCAGCGGGCGATCGAGGAAATCACCGGGGTGACGCCGCGCTGGTTTCGAGCGCCGGTGGGGCATCGCAATGGCTTTACCCATCCTTTCGCCCATGAACTCGGGCTGGAGGTGGTGGCCTGGACGCGCCGGGGCTATGACACGGTGGAAAGGGACGTGGCGAAGATCGTCCGGGCCTTGAGTGAAAATCCCCGACCGGACGATGTGCTTCTGATCCATGATGGGACGCCGATCGCTCTGGAACTGCTCGCCAAGCTGCTGGAGGCTGAGGCGCGTCGGGAAAGGGGAAACTGAAGGCGGCTCCGGTATTTTCCCGATTTCCCTGCTAACATCGGTGGGGGATTTTGCTGTAGGGATGCGTGGTGGGTTGGTGAAGCGCCTGCCCAAAGTTGCCGCCATGAGGCCCCTACCAATGTCCGCACCGCAATCGGGTCCGGCCGCAGATGCGGACGAGGAATTCGTGCGCTCGATCACCGAGCTGCAAGGGGCGCTGCTGGCCTATGTGCTCTGCCTGTCACCGGCGGACCGTGAGGCGGAGGACATCGTGCAGCGTTGCAACATCGTGCTTTGGAGAAAGCGGGAAAGCTTCGCTCCGGGGACGAATTTCAAGGCATGGGCCTTTGCCGTGGCGCGCTGGGAAGTGCTGGCGGTGATGAAGGAAAGACGCGGTGACGCGTGGCTCGTTTTCGAAGATGAGGTGGCGGAATTGATCGGGGATCATTTCGCCGGGATGCCGGATGAGGTGTGTGCCAACTTCGGCCGCAGCGAAGCGCTGCGACAGTGTCTGGACGCTCTACCGCAGGCGCATCGGGGGCTGGTGATCGAGCGTTATGCCGAAGGCTATTCCGTGGACGAATGCGCGGAGCGAAACGGGCGTTCCCCGGCGGGCCTGCGAGTGACTTTGCATCGCTTGCGACAAGTCCTCCGGAAGTGCCTCGTTGAAAAACTTGAGAATCATCCTCGATGAGCAAAACGAACGATGAAATGGAGCGGTTGATCCGGGATTACCTCGATGGAGTGCTCCCGGAGTCCCAGCGCGGGGCTCTGCTGCATCGGCTCAGAAACGATCCTGAATCGCGGGACCTGCTCGCCCAGCATGCACTCATGGATGCCCGTTTGCGCAAGCTGCTTCGCGATGCGCGGCCTGCGGAAAGTGTGGGGCTTGGGGCACCAAGGCGGAGGAATCGATGGCTGGCCGCCGCCGCCGCAGCGGTGCTGGCGGCCGGGGCGATTCCCTTTTCCGGCTTTTTCCAGTCGTCGGAGGCCCCGGTGTTTGCGGCCTTCCGGGTCTCGCCGTTTTCCAATTTCACCCTCGAAGGCCCGGGCTCGGAAAGCGGCCAACTCGGGGTCGGTGGGCAGCTCGTCCTGAGCCAGGGGGCAGTCGATCTGACCTTGCCCACCGGGGTGAACTGCCTCGTCAGCGCGCCGACGAAGCTCACATTGACGGGGCCGAACGAGATCGAGATCGATGGCGGTCTCGCCCATTTCGATGTCCCGGATTCCGGCAAGGGATTCATCGTGCGGACTTCCGATTTCGAGGTGATCGACCATGGCACGGAGTTCACGATCGACAGCACCGAAAAAGGCAGAAACGAGGCGCACGTCGTCCGCGGGCGCATTGAGGTCCGAGCCTTGGGGGAGTCGGGCGAAACCTCGATGCTGACCGAAGGCCAGGCCGTGCGACGGGCGGCCCAAGGTCTGAGTCCCATGGCCGCGAATGTCGGTCGTTTCCCGGCACGTCTGCCGGATGGCCTGCCGGCGCTGTGGTTCAGCTTCGATGGGGAGGACCCGCAAAATCTCCCCGTGGCGGGCAGTCTGGCCGAGACGGCGCGGGTGAAAATGATGCCGCCGGCGCTCGATTTCCTGCCGCCGGAGTTGATCGATGGCCGCTTTGGCAAAGCCCTGCGCTTCCCCGGAAACGAGCATAGCATCCAGACGTCTTGGCCGGGGATCGAGGGCACCATGGCGCGCAGCATTTCGCTATGGTTCCGAAGTGAGCCGGAGAAAGAGGCACGGAGGATCTACATGCCGCTGGTCGCCTGGGGTTTGCCTTCGGGGCCGAAACAGATGAGTTCGTATGGGATCGAGCTGGGGGGCGCTTCCGGCCAACTGCGGCTGCGCATCACTTCGGGTCGGCGCTGGCTTCAGGGAGGCACGGTGCTGGATGATGGGAAGTGGCATCATCTGGTGGTGGTGCTCGAAGCGCACCGACCGGGGGAATGGCCGATCATCCGGGTGGTCATCGATGGGCGGAGCGAGTCGATGATGGAAATGCTGCCGGAGGATTTCAACGCCGCCCCGCTGGAGAGCTTCTACACGGTGGTCAATGATCCCCGCGCCGTGCCGCTGACTTTCGGTCGTTTCACCCGCTGGCAGGACTACGAAAGCCAGGCGTGGGAAATCGACGAGGTCTGCATCGCCGCCGGGATCCTGCTGCCACAACAGATCGAGGCCCTCAGGCAGGGTCGGATCGATGAATCCGGGCTGGCGCTGGGGAAAAAATCGAAAGCACCCGCAAAATGATCCTCAATCGCCGCCATTGGCTCACGCTTTCCCTCTCCGCACTGGGCTCCACCGCGACCCTCCAAGGCCGCGACTCGGCACGCTCGGGGTCAGCGAAAAAAGGCCTCGGCATCGCTGCAAAACGGGATGGCTGGGAGGACGCCCTGCTGGCCCTGCGCTGCAAGTGGTTCTACAACTGGAACCTGAAACATCCCGGTGGCGAGAAGATGACCGTCCCCCATGTGCCCATGGTTTGGAAACGACCCTGGAAACAGGAACCCCTCATCGTGGCGGCCAAGAACGCCCGGGCCAAGGGCGTGAAGGAATTGCTGGGCTTCAATGAGCCCGATGAAGACAGCCAGGCGGACATGAAGGTCGCCACTGCGCTCGATGCCTGGCCGATGCTCGAAAAAACCGGCATGAGGCTCGGCAGCCCGGGCTGTGTCCACCCCGATGGCGACTGGATGAAACAGTTCATGGCCGGCGTCGAGAAACGCGGGCTGAAGGTCGATTTCGTGTGCGTGCATTCTTACGGCGGCACGGATGTCGATGCCTTCATCAAACGACTCGGCGAAGTGCAGCGCATGTTCCGTCGGCCCATCTGGATCACCGAGTTTGCCGTGGGCGATTGGGATGCGAAATCCGTGGAGCAGAACCGCCATCGACCCGATCAAGTCCTGCGTTACATGGAGACCCTGCTGCCCATGCTCGACAGGATGGATTTCATCGAACGTTACGCCTGGTTTCCCTCTGCCCCGGATCATGGCCCGCTGGGGACCAGCGCGCTTTTTGATAGGGAAGGGAAGCTCACCCGGCTGGGCGAATGTTACCGCGACGCGTGATCGGATTCCGCCGTTCGGAATTCCCCCTGTTAACATTCCCGGCGGCGGAGGCTGTTTCCATGGTGAAACCCATCCGTCCGCCCATGAAGATTTCCCTCAAACCCATCCCTCCCTCCCGCCGTCGCCGTCCTGGCTTCACTTTGGTCGAGCTGCTCGTCTCCATCGTCATCCTCGCCGTGCTGGCCACGCTCGTGGTGATGATTTCCGGCAAGGTCCGGGGAAAGGCGAAGCAGGCCAGCTCGATGAATGCGATGCGGCAGATTGCCCAGGGCAACATCGGCTTCGCGGCGGAAAACAATGGCAGCATCAACACCCTCCGCTGGGTGGGCGACCCCGAGGAGGGTGGCCCGGGGGCCTGGGTCAGCAATTCCTTCTGGGGGCGGCTCGAACCCTACCTTTTCAGCGACATCAGCACGCGAAACCAGAAACAGCTCGGCACCCGCATCCGCTCGGGGATCGCCCAGATTTTCAATACCTCGGATCCCTCGAAAATGACCGGCACCGCCGTCGAAGGGGCGAAAATCTACCACGATGGCTCCGGGCTCCCCGTGCCTCTGGGTTTCAACACCAACCTCCACAAATGGGCCACCTTCAAGCGCGTCTCGAACTTCGGTGACCCCGCCCGCGTGATCCATGCCACCTACGGATTCGGGTTTTTCACCGAGGCCAACGGGCGGACCTTTGTCCCCATGCCGACGAATGGGGCCGCTCCGGGCGGCAACAACATCTACTACATGGAAGACCGCAAGGCCTGGGTGATCTTCCTGGACGGCCACGTGGAAACCCTTGCCGCGCCCATCCCCGGCCGCCTTTTCCAGTAAATCCCGGCCACCCTCCCCGGGCCACCCGGCCCACGGAAATGCGCCCCCGCGAGATGGAGGTTTGACAGCCCCCGCGCCGACGTGCTTTTTCTGTCCCACACAAAAACCGATCCCCAAAAAACCTTCCGCATGAGCGATCAAGACCAGCCATCCAAACAAACCTCGAGCGTGCCGCTGAAGAAAGAGACCGTCCGCGTCACTCTCAAGGCCGCCGATGCCCCCGCCGCTTCGCCGACCGGTGCGCCGCCCGCGCCCGCGGCTCCCAAGCCCACGATGCCGATGGCTCCGCCACCGGCTCCCTCCGTGCCGAAGCCGCCGACCGCCACTCTTCCGCCCACGGCCCCGGCCGCTCCTCCGGCTCCCGCGCCGACCATTCCTCTGCGCACCGCAGGGGGTGCCCCGGCTCCCGCGCCCACCATCCAGCTCAAGACCGCCGGTGCCCCGGGCCCGGGTGCTCCCGCTCCCACGATCCGTCTGGCCACTCCCGGTGCTCCTGCCGCAGCTGGCGCTTCGCCCACCCTGCCCAAGGCCACCGTGCAGCTCGCGCCGCCGACCCAGCCGATCGGCACCGCTGCTCCGACCATGACCCAGATGGCCACCGTCTCCATGGGCGAAGACGAAGCCGAGGAAAGCACCTTGGGCGTCGCTGGCATCCTTTCCATCCTCGGTTTCCTGGGTGCTGCCGCCGTTCTCTTCCTGCAAATCACCACCGCCTCCACCACCTGGCTGCAAAGCCCGGACCAGAAGGATGCGAAAAAGCCTGCCGAGGTCGAGTGGTCGAAACTCTTCTAACATCTTCAAATCATGGTTGCTCCCATCATTACCTTCGTCATTGCCGGCATCGTGGCTTTCCTCGCTTTCTCCACCTTCCAGGTGGACAAACAAATGCCTGATGCTCCCGCCGCCGCGGAAAAGGCCCCAGCGGCCGATGAGCCCGAGGTGGAAGTCTCCGAGTAAAAGCCCGGAGGCCCCGCATTTTTCCAGAAACCGCCGCCGGCCCATCCCGCGGCGGTTTTTTCTTGTACGGCTGCCGCATTGACAAGCGGCCGACCACGGCCATGGTTCGCGCATGGCTCTGCAACTCAACGACAGCAATTTCCAAAGCGAGGTGATCGATTCCGACGTCCCGGTCCTGGTGGACTTCTGGGCCGAATGGTGCGGTCCCTGCAAGATGATCGGCCCGGTGATCGACCAGCTTTCCAACGAAGTCGCCGGTTCCGCCAAGGTCGGAAAGGTCAATGTCGATGAAGCCCGCGAACTCGCTGTGAAGTACGGCGTCCGTAGTATCCCCCTCCTGCTTTTCTTCAAGGGCGGCGAGGTCAAGGATCAGATCGTCGGTGCCAACGTCACCAAGGATCAGCTCAAGGCCAAACTCCAGGCCCTCGCCTGATTTCGGCCCCGGGAAAATTCTCAACCGTCCTCCGCTGCCATGCGGAGGGCGGTTTTTTTGTGCCCCGCTTTTCGACTCAGGGCATCACGGCTTCGAGGAAGGCCCACTGGTCGGCCTGGAGGTCGATCATCTTGGAAAGCGCCGTGCCCGCGCCGTGGCCGGCGCTGGTATCGATGCGGATGAGCACCGGCGGTCCGCCCTCCGCCTGGCAGGCCTGGAGCCGGGCGGCGAATTTGAAGGAATGGGCAGGGACGACGCGGTCATCATGATCCGCCGTGGTCACCAAAGTCGCCGGATAGCGGACGCCCGGCTTGAGCTGATGGTAAGGCGAGATTTTCAGCAGATTGGCGAACTCCTCCGGATCCTCGGGATCGCCGTAGTCCTTTTTCCATGCCCAGCCGATGGTGAATTTGTGGAAACGCAGCAGATCCATCACGCCCACCGCAGGGAGACAGGCACCGAACAGCTCCGGCCGCTGCGTCATGCAGGCACCCACAAGCAGCCCGCCATTGCTGCCGCCCTGAATGGCGAGCTTTTTACTAGACGTGTAGTTTTTGGCGATGAGCCATTCGGCGATCGCGATGAAATCATCGTAACTCTTCTGTTTGCCCAGGCCTGTGGCGGCCTCGTGCCATTCCTTGCCGTATTCGCCCCCGCCGCGGATGCAGGCGAGCACGAAGATCCCGCCGCGTTCGAGCCAGACGGCACGGGAAAGGGAGAATCCCGGAGTCTGCGGGATGTTGAAGCCGCCGTATCCATAGAGCAGGGTGCGGTGCGAGCCATCGAGCTTGATGCCCTTTTTATGAACGATGAAGGCGGGCACGGGCGTGCCGTCCTTCGAGGGGATGAAGACCTGGTGGGTTTCATAGGCGGAACCATCGAAATCGATCTCCGGCTTGCGCCACAGCTCGCTTTCTCCCGTGGCAATCTCATAGCGGTGAATCGCCCCGGGATCGGTGAAGGAGCTGAAGCTGTAAAAGGTATGGCTGTCATCGAGCCTGCCGCCGAAGCCGGATGCCGTGCCCAGCCCTGGGAGCGTCACTTCACGGAGCGCTTTTCCTTCAAGATCATGAACCCGAACGAGACTGCGGGCGTCCTTGAGGTAGGAGGCGATGAGGTGGCGGCCGACGAGGGAAACGTCATCGAGGTTTTCCTCCGCCTGCGGCAGGACTTCCTGCCAGTTTTCACGCTCGGGGCGCGCGATGTCGATCGCGACGACGCGGTATCTCGGCGCATCGAGATTGGTGCGGAAATAGAAGCGGCTGCCGACATTGCCGAGGAAACGATAGGAGGCATCCGCAGCGGCGAGGAGTTCGATGGTTTCCCCGGGTTCAGCGAGCTTCTGATAGAAGAGGCGGTTGTTCGTCGATGTCCCATCGCTGACATGGATGATGAGATAAGTGCCGTCCTCGGTCACGCCACCGAAGAAGTTCCAGGTGGGCTGGTCCTTGCGGCGGTAGATGAGTTTGTCCTCGGCTTGCGGCGTGCCGACCTTGTGAAACCAGAGTTGGTGGTTCTGGTTGGAGGCGGTGAGCTTGTCGCCATCGGCCGGGGCATCATAGCGGCTGTAGAAAAAACCCGTGCCATCGGGCAGCCAGGAAATCCCGCTGAATTTCACCCAGCGCAGGTGGTCGTCGAGGTCCTTGCCGGTGGCGACGTCGCGAATGAAGATTTCATTCCAATCGCTGCCACCACGCGAGACTGACCATGCCAACAGTTTCCCATCCTCGCTCGGCGACCAGTTGGCCAGCGAAACCGTGCCGTCATCGGACAAGCCGTTAGGGTCGAGCAGAAGTGCCGGTTCTCCGCCGAGGGTGGCGGAGGTCATCAACACGCTCTGGTTTTGCAAGCCGGAGTTGTAGGTGAAAAACCATCGACCCCCGAATTCGCGCGGCGCGCCGATGCGTTCGAAATCGATGAGCTTCGTGATCCGATCATGAATGGGCTTTCGCGAGGGAAGGGAGGAAAGGAACTTTTGGGTCACCTCATTCTGCGCGCGCACCCAGGCCTTGGTTTCGGCCGATTGATCGTCCTCCAGCCAGCGATAGGGATCGGCGACCTCCTGGCCATGGAGGGTTTCCACCACATCATCCGTGCGGGTCGGCGGGTAGCTGATGGCGGTGGCAAGCACGAGCAGGGGAAGGGTCATGAGGAATGATGGATGCGGGTGACACGCGGCGTGATGCCGGTGAGGATTTCCCAGGCGATGGTCCCGGCTTTGGCGGCGACTTCATCGACCCGGATGTTCGGCCCGAAGAGTTCGACCTCATCGCCGGTGCGGACCGGAGAGTCGGTGACATC
Organism: Akkermansiaceae bacterium; assembly: GCA_025457665.1. GTDB lineage: Bacteria > Verrucomicrobiota > Verrucomicrobiia > Verrucomicrobiales > Akkermansiaceae > Haloferula. The sequence continues at coordinate 471 of JALOTY010000037.1, read as the reverse complement.
GACCATGATCTGGTCCATGGTCACGCGACCGATGATGGGAAAGCGCTGCCCGCCGATGAAGACGTCTGCGTCTTTTCCCGAGAGCGAGCGGGGGAAACCATCGCCGTAGCCGATGCCGATGGTGGCGACGTCTGTGGGTCGAGTGGTGATGTAGGTGCGGCCATAAGAAACCCCATGGCCGGCGGGCAACCTGCGGACGAGGGTGACGCGGGATTTCAGAGTCATGACATTGCGCAGTCTCTCCGCATGGCCGGGCAGAGGAGAGATGCCATAGGTCATGAGCCCGGGCCGAACCAGGTTGCAAGGCCCGGTGGGATAGCCCAGCAGGCCCGCGCTGTTGGAAAGGTGAATCCAGCGAAAACGCCCGCGGCCGCCCAGGCTTTCGACGATTTCCCCGAATCGCTGGCACTGGCCGCGGGTGAAGGCCTCATCTTCATCGGCACTCGGCAGGTGCGAGCCGATGCCATCGAG
>JALOTY010000036.1 GCA_025457665.1 Akkermansiaceae bacterium | reverse complement strand
ACCAAAACCCTTTAGCTACCTGACCGCTCCGAGGTCAGAATACCGGGAAATTCCTCACAGTGGAAAACCCCGAGCTTTCGCTTAAAACAGTGCCATTCGCTGCTAACCCGTACAACCGTGAGAAGGAGTCGATATTGGTTTCGAACATCGACTACACCGATGGTTCAAGGTTTCTTTACATCAGTTGTCCTCAAAGCGGCGAAGATATCAATCTCACAGTGAGTGATGATGGTTCTTGGCGTAAGGCGGAGCCGAGCAAAGGCACGCCGATCCTTGGGCGACTATTCCAATAACACAAACCGAACAAGACGTCCTCACCCCTGACCCGCCTCCAGTTCCAGCCGTCATGACCGCTACAACCTCAAACCCGTGTTCCACCCTCGCCCCCGGTCAGGCGTAGGAGGACTCGACGTTCAGCCAGAAAATCTGTGATCCCGCCCGTTTCCCTATTGCTGCTTGTGATGATTGTGCTGATCTCATGCAGTGAGCGCACCAACCAAGGCAGATCGCCCGACCCAAGCGCAGCGCAGGTGAACTTTAAATGGTATGAGGCTCAATACTCGCTTGCAAAATACAAGGAGATGCAGCCAGGAAGGCCGATTATTGCATTATTTGTCCATAAGTGGGATGTTCCTACGGCTTTTAAAGTGCTAAGAGATTCTGACGTGATTTCTAGATTGCAACGGGAGAATTTTCTATGCCTAACCTATGAAAGCACGAACGACCAAAGCCTCGGTGCGCAAGAGATGAGAAGGCTAGAGCACCGAAGCTTCCCGCTTATTTTTGCCAGTATTCCGCATCGAGGTGACTTTCTGCATGAGCCGCCATATTCTGAGCCTGCCGCGAGAGAGGTCGTAAACAAGATAATATTAGAAGCAGAACAAGGCCGCACATCCGACGGCGGGTAGCATCCTTCTTTGAATTCGCGCTTCCCTACCCGTCGTGAATGCTCTATACATTCGCTCAACTCCGCAGCGCCATGCCTGATTCACCGCCAGACGAATTGATGCGAGATCGGATGGACCAGTCCGACTTCGACCGCGTGCTGGCTTGGTTGCGACAGGCCACTTCGGAGGACAGAGTTTCTTTCCTTTGCCGCTGGTCACATATTCCACCACTCGTCACACGGTTGGCGATGTCGGCCGTAAATCACTCCACTGAGTCTCTGACCATTGTGGTATCTGCCTTCGAGGCCATCACGCACGCGAACTCCCAGAGAACGAAACATTGGTGTCAGTTTGCGATCACAAAGCTCGGTCCACGCAAGGCGCTTCGACTAGTTCGAGAGCTTATCGCTACTCGCCCACACGTTGTGGACATGGCCTGCTATTGGTTGCCCTCCATGATTTCACGCGATGATGCGGCTTTCGCTGACTTGAAGACTTTATGCCGAGATGCAGAGTCGGCGGGCATTATCAGACCACCAGTCACTTCTACCAGTCCTACGGGTGCCACCCTCTTCCATGACCGTTATGCAGACACTTGACCCGAATCAGCCACCACCAAGGGCAAACAAGATTAGATGAGAAGGCAGTGACTTGCGGCAGGGCAACCTTGTGTTAGATTGTTACTGCCATGAATACCACCATTTCAAGCATCCCCATCGGGGACTACCCGTTGTTCTGTAAAGAAACCAAACTTGATCCGAAATGACACCACCTCCTTTACCTCATCCAGCATCAGGAATCCTTCTCACGACAGCCGATCGAATTGAAGGGTCAAAGATTGTTAGGAATCTTGGTCTTGTGAGAGGAAATTCGGTCAAAGCCTCAGGAGTCAAGGGGGCTCTCAGCTTCAGCGGAGGCGGTGGTGAGATTTCGAGCCTGACCGAGTTGCACGAAGCCACCCAAGAGGAGGCAGAGAAGGTCATGATTCTGAAGGCTTCGGAACTTGGCGCGGACGCAATCATGGCTGTTCGCTTTCAGGTTGTCGCGCCGTCAGCGGGGCTTTACTCGGTCATGTGTTATGGAACCGCCGTGAAGATTGAAACCACGGAGATCAATGATGGCTGACGAAATGGAGGCAGCAGGGGTGGATAATGTCTCTCGTTCGGCCTGCTCGGGAGACCGGATCTCCGCCCTGCCACAAGTTTGGCAGGCTAATCCCGGATCCGCCCCTCGGAATCCGACACTATACGTTCCGCAATATATGAATACGGTTCATCAACCCTCTATTTTACGGCAAATAGTCTACGATGATCCTCGAATGGGTGTTGCACTTGCCTTGTCTATTGGTCTAGCAGGAATGATTTACGGGATACACCACGAGTATAGAGTGGCAAAAAACAATCAAAGAAAGTTGGGCATGCTGGTTCTCGGGTTTATTCTGATCGTCCTCACAGTTTCGGGCTACATTTGGCTTTCGAGGTTTATCGGCATTCGATGGGAGTCATGAAATTCGTAGGAGGATCCATTTGGAGAGGAATCAGAGGCAGCAAAATGCCTTTGAGATTGCTTGGATATCTGATGATTGTCCCAGCCTTGTTGGGGCTGATCGTTGCTCCTTCGGCTGTGATCTGGATGCCCGCGTGGAATTGGCGAGGAACTCTTTCCATTTCGCTTGGATTTTGCTTGAGCACCATCCTGGCGATTCGCTCGCTTAGTGGCTTCACGAGAAATGCGAGAGCTTCGAAAACGATCGATGTCGAAGAATTTTGCTCAACTTTAGGTTTCATGATTGCATTTTTCGTCGGCGCATATGCATTTGGCCTCAACCCCTTGAAATGGGACCAAGCAAGGCCACGTCGGGGCGCGGTCTCCGACGAGCATGCCCCACGGACAACTGCCGGCAGCAACCCTGTTGATGTGAGAACTCGCATCCATTTCATCAAGGCCATAGAGGCCTCAGACCCCGGTGCATTAACGTGCCACAGCTTTGACGAGCTGATACCATCTCAGAACCTCGAAATAAGACTTTGTGGTTTTCCTGTTCGCCAAGGACAACAGAAGCGCTCGGGAAGACTCCGTAGGCTGTCTCATTTTTGAGGTTCTGATTGCACCGAAGTATTGTGATTGAAGCACCTACAGATTCTCAAAAGCACGCTGCCACCATGGCTCACGGCGCGCGGATGCTTGCCAGCGGGCGCCCTGTGGCAAGCATTGCTGATCAGTTGAAGAAGCGCGGCCTGTCCTCGGCGGATATCGCAGCGTGCTGGCCGGAGATCCAGAGCAGGGGGCGTCAGATCATCCGCGATCGACGCCGCCGGATTCGGACGATGGGTATTTGCTGGTTCACGTTGGGCCTTGCCATGTTTGGGGGGATCGTGTGGTCGGTCACGATCCACGACACCCTGCCTTTCCTACTGCTGTTCGGCGCGATTCCTCTGGCGTATGGGGTTTACCTCTTGCGACTTCCTCCGACAGCGGAGCCTTCAATGGAACCCCCTCGCCTCTTCGGACGGAACCTCTGACGCTTCCATCGAATCAAAAGGCATGATCGGAGAAGCTGTCTCTGCAATATCGTTCTTAATCGAATCCCCCCAGTGCATGATGGAATCTCCAAAAACTGCTATGAGTCAATCAGCACCATTGATCGAAGCCATTCGTCAGCGTCCGGGCATGTATTTTGGCAGCAAGTCGCTGACGGCATTTCATCACTTCCTCTGCGGTTATCGGCTGGCATGCGATGTCCACCAGATCAAGGATGACCGCCTCGGGCTTGAGATTCCTTCCGATTTCAACGAATGGGTGGCTTATCGAGCCCGCTTCCAGGAGTCGACCTCCGGTTGGTGCAAGATGATTGTCGCAACCAGCAAATCGGATGAAGAGGCTTTTGACCGTTTCTTTGAGTTACTCAAGGAACATTCGATGCGCCGGCCTCGGCTCGTCGCTGAAATTGAGGATCCTGTCTCAGTTCCCCTGATGGAAGAGGATGCAAAGAACTTCCCCGGACCACCGCTTACAAGGGTTCAGATCGTGACTTATACCCATGATCCGGGATTCTTCGCTCTTTATGGTAGCGAGGAGTGGGGGGATCGTTTTTACCCCTTTTTGAGTTGGATGTGCGAGTTAAGCAGCGGGGATTGGGTGATTCACGACGAGGAGGCATATCGCGAGCTCCTGAGAGCCAATGAAGAATGGGAACGCGAAATGAATGGATCCAGGCACGTCGGAGGCCTGGAGTCTTGAATGCCGTAGATTTACCCGCCTTTAGGTCAGCTAACGGGGGGATTGGATTCCGCGGGTCTCGGGAAACCGCCATTGAAAAAGTAGGTGCCCTGGGGCATCAAGTCCCCATATTACATCATTGGATCGCACTTCATCCCGGATCCGCCGAGTTCCCCGGATTTTCCCACCGCCCGGTCCACCGGCTCCCCCTACGTGATCGCGGAGGTTGGAATGCTGGTCAGGGTTGCGGGGATTTGGTAATTGTCTCCCTTCACCCCCTCTTTGCTGTCCCCTTGAAACTCCCCCTTGCCCTGCTTTCGGGTCTGATTGCGTGTATCCATGCATCGGCCGCGCCTCTTGTCGGCATCAATGTCAGTTCCGCGGATCTTCCCCGCGTGGGCGCTTGGGCCACGTGGACGGGCCGGAGTCCGGACATCATCGGTGACATTCTTTTCGCCCAGACCTGGAATCAATTTGCCGGGGATGTTCCCGGTGTCGGGGTCGATTACTCGCTCAATCTCCACGTCCCGCCGTCGGGATCGACTCCGAATCCTTTCTCGGGCGTGCAGATGGAACTGAGCATCCCCTTGTTTCCGAATCAGGACAGCGATGGGACTTATTTCAGCTCCATTCCGGATCGGCTGAGTCGGGGTGCGAATGGCGACTATGACATTTACTGGCGAAGACTGGCGGAAAAGCTGGTGGCCCGGGGGCTGGCCGATGCCTGGATCCGCCCGGGATGGGAAATGAACATTCCGGACCCGCTGACGCAGGGCTGGGACAATGGCGGTTGGTTGATCGGGAATTCCGATGTGGCCAAGCATCAGGCATACGCCGCGTATTGGAGACGTTTCCATGCCGCGATGATGTCGGTCCCCGGAGCGCGCTTCAAATGGACCTTCTGCATGCTTGCCGGGATCGAAACCATGCCCAGCGCCCAACAGGTGATGGACCATGCCTACCCGGGTGATGCTTACGTCGATTTCATCAGCGCCGATTTCTATGACGGCAGCAACTATGCGCGCTATCAGCGAGGCAATTGGCAGCGACTGGCGGAAAGCTGGCAGGACCAGGTCAGCATGCCCGAGCGGGACGACCGCACCTGGGACGAGCTGGCCCATGGCTGGCGACGCAGCACTGGCAAGGATGGGGCCTTCATCACGGAAATCCCCTCGCTCGATCTTTTCCGCCAGTTTGCCCGCGACCGGAACAAACCTTTCATGATCAGCGAATGGGGCATCAATCAGGTGGACCGCGCCCTGCCATCGCTCGACCAGCCCGGCGATCCCATCGATGGCGGCAATGACAACCCGGAGTTCATCGCCAAGGTGGCGAAATGGGCGGAGGAAAATGATGTCTTTGCGCTGATCTACTTCGATTTCTATCTCTCGCGGCAGAATCCGTTCTATGGGGAGAGCCGGATCAACTATGTCGATAGTGCCCTGATGGACCACTACTGGGACACGGCGCCGCAGGGAAACAGCATCCATCCGGCCCGCCAGCCGAGTCCGCGGGCGGCGGCGGCTTACCTCACCGCGTTTCATGATGCGCCGAATGGCGGCATTCCCCCGGCATGGGTGGCGGAAGGTCGACGCGCGAATGCCTCCGCCTATGAATTCGCCGCCGATGGCACGAGCGTCCGGGAAATCGGCCTGCCGCAAGGCGCGGGGTGGTCGGCCCCGAGTGGTGCGACCTTTACCTCCACCGCTGCTGGCAGCCTGCTGGATGCCGCCCCGCTCGTGCGCGGGGGATCGTCCACTTTCCTCGTCAAATCGGAAGTCCGCTCCGCCGGTTCCGGGTCGTGGTCGGGTCTGCGATTCCTCATTCCCGGCACAGGAAGTGGCGGCTACAGCTTTGAAGCCCTCTGCGGCAGCGATGGCCTGCCCAGCCGTTGGCGGCTGCGCCGAAATGGCACCACGATCTGGCTTTCGGAGAGAGAGCCCATCCTTTCCCGTCTCGAAAACAAGGACTGGCGGACCAGCCCCATTTCCATGGCGGTGCGCGTGCGACCGGGACCTTCGGCATCGCTGCGGATCGAAATGTTCTTCGGTGCCGATACGGCGGGGCATCACAATGATTCCTCACCCCTGAGTGTCCCGAGCCAGCCGCACATTGCCGTCATCACTGATAGGGCCGGCACCACGGCTTCGGGTCTGGCCTGTTTCGAAACGCTGGCCGAAGAGGACTTCGAGGACGGCCATGCCGGAAATTTCACACCCGGTGGGTGGACGGAAAAGCGTCTTCACTATCGCGCCGATCCTACCCCCAGCGAAAAGCAAGCGCTGGCCGGTCAGAGCGGGGATCGGCATTACCGCGTCCGCGCCCGTATCGGCATCACCACGCCGGGTTCCGGCGGTCTGACGGTTCTCTCTGCATTGAACGGCGATGCCTACCGCGTGGAACTCACGGCGATCGATCGGGCCGATGCCAAAGACATTCTCCAACAGATCCGCCTCCGCCGGGTGGGAACCAATCCGGCGGTTTTGGCGAGTTGGACTCCGGCGGGAGATTATTTCCTCGGTGCATTTCACGACCTCGACATCGCCGCCGATGCCCTGCCTGATGGCAACCTGAACCTTCGCGTGAGCTTCAATGGCAGCAAGGTGATCGACGTCATCGAAGTCGGCCAAGCCTCGCGTAGCGGCCGATTCGGCCCCTGGGCGGCGGCCGGGACGGATGTCAGTGTGGATGAATGGACGACCGTTTCCCTCGCCAGCATCGATGCCGGTGGGGAAAGCTATGAAACCTGGGCGGCGCGGCATTTTGGGGTGGTTTCCGATCCTCTGATCATTGGCGCGACCCGCGATCCCGATGGCGATGGCGTGAGCAACGCCGACGAGCGCTTGACGGGCACCGATCCGAAAAGCGGCTCGCAGTTTTGGCGCATCGCCCCGGGACCCGGTGGAAGCCTGAGCGCCCCCACCCTGCCGGGACGCCGCTACCGTTGGCAAGCGAGCCCATCCATGAGCAGCGGGACCTGGCAGCCGGTGGGAGAATGGATCATCGGAAACGGACAACGCCTTGCTGCACCGATCAGCATCGATGGCCCGCGCCGATTCTATCGACTGCTGGCCGAGTGGGAGTGAGCAGTGGGATCGAGGCCTTGAAAGGGGTTCTTATTGAAGCATCGAGACTTCGCGAGACTCGGGGCATGGTTTGGATCGAGCCATGCCGCCCTGAGTGGAGTGGGGCCGTCTCGATCCGACTCTCTGAAGTTTCGCTGATTTCGACCCTTCCGCTGTTCCGGGCGCGTTTCCCTGGGATCCGAGGCACGAAAAACCCGGGAGGAAATCGGCACCACATCACAGCCGTGCAACGGGATCCAAACCCGGGTGAAATTCGATGATCCGCGATGCGGACCGAGGCCTCCAATTACTGACCGGCTGGCGCTTCGGAGGGCTCGGCAGGAGCTTCGGAGGCACCTTCAGCAGGGGTTTCCTCGGCAGGAGCAGGGGTTTCCTCGGCAGGAGCGGGGGTTTCCTCCGCAGGAGCAGGGGTTTCCTCCGCAGGAGCGGGAGTTTCACCGGCGGGAGCAGGAGTTTCACCGGCGGGAACGGGAGTTTCACCGGCGGGAGCGGGAGTTTCCTCGGCGGGAGCGGGAGTTTCCTCGGCAGGAGCAGGAGTTTCACCGGCGGGAGCGGGAGTTTCACCGGCGGGAGCGGGAGTTTCACCGGCGGGAGCAGGAGTTTCACCGGCGGGAGCAGGAGTTTCCTCGGCGGGAGCGGGTGTTTCCTCGGCGGGAGCGGGAGTTTCCTCGGCAGGAGCGGGAGTTTCCTCGGTGGTGGCGGCGGTCTCTTCGGTGGTCGGTTTGACCATGGTGTTTCCGGCGGCGGACTGCTTCGCGGAGAGAATGGCGAGGGTGATGGAGAGCAGGAAGAAGAGAGAAGCGAGGTAAACCGTACCTTTCTGGAGCACGCTGGTGGTGCGGGCGCCGAACATTTGATCGGTCATGCCCGATCCGAAAGCCGCTCCGAGGCCTTCCTGTTTGGGCCTTTGCATGAGCACCACGATGCTGAGGAGCACGCAAACGAGAACGAAGACCACCAGCAGGAGGTTGATCGAGGTGTTGAGCACATTGAATGCGAGAATCATGGGGGCGGGAACCTGTCAGAGGCATCCGGGCTTGTAAAGCGGGGTTTTGCGCCCATTTCCGGGGTCGGGTCTGGCCGCGGATGAGGATTTTCCCGACATTGGCCCCCCTGTTTGACAGCTCGCCATCCGCCCCTAACCTCTCACCCATTCATGTCCGACCCGACATTCGCCGAATTCGTTTCCCACGCCCCCGGATACTGGCCCGCGGAGTCCATGGACCGTTGGGACGATTACCCATGGCAGCTCAAGAACCGCATCAACACCTTGGGCGAACTGGAGTCCCACCTGCGACTCACCGACATCGAGCGGGCGGGCGTGCTGCTGGCGGGATCGAAGCTGGCGATGTCGATCACCCCCCATTTCTTCAACCTGATCGACCCTGAGGACCCGGATTGCCCGATCCGCCGGCAAGTGATCCCTCGTCTGGAGGAAGGCTGGGCGGCCCCGGAGGAAATGGCGGACCCCTGCGGCGAGGACTCCCACATGCCGGTACCGGGGTTGGTGCACCGCTATCCCGACCGCGTGCTTTTCCTGGTGACTGATCGCTGTGCCTCCTATTGCCGCTACTGCACCCGATCGCGGGTGGTTTCGGGCGTGGGCGAGCAGCATCTGGAAACCCAGTGGGAGGCCGCCTTCCGCTATCTCGAAAACACTCCGCAAGTCCGCGACGTGTTGCTTTCCGGGGGTGACCCCCTGCTGTTTTCCGATTCCCGGCTGGAAAAGATCCTCACCCGCCTGAGGTCCATCCCCCATATCGAGTTCGTCCGGATCGGCTCGCGCATCCCCATTTTCCTGCCCCAAAGAATCACCCCGGCGCTTTGTGAAATGCTGCGGAAATTCCATCCGCTGTTCATTTCCATCCACACGAACCACCCCAAGGAACTCACCACCGAGGTGCGCGATGCGCTGGGCCGCCTGGCCGATGCCGGCATCCCGCTGGGAAACCAGAGCGTGCTGCTGCGCGGCGTGAACGATTCCGTGGAGGTTCAACGCGCGCTGCTGCACAAACTGCTGCGCTGCCGGGTGAAGCCGTATTATCTCTACCAATGCGATCTGATTCACGGCTCCTCCCACCTGCGGACGCATGTCTCGGAAGGCCTGGAAATCATGGATCGACTCCGCGGCCACACGACCGGATACGCCGTGCCGCAGTTCGTGGTCGATGGCCCGGGTGGCGGAGGCAAGATTCCGCTGAATCCCGAATACGTCCTCGAACACCGCGACCGCAAGACCTTGCTGCGCAACTACGAGGGTCGGACCTTCGAATACCCCGAGCCTTCCATGATTCCGCCGGAGGTGGCCCAGAGTCTGTTAGAAAAGACCACCTGCTGCCCGTGATCTGTTAGATCGGGAGATCTGCTGCTGCCTGCAGGTGGAATGAAAGAAGGGCCCGCCCAGCGAGAATCGCTGAACAAGCCCCGACCTTTCAGGCACGGATGATGGGTCCGTGGCTTACTGTTGCTGCTGCTGCTGTTCTTGCTGCTGGCGCTGCATTTCCTCGGCCTGGCGACGGGCTTCTTCCTGCTGGCGCTGCATTTCCTCCTGTTGCCGCTGCATCTCCTCTTGTTGGCGACGCATCTCCTCCTCCTGTTGGCGGCGCATCTCCTCCTCCTGTTGGCGGCGCATCTCCTCCTCCTGTTGGCGGCGCATCTCCTCCTCCTGTTGGCGACGCATCTCCTCTTCTTGTTGGCGACGCATCTCCTCCTCCTGTTGGCGGCGCATTTCCTCCTCCTGTTGGCGACGCATCTCCTCTTCTTGTTGGCGACGCATCTCCTCTTCCTGTTGGCGACGGGCTTCTTCCTGTTGCTGGCGGGCCATTTCCTCTTCCTGCTGACGGCGCATGGCCTCTTCCTGCTGGCGACGGGCTTCCTCCTCCTGCTGGCGGGCCATTTCCTCTTCCTGCTGACGGCGCGCGGTTTCTTCCTGTTGCATGCGGGCCTGCTCTTCCTGCTGGCGGCGGGCCTGTTCTTCTTCGGCTTGGCGCTGCATTTCCTCCTGCTGCTTTTGCTGGGCTTCCTGAAGTTCACGCGCCTGCTCTTCGTTCATGGCAGGTTCCCCACCTTGTCCTTGTTCAGGAGGATTCTGACCGCGTGTAGCTTCTTCTTCGGCGATCCGACGACGCTCCGCTTCGGCCGCCTCTTCATCGGTCAAGCGCTGCTGCTCTTGCATCGCGGCACGAGCCCGTGCCTCTTCCGCCAGGCGCTGTTCTTCGGCAAGACGCCGCGCCTCTTGATCCTGCCGCGCCAGTTCATCAGCCTGCCGGACTCTCTCTTCATCGGTCATGACTTGCTGACCGCCGGGCTGTTGACCGCCGGGCTGCTGACCACCGGGTTGCTGACCGCCGGGTTGTTGACCACCGGGTTGCTGACCACCGGGTTGCTGACCACCGGGTTGCTGACCACCGGGTTGCTGACCACCGGGTTGCTGACCACCGGGTTGCTGACCGCCGGGTTGCTGACCGCCGGGTTGCTGACCACCGGGTTGCGGGGGACGCACACCATCAGGGCGACCACCCGGGCGGGGTCCGCCGGGGCCTTGATTTCCCGGAATCACCGGAACTCCGGTCCCTTGACCTTGAGTCTGGGGGGCCTGCTGGCGACGGAATCTTTCCCAGAATGCCTCCACTTCGCGGCGCTGGTTTTCCACCTGATCCAAGCGAGCGCGGTGCATGCGCGAGGCCCATTCCGCCGCTTCGGCATCCTGCTGTCGGCGCCGCTGCTCGAATCGTTGAACCCAATCGGCCTGCACCCCACCGGATGCCCGCACGACTTCGAAACGGTCCCACTCGCCATGAACGCGTTGGGGGCGGCAAGCGGGATTCCATGGCGAGCGCAGGTTGGGAGCGAAGACCCGCCAGTTCCGTCCTTCGATGCCACCGGGTCGAAGATCCGGGCGACCGATGCCGGCGATCGGATCCACTTGCACCGGCCAGACCGGCCAAGGGTTGTTCACATGCCTTCTCAGCGAGGCGTAGGAAGGTCCGCAGGACATTGCTTGTCCCTGGACGTAGTAGAGATTGGTGATCCCACGGGCGCGGGGACGCAGGTAGGAATTTCGGTTCACCGGCAGGCAATGACGGTGGATGGGTTGGGCGAAATGAACCTCTTCCACGAAGCAGAACCAGGAATCGGCGATGCCAAATTCGACATCGACATTCACCCCCCAGTTGCGACCGCTCCCGGCGAGGGTTTCGGGCGGAAGCGGGGCCCAGCCCACGTGTCCCCCACCCTGACGCCAAGCCACCCATGACGGCGCCCACTCATTTCCCGGAACCCAGCACCAACCGCGACCGGAAATCAGGACCCAGCGGCCATAATGATAGCAGGCCCAGCCGAAAGGTTCATCGGAAACCCACAGCCAGCCGCGATCCGTACAAATCCATCGGCCGCGGGTGTAGGGCCTCCAACTCCGATCCTGATAGACGACCTGAGGTTGGAAAATGTAACCGTAATCCGAGGTTTCGAACCATTGGCCATGTTCGGACAGCGAATCGTAAAACAGCCCGTAGTCGGCGACCGGTTGGCGGTAGACTTCCGGCTGACGCAGGGACTCGGCATCGGCCAGAGCCTGTTTGCCGGCGAGTTCCTTTTCCCGCGCATCGAGCGATCTTTCCCACTCCTCCAGAACCCTGCGGGTCTCCGCATTGCGGGCATCGTCGAGATTTTCCGGCAGCGGCTGGACCTCCTCCACCGGCAGCGCGGCGGGCGCGGGTGCTTCGGGCTGGGTGGCGGCGGCCGCCCTTTGCGCTTCGAGCGCTTCCCTTTCTTGCTGCATGCGCTGGCGTTCCGCCTCGAGGCTTTCACGGGCCTGTTCGAGGGCTTCGATAACCTCCTTGGAGTCCTCGTTCCCCGCCTTCTCCGGGGTCTCGCGATTGCAGGAAGTCAGAACAAGGCCTGCGAGGAGCAGGAAGTGGGGAGTTTTCGGTTTCATGAGATGGGACGGCAGATCCGCCAGTCTATGACTGACACGCCCCGAAGTTTATTCACGAACGCCCAAAGTCGCCACCTCATAATCCACCCGCGCCGGCCCCGCCCGGCCTCCCGGCACCTCCCGCCGGACCACCCGCGTGCCTAACAGCTCCTCAAGCATCCGGATTTCCATCAGGACCGCACTGGGGTAGCGCTCGAAAACGGGCATGAGCGGATGGTGGTATTCCTCGATCCTGAAGCCGGTCTTCGGGTCGTACTTGCAGCGACAAAAGCAGCCGATTTTTTCCCGCTGGGCGGAGAGCAAGGTGGCCTTTTCCACCAGCGATTTCGCACGCGAAAGCCGCGGCAGCCACTCGTCCCGAAGGGTCGTGAAATAGTGCCGCAGCAGGCGCTCCGGGGCGGCTTCGCCAAAGAGCTGTCGGGCGGACTCCAGCAGGCCGAGAGAAAGCTCCCGACCGGCATCGGGAAAAAGCGAATCGGCCCGCGGTGCCAGCCGATACATGATTTCCGGCCGTCCGACCCCCGTTCGCGGCACGCGCCAGGTCTCCACGTAGCCCTTTTTCTTCAGGGCCTCGCAGTGTTCCTTCATGCCCATGTAGCTGCCCCCGAGCCGACGGCACAGTTCCGGCACGGGCAGTCCGCCCGATACCTTGAGCTCATGGAGAATTTTCACCCAAGGCTCTTTGACCAGCTCCCGGATACCCTTCGAAAACACGGGCCCACTCTCCCAAGCCCATCGGGTCTGGCAACCTCCTTTTGGCCATGCCCCCCGGGATCATTCGCTTCGACTGCGCGAAATCGCAAAAACCGCACGCAAAGCGAAGCATCCGACATCATTTTTTTCCTTTAAAACCATCCTGAGCGCCATGACTCTGCGGTCATGCACGACCTCAGGGCCATTGCACGGCTTTTCGACATGCGCGCCGACTTCGTCCATGCGCATCCGTATGGCTCCGGCCATATCAACGACACCTATTGTGCCTGGTATGACCACGCGGGCCAGCGCATCCGTTTCATTCACCAACGGATCAACCACCATGTTTTCAAGAACCCGGTGGCGCTGATGGAAAATGTCGATCGGGTGACGCGTCACGCCCTGGGTCGCCTGCTCGATGCCGGTCACCCCGAAGCCTACCGCCGGACCCTGACGACCATTCCCTCGCTCGACGGCCAGGCCTGGGCCTTTGATGGCGAGGGAAATTGCTGGCGGACCTACCCTTTCATCGAGCGTGCCCGCGGATACGATGAAATCATTCACAACGAACAAGCCGTGCAAGCGGCGAGGGCTTTCGGGGAGTTCCAGAAATTGACGGCCGATCTCGGAGGCTCGCGACTTCACGAGACCATCCCCCATTTCCACCACACCCCGACCCGTCTCGAAGCCCTCGAAAAGGCCATCGAGAACGGCGATCCGGAACGTCGGGCGATGGTCGGCGCGGAAATCGATTTTGCCCTCTCCCGCAGTGCCGACTGCCGTCGGGTGACCGATCTCATCGCGTCCGGAGACATCCCTGAGCGGGTGACCCACAACGACACGAAGCTCAACAACGTCCTGCTCGACGACGTGACGCAGGAAGGCGTGTGCGTGATCGATCTGGACACGACCATGCCCGGCTCCGTGCTTTACGACTTCGGCGACATGGTCCGCACCGCCTGCCCGAGCACCCGTGAGGATGAAACGGATGTGGCCTTGATCCACGTCCGGCTCGATCGCTTCGAAGCCATCCTGCGCGGCTATCTTTCCTCGGCCTCCGGTTTCCTGAATCAGGCGGAAATCGACCACCTCGCCTTCTCCGGGAAGCTGCTCACCCTGGAGTGCGGCATCCGTTTCCTCACGGATTTCCTGATGGGCGACACCTATTTCAAGATCAAGCGCCCGCTGCACAATCTCGACCGCTGCCGCTCGCAGTTTGCCCTCGTCCGCTCCATCGAATCCCATCTCCCGGAGATGGAGGAAATGGTACACGGCAAGGTGGCGGAAGCTGCCCTGCTCTGATTTCCTGCGCCTGTCATGAAAATCCTCGTCACCGGCGGTGCCGGCTTCATCGGTTCCCACATTGTCGAAGCCTATCAGGAAAAAGCCGATGAAATCCGGGTGCTGGACAACCTCCGAACCGGATACGCCCGCAATCTCGTCGGACTGAAACACCGGTTCATCCATGGCTCGATCACCGATGCCGCTCTGGTCCGCGAAGCGGCCGAGGGGGTGGACCTGATTTTCCACATGGCTGCTCTGGTGAGCGTGCCGGAATCCATGGCCAAACCCCGCGAGTGCGTGGACATCAATGTTACCGGCCTCCTCAATGTCCTCGATGCCGCCGTGGCGACCGGCGCGCGCAAGCTGGTCTTTGCTTCATCGGCCGCCGTCTATGGTGACAACCCCACGGTGCCCAAGCTGGAATCGATGATCCCGGAGCCCAAAAGCCCGTATGCGATCACCAAGCTCGATGGCGAGTATTACCTCGATCTCTACCGCCGTGAGCAGGGTCTCGAAACCGCGGCGATCCGATTCTTCAATGTCTTCGGTCCCCGGCAGGACCCCAAGGGGGCCTATGCCGCTGCCGTCCCGATTTTCATCGAAAAAGCCCTGGGAGGCGAGGACATCACCGTCTTTGGCGATGGCAGTCAAACCCGTGATTTCATCTATGTGAAAGACATCGTGGGTGCGCTTTCCTTCGCCGCGGAGACTCCCGGAGTGACCGGGGTCTTCAATGCCGGGTACGGCGGCCAGATCACGATCAACGACCTTGCCGGGCACATTCTGAAAGCCGCGGGATCCAGCTCGGTGGTCCGGCACGCGGCCGAACGCCCGGGCGACGTCCGCCATTCCCGCGCCAGTTCGGAAAAACTCCGCACGGCAGGATGGCTGCCCGCCCATGAGCTGGAAGGAGCACTCGCCACCACGCTGGAGTATTTCCGCGGCCAAATGCAGCCGGCCTCCTGAGTTTCCTCAGTGTTTCTGGTTTTCCAGAAGCTTGCGGAACAAGGGATGATTCGCAGCCAGCTCGGCAAAGGTGCCGTCGCCCACGATACGTCCGTCATCGAAAACCAGCACCCGGTCGGCCACACGAATGCTGCTGAAACGGTGGGCGATGATCAGCGTCGTCCGTCCTTTCGCAAGATTGGCGAGTTCATTCTGGATTTGAGATTCGCTCTCGGCATCGAGGGCCGCCGTGGCTTCATCGAGAATGAGCACCGGCGCATCCTTCAGGAAGGCACGGGCAATGGAAATCCGCTGCCTTTGCCCCCCGGAAAGCTCCGCCCCACGCTCGCCCACGGGGGTATCGTAGCCCGCGGGCTTCTGCATGATGAAGGGGTGGGCATTCGCCAGACGGGCCGCTTCGCGAATCTCCTCAGCCGATGCCCCGAGTTTGCCGAGACCGATGTTTTCCTCGATCGTGCCGGAAAGCAGAATCGCCTCTTGGGGCACCAGCGTGATGTGATCGCGCAGGTCACGCAGGCGGAATTGGCGGAGATCGATGTCGTCCAAGGTCACCGCGCCGGAGGTCGGGTCATAGAACCGTGGCACCAGGCTGGCAAAGGTCGTCTTGCCCGCGCCGGACGGACCGACCAAGGCCACGATCTGACCCGCAGGAATGTCCACACTCACCCCGCGCAGCGCGGGCTTGCCATCGTATTCGAAGACCACGTCGCGGAAACTCAGGGTGCCCTGGACCTCCGGCAGCTTCACGGGATTGGGTGGATCGGCCACCCCTTCTTCGGCATGCAGGATTCCCTCCAAACGATCCAAAGAAGCCTCGCTCTGCTTCAAGCGGCTGTGGACTTCGCCCAACTTTTTCGCCGGATCGTAGCACATGTAGAGCGCGGCCACCACAGCGAGGAAGCGTTCCAGGGTGTAGTCCATGCTCGCCCCGTATCCCAGCGCCGCCGCGACCGCTGCGGCAGCGACGAACTCGATGAGTGGAGGCGTGGAGAATCGGTATTTGATCACCTTGAGATGCAGCGATGTCCAGCGATTCACCCCGGCGAGGAAACGCTCCGACATGAGCCGTTCGAGATTGAAGGCCCGGATTTCCCTCGTGGCTCCGAGCGTCTCGGTGAGGATCGCGGAATTGTCTCCACCCTCACTCTGCAAGCGCGCGGCGCGATACATCAGGCGTTTGCCGATGAGTCGGATGGGCAGAACGATCAAGGGCACGCTGACCAGGCAGATCAGCAGGAAGGTCCCCTCCTGATGCACCACGCTGTCGTAAACCAGATAGCCGAGCGCGAAAAGCAGCGTGAAGGGCTGCTTGATGAGATCATTGGTCACCGAGGTGAGGAGCAACTGCAGCATCACCGAATCGTTGATCACCCGGCTGATGAGATCCCCCATCCGTCTGCCGCTGAAGAAACCGAGGGGCAGGCGTTGGAGTTTTTCGAAAACCTGCTGCTGGATTTGTTGGAGCACATGGAGACCGGAGGCGGTGGTCCAGTAAACATTGAGGAAACCCGCATAGCCCCGCACCAGGGCCACCAGCGGAATCATCGCGCATGCAGTGAAGAGCAGTTTCGCCAGCCCGTCGGTCTCCCCCCAACGCTGCACGAACCACGCGCGGACCTGGTCCTTGTCCTGGATGAAATTCAACTTCTCCTCCAGACCATGCACCCACTGGGGTTTCCACGAGGAAACCTCAACCGACGGAGCGGGCGCGGTCTCGACTTGCGCCGGAATCTCCCGCTCGGAGTCGAAAATCACCGGAAACACCACCTTGATCATGAAGGGCAGGCCAAAGCCGCTGGCCAGAGCATACATCATCCCCGCGAGGACACCGGCGGCGAACTTTCCTCGCGCGCCCTTGAGCAGGGTGAAATAAGGCCAGAATTTCTTCATCGGAAAGCCCCCATCCTTTCCGCCCGCCCCGGCCCCGGCAAGCCCTGATCCGACATTCGCGCCCTGCCCCGGAATCACGCCCGATTCGATCCCGCCACGAGGCGGGTCAAAACCTCCCGGTCACAGCGGAAGGTGGGATCCGAATCCCCTTCAAGGGGAAAGATCCCCAGATGGGTCGCGTGGCCGGGAGCAATGATGACGACCAAGCGACAGGAGTGCTCCTTGGCATCCATCAGGATCTGCCGGAAAAGATCCATCGCCCTGACCAAACGAGGATTTGCCAGAGCCACCGCATTTCGGCATGCTCCGCCCCACATGCTCCGGGGACTGTTCACCGCTTTCGGAGTCGCATGCGCCGTCGCAGCCCCCGGCACGCTGTTTGCACTCCCTCATGAAATCGTCTGGCAATTGGGCTCCGACGACGAGGAAGCCCTGCCCTTCGAAACCGAAAGCTATGGCCCGAACTCCCCACCCGGATCGGCCACGCTCAAGGACGACGACTTCTATTTCGCCGGCAGCTATCCGGCTCCGATTGGAACCGTCGCCACCAGCGAACCACCCTCGCGCTTCGAACGCGCCATCACTTCATCCGACCCCCGCGTCCGCCTGCATTTTCCCCTCTCCGCCGCCCAGGCAGGGCCGGACTCGCGGCTCGTCTTGAGCATCGACTTCCACTCCGGCGGTGCCTGGACCGGAGTGAGCCAGCCCGGCTTCCAGTCGCACGATGTCCGCGTCCGCTTCAATGGCCTGACCATCGCCACACGCACCGGCATCCACCACGCCACCACCCTCACCCTCCCCCTGCCCGCCGGCAGCGTGAATGCCTCCACCGCCGCGAATCTCATCGAAATCGAACGCATCGGCGGATCCTCCGGCGGTTACCTCATCTTCGATTTCCTCAAGCTCGAAGCCGAAACCCTGGCCTTGGCGGATGCCGATGGGGATTCGATGCCGCTTTGGTTCGAGGAAACTTATGGGTTTGACGATGCCGATCCCGCCGATGCCCTCAGCGACCTCGATCTCGATGGCCTAACAGCCTTCGCCGAGTTCCAAGCGGGGACCAATCCGAGCACTCCGGACAGCGATCAGGATGGTCTGCCCGATGGTGCGGAAACCGTCAGCAACCCGCTCGACCCGGATAGCGATGACGATGGGCTCGGCGATTCCGCGGAAACGACCAGCTCACCGGTGTTGGTCGATAGCGATGCCGATGGCTTCCCCGACCTCTGGGAAATCGAACAAGGCACCCATCCCGCCCAGCCGTCTTCCACCCCCTTCGCCTTTGCCGGCGGCATCAGCTTCCAATTCGTTTCCGAACTCCCCGAGGCCCGCCCGCTTCATCCGTGGGAGGCTGCGGGAGAGTTCCGACTCCCAAATTGGAACGTCAGCCCTTTCCTGCCGCATTGGGCACCGTCGGATGCCGCTCTTACCGGCAGTGCAAGCGCCTTGGCAAACTCCATGGGCCTGCCCACTCCCGTCTCCCTCACGTGGAGTTACCGTTATGCCAACCGCGGCTATCACAAGGGCGGATCCGACGAAGCTCTGGCGAACAGTTGCCTGGTCGCCTCTCAAACCGGCAGCGGGCCGGTTCCCGTCACACTTCAACTCAACGGCATCCCCTATGCCACCTACGACCTGCTGCTCTACGTCGGCCACATCCACCCCACCCACCGTGGCTTCGTCCGCTTGAATGGCGACCCCGCGAGCGACCGACATTTCTCCACCGCCACCTCACCCCCACTCCAGCCATGGAAGGAAACGCTCGCCTCTTCTCCTGTCTCACCTCCGTCGGCGGGTTTGGTTCGCTACCGGAATCTCACTGGTTCCACCGCCACCCTCACCATCAGCCAATCCTCGTCCGATCACGTCGGCGTTCATGGCTTGCAGGTCATCGATACCTCGACAGACACAGACTCCGATGGACTGTCCGACTCCCTTGAAATCGAGTCCGGCCTCAATCCCGCTGAAAATGATGCCACCGCAGACGCCGATCTCGATGGCCGATCGAATGCCGCGGAGATCGCTTCGGGAACCGATCCGCGCTCTGCCGACACCGATGGCGATGGCCTAACAGACGGTGAGGAAGTCACTCTGGGGACCGATCCCCTCGATCCCGATACCGATGGCGACTCGCTCGCCGATGGCCGGGAAATCAACGCCGAACCTTTTTCCTCATCCCCGCTGATGCAGGATAGCGATGGCGACACCGTATCCGATGCCGCCGAAATCCAAGCCGGCAGCGATCCCTCCTCCGCCTCATCGCTGCCCTCCTCCGCGCCCTTTTGGGACCCTGCCATCCAAGGTTGGCGCTGGGTCATGAGTCCGCTCAGATTCCGCTGGAACCATCATCAATCCACGCCCGGAGCCATCCCCGGCGATTCCACCCTGCTTGCCGAAGCCTATGTCGAATTCGATGACCTGAGCTGGACCCATGCCATGGCGCTCGGGCTGCTCTATCAGAACGGAGTCGTCACCTATCGCGCCTACTGCACTCAAAACCTCTTCCATTTCCCCAACCACCCCGAGTGGGGTCTCTGGACCGTGGGCTCCACCTCGCCCGCGAACGACCTGAAATCCGCCCTCGGCTTCAGCGGCTTCGGCGAAAATGACGATAGCCACCCGCTGCGATTCGAGATGACGGCCACCCGTCCGAATCCCGCCGTCAATGCCTGGACCGTCGGGTTCCAGATCAAGGACGTCCGCAATCCCGCCTCGCCCATCACCATCGCCCAGACCCAGTGGACCAACTGCCCGGCTGTCGATCCCCGTCTGCTCGATGGCTCCGCCGAGTGGACCGATGTGAATGGCAACACCGGCGGTGTCACCTGGGATCTTTCTCCCGGAATGGATCTGTTTTCCACCACCGCATCCATCGCCCCGGCAGACAGTGACGATGACGCCATGCCGGATGCTTGGGAAAACGCTCACGGCTTCCTGCCCACCTCCGCCACCGATGCCACCCTCGATCCCGATGGCGATGGCCTCGACAATCGCACCGAATTTCTCGCCGGCACGCATCCGCTGCTGGCGGATACCGATGGCGATGGCATCCTCGACGCCCTCGAAATCGAATTCGGCAGCTCCCCCACCGATGCCGCGGAACTGCCCGCTTGGAGCGGTTTTTCAGGCAACATCACCGACCTCGATGGCGATGGCCTGTTAGACGCCTGGTCTCTCTGGTCCGGGGGCGCGCCCAGACTCGCCCTGGCAGATGATGATGGAGATGGCATGAGCAATCGCGATGAAAGCGAAGCCGGGACTGATCCCGATGATCCAAGCTCCCAGCTCCGCCTGCGGGCCACGGCAGTGGGAAATCAAATCCAGCTCCATTGGTCGAAACTCGCCTACAAAGCCCACCGCATCGAGCACTCCCCGGACCTCCTGTCCTGGACCCTGCATTCCAGCGGCCCTTTCGCCACAAGCGGTGACGAGCTTACCACCACCCTGCCCACCACGACCGAACCCCGCTTCTTCCGCAGCGGCGTCTCAGCTCTGGATTCGGACGCTGATGGGGTCGAAGACTGGATCGAGGCCCATGTACTCTTCACCGATCCCACCAGCGCGAATTCCTCACGGCGTGGCAGCCCCTCCCTCGGCGGATCCCTTCCCCTTAGTGGCGACGCCCGCAATCTGTTAGATTCCATGGCCGATGGCCACCTTTCGCCCACCGTTGCCCCGCCTTCACCGGTCCATGCCTCCCGTTTTCTCATGCAGGCCACTTTCGGCCCCACCCTGAAGGACATCTCGGAGCTCAGGGAAATGGGATATGAAGCGTGGATCGATGCCCAACTCGCCCTCCCGCCATCCCTCCTCAGCCCCTACATCCGCCAGATCAAGGCCGATGCCGCAGGCCCGCGTCTGGACCGCAGTTATGATTTCAATGAGGGCGGAAACTTCGTCACCGGATCGAACATCACCACCCCCTGGGCGCGCCATGCCATCGGCGCCCCCGACCAACTCCGGCAGCGCGTCGCCTTCGCCCTTTCCCAGATCCTCGTCATCTCGCGCCGGGATGCCCAGCTTGCGGAAATGCCATTGGCTCTCGCGAACTACTATGATCACTTGATTTCCGGAGCCTTCGGATCCTATGCCGATCTGCTGACCGATATCTCCCTCGATCCCTGCATGGGCTGGTATCTCAGCCATGTCGGCAATCAGAGGGCGGATCCTTCCATCCCGCGGTTTCCGGATGAGAACTACGCCCGGGAAATCATGCAGCTCTTCACCATCGGCCTCTGGGACCTTCACCCGGATGGCACACGCAAGCGGGATGCTGCCGGCGAACCGATTCCCACCTACGACAATGGCGACATCACCGAAATGGCCCGCGTTTTCACCGGCCTTTACTTCGATGCCCCCTACGGCTGGGGCGGCGGCGGTTGGGATGAGAAACACTACCTCAAACCCATGGTCATGTGGGCGGAACATCATGACTTCGGCCGCAAGGTCCTGCCCGGCGGGACCATCCTGCCCGCCCGCGAGGCCACCGATGAAAACGGCATGCGCGACATCCGCGAGGCCGTGCATGCCCTCGTGCGCCACCCGAATGCCGCCCCCTTCCTCTCTTCCCACCTCATCCGCTTCCTCGTCACGGACAATCCCTCCCCCGCCTACGTCGGCCGCGTTTCCGCCGTCTTCCGCGCCAGTTCGGGAAATCTCGGCCAGACGGTGCGCGCCATCCTGCTCGACCCCGAGGCCCGGCAGATGCCACTGGATCCCACCTATGGAAAGGTCCGCGAGCCGATCATCCGCACCATCCACCTCGGCCGCATCGGTCAGGTCACCCACAACCACCCGGGCTTCGTCTGGTGGAATCCTCAGGAACTCTACTATGACCATAGTTTTCAGGACCTGCTCTTTTCCCCCAGCGTCTTCAATTTCTTCACGCCCCAATACCAGGCCCCGGGAGAAATCCGCAATCAGGGCCTCGTCAGCCCCGCCTTCCAGATCATCAATTCCTACTCCGCCATTTCGTTCCCGAACCTCCTCTGGCTCTACCTGGAAAACGGCTTTCAATGGTCATGGAACCGCCACCCCCAGCCGCTCGACCTCGGCTCGCTGGAAATCGATTCCCGTGACCCCGATGTCCTCACCGATCGCCTCAACCTCCTGATTTGCGCCGGCTCCATGACGCCGCGGACCCGCCAGCTCATCATCGATGCCCTGGAAAATCCCGCCCTCACCCCGGACCAACGCACCGCCCTCGCCCTCTGGACCGCTCTTTGCTGCCCGGAAGGAGCCGTCCAACGCTGACCGCATCGCCATGAAATCCCGCAGAACATTCCTCGGAGAAGCCAGTTGCGCCGCGATCGGCTCCGTCCCGGTGCTGTCGACCTTGCTCAATCTCACCCTCGCCAACCACGCCGCCGCCCAGACCCTCGGCGGCAATCCCAGCCGCAAGACCCTCGTCTGCGTGTTCCTCTCCGGCGGTTGCGATACCTTCAATTTTCTCATCCCCCGCGATCAACCCGGAGGATACGACGATTACGCCGCCGCCCGCTCGAATCTCGCCATCCCTCGGTCGTCGCTTTTGCCGCTGAATTTCACCGATGCCCAGGGGCGCAGCTTCGGCATCCATCCCTCCTGCCCGCGCATCGCCGAGATGTTCAATGGCATGGGCGGCGATTCTAACAAAAAGCGCCTCGCGATGGTGGCGAATGTCGGCACCCTCATCGAGCGCCTGCCCGACAAGACGGCTTTCGAAAACGGCAGCGTCGCCCTGCCCAAGGCCCTTTTCTCGCACCGCGATCAGATCGAACAATGGCAAACCTCCGTCCCTCAAGGCCAGCAGGTCCTCACCGGCTGGGCCGGGCGGGCGGCGGACTTCATCCATTCGAGCTACAATACCGAACAAACCGCCGGCTACTACATGCCCATGAATTTTTCGCTGGCGGGAAATTCCACCTTCCAGATCGGCTCCAGCGAGGGCCAGTTCGTGATCACTTCCCGCGGCGCTCTCGCTTTCACCGGCTCGGATTCCTCCGCCCCCACCCTCCAGGCCAAGGACCAGCTCATCCGCGATACCGTGGCCAGCCCGCTCGAAGAACATTACCGCAATCTCTTCCACCGCACCCACGCCCGCATCACCGCAAACAGCATCGAACGCGGGGTCGAATTCGGCAGCCATTTCAACCAGCCGGGCTCGCTCAACGGCATCGATGTGAATACCGCCATCAACGCCGCCTCCTTCCCGAATCACCCTTTCGCCAACAACCTCAAGGCCGCCATCCGCACCATCGCCATCCGCCCCAGCCTCAAGCTCGCGCGCCAGACAATCTTTCTCGATTTCGGCGGCTGGGACCACCACTCCGAACTCCTCAATACCCAGGCCGGCATGCTCGCCGTGCTCGACCAATCGCTCCACGCTTTCCAGTCCACCCTGGAAATCCTCGGACTCGCCCAGGATGTGGTCACTTTCACCGCCTCGGACTTCGGCCGCACCCTGCGCTCCAACGGCCAGGGAACCGATCACGCCTGGTCCGGAAACCACCTCGTCATGGGCGGCCCGGTCAGCGGCGGGCAGATCGCCGGGCCTTACCCCTCGCTGGCGATCGATGGACCCGACGATGTCGGCCGCGGCGGACGCATTTACCCGAAGTTGTCCTGCGATGAATTCTTCTGCGAAATGCTCCGCTGGTTCGGAGTTTCATCGACCAATATGGAAGGCGTGCTCCCTAACATCCTCCATTTCCACGACCCCGCCGCCTCCACCGGCCCGCTGGGCATCATCGCTTGAGGTGCCATGAGGAAATCGCCCGCCGCTGCCGCCATTCTCTTCCCGTTAGGCGCTCTCCTGTTCCTATTCACCAAGCCCGGGAAACCCACGCCGTCGCCCGCCCCCACCGCATCCGCCCCGCCGCCGGTCACCGCCCCCGCGGAACTCCCCGGAGACCACCTGTTGGCCGATTGGGGATCGGAGGAAACCCGCCCCATCGAGGACCTGCGAAAACTCCGCGCCCTCACGCTTGGCTATTTCTCGGTGATCAAGGATCTCAGCCGCCACCCCATCGGCGGCAATGCCGACCTCACCGCCTGCCTGCTTGGGAAAAACCCGGAAAAGCGCGCTTTCTTGCGTCCGGATCATCCGGCCCTGCGCGATGGGACGGAAATCATCGATCGCTGGGGCACGCCGATTTTCGTCCACCCGGAAGCCGCCCGCGAACTCACCCTGCGCTCTGCCGGCGAGGACCGGGCCATGTTCACGGCCGATGATCTCGTGCTCGCTCCCAATGGAAGCATCCTCCCGGCATCATCACCCTGATCACCGGGAGGAATCCGAGACTCATTTGTTCGACTTGCCGGGCAGGATCCAGATGTTGCGGAACTGAATCGCATTGCTGTGGTCCTGCAAACGGATCGGCCCCGGACCCTGCGGTTCATTCGTCCGCTGCGCAAAGGCATGCGCGGTGATGTGGGCGATTTCCTGGTCATCGTGAATCAACACGCCATTATGCCTCACCGTGATCCGCGGCGGCGACACCTTCTTGCCATCCTTCCAGACCGATGCGGTGTATTCGACATCATAGGTCTGCCACTGCATCGGCGGACGCGCGGCATTCACTTTCGGCGGCATGAACTTGTAAAGCGCCCCACACTCGTTCCAGTAGCCGTGCAATCCATAGGAATTCAGGATCTGCACCTCATATCCACCCTGAAAGAAAAAGCCGCTGTTGCCACGACCCTGACCCGCCTTGCCCGGTTCCACCGGATAGCGGAATTCCAAGTGAATCCGGCAGTCGCCGAATGCCTGCTTGGTCTCAATGTCCCCGCCGATGCCCTTCTCCCGATCCTCCTGCGAATGCGCACTGCGGACTTCCATGGCCCCGTTGTCTAACAGATGCCACGACACCGCACGGCCTCCACCATGGGTCCACTGGTCGAAATTCTTGCCATCAAACAACACGATCGCCCCTTCCGGCGGCTTGGCTCCCAAGCTCGGCGAAAGTCGCGCCACGCGCTTGAGTTCGAACTTCACCTCCTTGCCCCCGTTGTTGGCGATGCCGGAAAGCACCCCACCGCTGGCCCGACCCTTCCAGCCGTTGGCTTCGAAAACGATGGCATCTCCCTCCAGTTTCCCCACGCCCTCGAAATACGGATCCGCCCGGGCATCGAGCTGCTGGGTGAAACGGATGGCATACTCGCCGTCACGCACATTCATGATCTGCGCCGCCACCGGCTTGTTGATCTCGAAATAGTGCCCCTGCGGCGCATCCAACCAGGTCCCCTCGTAGTCTCCCATCAGTTCCAAGTCGGCCTTGGAAACCTGGGTCCAGTCGGTCGAAATCCCTTCGGCAGCTTGGGTCGGATGGATCATGGCGAATATCGATGCGATCAAAAATGGGCGCGGATTCATGGTGGATGGGTGCTTGGGATACGTCGCTCCCGGCAGCGGCGTATCACCCGGACCACCGAATGTCGAATCCCGGATTCGAAGGACCCCGTCCTGCTGACCGAATTCCGCCTCGGCATCCGCAAAAACACCCCCGAGCATCGCCCTGACCCGAATGAGGGATCTGCCCTCACGATTTTTTCCCTTCACGCTCCCAGCCCCTGCATGAAACCCGGAAGCTCCCAGTTCACCGTCGGCCTGCTCATCGGCCTGCTCGCCGCCTGCGGCGTTTTCGCCTGGCTCGGCCAGCGCGACTCCCGCCCTAACAGTTCAGCCGGGAGGGTCCTCACCGTCGCCCACGCCCTGCCCGTCACCCACCCCGTCCACCTCGGCTTGGAAAACTTCGCCAAGGAACTCACCGCCCTCTCCGGCGGCACCCTCAGCGCTCAGATCTACCCCAGCGAACAGCTCGGCAACGAAACCGAATGCCTGGAGAAAATCCAGCAGGGCTCGATCGATGTCACCAAGGTCAGCGCTGCCCCGGTCGGGAACTTCGTCCCTCTCTTCCGCATCTTCAGCCTGCCCTACCTCTTCCGCGACCATGAACACTTCTGGAAGGCGCTCGATGGCGAGGTCGGCCGCGACCTGCTCGCCGCCCTGTCGAAAACCGAGGCCGGCAGCCCCAGCGGGATCGTGGGGCTGACTTACTACGATGCCGGTAGTAGAAGCTTCTACACCACCCGCCCGGTGACCTCCCCCGCCGACCTCGCCGGGATGAAAATCCGCGTCCAGCAGGACCCCGTGGCCGAGGACATGGTTCGTGCCATGGGTGCCTCCGCCGTGGCCATGGCCATGGGCGAACTCTACACCTCACTCAAACAAGGCGGGGTCGATGGGGCCGAAAACAATCCCCCCAGTTTCCACTCCAGCCGCCATTTCGAAATCTGCAAACACTACATCCTCGACGAACACACCAGCGTGCCCGACGTGCTCGTCGCCTCCTCGAAGCTCTGGGAAAGCCTCAATGAAACCGAACGCGGCTGGGTGATGGAAGCCGCCAAACGATCCAGCCTTTTCCAACGCGGCATCTGGGCGGAGGCCTCCGATCAAGCCCTCGCCGACCTCAAGGCCGCCGGAGTGGAAATCCGCACCACGGACCCGGCTCCCTTCCGCGAAGCCTCCGCATCGGTCACCGCGAAGTATGCCACCGGCGAACGCGCCGTGATGGTCGAACGCATCCAAGCCGTCAAATGAACCCCTCCCCCTTCACCCGCTTCCAGGCCGCGCTCATCCGCGCCTTGAGCGTCCTCTGCGCTTTCCTCTTCGCCGCACTGGTCATCGATGTCGTCTGGGGCGTCTTCACCCGCCAGATCCTCGATGACCAACCGGCCTGGACCGAAGAACTCGCCCGTTTCCTCCTCGTCTGGCTGGCCATGCTCGGCGGGGTTCTTGCTTACGCCGATGACCGCCATCTCGGCGTCGATGTCCTCGTCACCCGTTTCGATCCCGCCAGCAAACGTCTCGCCCGGATCACCTCGCACGTCGCCGTGCTGTTCTTCGCTCTGGCAGTCCTCGTCATCGGTGGCGGCGAGCTATTCATCAGCCGCCACGAGTCCGGCCAAATGATGTCCGCCATGGGCATCCGCAAATCCTGGTTCTATGCCGTGCTCCCCTTGAGCGGCAGCCTCATCACGCTGCTAGCCCTCGGCAAACTCGCCGCCACCCTCCGTCCCCATCACGGAAAGGAGGAATCCGCATGAGCCCCGGTCTTGCCGTCCTGCTGGTCAGCTTCGTCGTGCTGATGCTCCTCGAAGTCCCCGTGGCCTTCGTCATCGGTCTCGCCACCCTCCTCGGTGCCCTCGCCCTCGGGCGGGATGGCAGCCTCGTCTCCATGGCCAGTGATATGGCCAATGGACTCGATTCCTTCCCGCTCCTCGCCATCCCCTTCTTCGTCCTCGCGGGCGAACTCATGGCGGCGGGTGGACTCGCGCGCCGGCTCATCGATTTCGCGGCATCCATGATCGGTCGCCTCACCGGCGGACTCGCTCTGGTCAATACCCTCACCTGCATGCTCTTCGGTGCCGTGTCCGGTTCCGCCACCGCGGCGATTTCCTCCATCGGCGGCTCGCTCATCCCGGAAATGGAACGCAAGGGCTACCCTCGGGATTTCAGCGTCGCCCTCACCGCCACCGCCGCCACCACCGGCCTGCTCATTCCGCCCAGCAACGTGATGATCGTTTACGCCCTCGTGGCCACCAACGTCTCGGTCGGTGCCCTCTTCCTCGCCGGGATTTTCCCCGGCATCCTCACCGGTCTGGCCATCATGGTCGCCTCGCTGATCATCAGCCGCCGCTTCCGCACCGCCACCAGCGCCTCCCCCGCCGCCGTCGAGGAAATCCCCCGCTTCTGGCGCTCCTTCCTCCGCGCCTTCCCCAGCCTGCTCATGCTGGTGCTCGTGCTGCTCGTGATTCTCAAGGGCTGGATGACCCCCACCGAATCCTCCGCCCTCGCCGTGGTCTGGTCCCTCCTTCTCGTCGCGGTCTTCTACCGGGAAATCCCCTGGTCCGCCATGCCCGCCATCCTCATCAATTCCGCTCGTACGACAGGCATCGTACTTCTCCTCGTCGGCACCAGTGCCGCCATGAGCCGCCTGCTCACCATCGAGCAGGTCCCCCAACTCGCCGCCAACGCCCTCCTCAGCGTCTCGGACAATCCCCTGGTCATCCTCCTGCTCATCAACATCGCCCTGCTCATCGTCGGCGTGTTCATGGACATGACTCCCGCCGTCCTCGTCTTCACGCCGATCTTCCTGCCGGTCTCCGCTGCCATCGGGATCGATCCCGTCCACTTCGGCATCATCATGGTGGCCAATCTCTGCATCGGCCTCTGCACCCCGCCCGTCGGCACCTGCCTTTTCCTCGGCTGCGGCGTCGGCAAGGCCAAGATCGCCGGCGTCTCCCGCGCCATGGTCCCTTTCTACATCGCCATGATAGCCGCCCTGCTGGTCATCACGTATTGGTCGGACCTGTCCCTCTGGCTGCCTCGCGCGCTGGGGGAAATGTCCAGCCCACCATGACCGCCCTCCGCATCTTCACCGCCTGCCTCGTCCTCGCTGCCCCCGCCGCCCGCTCCGCAGAGCCCGGTGATCCCCTGGAAAAGCTCCGTACCGATCATCCCCGTCTGCTCATCGAGCCGAATGCCTGGAGCCGGTTGAAACAAAATGCCGCAGCCGATGCCGACCTCCGCGCCCTGCTCGCCAAGCTCGAGGAAGATGCCCGCTGGCTCGCCGATCAGCCGCCATTGAAACGGGAAATGATCGGGCGACGCCTCCTCGACGTCTCCCGCCAGGCCATCCAGCGCATCCTCATCTGGTCGCTCATCCGCCATCATCTCGATGACGCCTCGCTCGCCGCCCGCGCGGAAAAGGAGATGCTCGCCCTCGCCGCGTTTCCCGATTGGAACCCGGACCATTTCCTCGATACCGCGGAAATGACCACCGCTCTGGCCATCGGGCTCGATTGGCTGCACGCCGACCTCTCGCCCGCGGCACGCACGACCATCCGCGAGGCAATCGTCCAAAAAGGCCTCCGTCCCGGGCTTGAGATCATCCGCGGCGGACGCGGCTGGCCGAAGTCCACCAACAACTGGAACCAGGTCTGCTTCGGCGGCCTCACCCTTGGAGCACTGGCCGTCGCAGAAAGCCACCCGGCGGAAGCCCGCGAAATTCTCACTGCCGCCCGCAAGGACATCCATCACGGCCTCGAACCCTACGCGCCCGATGGAATCTATCCCGAGGGCCCCGGCTACTGGATTTATGGTACTTCCTACCAGTGCCTGATGATCTCCGCCCTCGAATCCGCCACCGGAAACTCCTGGGACATGACCCGAAGCCCCGGCTTCCTCGGCAGCGCCCGCGTCCAGACCCGGCTGCTCGGACCCTCAGGGTCCTTCTTCAATTTCTTCGATTGCCAGGAAAGTCCCAGCATCGATCCCGCGATGTTCTGGTTCGCGCGAAAACTCGATGACCCCTCGCTCGTCGTCACCCAGCATGACCTCCTGACCCATGCCTTGAAGAAACCGATCTCCAGCGAGAAACCCTACCGGGAAAACCGCTTCATGGCACTCATCCCGCTCTGGTGGGTCAAGGCATCCCCCTCCCCAGCACCCGCCCACGAAGCCGCCTGGCTCGGCCAGGGACCCAATCCCGTCGGCATCTTCCGCTCCTCGCCGGAGCCCGATGCCTCTTGGCTCGCCTTCAAAGGCGGCAGCGCTTCCCTCTCCCACGCCCATGCCGATGCCGGCTCTTTCGTCTTCGATGCCCTCGGCATCCGCTGGGCCTGCGACCTCCGCCACCAGAACTACCACTCGCTCGAATCCAAAGGCATCCGCCTCTGGGACAGCGGCCAGAACGGCCAACGCTGGACGGTCTATCGAACCCACAACCGCGTCCACAATACCCTCACCATCGATGACGACCTCCATCAGGTCAAAGCCTCCATCCGCATCCCGAAGATCGATCGCACCCCTGCTCCCTCCGCCACGCTCGAAATCACCGATCTCTTCCCGGAAAAACTCGCATCGGCCCATCGAACTTTCGAACTCGATGGCACCCGCGCGATCATTACCGATCAAATCCGCGGGCTCGATGCCGACAGCCGTGTGACTTGGAACCTGACCACTGCCACCCGCGTGACAGCCAAGGGCTCGGAAGCCATCTTTCAATCCGGCGGGAAATCCTTGCTGCTGCGAGTGATTTCCCCGGCCGATGCCGTCGTCACCACCTCACCCGCCACGCCACCGGATGATGGCTTCAATGAACCCAACCCCGGCCGCACGCTCGTCCGCATTCAGCCGCACACTCCCGCGTCCGGAAACTTGGAAATCAAGGTCGAACTCATTCCGCAAAACGGATCTCCTCGATGATCAGCCAGTTGGTCTGCGCGCCGGTGACTTGAATCCGCACCCTCGTCGTGCCCTCGGGCAGCGCCCCTCCTGCCTTGCCGGATTCGAAGTCCGCCAGCTTGACCCAATTCGCCCCGTCGGTCGATGCCTCCAACACCCCTTGCTCCAGCCTGTCCCCGTTCTTGCTCGCTTTGCCGCCTGTCACCACTTCGATCCGGCCACCTCTCGGCTGGGGAAAATCGAGCGTGAAGTGATCCCCCACCCGCAACTCCCGGTCAGCCCAGAAAAAGCTGTCCTCCCGCCCGTCATGAGCCAGTTCCGGCCAGTGGTTCTGATAGAATCCCAGCGAAGTGCTGACCTTCACCCCACCCACGGTTTCCCGCTTCGCCGGGGGCACAAAGGCACTGCGATTCACCCCCGCCGCATCATATCTCTCTAACATCGGTCCCAGCCGACGCGAAAAATCTGCGAAATCCTTCCGCGCTACCGGCGTCCAGGCGATCTCCGCCAGCGCCGCGATCCTTGGAAAGGCAAGATATTCGACCTTGTCCCAGGTCTTCATGTACTCCGTCCATAGTTGCCCCTGCACCCCCAGCACATGCTTCGCCTCCTCCGCCGTGAGCGCCACAGGCACCGGATCATAGGCATAGACTTTCTCGATCGGCAGATACCCGCCGATGCATTCATACTCCACCCCTTTCGCCAGCTCCTGCTCCGCCGGCAGAGGATAGTGATCGAAGTAAAGATGACTGTTCGAAGCCATCACCACATCATGCCCCTCGCGCGCGGAATCAATTCCCCCCTGCTCTCCTCGCCATGACATCACTGTCGCACTCGGTGCCAGTCCTCCCTCGCGGATCTCATCCCAGCCGATCAATTTCCGCCCCTTCGCCGCCAGCATTTTCTCCACCCGCTTGATGAAATAACTCTGCACATCATGCCCGTTCTTGAGGCCTTCCTTTTTCATCAACTCCCGCACCCGTGGCGAGGCTTCCCACTGATCCTTCGGCGCTTCGTCCCCACCAATGTGGATGTATTCCGAAGGGAAAAGCTCACAAAGCTCGGTGAGGATATCATCGACAAAGCGAAAGGTCTCCTCCGTGGGTGCAAGAGTGTAGGGATGCACACCCCAGCGGGTCATCACTTTCGGCGCATATCCGGGAATGTCATCATTCCCAAACTGCGGATAGGCCGCGATCGCCGCCGCCATGTGGCCGGGCATGTCGATTTCAGGAACGACCGTCACATGCCTTTCCTTCGCATAGGCCACGATCTCGCGCACCTCTTCCTGGGTGTAAAATCCGCCGTATCGCTGGCCATCATCGGAATCACGATTGCCATACGGCGGGGTCGATTCCCGGAAAGCCCCCACCTCCGTGAGCTTCGGATACTTCTTGATTTCCAGCCTCCACCCCTGGTCCTCGGTGAGATGCCAGTGAAAGACGTTGAGCTTGTGATAGGCCATCCAGTCGATGAATCCCTTGATGTCCTCCACCGGGAAAAAATGCCGCCCCACATCCAGATGCATGCCCCTCCAGCCGAAGCGCGGTTGATCACGGATCTTCACCGCCGCCACTTGCAGCGGATCACCCCCCTTGGGCGGCAGAAGCTGCAATAAAGTACGAGTCCCATAGTAGGCACCCTGAACATCCTTGCCGGTGAGAATGATGCCCTCGGCACGCACCTCCAGCGAATAAGCCCCACTCTTGCCCTCCATCCCCGGGTCCAGATCCAGCCGGATTTGCGAAGGCAAATGGATCCGCAGCATCTCATTGTAAATCCTCGGCGCAAACCCGGATGCCACTTCCAATTCTTTCGAGAAACTCTCGGCCAAACCTAACAGCTGCGGGTCGAAACGAATCGCCGTCTCCTTCTTCAACGGGAAATGCCCCTCCCCCGGCGCCATCGATTCCGGCAGCGGAATCACCCCGGGGGCCAGCAGGCTCATCGATACCCAAATCCCAAAAATCGCACGATTCATGGCACCAAAACGCAGGGAAACACCGATTTCTTTCACTTTCAAACCCGCCCTTTTCAGATTTTCTCCCCTCGTCTAGCTTCCGCCATGCCTCGCCTGCTCGCGGTCTTCTTCGCCCTCCTCCTCAGCTCCTGCTTCGATATCCGCGAGGAAATCTGGATCGGACGCGATGGCTCCGGCCGCATCGATTTCACCTACGTGGTCCCCTCCCAAGCCCTCACCCTCGCCGGTGGCGAAGAGGAAATCCGCAAGAGCGTCGAAACCATGATGTCCTCGGAACCCGGCATGCATCTCGACCGCTTCGATATCACCCCCACCGATCGCGGCACACGGATCGAAATCGAAGCACGCATCGACACGCTCGACAGCCTGCTCGACCTCAAGGAAAGCGACACCATGACCCGCATGCCGCCCATCGGCGAGAAGCTCATGGGCACTTTTGATATCCGCCTGTCCCCACAGGGGATCGATTTCGAACGCCACATCGATGCCGGGGCCGCCCTCGGTCTCGCACGACTGGCCATCTCCCCGGCGGAACGTCGCGAGCGGAAGATGGAGTACATCATCCACCTGCCCACTTCGGCGAAATCCACCAATGCCGATCAGGTCCTCGATGAAGGCCGCACCCTGGTCTGGAAGCGCAGCCTCGGCGAAGCGCTCTCGTCCCCACTCCGCATGGGTTTTCAAGCCCCCCTGCCCATCCCTCTCTGGGCTTTGATTCTGGTCCCCCTGCTCCTTGGGCTCGGCCTGTTTTTCACGCTCCGCTGGCTTCGCAAACGTCGCCTCCGCAGAAAATCAGCCTGATCCCTCCTTTCAGGCCGCAGGCGGACCTGGCTCGCTGTCTTCCGCCTCCATCTTCCGCGCCCCTTCCACCGTCGCCCGTCCTCCGGTCCTCACGAAAAGCACCGCCCCGGGCAGGGCCCACACCAGGGTGAAAAGAAAACCTAACAGAGTCCCCGCCACCGCCACATCGGGAGCCATGCCCACCAGATCTTCCAGCAGGATCTTCATCGTCGCCTCACGCATGCCGATGCCCGCCACGGAAAGCGGCAGCGCACTGACCATGTCCACCACCGGCATCGCCGTCAGCACCGGTCCCGCCGCCACATCCGCCCCCGCCATGCGCGTGCCACACCAGAAGGTCGCATAATACACCGGCAGCATCACCATCGCCACCACCAAGGCCACCAGACAATGCCGCCACCCCGTGCGGAAAACATCATACACCTCCGGCAGTTTCCTCATGAAGGCGATCCGCCAATGCCGCCCCTTCGAGTGGATCCGATGATGAATGGGCGGATAGGCCACGATGAACATCGATGCCACCATCACCAACCCGCCCGTGAAAAACATCCAGGCAAACCTCAAAATCGCCCGGGTCTCGGCACTTTGACTCGCCAGTTCCTCGAAATGCCCCGCCGTCAGCGCAAAGAACACCAGCGACATCGCCACCAAGCCCACCAAATGGTCGAACATCACCGTCATCGTCACCGCCAGCTTCTTCTCCGGGTGATCCTTGATCAGCAGGAAAATCCTCACCGCATCCCCACCGATCCCGCCCACCGCCGCCAGGCTGAATAGATTCCCGATCAAGGTCAGCTCCACCGCCCGCCACAGGGAAATCCGGATGTCCTGAGCCGCCAAAAGCACCCACAATCTCAAGGCTGTGAGAACGATGGTGACAATCGCCAATCCCAAGCCCGGCAAGGCCCAGGACCAGATCATCGCTCCTGGATTGCGGAAGACCGATGCCTCCCAATCCAATCCCTTCAGCGCCCACCACAAACACAGCGTGGTCAACACCAGTTTGATCCCGAAGAGGAGCGCCTTTTTCATCGTGAACGCTCCCGCAGCCACCATTTCTGTCAAGCCGCCTCGATCGCCCTCGCGATGGTTTCCACGCTCTTCAGCACGTTCTTCGCCTTCTCGGCATCGCCGATCTTGAAGCCGAAATGTTTCTCGATCGCCACCACCAGTTGCAAGGCATCCACCGAGTCGAGACCCAGACCCTCGGCCCCGAAGATCGGGGTCTCGTTGTCGATCTCATCTGGGGCGAAATCGAGCATCAGCTCGTCCACCATCACTTCCTTGATTCTGCTCCGGAGTTCAGCGCCTTGGGACATGTCGATTCAGGGGAAAAACGTCAGAAAATGCCGCCGTCGATTTTCAGGGCCGACCCTGTGACGTAGCCCGCATCCTGACAAGCGAGAAAGAACACCGCCGCCGCCACCTCCTCCGGCCGGCCAAAGCGCCGCATCGGAATCCCCGCCTTGGCCCGCTTCGCCGCCTCCTCATCCATGTGGGAAAGCGCCTCGGTCTCGATGTATCCCGGCATCAGCGCATTCACCGTGATCCCCGCCCTCGCCACCTCTTTCGCCAGGGTCTGCGTCAGCGCCACCACCCCGGCCTTCGCCGCCGCATAGTTCGTCTGCCCCACCGGCGGCAGCACCGCACTCAGCGAGGCGATGTTGATGATCCGCCCGAACCGCGCCCGCATCATCGACGGAATCACCGCCCGACACCCCAGGAAAACCGAATCCAGGTTCGAGGAAATCACCGAACTCCACGACTCGTCATCCATCGCCGCCAACAAGGCGTCCCGATGCATCCCCGCGTTGTTCACCAGGACATCGATCCTGCCATCCGCCGCCAGCATCTCCGCCACCACCCGTTCCCAGTCCCCCCGCGAAGTGACCTCCAGCCCGGCCATCGCCACCCTTCCGGGAAACTCCGCCGCCAGCGCTTCCGCCGCGTCCCGATTCTTCCTCACCCCCAGCCAGACCTTCGATTCCCGATCTTTTTCCAGGAAATACCGACCTATCCCCAGCCCGAGCCCACCGTTTCCACCTGTGATCAAAATGCTGCGCACCCCCCCATCCTCACCACTCCACGCCACTTGGCAACTGACTTCCCCTCGGCAAGGGCAAGACGCAAGATTTCAAGACCCAAGACCCCAGACCGGAGAAACCGCCAATGCCCCGCGCGGCGCCCCTCTCTATTTCAGCATTTCAGCATTTCAGCATTTCAGCATTTCAGCATTTCAGCATTTCAGCATTTCAGCATTTCAGCATTTCAGCATTTCAGCATTTCAGCATT
>JALOTY010000112.1 GCA_025457665.1 Akkermansiaceae bacterium | reverse complement strand
TTGGCACTTGGCACTTGGCACTTGGCACTTGGCACTTGGCACTTGGCACTTCAGAGGTCCGTGGTTCCGGGTTGGTTTTGGGCGAGGTGTTTTTGGATGCAGGTGAGGATGGTGTCGAAGCTGGAGGTCTTGCTGACGAAACCGAGTCCGCCGGTGTGCGTTTCTCCATCGAAGCTGTCCGGGTTTTCCTCGACGAGGGCGGTGAGCATCATGACGGGGATGTGGGCAAGCTGCTCGTCCTGACGCATGAGCGCGACGATGTCTCCGCCGTCGATACCGGGCATGACGACATCGATGACACAAAGGTGCGGCCGGAATTCGCGGATGGCCTTGAGGGCGACGGATGAGTCGTTGATCTGGCGGACGAGGTAGTCCGTGCTGTCTTCAAGATTCGCCTTGAGCAGGGCGGTGAAGTCCGGCTCGTCATCGATGATCAGAATGCGGGTGGTTTTCATGAGGGTGGATGGTGGATGGTGGATGGTGGATGGTGGATGGTGGATGGTGGATGGTGGATGGTGGATGGTGGATGGTGGATGGTGGATGGTAGATGGTAGATGGTGGATGGTGGATGGTGGATGGTAGGATGGTAGATGGTAGGATGGTAGATGGTAGATGGTAGATGACTGCACCACAAAGGCTCGAAGTTCGCGAAGGGAT
Source organism: Akkermansiaceae bacterium (assembly GCA_025457665.1). Classification (GTDB taxonomy): domain Bacteria; phylum Verrucomicrobiota; class Verrucomicrobiia; order Verrucomicrobiales; family Akkermansiaceae; genus Haloferula. The sequence goes on along the minus strand of JALOTY010000112.1, from coordinate 10,149 downwards.
GTTGGATGGGGTTTTGGAAAGCTGAAAAGCTGAAAAGCTGAAAAGCTGAAATGCTGAAATCAGCAATAGCTCCGCGCGGAGCCATGGCTGTTCACCGATCACCGATCACCGATCACCGATCCCCGATCACCGATCGCCCGATCACCGATCCCCGATCACCGATCACCGATCACCGATCCCCGATCACCGATCACCGATCACCGATCACCGATCACCGATCACCGATCACCGATCACCGATCACCATCGGCTGTTTCATGAACGGGTGCGAGGGCGTGGAGGATGATTCGGGCGCGGGCGCCTTGGCGGTCGTGGCGGTTGGTGAGATCGAGGGTGCCTTGGTGGAGTTCGATGATTTTCCGCGAGACCGAAAGCCCGAGCCCGGTGCCGATGCCGGTGGGTTTGGTGGTGAAGAAGGGATCATAAAGGCGCGGGAGATTGGCGGGATCGATGCCCGGGCCGGTGTCATCGATTTCGATCAGGACCACGCGGTCGTGCTGGCGGAGGTGGCGGCTGGTGCGGACCCCTTCATCGCGCTTGATGTCATGGAGGCGGGTGAAGCGGGTGCGGATGGTGATTTCCCCGCCTTCTTCCATGGCCTGCATGGCATTGATGACGAGGTTGACGAGGACCTGTTCGATCTTGGTGGCATCGACTTCCACCTCGGGCAGATCCGCGGCGAGGTCGAGGTGGAGCGTCACGCGGGCTTTGCGGAGTTGGTAATCGACCAAGGCGATGGCATCGCGGATGACGTTGTTAAGGGCGGCAGGTTTTTTCTCGAACTGGCGGGCGGAGGAGAAATCGACAAGGCCGCGAACGATGGTATTGGCGCGATCGACCCCGCGGCGCATGCGTTCGAGGGTTTCGCGGGCGGTGTCATCATTTTCGGGCATGCGCCGGGAGAGGAGTTCGAGGCCCATGCCGATCATGGCGAGCGGGTTCTTCACCTCATGGGCCACACCGGAGGCGAGGCGGCCGACGGATTCCATCTTCTCCGCCTGGATGAGCTGTTCGTGGGCGCGCTGGAGTTCGTGGTTGGCGGTCACGAGGTCGTCGTTGAGCTTGCGCATCGAATCCTCGGCTTCGCGGCGATCGGTGACATCGGTGGCGATGCCGCCGATGGCATGGATGCGTCCGGTGGCATCGCGGAGGGGGAAACGGACGGTGGCATACCAGCGGCGCTGGCCATCGATGAAAAATTTCTCATCGAGATGCAGTGGCACTCCGGCGGCGATGACCTGGACGTCCCGCTCGCGGATGACGTCGGCGGCATCCTTGTCGCCTAACAGTTCGTGATCGGTGCGACCGAGGATATCGGCCCGGAGCAGGCCGAACATTTCCTCGAAGCCACGGTTGACCATGAGGTAACGGCCATCGGGATCTTTCATCGAGACCACGGCGGGGCTGTTGTCCATGACTTCCTGAAGGCGGGTTTCGGATTCGGTGACGCGGGCGCGGGCGACGCGGAAGTCGGTGACATCGCGATCCAAGCCGACGATGCCGTGGCAGCGGCCCTCGGCATCGAACCAAGGGACCTTGGTGGTGACGATGTGGCGGGTTTCGCCATCGCGTTCATGTTCCCACTCGCGGGTGACGATGCTGCGATTTCCGGAGAGGAGATCGAGGTCTTCCTGGATGGCGGTGGTGAGAGTGGTGCGGGGGAAGAAATCCTCGGGGCGGCGGCCGACCATTTGATCCGGTGAGTCCAGCCCGGCGGCCTGGACCATGGCGCGGTTGACGAGGAGGTAGTGGCGGTCGGGATCGCGGACGAAGATGCGGTCGGGGATGCTATCGATGAGCGAACGCAGCATGTTGCGTTCTTTTTCGAGCGTGTTGCGGGTCTGCATCAGCTCGGTGACATCGCTGGACATGCCGAAGGTGCCGATGATGCGGCCGCTGCTTTCGCGGAAGGGGAGTTTGCTGGTGAGGACCCAGCTTTCGCTGCCGCCGGCGAAGGTTTCGTGTTCGAGCTTGGCTTCGATGCCGCGGCCGGTCCTGAGGATGCGGGTCTCATCATCGAGCGCCTCGTTGGCGTGTTTTGCATCGAAGTAATCGTGGTCGGTTTTCCCGACCATGTCGGTGGGATGGCCGCAGCCGAAGCGCTCGGCCATGCGTTGGTTCACGCGGAGGAAACGGGAGTCGAGGTCCTTGAAATAAAGGTTCGCGGGGATGTGCTCCATGACGGCCTCGAAGTAGCGTTCGAGGGTGGCGTGCTGTTCGTGTTCCTCCTTGAGGCGGGCTTCAAGGTCATCGCGTTCCTCGACGAGGCGGCGGGCGAGGATTTCCGCTTCGCGGCTGGATTCCCCGACCTGGCGGCGCAGGCTCCAGGCGAGGCTGACGATGGCGAGGATGCCCACAGCGGCGGCAGCGACACGCACCTCCGGGATGCCGGTCTCCGCAGCCAGAACCACCACTCCGAGCACGCCGCAAAAGGCGAGGGCCACGCGGATGGGGCGCGAGCTATCGCTGGGATTCGAGGTCGGCGGGCTTTCCTTCATCGACACTCCCACCCCAGCACATCCGCAGCGAAACATCAATCCCGCCGACGAAATTTCGCACCGCGGGATGGAGGGTGTCTGGAGGGTGGAATCAGGGAAATCCGCGAAACGTCATGAAACTCAAGACGCGGTGCTGTTAGAATCGGCCTGGATGGGAGAGAGGAACCACGGATTTCACGGATAGGCACGGATATTCAGAGAGTTGCTTGGCTTGATCGACTCCCCTGGCGGATGATCGTTGTAGGCCTCATACGCCTCTTTGCATCCGTGGTTTCGATTGCTGAATTCAGGATCAGCGGTATTCGAGCTGGGCGCTGGCGCGGGTGTCCTTGTCGCTGCTGAAACGAATCCAGTAGGCACCGAAGTCATCAGGGAACGGGTGGGTGAGTTCGCCGCCGGCATGGATCTCGAATTTCTGATAGACGACCCAACGTCCTTCGCCGGTGAGGTCGATCTCCGCGGTGAGAGTCGCGGCGGCGGATGAGGTGAGGGTGAGGGTTTTCTGATCGTAGCCGGTCATCAGGTAGGGATCGGAAACGCTGCCGGCTTTGACAGCGGTGTCTTTCCACGGACCACCATGACCGCGGGGTTTGCCCATTTTCCAGGCGTCATCGATGGCACCCGCCCAAAGGCTGGCCTTGCCATCGGCGGAGCGGATGATGTGGGGATTGTCCGAAGGCGCATCGGCCCGGATGCCGGTCATGATGAAGAGGCCGCGATAGGAGCAGAAGTCATGGACGCGGAAGTTGTGGGTAGTGACGGGGCGGACCTTGGCGAAGCCGCCGGCATTTTCTGCGGGGAGTTCGTAGAAGGTGCCGTGGGCGTGGAAGAAGTCGCGTTCGGTGGCGACTTCCCGGGCGACGCGGCCATCGCCCTGGGCGCAGGGCTGGTCGAGGGCGGGATCGCCTTTGGGCAGGCGCCAGCGTTTGCCTTTGTCATCGGTGAAGAGGACCGAGGAGTCCTCGATTTCCAAGATGCCGGCGGGGATGGCGGCGTTTTTGCGGGTATGGGAATCGAGCCCGTCATCGGTGGCGGGCTTGAGGGTCATATCGGCATGGAGTTCGTAGGCTCCAACAGGTTTTCCCGTAGCATCCGTGGCGGCGAGAGCGAGGGTGCGGCGATTTTCCGCGCGCGGACGGAGGATGCCGCCGGTGGCAGGGGATTCGGCAGCGGTGGCGAGGCCGGCGAAGATGGCATCGGCCTTCGTGGGGCGCGGGTCTTCATCGCGGTATTGGAAGGCGGCGGTGACATCGGTGGCATCGCGATCGATGGAAACGCGCACCCACTGGCCTGCGGCGGAGGCGGGAAAACGGTGCCAGAGGTGGCCCTTGGCGGGGACTTCCACCTTGTCGAGATCCGTCCAGGTGCCGGTGCCTTTTTCATCGATCTCGAAATGGAAGGTGAGCGTCGAGGTGGAGCCGTGGGTGAGGTGGACGCCGCGTTTGTCGTATCCGGCGAAGAGGTAGGGTTCGGAGGGCGTGTTGGCTTTCACGGCATCGCCGACCCAGACGGCACCGCGACCGATGGGAGGGCCGAAGGAGGCGAGTTGGGAGGGATCGACGAACCACAGATTCGAATGCGACTGGGGTGCGGCGATGTTGCCCTTGGCTTTGCGTTTGTTGAGGAACTCGCTTTGGGCGGTGTCATCGCAGCCGAAGACGACCTTGTCCTTCCATCGGGCGAAATCGCCGATGACCTTGAGGTAGGTGGAGCGTGGTTCGATGCCGGCGGTGTTTTCGAGCGAGAAGGATTTCGGGAATTTCCAGAAGGTGCCGTGCATGGTGGCGAGGAGGACATCGCCCTCCCCGATTTCGCGGATGCGGGGCCACTCGGTGTTCCAGCCGTGGGCGCCATCGTAGGTGTGGGTGGCCTTGGGCAGGCGGAAGGAATGCCATTTGCCGCCATCGAGCAGCATGAGAATGAGGGAGCGGTGGTCCCAGCCCATGGACCAGACGGGATCGGACTCCGGGGTTTTATTGCCATGGATGCCGCCGGGGCCGGTAACTTCGGTGAACTGGTTGCGGCGGATGACTTCAAATTGATCCGACTTTCCATCCCATGAGGCGAGGACGCCGGAGGGAGTGGCGGGATCGACCTTGGCGGCGTTCCCGGCTTCGCCATTGTTGGCGTAAATCAGGCGGCCTTGGCCGGAGTAGAGGCCCTTGCCGTGGTAGCCGGGGAGTTTGGCCACGCGGCGGGTGCCTGCGCTTTCCTGATAGTGGCCGATCTGGCCCTGGTCATCGGCAAAAAGCTCGGTGACGGCGAGGGTCTTCACATCCACCTCGTAGATGCCTTCCTCCATGGTGGCGAAATAGATTTTCCCGGCGGGATCGCTGAGGTGGCGGGCATTTCCCGTCGGTCGGCCGGGCATGGTTTTCAGCGGAATCGTGCGGACCTTGCCGGTGGCATCGATGGCATGAGGGCCGATGAAGAGCTGCTGGGATTCCTCGTGAATCATGCGGTTCGCCGGCGTGCCGCCGATGGATTCCGGGCGGATGATGAGTTCGAGATCCGGGGTGATTTCGTAAAGTTTATCGGATGATCCGAGGGGTTTGTGGGGCGCGTAGGTGACGATCCAGAGTCGGTCCGCCCAGGGGACCACGGCTCCGGTGCCGCATTCGCCCTCGTTGTTGTAGTAGGCGAGGTGCGGATAGATCCCGGAGAGCTGGACGGGCTCGGCAAGGAGGGGAGCAGCGAGAACGGCGAGTGAGGCGGGCAGGGCGCGGAACATGGGATTTGAGGATGGCGGGTCTGGAGCGGCCGGTGAAACGGGGTTTCTGCCAAGTGTCCGCAGGGACGGGAAGTAACACATCGAAATATCAAAATCCGCTCGAATCACGGTTGGCGCGAAGAAAGATTGTGGCACTGCGGGCATTTCGAGACACTGGGGGACAGTGAGTGATTTCATGGATGAACCCGATCCTGCCCGCGAATGGCTGGCGAAAGTGCGCTCGCGTGGGCCGGGGTGGCTCGATGCGTTTGGCGAATTGGTGAGACTGCACGAAGGCTGGGTGCGTGCCTACCTGAGGACACGGATGAGGGACTGGAGCGCTGCGGACGATCTGGCGCAGGAGGTTTTTGTCACCGCATTCCGACGCATCCGGACTTACGAAGGGGACGGCAGCTTCGAAGGCTGGTTGCGAGGGATTGCCCACAACCATTGGCGAAATCACCTCAGGAAACGGCGCGAAAGCCCCATCGGAGGATACGAGGAAATCCAGATCATGCTCGAAGCCGGGGCAGATCCTTTCCGCCCTGCGGGAGACGATCACCGCGCGCTGGATGCCCTGCGCGAATGCTTGATGCATGTGGACGGTCCCTCGCGGGATCTTCTCCAACAGCGCTATTCGAAAGGGCTCAGCGTCCGGGAAATTTCGGCTTCCTGTGGCCGCGGTTATTCCGCCCTGACCATGCAGCTTCACCGCTTGCGCGAATCCCTGGCGGAATGCATCCGCCGGAAATTGGAGGCCATCGAATCATGAATGACTCCGATGAAATCCTCGCCCGATGGCTGGAAGGCGAGCTTAGCGATGAGGAATCCGCCGCCTGGAAACGCAAGCTTGAGCGCGACCCAGAGCTGCGGAAACGGGCCATCACGCAGGCGCGGCTCCACGGGATGTTAGGTGTGGCCATGGAGGACGAATTCACCACCGCCCGCCGCACCGGCGAGTGGCTGGAGAAATGCCGCGAGATCGAGCGCGAGGAATTCGTCGGCTCCGTCCTCGGCCGGGTGAAACGACGCCAACAGGGCCGTTTCGCGGCGGCAGCAGCGGTGATTTTCGCCATCGGCCTGGCCTGCTGGGTGAGCCTGCGGCCGGATGAGATCGGGCGGGTGGTGAGGATGGAGACCGTCGAGTGGCGGGGGCAGGCACCGCAGGATTTTGAGTTGGAGGCGGGCAGCCGATTTCAATTTCTGCGCGGCCTGGTGGAACTCGAACTTGGCGGCAGGGGCCGGATGATCGTGGAAGGCCCCGCCGACCTGGAAATCCTCGGGCCGCTGAAATCGCGACTTCATGAAGGCCGGGTGACGATGCGGGTGGAAGAAAGCGGTCATGGATACCAGCTTGAAACGCCGCGCGGCAAGGTCGTGGATCTGGGAACCGAATTCGGCGTCTCGGTGGGGGAACATCGGGTCGAAACCCACGTCCTCGAAGGAGCGGTGGAAGCCTATCCGGCGGGGGGAGAAAAGCTGTTGCTCGGCAAGGACGATGCGGTGCGCTTCGAAGAACGGTCGGTGGAGAGGATCGATGCCGACCTTGGGTCATTTTACACCCTTCTGCCTCCGCAGCGGGCGGGGCTGATGCGTTCGGTCCATTGGCCGCTGGAAACCGAGGGGCGCGACGGCAGTGATGCGCCGGAAGTGCGGGGTTATTCCGCCAGCGACTGGGAAATGGTCCCCGGAGCCCACGAGCCAGGAAGCAGGCCGGTGCCGGTCGAGGGTGTCTTCGGCAAGGCCATGGCTTTCGATGGCAGGGGCGGCTACATGGCCAGCCGTTTCCCGGGAATCGGCGGGGACGATCCGCGGACGGTGTGTTTCTGGGTGAAAGTGCCCGATGACTTCCGGGAGTCCGAGGGTTTCGGCATCGTGTCTTGGGGGAATTTCCAAGTCCCCGACCATGGCAGCGTGTGGCAGATTTCGGTGAACCCGCTGGCTGAAGATGGCCCCGTGGGAAGGATCCGTGTGGGCGTGCATGGCGGGCAGATCGTGGGGCAGACCGACCTCAGGGACGGCCGCTGGCATCATGTCGCGGTGGTGCTTTACCCGGCATCCCGCGCGGACATCGGCAAGCACGTGCTGGTTTACCTCGATGGCCAGCTTGAAGCCCTTTCACGCCGCTCCTTGCTGGCGCTGAACACCCGAACCGACGAGGGGAACCACGGCGTCTGGATCGCACGCAACGTGACGCACGACCCACAATCCCCCCACCCTCTTCACGGCGGCTTTTTCCGCGGAGCAGTGGACGAGCTTTCCATCTTCGATGCCGCGCTTTCCCCCGAAGAAATCCGGAGTCTGATGGAGATAAACGAGCTTCCGCGCTGATGAGACATGCTGGGACCATCGAAATGCAGAGGCACCCTTTCGGACAAATCGGAGCCACCCTGTAACCTTCCACGAACTCACCACGAAGACTCTTTGAAAATGATACGAAACTCCATCTTTGCCCTGGTCGCTGTCCTCACCCCCCTCGGGGTCGCGGCTGTGGAGAAGCCCCTCTGGGAAGTGGTCGCCCGAATCGATGGAAAGGAGGAGACCTCGCAAATCGAAAACTACCTCAAAGAATTCTTCGGCGGCATGGATACGGCTGGTCCCTTGGGAACAAATGTCGTCGTCCGCTTCGCGGGATTTGAGAATGCGGCAACGGCCGAAGAAGATTGGGTGGCGGAGATCGATGGACTGGCTGACGCGAATGGCCTCATCAAACAGCTCGGCGAGTCCGGCAAGATCGACGCGCAGGGGCGGATCATCATCGGGGAAGAAGGCGCGAGCTTCACGGTTTGGAGGGACGGTGATTCGGGACTGCGCCTGGCAGGCCCGCCCGCGAGTTCGGATGTGAGTGTGAGCGCGGTGGCCGAACTGAAGACGGGTGAGGCGCTCGCCGGATGGGTGGATTTGTCAAGACTCGAACGGGACTCCATCAGTTCCCAATCCCTCAAACTTCCCGAGAATCTCCGGTATTCCATGACCGCCATCGGTGATGAAATCTCACTCGAAATCATCGCGGAGATGGCAAATGTGGAACTGGTGCAGACCACAAGGAAGCTCCTGGAGGAAATGCATGCCGAGCTTGCGGATAAGGCGCAATCAGGACAGGTCTCGGCACCCAAATTTGTCATTTCGGCAGAAGGAACCCAAATCACGTTGAAGGTGACCACGCAAGCCGGGGACTTCGAGAGTCTGTTAGGTGAGGTGAATCAGGTCATCGGCGAGCCTTGAATCCTGCGGCCGATGAAAACCCAAGCCGAGTCCGACAACGATCTTGCCCTGCGCTGGCGGGCGGGAGAGGTCGAGGCCTACAATGAATTGGTGCGGCGACATCTGGATCCGGTGCATCGATTCATCTATTCCCGCTATGGCAATGATCATGATGCGTCGGACCTTTGTCAGGAGGTGTTTTTCGATGTATGCATGAAGATTGCGAATTTCGATCCTGCCTATCCCTTCACCGCATGGCTCTACACCATCGCCAGGCGGAAGACGGTGGACCGCTACCGTCGGATGAAGCCTGTGGAGGAATACCATGCGGATTTGCACAGTGGAACGGAATCCAGGCACCCTGGGAGTCTTCTCGAAGAGCAGGACTCGGCGCGCGATGCCTGGGAAAAGGTTTTCAGACTGCTCCCGGAGAACCAAGCCATGGCCATGTGGCTGAGGGTGCAAGGGCAGCAGAGCATCGAGCAGATCGCCGGAACGATGGGCCAAAGCGAGGCCAACGTGAAGGTCCTGCTTTTCAGAGCCCGCCAAAAGCTGGCAAAAGAATGGCAAGAAACTCCCACTGAGACCCGCTAACAATCATGCAAGCAATCAACTCACGCTGTGATGAGGTGCAGATGGAAATCTCCAGCGCCCTTGATGAGGGCGCAAAGATCCCTGACGCCGCCCTCGAACACGCCGAAACCTGTCCGGACTGCGCCGCATTCCTGAAGGCGTGGACCGGCGGCATTCCCGATCTGCTCCGCGCCCCCCTGCCTCCGGCCGGGCTGGAGTTGAGGAATGCCGTGCTGACCCTTCCGCATCAGGCGGAGCGGGCGAACCAGGCCCGCAGCCGATACCGGAACTACGCCTCCGCCGCCGCAGCCGCGGTCGTGCTTGCCCTGCTGGGTTACAGCTTGATTGACGTGCGCCCGGGAAAAACCGAAGTGGTAAAAAGCGAAACGCTAGCCCAAAAGGAACTCGCCGCGCTGAAGGCGGATTTCCGTGAGGGAATCTCTGCCCTGCGCGGGCCCGCCAGTGCGATGCAAAGAGTCCTCAATCCATGATCGATGCCTCCTGGGCACAGCCGGGTGCCGCTGATCTCACCGATCTGGTGCGGATCAGCGGTCTTGGTGTGGACTACGGTGGGCACCGGGCGCTGGACGGGGTGAATCTGCGGGTGCCGCGAGGCGAGGTTTTCGGTCTGTTAGGCCCGAATGGTGCGGGGAAATCGACCCTCTTCCGGGTGCTGGCCACCCTGCTGGTGCCATCCCGGGGAGAGGTGGAGTTATGCGGCCGCAAGCTCCGTGGTGAAACGGCGGGGATACGCGCCTTGATTTCCTACATGCCTGACATGGCACCCCTGCCCTCCGACCTGAAGGCGGTGGAATATCTGCGCTTTTTTGCCGAGGCCTACGCCATCCGGGGAAAAGAGCGCGATCGGAGGGTGGAGGAATGCCTCGAAGCGGTAGGACTCACGAATCGCGCCAAAGAATTCTGCACCCGGCTTTCCCTGGGGATGCGGCAGCGGCTCGCGCTGGCCAAGGCGCTGCTTCACCGGCCGCGGTTGTTGATCCTGGATGAACCGGCAAGCGGGCTTGATCCGATGGCCCGATCCGACCTCAAAACGGCTCTGCGCCGCCAGGCGGAGGAAGGCTCCACGGTCATCATCAGCTCGCATGTGATGGCGGAAATCGGCGATCTGTGCACCTCGATCGGACTGTTAGATAAGGGAATTCTG
>JALOTY010000035.1 GCA_025457665.1 Akkermansiaceae bacterium | reverse complement strand
AGGAACGGTTGGTTTTTGGTCACACGAGATCTAACAATACCGGCGGATTTCCGGCGAACCTTTTATCCCGAGATCCGGCTTAAAACAGTGCCATTCGGGTCAGTCCCGAAAATCAATCGTTTGCACTCAACACTTCCTCAAGTTTCTCGAACTTCTTTTTCAATTCGCCGGATTCGCGGACGCGCCGCAGCGCGATCGTTACATTCCCCTCCACGCCCATCCCCAAACGATCCGCCACCCATCGGTTTTTGACGCCGGTTTTTTTCCGCACCAAAGCCGCGACCAGAGACTTTTCCTTCAGCCATTTCCCCCGGCCAACCAGATCCTTGGATTTCGGTGGCAGATTCATCCACTCCAGCGCTCTGACCACCAAACGCTCGGCCTCCGCCTCGTCATGGGCTCGAACCGCATCCCCACGAAGACTCCTAGCCCTCCGCTTTTTGGAAACCGCAGCATCCAGATTCGAAAGCAACTTCTTCGCGAAAGTCTCATCACCCAGATACCAACCCCTCCTGAGCATCGCCAGAGACTCATCCGTCAGCACGCCTTCGCGGTCCTTCGCACGCTCCTCAAGATAACCTGCATAAGCACGCTTTCCTCTGCCATCTGGAGAAAGCCGGAATGCCTCCAACACACGGTCGGTCTCCAACCACAAGGGCGCTCGACGGCCGCTGTATTGAGGAAAACTGCTCCACTTCCAATCCTTGAGGGTCTTGCCACTTGTTCCTCCGACCCAACCGCTCCGCACAGGATTCAAGTGAATGTAATCCGCGACAATGCGGAAATAATGACCACTGCACTCGCCATTCACCCTCACCGCCTTGTAGCGGCCTTGAAATACATGCCCGTGCCGATTCCGCCGACGGTTCCATCCTTGGGCATAAACTCCCATGAGCCACTTCATCCCAGAGACCAGGTTCGGTTCGGGCGTTTCGATGAGGAGATGGAAATGGTTCCCCATCAAGACCCACGCGTGAACCCGCCAACCGTGACTGCCGCATGCCTCTCCCAAGCGGTCGAGCCACACGATCCGGTCAAGGTCATCCTCAAAAACATTCTTCCCGCCCTCCCCACGAGCCATGACGTGGTAAACGGCACCAGGTGCCTCGAAACGAAGTGGACGGGCCATGGGAAACTTCTAACAGCGAGCAGTCCTGATCGTCAACGTTTGATTTTCGGGACTGACCCCTTTTGTTTGTTGGATTTGTTGTTTCAGCCATCTCAGATATCGCGGATGCTGTGATGAATTCTGTGAATTTGACGAGGGAGTGGCAGGGTGTAGCATCCGCAACTCATGCGGGCTTACCAGAGCATCATCGATCTTCCTTTCGCGCGGATTCTTCGGGGTTTGCTGGGGTGTCTTTTGCTGATTTCGCAGCCCCGGCTGGCGAAGGAGGTGAGGCAGCGGCCGTTCAGCAGGGATTGGGGATCGGCGGGGAGGCTGATTCGAAATGGGTTTCTGTTTCGGGCCGTGGCGACGAAAGATCATGGGCTGTTCGAGCAGTTCCTCGCCGACTACTGGGAATCACCGGTTTCCCGCGAGTTCTTTGACCACTTTGGACATCGCTTCGAAACGCTCTTCCTCGCCCATCACCGCGGCATCGTCGATGAAATCGGCAAGGCACTGGACCATCATGGAGTCCGCACGGCGCGAGTGGTGGAGGTGGGTGTGGGCGATGCCAAGGTGCTCGAATACCTTGGCGAAAATCTGCCGCAGGCAAAGGCGTGTCACGGGATCGATCTGAACGAAGCCATGGTGGCGGAGAATCGTCGACGCTTCGAAGGCCGGGATGCCTACCATTTCCATGTGGCGGATGTCACCGAATGGATTTCCAAACACCCGGCGGCTGGCACCGTATTGTTCACCAATGGCGGTGTCTTCGAATACTTCCGCCGCGAGCGGTTGCTTGATCTATTCCGCGGATTGAAATCAGGCGGAGGTCCGGCCTTTGTGGCGATCACTGAGACGATCGCGGTCAATCACGATCTAGCAGACGACCCGGCGTCCTACCCTTACGGTCACGAGCTTTCCTTTTCCCACAATCATCCGGCGATCCTGCGTGAGGCGGGATTTGAAGTGCTTTTCACCCGCGACCGCTTCACCAAGGAAGGCGAAGAGCATCATCCGGCACGCTGGCTGCAAGTGGTGGCGGTGGCCTCGTGAGCCAGCGAATCCCCTGAGACCGGCTTGCCAGAATCCCGGCGGACTGCTGGGATCCCGTTACGATGATGGCAAGATTCCTGGCGATGTTTCTGCTGCTGCCGACTCTGTTGCAAGCGGGCGGAGAAGACTGGATGAAGAAACTCGATGCCGGCAAAAGCCTGGCGTCGCTTTCGATTCCCGGCACGCATGATGCAGGAGCGAGGTTCGAACCGATGGCCGCCACGGCAAAATGCCAGGAACTGACGATCCCCCAACAACTCGAAGCCGGGGTGCGCTTTCTCGACATCCGCTGCCGACATCGCAAGGACACATTCCGCATTCATCATGGCAGCGTCGATCAACGCATCGATTTCACCACCGTGCAGGATGAAGTGCTGACCTTCCTCGAAAAGAATCGCGGCGAAACGGTCATCATGAGCGTGAAAGAGGAACATCGTCCCCAGGGGAACAGCCGCACCTTTCCCGAAACCTTCGCCGATCTAACAGCCGCTCATCGCGACCGCTGGTGGCTGGGGAAACGGGTGCCGACGCTGGGCGAGGCACGGGGCAAGATCGTGTTGTTCCGTCGATTCGGCGCGCCGGGGGAGTTGGGGATCGATGCGACCGCATGGCCGAACAACCGTCGATTCGAGCAGAACGGCCTGCGCGTGCAGGACCGCTACCGGGTGGCGAGTCCGGAGGAAAAATGGCAGGAGGTGGAGGCGATGCTGGAGGAAACCCGCAAGGCCGCCGGGCCGCTGACTTTGAATTTCACCAGTGGCTATGTGACGCGGGGCTTTGGCATCCCGGACATCACGAAAGTTTCGAGGGGCGTGAATCCCAAGGTCATGGAGTATCTCGTCGCCAACCCCAAAGCCCCGGTGGGAGTGCTGGTGATGGATTTCATCACCCCGGAACTGGCGAAGGCCATCTATCAGCGAAACCACTGAGGTCTCAGGTCTTGAAATCACGGAGACGGAAGGCGAGCAGGCCGACCATGAAGAAGGTGAAGTTGAGGCCGCCAAGGAAGACATAGGCCTCGATGATCTTCGGCCAGGAGATCGATTTCTCCATCAGATAGAGCCAGCAACTCATCCGCCAGGTGATGAACCAGTGCTCGAAGGGCTGGAAGAAGGGGAAGTTCTGGAGGATCATGTCCACAAACAGGATCGCCAGAGTGACAATGGTCGCGGCGGCGGGCTTGATGCGGAAGCAGGAGAACATGAAGGCCAGCGAGGACAGCGTGATCATGCTCACACCGATCCCGGCAGCGCCGATGGCGAGGCGGGCGATGCCATCACCCCATTCGGGATAAACGGCGAAGACCTTCATCTTTTGTTCGGCGATGAAGAGCCCGCCCTGCCAGCCCACGGCCATGACGGCCATGAGGTAGCCGGTGAGACCGACAAAGAACACGAAGGTAAAAGTGTAAACGGCCACCGCGGTGTATTTCACCAACAGCAATCGCAGCCGCGAAATGGGCCGGGCAAGAACGAGGCGGAGATTGCCATCCTCGTTTTCCTTGGCCACGACATCGCCCGCTACCAGGGCAAAGAAGATGGAACCTAACAGGAACATGCTGAAGAGCATGACAAGGAAGGTGAGCGAAAGGGAGCTGAAGTAGATGTCCGACTCGAAGCCGTTGCGCTCGATGAGACGGCGCATGTAGTACTGGCCATCCGTGAACTTGTAGACCAGCACGATCACAAGCTCCATGATGAGGAACGCCCCATATCCCATGTAGGTGCGGGGACGGGCGAAGAGCTTGCGGATCTCGCCGTAGAGTTGATGGAGGAACATCATCGGGTCATCTCCAGGTAGAAGTCTTCAAGCGAACGGCGCACCGGGGTAAAGGCGGAGATGCGGACGTTGATGCCGACGAGGGCGGCAACCATGAGGGCGGGATCGAGATCATCGGGCATGGCGACACGGCCGCCTTCAAGGATCTTGCAACCTTGCAGTTCGAGAAACTCCGCGGCTTTGTCCCAGGGATCGACGTCGAGTTCGAAAATCTTCTCTTCCTGACCGAGACCTTTGACGGCACCTTCGAAGACTCGTTTCCCCTGCCGCAGGATGGCGACGCGATCGCACATCTGTTCGACTTCCGCGAGAAGGTGGGAGTTGAAAAGGACGGTGATGCCTTCATCCCGCCGCAGTCCGAGGATGAAATCGCGGAACCACTTGATGCCTTCCGGGTCGAGACCATCGGTGGGTTCATCCAGCAGCATCACGCGCGGCATGGGCAGGAGCGACTGGGCAAGGGCGAGTCGCTGGCGCATGCCGTGCGAATAGGTGCGCACCTTGGAGCCGATGCGGGCGGTGAGGCCGACACGTTCCACCACGGCTTCCGTCGCTTTGCGATCGAAGGGACCGGAATAGGTGGACAGCAGCTTGAGGTTTTCCCAACCGCTGAGGTATTCGTAGAAACAGGGGCTTTCGAAAATGGAGCCCACGCGTTTGAGGGCGTTGGCGCGCTCACGCTGAACCGAGACACCACCGATGCGGGCTTCACCGCGATCCGGAGCCACCATGCCGAGGATAATGCCGAGTGTGGTGCTTTTGCCGGCACCGTTGTGGCCGAGCAGGCCATAGATTTCCCCTTCCTGCACGGCAAAGGAAACACCCTCCAGCGCCGGCTTGCCGGCAAAGGTCTTGTAAAGATTTTCCACTTCCAGCATCGCGCTCATCAGGGGTCGTGTCAGGGATCGATGTTGAATTCCACGCGGTCGGATGCCGTCCAGTCGGCATAGAGGAACATCGTTCCCTCGTCCCCTTCGCCGTGCCAGGCCTCTTTGTCAAAGACGAGCGGGATGCGTTTGAGATCACTGGTGCCAAAGAATTCGAGCTTGGTGAGGCGCAGGCCGCTTTGGGTGGGGTTCCAGAAGTAGCTGGAGCCGGACTTTTCGAAGAGTTCGTCGTCTTCCGGGCAATGGAAGACTTCCTTGTTGTCGAGATAGGGTTCCAGAGCGGTTTCGAGAACGGGGATTTCTTCGGTGCGGGATGTCCGGCCGACTTCGATCTGCGGCATGCGGTTGCCGTGTTCCTGAGCGTAAGTGGCGAGGCCGGTGCCGATCTGGCGGAGGTTGTTCAGGCAGGCGGCCTTGTTGGCGGAACGCATGCCGCTGCGGATGAAGGGAGTGACGATCGCAGCCAAGGCGGCGATGATGACCACGGTCACCAGCAACTCCGTAAGGGTGAAACCGCGGGCAGGGATGGATCGAACTTGGGAAGTTTCCGCCGTCATGGGTCAATCGGTGGTCAGTCCGGACGAAAATCCTTGCGGGTGAAACCCTTGAGCAGGCCATCCATTTCCTGCATCAGGGGTGCGAGATCGAGCTTGGTATCGGCATTCGCTTTCTCGAAATAAGCTTTGAGACCTTCATCGGTGATCTTCGAGAGCGCTTCCTCGTTGTCCTTGCGGAATCGCGCAATGTCATCGGCCGTGCGCCCCTCCTCGATCTGACGCAGGCCGTCTTCGACGATCTTTTTCCGTTCGCGGGGCGTCATCGCATCAAGGGCATCCATGAAGGTTTCCATGGATTTCTCGATGGTGAGATCGACAAACAGGTCCTTCTCGCCCGGGCTCATGCGATCGAAGAACTGGTCGCCCACGCGCCTTTGGTGGGCTTTCTGGCGTTCGCCGAAATCGAGGCGATTGAACATCTCGGCAATTTCGCGGACGCGGGCCTCGCGGGCGGAGGGATCCTCACCTTCCG
Source organism: Akkermansiaceae bacterium (assembly GCA_025457665.1). GTDB lineage: Bacteria > Verrucomicrobiota > Verrucomicrobiia > Verrucomicrobiales > Akkermansiaceae > Haloferula. Next base: position 29,895 of record JALOTY010000035.1, on the reverse strand, counting down.
GGACACCCTCGGACCAGTCTTCCAGCGACATGGAGGCGACTTCGCGCTCGATTTTATCTGCCGTGATCCGCTTGGAACCTGCCAGGGCGCGGACACCGACGACGAGGCCCCAGACGACGGCGAGGACGATGAGGGCCTGGAGGATGATGCGTTTCTTCGCCATGACGCGGTGAGGTTAGACGCGATCCGCCCCCGCGCAAGGACGGGGACGTGATGGCGCGGGATTTCGATCAATCCCCCGCGGTGGCGGCACGGCGGAGGCGGTCCATGATCGCCTGGCCCAGGCCCACGTCGCTGACCGGCTCGGCAACGATGAAATCCAGCCCGGCTTCATCGAGGGTCCGCATGACGTGGAAAAGGCGGACGGCGGCCTCGGGCAGTTTCCCGCTGCCGGGGCTGAGGGCTTCGACGACAGCCCAATCGTGCAGACCGAGGTAGCCGGCCTTGGGATCTTCCTTGTAGCTGAGGAGCCCGTATCTTTTCCCGGGTTCCGCGCGGAATTCCCGGGGATCGTCAAACATCAGCAGCGGAGTACGAGGAGCATAGTGGCTGGCGAGCTGGCCGGGAGCCTCGGGGGCGTCGATGAGGCGCTTCTTTTCCACCACCACACGGCCGAAGTTCTGGAGCTCCTTCTTCGTCACCGGGCCGGGCCGCAGGATGTGGATTTCGGGGCGTTTTTCTCCGGATTCGATGCGGACGATCGTGCTTTCCAGCCCATCGCGGCAGGCCCCGGCATCGACGATGAGCGGGATGCGGCCGTCGAGTTCCTTGAGGACGGCGCTGGCGGAGGTGGGGGAAATCCTGCCGAAGCGATTCGCACTGGGCGCGGCGATGGGTCGGCCGAGTTCCTTGCCGATGGCCCGAAAGACCTTGTTGGCGCTCTGGCGGACGGCGACTGTGGGCTGGCCGCTGGTGACAAGATCGGGAATCTGCGGGGTTTTCGGCAGCACGAGAGTGAGCGGACCCGGCCAGAAGGCGGAAATCAATTTGTGGACCGTTTCCTCGATCTCCGCCGGAATCACGGCGACCTCATCGAGCTGTTTCACGCTGCCGATGTGGACGATCAGGGGATCGAAAGCCGGGCGCTCCTTGGCTTCGAAGACCCGCGCGACGGCGGCGGGGTTCAGGGCATCGGCCCCCAGGCCGTAAACGGTTTCCGTCGGCAGGGCGACGATTTCGCCTGCTGCCAGGAGGGCCACAGCCTCGCGGACGGCGGCTTTCATGTCGTCGTCCTGAGCCTGAATGATGCGCGTCTCTGCCACGGCGCTTGCCATAGATGCGGCAGCGGCGGCGGGCAAGCCGCGGTTTCCCGGGTTTCCGGCCGTGTCCCAAAAAATGGTGACATGACAGATGGGTGAGAAAACCCCACTCTACGCACATCCGCAGGGGCAACCCCGGAACAATTTTCCTAGTTTCATGACACTTAGAAGGCCGCGCGAGTGCGCGGCCTTCGCTTTTTCCGGGGAAAGTCTCCGGCGCAAGGTCCGGGGAAAAAGCCGTTGCAAGCAGGGGTGCGGGCGTGTTCACTGCCGCCGCTGTCAGGGGCCGTGGAGCTTCGGCAGGCGAACCCCGCCAGGCCTTGATCGGAGCAACGGTAGTTTGTCCGAATTTGCCGCGGTTCCCTGGCAGCACTTTTTGGGGAACTCAGCACCATCTTCCCGCGACGGCTCGGGTCGTGCGCAAACCGGATAGGCAAAAGGGGGATTTTCAGAAAGGCTGGTCACGTTGGTCGGTCTGCTTTCACCCCTGACCTCACCCTATTCATGAAATCCCTGCTTCGACGATTGGCACTCATCCTCGGCCTCGCTGCCTGTCTGCCCCTGACCCAGTGCGCCTCCGGCCCCTCCGGCACAGGTGGCAGCGCCAGTCAGATCGCTTCGGATTCTCGCATGGCACTGAACCGTCTCTATCGCGTGAATCCCAAAGCACGAGCCCTGGGCAATCGGGCCATGGGGGTGCTGGTCTTCCCGGAAATCACCAAAGGAGGTTTCATGGTGGGCGGGATGGGAGGCGACGGTGCACTCATCCGCCCGGATGGAAGCATCCGCGATTTCTATCAGACCGGCGGGCTTTCCTATGGTTTCCAAGCCGGGGTGCAGCGTTACGGTTACGCCCTTTTCCTCATGGATGAAGAGGCCTTCCAAAACATCAACCGCGCCAATGGCTGGGAACTCGGCAGCGCGCCCAGCCTCGTGGTCGTCGATCAAGGACGTGCCGCATCCCTTTCCACCACCACGGTGCAAAAAGGCACCTATGCGTTTTTCTTCAACCAGCGCGGTCTGATGGGCGGGCTTGGATTGCAGGGATCGAAGATCACCCGCATTCATCCGAGGCCCTGATCGGTAAAAAATCACCCGCGAGCCTCAATCCGCGAGCCACAGCTTTTTGTGGACAAAGTCCATGCGGGCTTTGCGATCGACAAAGAACTGGCCGCCGATGAGCCCATCGACTCCGGCCGGGAGGCCATCGATCTTGGCGACGAGAAATTCGGCACTGCTCAATTCGCCCTTGCCGTTGGTGATCTTGTCAGGCCGGTAAGTTCCCACCACCTGCCCACCGCCCTCGCCTTCCAGTGCCGCGATGGGAAGTTCCTTTTCCTCCATGGCGGATTGGAGAATCACCGGCTGCTCATTGCCATGATGGATCATGAGCTTCACGTCCTTGCCGCCAAGTTGCAGCGTGACCACCGTGGCCTGACCCACGATCTCGAAGGGAAAATCGACATATCCCTTCGCGGCGAGGACTTCATCGGGATCGATCGCCTTGAGCTTGCGTTGGATTTCCTCGGGCGACTCCCAGGTGGCGACGTAAAGTTGGTCGCCCTCGGAAAGCGATGCCAGCGGGACCTTGAGGGTCCGGCCGTCCTTGAGCTTGAGTTCCACCTCCTTGGCGGTTTTCGAAAGGATCTCGGCCTCGATCTTCTTGCCGTTTTTCCCGGTAAACTCGCGGCCGGAAAGCAGCGGCGAGAGGGCCAGGGCAAAAAAGAAAAACCAAGAGATCCATTTCATGCCCCAATCCTGAATCCATCCCGCCAGCCAAGTCAATGCAGCAGCGGCTGGGGAAAGGGATGCACCTCAGAAAAACAGCCCTTCGCCTCCCGGTCTGTCACAGGGGACCCTTCGCGTTCCAAATCAAAACCGCCCCACCCATCTTGAAGGGCATTCATCGCCCCCTTCTCCGCCCTCCTCCGGGTGGACAGTGTCCCGGACTTTGAATCGCCACGCGGAATTGCCGATAATGCCGGGCGAACCGCTCTTTCAAGGAGGGATCCTCGTTCATGCATTCCTTGAAAAGACCTAGCAAAAGATCGGAATAAGGTGAAAGAGGACTGAGAAGTGCAAGCTCCGCCCTCGCAAGAGAACGATTGTATTCCGGATCCTCCTCGCCCGACCATTTCTGATAGAATTCCGGGCTTTCCCATCCGTAGCTGATCGTCGCCAGCCGATGGTGCATCTCCATATCTTCCTCACGCGTGATCACGATCATCACCCGCCGGCAATCGCAAGTGAGATCATCACAGTAAAATTCGTGAAACACATAACTCCCGGCAGGAATCCCGGTGCGGTCGTCAAGCAACGTGACCACACGCGTCTCCCGCACGGCGATATCGAGGCACTTGGTGAAAAAGGCAATCATGCGATCATTCGATTCAGGACCTCGATGACTCCCAAGCCTCATCAGGCAGGATACCCATCACAGTCGGCAACAGCTTGGAGCAAAGAAGCCACGTGGCAATCATTGAGTTCGTCTGGGTTGATCCATAAGAGGTCGGAAGAACGCCACTGAAAACTCACCAAAACATCCCCATCGCCATAGAAGCGACCCAGCCAGTCGCGCCAAAGATTTTCTCGCCCCTCGCGTGATCGGAGCTTAAGGAATTGAGCGCCTTCCTGGGCATCAAAGCGGCATGAAATTCAGCGAAGACAGCAGGGTCAAAGTCCCGGCGATCTTCCACCTCACAAGGCTGGGATACTCCTATCTGCCCTTGAGAAATCAGCGCTGGGACCGGGAGACCAATCTTTTCCCGGGCCTCCTCCGCGAGGAACTCGAACGCCTGTTCCGCTCCCGCAACCTGAGCGAAATCACCGCTGAGGAAATGCAGGCGAACATCACTGCCCTCAACGACATCCACGCCCGCGCCCGCGAGTTGGAGCGCCGGAACCAACTCCTCCGCGCGAAATACACCAACGATGCGAAATACGCCCGCCTCCACAAGCGCCTCCTGGAAAAGGGCGAACCCGCCGCCAGCGAACGCAAACTCTTCGAAGCCCTCTCCTCCCTCAAGGCCGAGGCCGACGCCCGCATTTCCCAGAACGGCCAGCCCCTCACCAATCCCGCCTTCGCCGCCCAAATGATGACCACCCTCATCATCGAGCAGTTCCGCACCCGCCACCAGCTCCCGCTCACCCCGGAAAGCTGCCAGTTCATTAGCGCCCTCGTCGTCCGCGAATACCTCGATGAATTCAACGGCCAGCAACCCGCCTGAGATCCGCAAAGTTATCCTTTTCAAAGGGATAAAATGAGAAGATGCTCTCTCTCGTGAAAGGAGAAATTCGAGCAGCCCTTCTGGAGAAACTGGCCGATTCCCTCGTCGCGCCCATCCCTCTCCTGACGCGGCGCGAGATCCGTCTCCCCAAGGTTCCGGGCAAGGCGCTCGCCGTGATCGGCATGAGGCGCAGTGGCAAGCCCTGTTTCCTTTGGCAATGCCTGGCCGACCTCCTCGCCGCCGGGGAACCCCGGGAATCCCTGGTCTATCTGAACCTCGAGGACGAGCGCCTCGCCGGCATGGACGCGTCCGATCTCTCGTTCCTATTGGAATCCTACTTCCAGCGCCACCCGGAATTCCGCGACCAGTCCAGGGTCACGCTCTTTCTCGACGAGATCCAGCTTGTCCACAGCTGGGAAACCTTCGCCCGGCGCATTCTCGACACCGAGAAAGTCCGACTCTTCCTCTCCGGATCGTCCGCCTCCATGCTCAGCCGCGAGGTCCACACCAGCATGCGCGGCCGCGCCATGGAAGTCACCGTCTTCCCCTTCAGCTTCCGCGAGGCGCTCCTGCACCGGGACCTCCTTCCAGACAAGGCATGGGAATCCCTCCCCAAAGCCCGCCGCTCCATCCTCGAAAATGCATTCCGCACCTACCTGTCCGAAGGCGGCTTCCCGGATGCCCAGAACCTCGAAACCCGCGACCGCCGACCACTTCTCCAGGGCTACGTCGATGTCGCCGTGCTTCGTGATGTGATCGAACGCCACGGCGTTTCCAATCCCGTCGCCCTGCGCTGGCTCCAGCGCCAACTGCTCGGCAATCCCTGCGCCCCCTTCAGTATCCAGAAATTCTACGACACCCTGAAATCCCAAGGCCTGCCCGTTTCCAAAGACAGCCTCCACGCCTTTCTCGCCTACTTCGAGGACGCCTTTCTCATCCGCACCACCTCGCTCCTCACCGCCTCGGAACGCCAGCGCATGGTCAATCCCCGCAAGGCCTATCCCATCGATCCCGGCCTCATCCCCATCTACGAACGCACCGGACGCGCCAATACCGGCCATGCCCTCGAAACCGCCGTGTTCATCGAACTCCTCCGCCGCGGCTGCGAGGTCCACTACGCCCGCACCCCCCAAGGAAACGAAGTCGATTTCCACGCCACCGATCCCAAGGGCCAAGTTCTCCTCGTCCAAGTCTGCGCCGATGCCGCCGATCCCGCCACATTCACTCGCGAAACCCGCTCACTCCTGGAAGCCCACGCCATCCACCCCTCCGCCAGCCTGCTCCTCATCGTCCTCGACCCCCTCCCACCCGGCACCCAAGTCCCCGCCCCCATCCAAGTCCTCCCCGCCATCCAGTGGTTCTTGCAGGCAAGCGCCTGAGAAAAGCCCTGTTGCGGCGGACTATGAGCGTCGATGCCAAGGAACCGCGCGAAGCACTTGTCCTCCCCCAACACTCACTCCACATCCGCCTCGACGCTCACTGCACACCGCTCCAAAACACCTCTCCCGCCGCTCACCCGGCACTTCTCCACCATTGATTTTCCGATCTCCACCCCCCCTAATCTCGCCTCATGAACCAAGCCACGCTGCTGCAGGAATCCCGCTTAAAGCACTTGTTGCGGAGCTCCGAAGCCGCTGCGAAGCAATTGCGCGCCTTCAAGGCGGTTCTTCCTATTTCCAAGAGGAACTTGGAATCTTCCGCGCCTGCGCCCAAAAGCGCGGGCTCATCCTCCAAGCCGCGCCGCTCGAACTGAGCCGCGCTCCCGATGACGAAGGAAACGAACACCAGGTCTGGTTCCAGCCGGATTCATAATCCTACCTCAAAGCCACTTGGCCCGGTTTCTTCGGTCTCCTCGTGATCCACCGGCCACACGAAGAACACAAGGCTTCCCCCGTCGCCTATCTGGAGCGCTGGAACCTTCACAACGAGATCTTTGGCGACCAAGTCATCTTCCTCGGTGCCCTCGAAACGGAGGCCGGCTTGCGCCCCGTGATCCGCCAGCCCGCCATCGACGGAGAACCCGCCACCGACGAGGAAATCCCCAGCTTCTTCACCGATTCCGGCTGGTTGCCTTTTGTCATCGAGGGCAACCTCGCCTTCTTCGATCCCGAGCGGAACCTCGTCATCTCCGGCACCCACCGCGGAAACATCATCCTCATGGCCGACGGTCTCCACGCCCCCATCGATCCCCGCGTCCAACCCATCTCCGGCTCCCTGCTCGACACCGTCACCAACCTCTGCGCCAGCTGATCCACCTCACAGTCGCCTCTCCCACTGATCACCCGGGAACCGGGTGGCTTGGAGGGATCGAGTGCCTTTTCTCATGGAAGCGGCACCCCATCATGCTTGCCATTGAGGACGGGCTTGGGGTTTTCTGGTTCATGCTTTCACCGCAGGAAACTTATGAAGAGGCCACGAGCTATCGGCTGAATTACGAGCCGGTCCCACAGTCCTTGCCGCCTGGTTTGACCAACGATGATCTGAATGATCTTTATCATGCCGCCCAAGGGGGTCGCCCGGAGGGGCTGGCGAGGTTGGAGAGGATGGTGAAGCGCTATCCGGTGGTGCCAACCTTGTGGAACTACCTGGCGGTTGCTTATCGGATCGCTGGAAAAGAGAAGAAGGCAAGAGAGGTGGAAAGGAAGATGCTGGAGAGGCATCCGGATTATCTTTTTGCCAAGATTGCCGAGGCCAGCCGTCGGATCGAGAGCGGTCGTGGTGCGAGTTTGCCGGAGCTGCTCGGAAAAAGCATGTCCTTGCAGGAGGCGCTGGGGCACGACAGGGCGGCGCATCTCTCGGAATGGAAATTTTTCTACGCGACTGTGGCGGAGTGGCACATGGAAGCCGGCAGGCTGGAGCATGCCGAGATGCTGCTGAAGGCCATCAGGAGGGAGCGGCATACGGAGGAGGTCACGGAGAGTCTGGAGCGTGGGCTGATGCTGGCCCGAATGAGAGGATTCCAGCAGCGACTTCTCGCCGATTCCCAAAGGCGGGTGGAGGTCAAACAGGGGAGGCTGCCGGTGGTGCGGGAGCGCAAGCCATAGCCGGTGGATCTATCGCCCGAAGTGGAAGTGCTTTACCAATATGGTCTGGAACTGCCGAGCACGGCGGTGGAGGCGATCCTTGCCTTGCCGCGTGAGCAAGCGGTAGGTGAGCTGCGGCAGGTGCTGCGCGATGCGATCGATAACGGCGCGCATCTTCACCACTTCGCAGACCGCTATGATAACGACGAACTGGATTTCGGTCTGCATGCGCTGTGGTTGCTCAGTGAGCTGAGGGCGGCGGAGGCCCTTCCGGAGGTGCTCGATTTCCTCGGGCAGCATGCGGATGTCCTGCGCGATGTGTTTGGCGAAACCATTTCGTGGGAGCCGCTGGTTGGCTTCATCGACGGCGACCTCCGGCCCTTGGCCGCATGGATGAAACGCCCCGGCCTTTCTTCGATCGGCAGGAGCGCCTTGAGCGAGGCAGTCGCAGTCGCAGCGGAAAATCGGCCGGAGCTGCGGGGTGAGGCGATGGGTTTCCTTCGCGAGGTCTTGGAAGCCATGCTCACTGCCAAGCCCAAGGATGGTGTGATCGATACCCCATTGATTTCGCAAATGATGGGTGACGTCATTCGACTCAGAGCAAGAGAGCTTGAGGGACTGGTGCGCGAGTTGTTTGCCAAGGACCTGGTGGAGTTGACTTATTGCGGCGATCTGGAGGCCGTGTTGGGGAAACTTTCGGTGCCCGCGGATCCTCCGCGACTCGTTCCTAGGATGCTGGATTTCTATCGCTCGTTGCTTCAAGCTTCAGAACCGAGCCAACCTGACTTCGGCGACGGTTTTGACCTTTTCGCAAACCATGAGTCGCCCAAGTCTCCCTTTACGACGGGCTTTGGGGAAAGCCGGGCGGCCGAAGCGGGAAGAAACGATCCCTGCCCCTGCGGCAGCGGAAAGAAATTCAAGAAGTGCTGCATGAAGTAGAGGCAGCGTGGGAAAGAATTCAAGGGGTATCCTACTGCTTAGGATGATCAATGAAGGGCGCGAAGGTCATTTCCCTGAGGCTCGCGGATGCCAGATCACTCATCTTAGCTAGTGTGTGGTGGAGGGGGCAGGGTTCACCCACTCCGCACCATCCTGGGCCGAAAGGGCATGAATTACCGTCGCGATGACCCTCGAAGAGCTCCACCACTTCGAGCACTGTGATGGCACCGGGGGGGCGGGCAAGCCGATATCCACCACCTGGACCGCGGTTGCCAATGACAAGCCCGGCCTGGGACAGGACCGTCATGATCTTGCCTACAAGCGGTTGGGAGAGATTTCGACTCTCTGCGATCTGGTGGGAGCTGAGGGTGATCCCTTTGGCGTGGACTTCGGCCAGAGCACTGATCGCTGCGACCGCACAGCCGCTCATCTTTCCGTATCCGAACATGATAGACTCCTTGAAATGATTTCAAAATCAGACCGCTGCCGTGCATGTGGCGCGCGAAGCAAGACCCGAAAAGGTTGGCAGGGGGCAAATATAAAGAAAGAACTTTCCTCATATTGAGGCGGCACCCGGGCTTCAGGCCGAAGGTCTGGCGAAATCAAAGCGATTGCTCCCCTCTTGATTCCAAGCGCCTGTCTGAAAGCCGAAAAAAAGAAAGCAATTTCTTGACCTAAAGCATGGAACGGTTTGAGTTGGGGCGCTATGAGTCATTCGACAATTGAGTATTCGCCGGTAGGGACACCGGTTTTGGAACGAACGGTGGGCGAGTTGGTGGCCGAACGGCCATCGCGATCCCGGATTTTTCAGGCCCGTGGAGTGGATTTCTGCTGCCAGGGTGGGCGGACCTTATTGGAAGCGTGCCAGCGGCGAGACATCGACCCCGAGGAAATGGTCACAATGCTCGAAAAAGAGGAAGAGGAACCGGCACCTGAGGAAAACCCGGCTGAGTTGGGGCCGCTGGAACTGGTCGATTACATTGTGAAGCGGCACCATGGGTTTCTCCGTGGCGAGTTGCCGAGGTTGCATGAAATGGCAGCCCGGGTGGCACGGGTTCATGGGCCGCACACGCCCTCCCTGGTGACCTTGCTGGAGGTTTTCGAAGGCATGATGTTCGAGCTGGCGCACCACCTCATGAAGGAGGAGGACGTGCTGTTTCCGGCAATAGGTGCGATGGTTTCGGGGGAAACAGCGGGGATTCCGCTGGACGGTGCCATTGCGACGATGATGGACGAGCATGAGGATGCGGGTCGAGCACTGCAAGAACTGAGGGAATTGACGAATGGATTCCGCCCGCCTGAAGGGGCCTGCAATACCTATCGCGCTTTATTTGCAGGGCTTTTGGAACTTGAAGGAGACCTTCATCGGCACATTCATTTGGAAAACTCCGTTTTGTTTCCCGCAGCGAAGAAACTTGCGGGGATCTGAAGGCTCATACTGTCGTGAATTGATCACGTGAAGCCGGGAGGGGCTGACATACCTCCCGGCTATTTTCGTGGTCCACGAGTGAACTCCCGAGATCTTGTCGGGACGGGCGATTTATCCACCTGACTTCGAAGTCCAAGCCTTTGCCTTGATCTCAAGCCGCATTCGCCAGGTCCAAAAGCCCAGGAGGACAACCCATAGGAGGGCAGCATAGGCGAGGTGGGAGGTCCGGACCGCGGGTACAAAATCCGCCGTTAGGCGAGTGGCGGCAGTAAGATGGACCAATATCCACAGCCCGTGCCAAGGAATCAGAGGCGAAATAAGTCGATCAGCCCGCCCGGAGTGGCCGAGGATCACGCGGGTGGCCACCGCGAGCACGAGGAGGCCGACACCGCCGATAAACATCAGATGCAGCGAACCAATCCTTAGGTGAGGGAAATATGCGGGGAGCAGCCACCCGGCGATCGAACAGGGCAGAGCCCAGCGAACGCAGGAGCCCAGGCCATTTACCCGTCCAATGCCAATGAGCCCGGGAGTCTGGAGTCCGAGATGGCCTACGACCGCAGTGGCCCGGAGTAGGTGACCGGCAACGGTGTGACCAGTGGCTTCGAGGGCGAAGCTACTGATAAGAATGAACCCGGCGAGGAAAGAGGCAAGGAAGGGTCGAAGCCACCCCACGGGGAGCTTGAGGGATTCATCGAAATCATGGAGTGATCGCCTTCCGAAAAAACGGGGCAGGAGGTAAGGGGCTACGCCAAGAATCGGAAGCCAGAGAATCCCCTGGAAATAGAGAAGCCGGACGAAGTGAGTTATGGGAAACGTGGTCGATATTCCGGTGCCGAGGAAGAATCCGGTCCCAGACGCTCCGGCCAAACCAAGCAAGATGAGGGGAAATCCTGGCGGTGGGAAATCGTGCCGCTTGCCGACGGCACGACCTAGCATTGAAACGAGGAGTAACAGCATCCAAGCTCCGCTCAACAGGTCGGCCACTTGCAACTTTCCCAGTCCCAGGGCGGTCATCATCGAAAGCGCCAATGAAAGGAGCCCGACAAATTCGGCCAGCGAGAGGGATCGTGTTCCTAATAGCCGCGGCCCCGAAGTGCCAAGGAAGCCAGTGATCATGCAGCCGATGAATCCCGGGATCATCCAGCGGGCATGAGCTTCAAGGGGATAGACGGGGATCAAGCCCTGAAAAAACGCGGGCCATAGTAGGACCCCGATCACCGAGGCTGCGAAACCGAGAGGGAAAAAGATCCGGAAAGGTCCTTCTTCCCAACGTGACAACAGCGACCTCATGTCGGAAACAGGTTGATCAAGGTTCGTCCGTGGCCAGCAGTTTCCTCAAGGCACCGAGCAAAGCGGCGGGATCCGCACCCAGACCCTCCTGGCGGTGCACGACCTCACCAGCAGGCGAAAGCAGGGCGATAATGTTCGAGTGGGCGAAGTCGGAATCGCCAACCTTGCGGTAGCGGATGCCGAGGGCGACGGACAGCTCAAGAATGCCATCGTCGTCGCCTCCAAGGGCACGCCAGCGGTTAGCGTCGGCGTGATTTCCTTCCAGAAAACCCTTGAGGGCTGGGGGTGTATCACGAAGGGGATCGATCGAGACAAAGACAATATCGACCTTATCCTTTTCTTCTGGCGTGAGTTTTTTCTCGATGGCGAGGAGATCCGCCACCAAGCGTGGGCAGGCGAACTTGCACGTGGTGTAGCCCATGGTCATCAGAACCACACGGTTCTTGAGTTTGGAGAGTTGGAAAGCCTCGCCGTTTTGATCGGTCCATGAGGAATCGAGTTCGTGCAGCGAGCCAGCGGCAGATGCGGCAGCGGGTTTTTCCTGATTTTCGCAGCATGGTGCGGCTTGGGCCGGCAAGAAGAGCGCAAGGGCGAGAAGTATGGATGGGATTTTCATGGACTTTGGATTGGTGAGGTGTCCCGGGCACCGCGGAATCCGAGGTTCGGGACGGTGAAGGAACCCTCAAGGCACGAGCGGAAAGCGAAGCGCATGAAGGCGGCATAGTTGGAGGCATCGGTGGCACCGAGAGTGCCGCCTGCACAAAAAAGTGAACGGTCGAGCGAGGTGTCGTTGCGTGCGGAGCCGCTTACCATCTGGTTGTTGAAGTCGCGCACCCATTCCCAGACGAGGCCATGCATGCCGCAGATGCCGCGGAAATCGACCGTGCCGGATTGCGCAGGTGGCAGGACAGAAGGGTTCGGCATTCCATACCATGCGAGGATGCGAGCGAGATAAGCGGAATCTTGCGATGCATCTTCGCGAGTTTCATCAGATCTCGCGGCGAATTCCCATTCGTCCTCGGTGGGCAGGCGTTTGCCGCACGCTTTGAGGTAGGCACGGGCAGCGAACCAAGAAACATTAACCACTGGTGCATTGGGCGGAGCAAGAGGGCCAAGTTCGAGATCACTTTTCCAATGAGAGAGATATCCCTCCGCAGCATAGAGGCGGCCCACCCTTGAGCGCCGCCACTGTGGGTGAGTTTTGACGAATTCGAGGTAGTCTCCGTTGGTGACAGGCAGTCGATCCATCAGAAACGATGCGACTTTCCTCTTTGCTGCCTTTGCTCCAAACATAGGCAGATACTCGCCACCCTCGACTTGGATCATGCTGGCTCCGAAGGCTGCTTCTTCATCGCCGCGGATCGCTGGCAAGAGTATCAGCGCGGTTAGCGCGGCTAAGATTGGAGGGGATCCTTTCATGGCAGGAGCAAGGCCGAGATAGTATTCATTTTCCCGCTTCGCGAACTTTTGCCACCTGCGCGGGCGTGACGGTCGCACCCTTGTTGTCCCACTGCGAGTAGACAAAAGTGAGCACATTGGCGACAGACTCATCATCGAGTCCCAAGGTGGGCATCACAGAGTTATATGTCCCTCCATTTACCGTGATCTCCCCTTGCAGACCATGGAGCACGACACTGATGGCCCGGTCCACATCGGCATTCAGATAGTCGGATTTCGCAAGAGGCGGAAAGGCTGCGGGCATGCCTTGCCCCTCTGGCATATGACAAGCGGCGCAGTTGGCGGCGTATATGGATTTGCCTGCGGCGATGCGTTCATCTCTGGTCGCTGCTGCTGCTGCCGGCTTGGTGTCGCTCGGGATGGTCTGAACGGCACCCCCTTCGGGCAGATAAACCGTGTCACTTTTTTGTCCTGAAAATACTGCTAGATCACCCGGACCCGATACATCCAGAACACCCAGCGCTCCCTTGTTGAAGGCGCGGAAAATGGAATGGTCCACCAGGATGTAATCGCCATCGGTATCCAATTTGAACTCGCAAATCGCCGATCCCCCGGCGGGAACGAGTGTGGTTTGGACATTTTCCTGAAATCTTGTGCCGCCTTCCGTGTAGACTTTGTCAAAGATCTCTCCGATCACGTGAAAGGACGAAACAAGGTTCGGGCCGCCATTGCCGACGAAGAGGCGGACGGTCTCGCCTTTCTCGGCCCTGATCGCGTTGTCGCCCGCCATCGATCCCACCGATCCGTTGAAAACGACGTAATCGGGATTCTCCGCCAACGCCTTCTCCATGCTGAACCCCTGAAGACCCGGCTCACCGTATTTTCCCGTGGTGTAGAAATCTCCCTGAACGACATAATACTCGCGATCCACCGGAGCGAGACCTTCTTTCGGTTCCACGAGAATCAGGCCATACATTCCGTTCGCGATATGCATGCCAACCGGCGCTGTGGCGCAGTGATAAATGTAGAGACCGGGATTCAGTGCCTTGAAGGTGAAATTCGTCTGGTGCCCGGGTGCGGTGAAGGTTGCTTTCGCTCCGCCTCCCGGGCCCGTGACGGCGTGAAGATCGATGTTGTGAGGCATCTTGCTCGTGGGGTGATTTTTCAAAGTAAAGTCCACTTCGTCATTTTGACGCACACGGATGAATTTCCCCGGGACGCTGCCACCGAAAGTCCAGAAAGTGTAGTCAACTCCATCGGCCATGCGCTTCACGACTTCGGTCACTTCGATTTCCACTTTGACCCGCGTGGGATGCTTGCGGGAGAGCGGAGGCGGGACGTCGGGGGCATGGGTCAAAATAGCGGTCTCTTCTCCTTTTAGGGGTAGATCTTCGGCAGATTGAGCTTGCGCCAGACTGATCAATGCTCCGGCTGCCATCATTCTTGGGATTTTCGTCTTCATGGTCCTTGGTGAGATGCCTTACGACTCCGCAATTATCGAAACTTGTGGTTTACTCAAGAATTAAAGAAGCCGATCTCTCGAAATGAGAAATGCTGCTCTTTAAATGATAAAATCGGCGGAAGCACATGGAGGGCTAAGCCATTCTCGCCAAACTTTGGCTGGCCGGGTGAACCGACCGGTCATTTCCCGGATGGAATACGGTTCGGGACTTCGTTAATGGACTCTATGATGCGCATGAAATGGTGTTTTTCCCTGATCGCGGCGGGTGGATGTGGGCTTATGGCAGCGGCCGAGTCTTTCGAGGCCTCGAAGCCTGGTCGGACCGGAGTCCTCGAGACTGCTTTGGGGAAATGGACGGCGGAAGGGGAGGTCTTGGAGGTGCATTCGGGTCATGCCAAGGAGGGCCGTCAGTCCCTGCGCTTGACCGGGGCGGAAGGCTGGGTGGTGCTGGAGTTGGCAGAGCCGACGAACGTGGCGTCGAGATTGTCGTTCTGGTCGGAGCGCTGGACGTCGCGGGGGCCATTCGAGTTCCGCATCGAGGCGTCGGTGGATGAAGGGGATTTCAAGGAAGTCTGGCAGGGCGACAAACAGGTCAAGGTGGGCGGTTTCCTCACCAAGGTCGAAGTCCCGCTGCCGGAGGGTGCCAAGGCACTGCGGTTCCGCTGCACCGCTCCGGCGAACAGCGGGGTGATGATGGATCTGTTAGATTTTCAGGAAGAAAAACCGATGCGCCTTCTGGAGACCGAAGTGGTCCAGCCAGTGGTGCCGGTGCTGGTGCGCAAGGGGGTGAATCCGGTGCTGGGCCTGAAAATCCCCACCGAGGGGGCCTTGGAGCCTCTGCAGTTGGAAGCGGTGGAGGTGGAAATGACGGGCACCACCCGCTTGCAGGACGTGGCCGCTGTGTCCCTGATTTCGGGCGGACCGGATCCATCGGGTGGCTTCGGGGAGAGTTTCGACGAAGAAACGAAGGCCGGACGCATCGCTTTCAGTGGTTCGCGCGAACTCACGGCGGGCGACAACTGGTTCTGGGTCTCGGTGCGATTGAAGGATGATGCGGACATCGATGGCCGGGTGGATGCGCAGGTCACGAGGCTGAAAATTTCCGGCAAGGTGATCGAGCTTGCGAACGGCAATGTGCCCGGCAGCCAGAGGATCGGGGTGGGATTGAGGTTGTTAGGCGACGATGGCTCCAAGGCCTATCGCATCCCGGGCATGGCGAGGACGAACAAGGGCACTCTCATCGCCGTTTATGACATCCGCTACACCGGTGGTCATGATTTGCCGGGCGACATCGATGTGGGTGTCTCGCGATCGACCGATGCTGGCCGGAATTGGGAGCCGATGAAGGTGGCGATGGACATGGGCCGGGACCGGCGCCATGCCTACGACGGCGTGGGCGATCCTTGTGTTTTCGTGGACCGCGTCACGGGCCGGATCTGGATCGCGGCGCTGTGGAGTCATGGCAATCGCGCCTGGAATGGCTCGGGTCCGGGGCTGAAGCCGGAGGAAACCGGCCAGCTTGTTCTGGTGTGGAGTGATGATGATGGCAAAACCTGGTCGAAGCCGCGCAACATCACCGAAGAAGTCAAGGACCCGGCGTGGCGACTTTTGTTAGATGGGCCGGGCACGGGGATCACGATGCGCGATGGCACGCTGGTTTTTCCCGCCCAGTATCGGGCGGCGGACGGCAAACCCTGGTCCACACTCATCTGGTCGGCCGACCGCGGGGAAACGTGGAAAATCGGCAGCGGCGTGAAGAGCGATACCACTGAAGCCCAATTGATCGAACTCGCCGACGGTTCCATCATGATCAACTGCCGTGACAACCGCGGCGGCGCGCGGACGGTGGCGGTGACGCGGGACCTGGGGAAAACCTGGGCGCTTCATCCGACCGATCGCAAGGCCCTGCCGGAAAGCGTCTGCATGGCCAGCCTGCTGAATTGGGATGTCCCCGGCGTGGGGCCGCGATTGTTCTTCTCCAATCCCGCGACCACCTCCGGCCGTCACACCATGACGATCAAGGTCTCGGCGGACGAGGGCATGACCTGGCCGGAGACGCTGCACACGATCTACGATAAACGTAGTGGAGCGGGGTATTCCTGCCTGGCTCCGGCCGACGACAAGCATCTGGGAATCCTTTACGAGGGACCCCTGGAAATGTATTTCCTGCGCATCCCCGTGGCCGAGCTGCTCGATCCTGCCAGTGCCGATCGCCAGTGAAGATGGCTGCACCACCCTCACACGGACTTCCAGCATGAGCGAAAGCAGAACCGCAAGATTCGGCATCGATCCCGGCCCGTGGGATGACGTGACACGCTGGCTGGTGCTGGCACCGCATCCGGACGATTTCGAGGTGGTGGCCGTGACCATGAAGCGTTTACGCGACCGGGGCTGTGAGTTGTTTCTCGACGTGCTCACCGGCGGCGCCAGCGGGGTGGAGGATGTCTTTGCGGCGGATTGGGAAGCCAAGACGCTCGCTCGCGAAGAAGAGCAGCGGGAAAGCTGCCGGATCTTCGGGCTCGGGGAAGATCGCCTGCGTTTTCACCGCCTTGCGGAGGACGAAACCGGGCACATGCGGGACGATGAGGAGAACGAAGCGCGCATCCATGCCATCCTGGATGAGGTGATGCCGGGCGGCGTGATCCTGCCTCATGGCAAGGACAGCAATGCCGACCACCGCCGGACCTATCGATTCTTCTACCGCTGGTGTCGCGACCGGACTTCGGCCCCGCTCGCCTTGCTGGTCAGGGATCCGAAAACCTTGGAAATGCGCTTGGATCTTGCGACCGTTTTCGATGAATCCGAGGCCTCATGGAAAGGCGTCCTGCTGCGTTGTCATCGTTCCCAGCACGAACGCAATCTCCGCAGCCGCGGAATCGGTTTCGACGAACGCATTCTCTCCATGAATCGAGAAATCGGCCAAGGGATCGGCGCGGGATATGCCGAAGCCTTCGAGGTGGAAGTTCGATGAATGGTAAAGTGGCGGAAATCCTCCCGGCCTATCTGTTAGATAAGTCGTTTTGTTCGCTTCCATATCGGACGGGGAAATCCTGGTTTCAGCCCCTTTCGCGGATTTCGGCGATGGCCCAGGTGGCATGTTCGGCGATGAGGGGGTCGGCATCCGAGGCTGCGGCTTCGAGCGCGGGGAGATCATCTGCGGTGCCGGTGTTGCCAAGGACAATGCAGGCATTGCGCTTCAGGCGGGAGAGCTTGATGCGTTTGATCGGGCTGCCTTTGAAAATGCGGCTGAAGTCTTCTTGTTGCATTTCCACGATGTCGCGGGCCGTGAGCGCGAAGATGGCGTCTCGGGCATGAAAGGCGGTTTCGCGGGAAACCCGGGCGAAACGGTTCCAAGGGCAGACTTCCAGGCACTCGTCGCAGCCATAGAGGCGGTCGCCGATGGCGCGGCGGAACTCCTCCGGAATGGGACCTTTGTTTTCGATGGTGAGATAGGAAATGCAGCGGCGGGCATCGACCCGATGCGGCGCAGTGATCGCATGGGTCGGGCAGGCATCGAGGCAACGCGTGCATTTCCCGCAGTGATCGATGGCTGGTGGATCTGGCGGAAGATCGAGGGTGGTGAGAAGTTCGGCGAGGAAAAACCAGGCACCGAGTCGACGGTGGATCTGCACGGTGGACTTGCCATTCCAGCCAAGGCCGGCGGCGGAGGCAAAATCCCGTTCAAGGACCGGGCCGGTATCAACGTAATATCTCTGCGTGCCGCCGAGTGAAGTCATCGTTTCATCAAGCTGCCGGAGCCGAGGTGTGAGGAGATCGTGATAATCGATATTCCAAGCGTAGCGGGCGATGCGGAAGGGCGCTGATGTGCTACTACCTGGGTAGTAGTTCAGCGCCAGCGTGACGATGGAGCGACAGCCGGGGAGGACTTCGCGGGGATCGGCCCGGCGGTGGGGATCTCGGGCCATCCACTGCATTTCGCCGTGGCAGCCATCGGCAAGCCATTGATGAAACTCCCCGGCATGCGGCGCCGGGCCGGCGGAGGCGATGCGGCAATCCTCGAAACCGAGCCCGGCGGCGGCCTGTTTGATGAGGGTGGCGGCGTCCACAGGGAATTCGGTGCGGTTTCGTGTGGCGTCAGGTGCCAAGCCAGCGTGCCTTGAGGGCTTCGGCGCGAGCGAGGCAGTCGGTGGTGTCGGGACCGATGAAATTGGCGTGACCCATTTTCCGACGGCCGATGGCGTGGCGTTTCCCGTAAAGATGGAGGTAAGCCTCGCCATCGGCGAAGACCGGAGTCCAGTCGGGCGCGGTGGTTTCATCGATCCACATGTCGCCTAACAGGTTCAGCATGACTGCCGGAGCGAGCAGGCGTGTGGAGCCGAGCGGCAGGCCGCAAACGGCACGGAGTTGTTGCTCAAACTGCGAGGTGGCGCAGGCATCGATGGTATGGTGGCCGGAGTTGTGCGGCCGCGGTGCCATTTCATTCACCAACAGGGTGCCATCGGGAAGCATGAAGAATTCGACGCCCATGATGCCACGATACTCCAGGGCACTGGCGACCTGGATGGCGATGCGACGGGCTTCCCCGGCAACGGCGGCAGGGACACGCGCGGGGACGATGGAAACATCGAGGATATGATGGCGATGGCGGTTTTCCGCAGGATCGAAACAAGCGGTGCGGCCGTGGGCATCGCGTGCAACCATCACGGAAAGTTCGAGCTCGAAGGGAATGAAGGCTTCGAGCACCGCACGTGCGCCTTGGAAATCCCGCCAAACTTCGGCGGGGTCTTCGCCGCCGGTGAGCTTGCGTTGGCCTTTCCCATCGTATCCGAAATCCGCGGTTTTCAGCACGGCGGGGGTGCCGATCCGTGTGAGCGCGGCAGCGAGTTCATCGGCACTGGCAACGACCTCGAAAGGCGCGCAAGGGATGCCGTGGGTGCGGAGGAAGGTTTTTTCCCTCTCGCGGTTCTGGCAGGTGGCCAGGGCATCGGGCGAAGGATGAAGCGGGATGGCAGCGGCGACGGCATCGAGCGTCGCGCGCGGGATGTTTTCAAACTCCACCGTGGCGACCGTGACGCGGGAAACGAAGTCGGCAAGGGCGGCGGGATCATCGAAGGGCAGATCGATCGCCTGATCGGCCACGACAATGGCGGGTGCCTCGAGGCCGCCGGTCCAGACGACCGTGCGGTATCCCATGCGGCGGGCGGCCATGCAGAACATGCGGCCAAGCTGGCCGCCGCCGATGATGCCAATGACGGTTCCCGGGGCGAAGGTATCCATGGAATTCAGGCGAGCGGAGGGAGGGTGGCGGATTTCACCGTGGCGTTCTGTTTGGCCCGGAAGGCCTGGAGTTTTTCCAACAGATCGGCATCGGAGCCGGCCAGCATGGCGGTGGCGAAAAGGGCGGCATTGATGGCACCGGCCTTGCCGATGGCAAAAGTGGCGGTGGGGATGCCACCGGGCATTTGGACGATGGAAAGCAGCGAATCCATGCCCTTGAGCGCGTGGGATTCGACCGGGACTCCGAGCACCGGCAAATCGGTGATCGCGGCCGTCATGCCCGGCAAGTGGGCGGCTCCCCCGGCTCCGGCGATGATGCATTTCAACCCACGCGAACGGGCATCCGTGGCGTAGCTGTAGAGCTTGTCGGGCGTGCGGTGGGCGCTGACGACCTCCGCTTCCCAGGAAACCCCGAAATCTTCCAGCGTGCGGGCCGCATGTTCCATGGTGGGCCAGTCCGAAGTGCTGCCCATGATGATGCCGACGAGTGGCGTTGCCATGCCGGGAGCGTGGCGGCGGGGGAGTGGCGCGTTCAAGTGCCAAGTGCCCGGTTGCCACAACTCGTCCCGGAAATCGCTGGTTCTCAGTAGGGCGTGCGGTCCGGGATGCGTCGGTATTCCTCGATCAGCTCCAGCGCCTCGGCACGGATCAGGTCGTCGGCAGGGATGGCACGCTCCCCTTCAGGCCGGGCGAATTCCTCAAAAAACTCGCGATCGTCAAAGCCGATGGTGGCGGCATCTTCGATACGAAATCCATAGTAGATCCGCGAAATCCTCGCCCAGTGGATGGCCCCCAGGCACATCGGGCAGGGCTGGCCGGTGGTGAAAATTTCCGCCCCGGCGAGGCTGAAATCCCCCCGCCGTGAGCAGGCATCGCGGATCGCAGTGATTTCCCCGTGGGCGGTGGGATCGGATGTGGCGACCACCCGGTTCCAGCCCTCGCCGATGATCTCGCCATCGAGCGTGATGACCGCCCCGAATGGCCCGCCGGCGCCGGAGAGCATGCCCTGGCGGGCGAGTTCGATGGCGCGGCGCATGAAAATTTCGCGTGGATCCATGGTGGTGAGCTTCAGGGATGGGGCGGCGGCTGTCAGCCGAAATTCCCGCCGGATTTCCTCTCGCCGGAAAGCAGTCGGCCTGCCATGTTCCGCAGCGATGCATCGCTGGCTCTTCTCCGCCCTTTTCGCCGCCCTGGCCTTTTCCTCCTGTGCGCCGTCCGGCGGCGGCGGCGGGGCGGTCTCCTACAAGCGCGACTATTGGGGCCATCGGCCGGGGCCCAAGGGGTTTTCGACCGTGATCCTTGATGCCGGTCACGGCGGAAACGACTCCGGCGCCGTCTCGCGATTCACCGGAGACATGGAAAAAACCCTCGCGCTCGACACCGCCGAAAGGGTCCGCGCCAAGCTTTCCGGCAAGGTCAAGGTGGTGATGATGCGCAGCGGCGATGAATTCATCGACCTCGACGAACGCGCCCGTCGCGCCAGCCAGCGTGACGGCGCGATCCTCGTCAGCATCCACTACAATCATAGTAGCCCCGGAGTTCGTGGGCCGGAAATGTACTGGTGGCGCGTGGACAGTTGGGGACTGGCCACCCGGATGCAGCGGAACTTGGAAAGCGTCGTGCCTGCGGAAAACGGCAATCGCGGCCAGGTCCGCCGTCGCCTGCGCCTGACACGAAACGCCACCGTCCCCAGCGTCTTGGTGGAATGCGGCTACCTGAGCAACGCCGAGGAAGCCCGCCTTTGCAGCAATCCCGGATATCGCGATCGCCTCGCCAGTGCCATCGCCAACGCCATCCTCGACCAGCAACGGAACGGCGATCCGTCCGGCGCACTCCCCCGCCCCATCAACGCCCCACCCAGCCGCCCCACGGACCCTCCGGGCTCCTGAGCCGCACGGCGGCGGTGGTTTTTGTCAGGCTTTCCTTCTTGCAGAGACTCGGAAGCGCGCGTCGTATAGGGCATCGCCATGAGACATCTGCTACCCTCGCTCGCCGCCCTTTCCCTTTGCTCCCCCTGCCTCGCCGAGACCGCCGCCACCCCCACCCGCACGATCCTCGTGCTCGATGCCTCCGGCAGCATGTGGGGGCAGATCGATGGCCGCGCGAAAATCGAGATCGCCCGCGAAGTCATCGGCGGACTGGTGGACAAGCTGCCCGACAACACCGAACTCGGCCTCGTCGCCTATGGGCATCGCGAAAAGGGCAACTGCGATGACATCGAGCTTCTCATCCCGCCCGGCCCGCTCGACCGCGCCGCTTTCAAGAAAACCGTCAATGCCCTCCAGCCCAAAGGCATGACTCCGCTCACCGCCGCCGTCGTCTATGCTGCGGAAAACCTGCGCTCCACCGAACTCAAGGCTACCGTCATCCTGGTGACCGATGGTGAGGAAACCTGCGATCGCGACCCCTGCGAAGCGGCGAAAACGCTGGAGGAAACCGGTGTCGATTTCACCGCCCACGTCGTCGCCTTCGACCTCGATGAAAAGGCCGCGAAATCCGTGGAATGCCTCGCCAAGGGCACCGGCGGGCTTTTTCTCAAAGCCGACAACGCCGCCACTCTCGCCGATGCCTTGCAGACGGTCATCGAACCCGAAGAAGAAACCCCAGCAGAGGAAATGCCCGGGGAGGCGACGATCAGCGGACCCGCCAACGTGGTGGCGGGCGGTGAATTCGAAGTCACCTGGACCGGACCGGATGGCAAGGGCGACTACATCACCATCGTTCCCAAGGCCCTCGAGGATGCCAGCTATCGCAATTACTCCTACACCCGTAGTGGCAGCCCGCTGAAGATCACCAGCATCGTCGATGAAGGCGATGCCGAAATCCGCTACGTCCACGGCCGCACTCAGAAGGTCCTCGCCCGCGCCGACATCAAGGTCGTGCCCGCGGAGATTTCCCTCAAAGCTCCGGCCAGTGCGATGGCGGGAGCGCTGGTCGAAGTCACATGGACCGGCCCTAACAACAAGGGCGACTATGTGACCATCGTGCCAAAAAACACCGAGGAAGGCCGCTACCTTCGCTATCAATACACCGCCCGCGGAAATCCCCTCAAAATCGAGGCACCACTCGAACCCGGCGAAGCGGAAATCCGGTATCAGACCGAAAACAGCAACAAGGTGCTCGCCCGCATTCCCATCGTCATCGAGAAAGCGGAAGTCACCCTGCAAGCCCCCGCCAGCGCCCCGGCCGGGTCCGAGGTCGAAATCACCTGGACCGGTCCTAACAACGAACGCGACTACATCACCATCGTCCCGAAGGACACCGAGGATGGACGATACGCCCGCTACACCTACACCGAAAAAGGCAGCCCGCTGAAAGTCACCGCCCCCGTGGAGCCCGGGGTGTGCGAGGTGAGATATCATTCCGGTCAGGGCGACAAAGTGCTCGCACGCATTCCCCTGAATGTGACCGCCGTCACCGCCACCCTCAAAGCCCCCGCCACCGCCAAAGCGGGTGAGGAAGTGGAAATCGAATGGACGGGCCCTAACAACAAAGGCGACTACATTACCATCGTGCCGAAATCCGCCAACGATGGCGAGTATCGCCACTACTCCTACACCGAGACCGGCAGTCCGCTGAAAGTGAAAGCCCCCGATGAAGCCGACGAATGCGAGATCCGCTACCAAAGCGGTGATGGCGACAAGGTCCTGTTCCGTATCGCCATCAAGGTGGAGTAGGCCTGGAAACGGGTAGTCAGGATTTCTGATAGACCCGGACGTAATCCACCTCCATCCGCTGGGGGAAGGCAGCCTCATCGACTCCCTTCGCTCCGCCCCATGAACCGCCAATGGCGAGGTTCAGGATCAAATAGAATGGCTTTTCGAAGGGCCACTCCTTGTCGGTATCCCCCGGCTTCTTTTCAAACTCCGCGATCGTCTTTCCGTCCACTTGCATGACGATGCGGCCCTGCGTCCACTCCATGGCATAAACATGGAAATCACTTGAGAAGTCCGGCAAAAGGGTCGCTCCGGATCGTTGGTTTTTCCGGATGTGATTGTAGGTCTCGCTGTGAAGCGTGGCGTGAATCCGCCCCGGATCGTGGCCCACATGTTCCATGAGATCGATCTCGCCACAGCGGGGCCAAGGGATCGCGCCATGGTCAAGCGGCAGCATCCAGATCGCCGGCCAGGTCCCGCGGGCCTCAGGCAGCTTCGCACGGATTTCAAAGCGTCCCGCAGTCCAATCTTTGCGGCCCTTGCTGATGAGACTCGCCGAGGTGAAATCCGCCCCATCCCGCTTTTCCTTCCGGGCCTCGATGATCAGAACGCCGTCTTCCACCCTCGCATTTTCCCGCCTGTCCTTGGTGTAGAACTGCGTCTCGTTGTTCCGGATCATCCCCACCTCATAAGTCCACTTCGCAGGGTCGGGCGCACCCGCTTGGTCGAACTCGTCCGACCATTCCAATTTCCACCCCGCCGGAGCAGCCATGGCCGTGGAGAGCAGGGCGAAAGAAAGCAAAAGCGAGGGTCTCATCGGTTCGAATCGTTTCCGGCAAGGCAGCACACCTTCCGAGCCAAACGATACGCACCGAATCACGGCATGTTTTCCGCCAAGCTGTGACCCGCTCCCCGACTCACGATTCTCACGAAAACAGATTCCGGTCGAGCGAGCGGTATTGGATGGCTTCGAGGACGTGGTTGGGCGTCAGGGATTCGCTGCCCTCGAGGTCGGCCAAGGTGCGGGCGACCTTGAGAATCCGGTCGTGGGCGCGGGCGGAGAAATTCAAGGTCACCATGGCCTGCTCCAGATACGCTTCGCATTCCGAATCCAGATGGCAATGGCTGCGGACCTGCCGCGGGGTCATGGCGGAGTTCGTCCGCGCCTTGGTGCCGCGGAAGCGGGATTCCTGGCGCTTGCGGGCTTCCACGATGCGTTCGCGGATGCTCGCGGAAGATTCGCCCGAGGTGCCATTGGCGAGTTCGCGATACTCGACCAACGGCACTTCCACATGGAGATCGATGCGGTCCAACAATGGCCCCGAGATCCGTTGCCGGTAGTTTTCGATCTGCCGCGGCGAGCAGCGACACTCGCGCTTTGGATCACCGTAATACCCGCAGGGGCAGGGATTCAGGGCGGCAACGAGCATGGATCGGGCGGGAAAGGTCAGGGAACCGGCAGCGCGGGAAATCGTGACTTGGCCGTCTTCCAGCGGTTGGCGAAGGACCTCGAGGGTCTGTCGGCGGAACTCCGGCAGTTCATCCAGAAACAGCACGCCATGATGGGAAAGCGAGACCTCGCCAGGCCCGGGATTGCTCCCGCCACCCAGCAAACCCGCATCGGAAATCGTATGGTGCGGGGACCGGAAGGGCCGGGTCGTCAGAAAACTGCTCTTCGGATCCAGCAGGCCGGAGATCGAGTGAATCTTCGTCAACTCAATGGCCTCGTCCTCCGTGAGATCGGGCATGATCGTCGGAAGCCGCTTGGCCAGCATCGATTTCCCGGTGCCCGGCGGTCCGACCATGAGCAGGTTGTGCCCCCCGGCAACGGCGACTTCGAGGGCGCGTTTGACGTGGTGCTGGCCTTTGACTTCGTTGAAATCGATCTCATAGCTCGCCTGGCTGCGGAAAAACTGGCGTCGATCGATCTTCATCGCCGGGATTTCCACCTCCCCGCGCAGGAAGCACCAGGCCTGGTAGAGGTTTTCGATCGGAAAGACGTCGATACCCTCGATCACGGCCGCCTCCGGAGCATTGGCGGCGGGGACCAGCAATCGTTTCCTGCCCCGGGCCTTGGCTTCGAGGGCGATGGCGAGGACGCCGCGGACCGGGCGGACATTGCCATCCAACCCGAGTTCACCGACCACGCAGCAGTCCTCAATGGGAAGCTCCTTGTCCTCGGAGGCAGAGGCCATGGCGAGGGCGATGGGCAAATCGAAGGATGGGCCCTCCTTTTTCAGGTCGGCCGGGGCGAGGTTCACCGTCCGGACGCTGGGTCCGAGACGCAGCGGGCAGGAGGAAATCGCCGAGGCCACTCGCTGCGAGGATTCCCGCACGGCCGCATCCGGTAGACCGACGATCACCGTCCGCGGCTCCTCGGAACCGTAGACGTTGACCTCGACTTCGACCTCGATGGCATCGACGCCGCGGAGGGTGGCGGAATACAGGCGGCTGATCATTTGAACAGTTCCGAGCCTGGATTCCCTGGGCAGGGCTGGCAAGCAGATTTTGACGCGAGCGGATTGGCGGCTTTACGGAACTCGCCAAGTCTGCGCCTACTCCCATCCGCTCCGCCCCCTTCCCTTCTCCATGGAAACCACCGTTGCCTTCATCCCCCGGGAAACCGTTTCACGGACCGTGCCCGCCCTGCGTGATCTGATCCGGAATACCCCCTCAGGCTCCCAGATGATCGCGGTGGTCGCCGGATTTCCCGAAACGATCAAGAACGAGGTGACGGAGATGCTCCGGAGCGTCGGCGGCGAGGTCATCGATGGCCCCACCTTCCTGCCTCCGAACCATGCCCGGAACCTCGCCTTGGAAAAAGCGAAGGGCCGATACATCGCCTTCGTCGATAACGATGTCACCGTCGCCGAGAACTGGCTTTCCCCCCTTGTCGATTGCGCCCGGGAAACAGGTGCCGCCATCGTGGGACCCATGACTTTCGAAGGTTACCCCGAGTTTCGCCGGATTCACATGGCCGGGGGCGAAATCAGTGCACCGCCTCTTGCCGGCGGACTCCATGGTTACTGCGAGGCCCACCACCATGCCCACAGGCTTCTCGCAGACATCTCCGAACCCATCGCCAGGTCGGAAACCGAACTGGTGGAATTTCACACGGTGCTGGTGGAAACCGAATGGCTGCGGTCCCAGGGCGGACTCGACCCCCGACTCCTCTCGGTTTCGGAACACTGGGACATGTGTTTCACCGCCGCCAGGCAAGGTCGGCTCATCTACATCGAACCCGAATCCCGGGTCAACTATGCCCCTCCGCGCGATTTGACCCCGGAAGACATCCGTTTTTTCAACCTCCGCTGGTCGATGGAGTGGTGCACCCGCTCACTGGATCACTTGAGTGAAAAGCATCGCATCGCCCGTCGTGAACTGCGTGGCGTGCAGAGATTCGTGATCGAACATCGCTTTCATCGCTTCTCCCCGCTCAAGCACCGACTCAAGAAAAGCTGCGGCTCTATCATTGGCAGCCTGCTCACCATCATCACCGGCGCCTGCCTCCTCCTTCCCGACTCCCTGAAACTCCGCGCCGATCTGAAGAAATGGCGGAGCACATGCTCGTGAGGATGAGGTAAGGTGAGGCAGACTGCGGGTCCGCCGCCGATTCCAGTGGTTCAATGGAGCTATCGCAGCAACGCTGGCACCCTAGGCCGGGCGGACCTTGTTGTGATTCCCCACTGCGGGATTCCAGATTTGTGAAGGAGGTTCCTGGAGACTCACAGGTCCAGCATAACAACCTGGGAGCCGGCCCTGCCACATCTCACCTGCTATCGCATGAAGCCCCGTAAGGCCTCTGCCTCTTTCTCGTCAAAAATGCTCACGTCCAGAGAAGCCTGAATCAGCTTTTCAGCATCCACCCTGCGTTGGCTGAGGATCAGAAAAATCGCATGGTTGTGAATAAAATTCTCCCGCTCACTCTCTTCCAAGTCGACTGTCCTATCCATAACGTTGTCCGGCGTGATGTCACCATAAAGCAAAGCCGCTTCCTTGATCGTGTTCTCGTCAGTGCTTCGTCTCAATAAAGTCGCGACACGCTGACTAAGAAGCCCCAGGTCGCGAGGCATCTCCTTCACCGCGGAATTGAGGTGACGCTGTGCCGTCTCCCAATCTTGCATGCGAGCCGCAACAGCGGCAGCTTGTCGGCGCGTTTCCAGATTCGGCAACAGCGCGAGCTGTATCTCACACAAAGCGGCGACGGTATTCAAGGGCTCTTTCTTGACGATCCAGCTGTAACCGCTAAGGACGGTAAAATTATGGTAGCGAAAGGGGTTCAGCTGGATAGCTCGCAGCAAAATCTCTGGATTCTTCATAGACCTACCGGAGATCACGCGGAACCACTCGATAGCCGTGAGAGCCTCACACGCGCGGGCTGCCGTCACGGCATGATCTGAGCGGCTTAGCTTGACTAGCTTGTTCTCGAAGTCCGCAATCATCTCGGAATCCACCAAAGTGGATTTCTTGTTCTGGGCCGAAGAGATCATAACATCGTATGTCAGAATTGATACAATGATGGACCCGATCGCTTCCGCATCATCTCCTGCCAACTCGACAGCCTTCGCAGTTTGAGCCTCGCTTTCGAAATGATTGACCCCAAAGTAGCTTGCCATATAGAGCATCAAAAAAAACTCCTCGAAGCTTTGATTCAAGGGGCGATCCTGTGAGATTGTTGCTTTCTTAACATATTCCCTTGTGCTTCGAAGAGCCCTCGTCGCCATCATGAATCCAGCGAAATCTTTCTGCTCTTCCGCTAGTTGAATGATCTTTCTCGCTTCCTTCTCCAACAGCACTGTCGCCTCCTTGAATG
Organism: Akkermansiaceae bacterium; assembly: GCA_025457665.1. Classification (GTDB taxonomy): domain Bacteria; phylum Verrucomicrobiota; class Verrucomicrobiia; order Verrucomicrobiales; family Akkermansiaceae; genus Haloferula. Next base: position 2,158 of record JALOTY010000035.1, on the reverse strand, counting down.
CGGCCAATTCTTCTTCGTTCAGTGGGTTGTCGTAAAGCTCGCGCGTCGTATCTTCCGGGTCTTCATCGCCAAGCTTCATGGGCTTGCGAAACACCGCGACATCGAAGGCGTTATCGATTTTCAATTCGAGAATGACCGTATGGGCCAAGATCTGGCGAGGATCGATCTTCAGGGCTTGTTGAGCGACCTCAATGGCTTCGCTTGAACCCCTATTCTGCAGATCTAGGGCATAAGCAAGCAAAGCGTGAGCTTCTGCATTTTGCGTTTCTTGCGAAACAAGGTTACGCGCTTCGCGGATCGCCTTTCGGAGGCAAAAATCCTGTCTGTTCTCGTCATCGAATCTATTAGCCGCCTGATACATCCGAAGCCAGCGTCGAATTTCCGCCTCATCTCGTGCCTTTTGTCCTTCGAGTTCACGATAGAGTTGCATCCCACTGGGCCGCGAGGTGTCGAATTCATGACCGGTAATTCCGTCCAGGGTAGCACTCAAATTGAAGCCGGATTTGAATAGCACCAAGCTATCGACCATTTGTGCTACGCGGTCGCCAGAGCTGTCCTTTTGTTCGACATCCGGCATTGCAAAAAGCTCATCTACCCGGTCCACGATCTGATCTGCCTCGGGATACTTGTCACCGAGAACATCGCGAATCTTCACCGCCGCTTCCCGAATCGATTGCTCAATCCGCTCCGACGATATCTGGATAGTCGCCAGGGGCGGGTTGGCTTGTTGTGCCTGAAGTGGGGCAACGAGAGCGAAAAGAAAGAGGAGCTTTTTCATCATGTGGGCTCTGAACCAATTCCGGTTTCGCGAGCAATAGGGAATTGGATTCTGACTTTCAAGATTCAAGTACCACCCATTGGTTCAGAAAAGGCTTGGAGGACCAAAACGCAAGATGCCCGGAATCGATCACAATCCGGTCCGATGTCCCACCGGCATTCCCGTCTTGGGCGCAAGTTTGAAACAGGTATCACCCGATCAAGGCCTACCTCGAATTCCCAATCGACCCGCTTCACTCGCCAGCCAGTTCCCGGGCACGTTCGCGGCTGGACTCGGCGAGACGGTCGAGCGGCAGGGTGTAGGTTTTGCCATCTTCCATCTCCAGCGTCACCTTGTCGTCGACGAGGCGGATGAATCGGGCTTGGAGGGTTTTCCCGTTGCTGCCCGTCCACGATTCCAGCTCGGGCTCATCCGCACTGGCAGGTTCCGAGTCGGAATTCCCTTCTTTGCCAGCAAGCTTGCGGGCGAAAACCGCACTTTGGGGCGTCAGGCGATCGAGCGGGATGGTGGCAAGCTTCCCATCCTTCTGCATCTTCAGCCGCAGTTTGCCCGATTCATCGAGTCCCACGAAGCTTCCCGTATAGTGGAGATCCTTGCCTTTGAGCGGCCAATAGATCGCCCGATCCGCCGGGCTTTCAGGTTCCTCTTCGCCCTTGAGAATCGCATTCACCTGCTTTCTGGCATCGCGATAGGAGTCTTCATTCTTGAGCTTGGTATAGCCCATCTGAAACCAAATCTCAGACATGTCGGGTGAGGTGACGACCGCTTTGGGGATGTTGTGTCCGACCTGTGGTTCACTCAATCCCGTCACCACCATGGGACTCACATGATCCCAGGGATTGGTGAGTTCGGAATTGATGAAGACGATGACGGAATGGGCCTTGAGCTTTTCGAAAGCCAATTCCGTGGCACCGATGCACAGTCCACAGGTCGTATCGGGATCACTGAGAATGAAGGCCAGAGCCTTCTCCTCCTTTTCCGCCTCGGCGCTTGCCTCCTCAATCTGATCGAAAAGGTAAACGCCCCTCGGGAGGTCGATGCCGGCATCTGCGGAGCTGCTCAGGAGGGCGGTGATGAGGCCAAGGCTGCGGAAACAGATCATGTCAATCGACTCGTCGAAACCTGCTTTGACGTCAAGGGAAGGACCGCAAAATTCAAGAGGCCTTTATACCGTGTGTTAAACCAGGAGATCCTAATGCACGCATCAGATAAGCACTCTGGAAAATTTTTGGGGGATCTATCAGCCCGTGCGCATCGATGGGTGGCATCCGATTTCGCAAGCCCTCGATAAGCTTGGCTGTGACAAAGCCCCTGCTGATGCCACCAGAGACATGCTTTTTCCGATCCACCCATCACCGCTACCCGTCGCATCGGCGAACA
>JALOTY010000034.1 GCA_025457665.1 Akkermansiaceae bacterium | reverse complement strand
TAACAACGCGACGGCAGTGATGATGCTGCCGCTGGTGGTTCCCCTGGCGGAACACGCCGATGTTTCCGCCCGCCCCTTTTCGATCGCTGTGATCCTCGCCTCGTCGCTCGCCTTCGCCCTGCCGATGGGTTATCAGACCCACCTCATGGTTTACGGCCCCGGAGGATTCCGATTCGCGGACTTCCTGCGGGTGGGTCTGCCCCTCAATTTCCTCTGCTGGATTTCGGCCTGCTCGCTGATTCCGCTGATCTGGCCGTTCTAACAGGCATCAGCCTTTCGGCCACATCAGCCAAAGATACACCAGATACGAACCCAGCAGCAGGGCACCTTCCTTGCGGCCCACGGCGCGGGAGGTCCACATCATCGGCACCAGCGCCGCGGCGATTCCGAGCACAAACCACTGGTCCACCGGCCTGACCAACACGCCTTCGATCGGATGGATGACGGCGGCAAGACCGAGGACGAAGACGATGTTGAAAATGTTCGAACCGACGACATTTCCCAAAGCAATGTCCGAGTGACCCCGCAGCGCCCCCACGGCGGAAGTGGCGAGTTCGGGCATCGAGGTTCCGGCGGCAATGATCGTGAGGCCGATCACCGCCTCGGACACTCCGAGGGTTTTGGCGATGATCACCGCATTATCGACCAACACACGCGATCCGAGGGCCAGAAGTGCGAGACCGGCCACGATGAAAAAGATCGCCTTGCCGATGCCGAGCGGCTTGAGGCCCTCATCGTCGTCATTCGACTCCTTGCGGGCGGCGCGGATGATCCAGACGGTGTAAACCAGGCTGGCCACCACCAGAAGAATGCCTTCGAAGCGGGAAACCGAACCGTCCCAGAGTACCGCAAGGCCGGCCAGGGTGACGGCCACCATCACCGGACCATCGCGCAGGATCACCGATTTCTGAACCTTGATCGGCCGGATCAGGGCGGCGATCCCGAGAATCACGGCGATATCCCGGTTGCCCGGCCCAGGCGGCCTTGACGGAAACGAGAAGTTCGGGAGACGAGGTGCCGTAGGCGACGACCGTGAGGCCGACCACCAAAGCCGTGAGCCCCAATCGCAGGGCCATGCCCGCACCCCCTTTCACCAACCATTCCGCTCCCCAGAAGAGGAGCCCGAAACTCAGCAGCGTAAACAAGATGGCGGAAGTCACGGGGGGTGGTTGACCGACGGATGGCCGGATGTCGAATGGGAAATCGAACACCAATTCCAATCGCTGGAGAGCGGAAACCCGAATCTCACCCGTTGACTGCCTGCTCGCGTGTGAGTAACCCGGTTGGCGTGCACGCACTCTCTGCCAGCTTCTTCCTTCAAATGGCGGTGATCCTTGTGGCCTGCCGCCTCGTGGGCATTCTCGCCAAACGGGTCGGGCAGCCGCAGGTTGTGGGGGAAATGATCGCCGGCGTCCTGCTGGGCCCTTCCCTTTTCGGCTATTTTTTCCCGGATGCGATGAAGGCGGTCTTCACTCAGGAGTCTCGCGGCATCCTCTATGCCGGAGCACAATTGGGAGTGGGCCTCTACATGTTTCTCGTGGGCCTTGAGTTCAATACCGATCATTTCAAAAGCCGGGCAAAAAGCGCCGCCTGCGTTTCTGTGGCAGGAATGCTGGTGCCCTTCATTCTCGGTGCGCTGCTCGTTCTCTGGCTCCAGGATGTCCCGGGGATTTTCACCGAAAAAGTCCGCTACTTCGAGGGCGCTTTGTTCCTCGGAGCCGCCATCGCCATCACCGCCTTCCCCATGCTTGCCCGGATCATTTCCGAACGCGGGCTCGCCGGAACCTCGCTTGGAACGCTGGCCCTGGCCGCCGGGGCCATCGATGACGCCGCCGCCTGGTGCGTGCTCGCCATCGTGCTCGCCACCTTCGGCGCTTCCCAGCCTCTGCAGATCGGCAGCATCAGCATCGGGCCCGAGGTCCTGGCCATCGGAGGATCGATCCTCTACGGCGTACTCGCTCTTACTGTGGGCAGAAAGATCTTCGCCGCCTTCGGCCGTTCGGCGGAAAAACACGGCAAAGTCACCCAACCTGTGCTGATGATCGTGCTGGCACTTTTCTCCCTCGCCGCATGGTATGCGGACATCATCGGTGTCCATGCCGTCTTCGGTGGCTTCATCCTCGGCATCGCCATGCCGCGCGGATTGTTTGCCGATGACATCCGGCGGAAGATCGAACCTTTCGCTGTGGCTTTCCTGCTGCCGATGTTCTTCACCTTCTCCGGGCTGAACACCAAGCTCGACGTGCTTTTCGAATCAGAGCTGATTCTTGTGGGGCTGGCGATTCTGGCCGCGTCGATCTTCGGGAAATTCTTTGCCTGTTGGGGTGCCGCCCGCCTCACGGGTGAGGACAATGCCACCGCGATGGCCGTAGGCACCTTGATGAATGCCCGTGGGCTCATGGAGCTGATCATCATCAACATCGGTCTCCAGCGGGGAATCATCGGGGAATCCCTATTCTCGATTCTTGTGGTCATGGCGATCGTGACAACCCTCATGGCGTCTCCCTTGTTCGAACTCGTCTACGGCAGGAAACACCGGCACGAACTTCAGCCGGTCGTGGAACCCTGATCAGGACGAGTCTACTGCGATTCATCCGCAATCGCGCCTTGCCCCGGCGGGAGATGGCTGGTTTTCTCCCCGCCCACCTGATTTCCCACACCGACCATGGCCCACAAGGAACACACCGACCCCGTCCGCATGGAGAAGATCGTCTCTCTCTGCAAACGCCGCGGATTCATCTTTCAAGCCGGGGAAATCTATGGCGGCCTCAACGGTTGCTGGGATTACGGCCCGCTGGGTGCCGAACTCAAACGCAACCTCAAGGACTACTGGTGGCGGAAAACCGTCCAGGAACGCGATGACGTCCTCGGCATGGACGGCGCCATCCTGACCATGACCCAGGTGCTGAAATCCTCCGGTCACCTCGATGGTTTCAGCGATCCGATGTGCGATTGCCTGCTTTCCAAAGCGCGTCTCCGGGCCGATCAGATCGAGCCCCAGGACGGCACCGCCGTGTGGTATTCCGGAGCCCGTCACGAGGCCAGCGGCTGGTCGGTCGAAAAAAGCTTTGCCGTGCTCGTGCCAACCGGGAAAGACCCCGAAAGCGCACGCAAGACCGCCAGGCAGTTTTATGGGCAGTTCATGCCCGACAAGAAGGTCTCGCCCAAGGAACTCGAACTCATCGAAGCAAACCGCGAGGAACTCACCGGCACCACCCGTTTCAACCCCGAAAACGGCTCGCTGCTCACCGAACCCCGCGAGTTCAACCTGATGTTCCAGACCCGCGTGGGGGCCTCGGCCGATGAAAACGACCCGAACGCCATCGCCTATCTCCGCCCGGAGACCGCCCAGTCGATCTTCGCCCAATACAAGAACATCCTCGATTCCAACCGCGTGAAGCTGCCCTTCGGGATCGCCCAGATCGGCAAGTCGTTCCGCAACGAGATCAACCCGCGCAACTACACCTTCCGCAGCCGCGAGTTCGAGCAGATGGAAATCGAATACTTCTGCCGCCCGGAAGACGGCCTGCGCCTTACCGATGAATGGCTTGAGGCGCGTTTGAATTTCTACGCGGAGATCGGCATCCCCCGCGAAAAGCTGCACATCCTCGATGTCCCGGATGGCGACCGCGCGTTCTACTCGAAAAAGACCTACGACATCGAATACGAATTCCCCTTCGGCGTGCAGGAACTGGAAGGCGTGGCTTACCGCACCGACTACGACCTCGGCGTCCACCAAAAAGGTTCCGGCAAACCGCTGGAGTATTTCGATGAGGAAACCAAGGAGCGCTTCCTGCCCCACGTCGTCGAGCCCTCCGCGGGCTGCGATCGCACCGTGCTCGCTGTCATCTGCGAGGCCTTCGATGAGGAGGAACTCACCGATGAAAAGGGCAAGGCGGACGTCCGCACCGTGCTGCGTTTCATGCCGCGCATGGCCCCCATCAAGGTCGGCATTTTCCCGCTTCTGAAAAAGAACGAGGAGCAGGTGCGCATCGCCCGCGAAATCCAGAAGACGCTCCAGCCCTGGATGAACGTCTTCTACGACGATGGCGGGGCTGTCGGCCGCCGCTACCGCCGCCAAGACGAAGTGGGCACGCCCTTCTGCATCACCGTGGACTTCGAGACCCTCGGCGAAAATGGGGAGGATCTGAAGGACACCGTCACCATCCGCCACCGGGATTCCATGGAGCAGGAACGCCTGCCGATTTCCTCGCTTCTGGCCTGGCTGCTGGAGCGGGTGCGCTGAGGCCGCCGCTCAGTTCCGCTTCTCTGGCAGCGGAGAATCGATCGCCCGTTGGGTCTCCCAGCGGGAAATCGCGCCGTCGCCGGTCACGTCGTAGGCTTTGACCAGGTTGTCCAACTCCTCATCCGTCACCCCCACCACCCCGGCTTCCTTCACACCCTGGGCGATCTCCGCGCGGGTCAGGAGTCCGTCGCCGTTGTAGTCGAAGCGATCGAACTTCTCTTGCAAGGCCATGACCTTCCGGCCTTGGGCGGCTTCGGAATTCGGATCGCTCTGGGCACAGGATCCGATCAGAGCCAATGGCAGGGCCAACACCCATGGGAAATGTTTCATGTTCCTGAAGTATCCCGAAATCACCGGCACCGCAAGCCCTGACTCGCCAAGCACGGGGCAGCGGTCTTTGCTCGGGCCGTGAAGATCCGTGTGATGGTTGCCGGCAAGCCCGCTCTCGATCATGCCCGCCGCGGCATGGAAGACTACCTCCAACGCCTGAAACGATATGGCACGGTGGAACTCATCCACGTGAAATCAGGCAGTTCGGAAAGCGTCTCCGCCCAGCTTCTCGATCGCAGCGAGGGCCATTTCCGCATCGCTCTGGATGAACGCGGCGAGGCTCTCACCACCCAGCAGTGGGCCGATGCCTTCGCCCAGTGGGAACTCCGCGGCGACATCAAATCCATCGCCTTTCTCATCGGCGCGTCCGATGGCCATAGCGAACATCTCCGCAAAGGCTGCGACCGGATCTGGCAGCTCTCGTCGCTGACCCTTCAGCATGAGTTGGCCCTGGTCCTTCTACTGGAGCAAATCTACCGGGTGGCGACCCTCCGGAAAGGCGAGCCATACCATCGGTAAAACTCGCTGCCAAAAGCCTCAGCGGCGCGGCTGACGCGACATGGCCGCACCCATGGCTCCCCCACCCTGACCGGAAATCGGGCTGTTCCAAGGGGTCTGACGGGAAGTCGCGTCCGGCACCACCGATTGCGGCTCAAGGTCCGGATCGTGGTTCACGCAAGAGGTCAGTGGGAGACCCACCACAGCAAGGGCGACGAGAAGCAGTGCGCGCATGGGCGTAAACATAAAACAGCCCCCGCACGATTCAAGCGCGCGGAGGCTGAAAATTCGATGGGAACCGGGAGGCGGTCTCAGTTCGTCGCCGGGTTGGCAAGGATCACGCGGTCACCGGGTTGAATCACCACGCCCGGAGCTAGAGCTTCGAGGTTGATGTTGGCGATCGTCTGGGTCGGCTCGATGCTGGCAGGCTTGACTTGGCCGATCACACGACCGTCGCGCTTCACCAGCAGGCTGGCTTCCGGCTTGAAGCCACTGTTCGAACCGGCGCCGATGACCACAAAGCCCCAGTTCTGATCCACGGCCGTGATCACCGCTTCGCGGGCGTTGTTGCGGATGCGCTCGTCACGCTCGGCCTTGCGGCGGGCGAGGCGGGCGATCTCCTCTTGGTTGCGGGCGACATTCTTCTGAGCCCCTTCGATGTTGGTATCCAGCTCGGCCACGGCCGCATCCAGCTCCTTCTTCTCGTCCTCGAGGGACTTGATGCTCGACTGGATGGTGTCCATCGTGACGGGACCATCGATACCCAGTTGCTTGAGGGTATCAGCAATCTCTTGAAGAGCTTCTTCCGCTGCGGCGAGGTCGGCTTGCTGGGTTTCCAGCTCGCCTTCGACTTCACCCATCTCGCGCTTGAGGGTCTGCTGGTCGGACTTGAGCTTGGAAATCGTGGCTTCGACTTCAGCGAGTTCCTTGTTGGCCGTTTCGAGCTTTTCCTGCTCGCTCTTCAGTTGGACTTCCGTCTTGGCGATATTGGCATCGACGTTCACGCGCTTCTGGATCGTCGCCACGCGGGACTCCTGCTGCTCGGTGAAGTTCGTCTTGTTGACGTTAGAGAAATAGGCCGCTCCACCAATCGCGAGGATCGAGAGAATGTAGAAAAGGGGTTTCATGCGGTATTGAGGTTTTAAAAGTGGGGATTCGAGGGGGAACGACGGAGGATCAGAAGGGATCGGCATCGGCATCTTCCGTGGCTTCTTCCTCGGCGGGAGCTTCCTCCTCGCTGTCAGCGGGCTCTTCCTCGGCGGCGTCTTCGTCCGCATCGGCATCGGCAGCAGCCGCTGCGGGAGCGGGTGCAGGGGCCGCTTGCTTCGGAGCAGCCGGCTTGACGAGATCGCCCACCATCAGGGTGACGTCCTCGCTGAGGGAATCGGGAACGATGTCGGCCGAAGCGCTGCCGCTTTCCACCGTGCGGACGCGGAGTTGGGCGACCGTTTCGCCACCGCGAACGACATCGAGAGTGGAACCGGAAACCACACCCGCGCTGTTGCCGGCGGAGAGGGTCACGAAACCGTAGCTCGGGAAGATGGCGCGGATGCGGGCCGAGCTGAAGAAGGACTGCTGACGGGAAACCTTGCCGTTCTCATCCACATACTGGTCGATGCGGCCTTGGGTCGAGTTGCGCTGGGCCAAGGTGTTGGCGAGAACCGCCTGTTTGCTGTCGCGTTCGTCGCGCAGGGCGGTGATTTGATCGCGGAGGCGGGTGATCTTCGGAGCGATCTCGCTGATTTCGCCGAGTTCGGCGGTCTGTTGCTTGATCTCATCGAGCTTCTCACCGTTGCTCTTCACCTCCTCGCGCTTTTCTTCGATGTCGGCCTTGAGCTTGGCATTGGCGGATTCGGCAGCCTCCTGCTCCTCGCGCTTGCCGGCGGTGTCCTCTTCGACTCCGGTGCGGGTGCTGATGGTGCTGTCACGATCCGAAACAAGTCCGGCCAAGCGGGCTTGCTGGCGACCCAGAAGGGCCTCGGCATCCACGCGGGCTTGGATCTCGCCCTCGTAGGCGGTCTTGTTTTTGTAGGCGACGTAGGCGGAAGCGGCCAGGAGGACCGCGGTGATGATGGCAAAGATGTTGGCCATAGGGAGGTTTTTTGGAAAGAGTGGGCTTCTTGGAGGCGGAAAGTAGGGATCGCCCCCCGCCCCCCGCAACCATTAAATGCGGCAAAAAGAACCTTGGCTTTACAAAGAATGGACACTGCCACAACGGTCCCCCGTCCCATGAACTCGGTCCTGCGCGTTTTCTCCTACCTCCGGCGCTATCCCGGCCTCGCCACCGCCCAGTTTTTCTGTGCCACGCTGATGGCCGTCTCGGTGATTTTCTTCCCCTCGGTGGCGCAATTCATCATCGATGACATCCTCCCCGATCCCGCCCGCCACGGCGAACTCCTCCTCTGGTGCCTGCTTGGCCTTGCCAGCTTTTTCCTGAAGGACGCCCTCAACTGCGCCCGGATCTTCGTCAACAACCACTTCGAACAGAACGTCATCCACGACATCCGCTCCGATCTCTACCGCAAGATCCAGCGCCTGCCGCTGCCGTGGTTCGATACCCGCCGCACAGGAGACGTGATGACCCGGGTGGTCGAGGACGTGACCTCGATGGAGCGTGTCCTCATCGATGGCATCGAACTCGGCGTCGTCGCCCTCATCCAACTCCTGGCCGTAGGCCTGTGGATGTATCTGACCGACTGGTATGTCGCCCTCTGGGCCACTTTGCCCATCCCCATCCTGATCACCGGTGCCTGGGTGTATTCAAAAGATGCCCGCAGTCGGCACAAGGAAGAGCGCAATGCCACCTCGGCGCTCAATTCCATGCTGCACGACAACATCGCCGGCATCCGCCAGATCAAGTCCTACTCGGCCGAAACCGCCGAACACGAGCATTTCAACCGCCTCTCCGACCGCATCCGTGCCGCCACGCTGCGCCTGATGAAATGGTGGGCGATCTACAACCCGAGCATGTCCTTCGCCAGCATGCTGGGATACGCGCTGGTCCTCTATTTCGGCGGGCTGGCGGTGATCCGTGGCCAGGACCCGGGCGGGACAGGCGAGGCGATGACAGGCGGCGAGCTTTTTGCCTTTTTCCTCCTCCTCAGCCTTTTTTACGAGCCGGTTTCCAAGCTCCGCCAGCTCAACCAGATGGTCTTTTCCTCACGCACGGCGGCGGACCGGGTCTTCGAAATCATGGATGCCGAGGACGAACCGAATGCCGCTTCCGGCGAAGTCCTGCCGGAAAAAATCCGCGCGGAAGTCCGCTTCGAGCAGGTCACCTTTGCCTACGGCGAGCAGCCCACCCTTCATGAAGTCGATATCACCGCCCAGCCCGGCGAAACGATCGCGCTCGTCGGCTCCACCGGAGCAGGAAAATCCACGGTGCTCTCCCTGCTGAACCGTTTCTACGAGGTCAGCTCCGGCCGGATCACCATCGATGGGATCGATATCGCCACGCTGGCCAAGCCGTCCCTGCGCGACAAGCTCGCCTACGTCACCCAGGAGCCCTTCCTCTTCAACGGCAGCGTCCGCGAAAATCTGCTGTTGGGTCGTCGGACCGCCACCGAAGCCGAACTCTGGCAATGCCTCGAAGCCGCCCATGCCGCCCACTTCGTCCGCGAACTGCCCCAGCAGCTCGATACCAACGTCGGCGAACGCGGAGTGAAACTCTCCGGCGGGGAAAAGCAGCGCCTTTCGATTGCCCGAGCCCTCCTGAAGAACGCGCCGATCCTCCTGCTCGATGAAGCCACCGCCTCCGTCGATTCCCACACCGAGCGGGAAATCCAGTCCGCGCTGGATGCGCTGATGGCGAATCGCACCGCCTTTGTCATCGCCCACCGCCTTTCCACCATCCAGAATGCCCACCGGATTTACGTGTTGGAAAAAGGCCGGGTGATCGAAAAAGGCACTCACGACGAACTCCTCGCCCGCGAGGGCAAATACGCCGAACTTTGCCGCAAGTCCTTTCTCGATCCCACGACAAACCCTGCCGGACACTGAGGGTGCTTTTCCCCCTGACCCTCCTCAGGGCACCACTCGGACCCGATAGAACCGGCGCTCCCCAGCCGCTCCGGCATGGGTGATCTGGCTGCTGGCCCCGCTGGCGGTCAGTTCCGCCCCCACAGGGGTCCAGTCGGCGTTGAGTGTCGTCGAGCTTTCCAGTCGGTAACGGACGCCACTCACCGAGGAAAAGCTCACGACCACGTCCGTCCCATTTCGGGAAATCCCCGTGGCGCGGAAAACCGATCCCGCATCGAGCGCATTCGTCGAGGCCGCCAGTTCATCGGCATTGCTCATGCCATCGCCATCCTCATCACCGCCGGAGGAAAGCAGGGCAATGTTGCCACTGCTCGAAGATCCCGGCGCGGCATTGGCAGGGAAATCCGGATTCACGGCGCGCACGGCGATCTGGACCTCATCGCCCTCCGCCGCGCTGACCGTGTAGGTGCTTGCGGTCACCACCGTGGTGAGCACCGGCGCACCGCCATTGATCCAAACCGTCACCTGATAGGCCGGCACCACGCCACCGGCATCGGCCGGGAGGTCATCCCAATCGAAGACCACCTGCGTGCCGATCACGAAGGGATGCAGATTCGCGATCTCCGGCGCGGCGGGAGTCGCGGTCGGCGCCGTGATGTCGGAAACTTTCAGATACTGGGCCTCATAAGGCGCGCTCGACCATTCCCCGCTGGTCGTGGGGACATCATTCAGACTGACGAGGAAACCGGTCGATTTCAACTGGCTCCCGGTGAGCCCCGCACCCCACAACCACTGGCTGCGGCGGTTGGTCATGCCGATGGTCGGATTTTCGTAAGCCGCAATGTTGCGGGCATTGTAGGTCCTGCCGTCCTGCAAGCCGAGCAAGCCTGCGAGGGTTGCGGGAATCTTGAAATTGTCCGCCTGGTTGTTGTTGCGGTCGAGGTTGCTGAAGGCCAGCACCACGTCCGACACCGCGGGCGAGGCATTGGCGGTTTCGTATTTCGCCACGGCATGGATTTGTGCGTTGTTGCCATCGCCATCGAGGAACCAGCGGTTCGATGACCGCAGCGCCGGACTTGCCGCCCGGGCGAGGTTGGCTCCGGCGATCACCGGGAAAAGCTGGTCGTTGCCGAAGTCGGTGTTGTTCCAGATCGGCTGCATCGTATTCCAGCGTTTGAAATGCGGGATCTGTTTGCCGAAATTCGTTTCATAAAAGTCGTATCCGAAGGTCGTCGAAATCCCGAGTTCCTGACCCGGGAAAATCATTGGCGCACCATCCAGGGTGGAGCTTGCCAGGAATCTCACCACCGACCCCCAAGGATCCGCCAAGGTCTCCTCGTCGTGGGAAGTGGTGTTCGAAAGCACCAAGGCCTGACCGTAGGAACTACGACGGCTCTCGTAGATGTTCCGGACGTCGAACTTGTTCGAGACCGATTTCAGCGGGAAAACGATGTTTTCATTCAGCACCTCGAAATGGCGGGCGCTGCGATAGGTCACGCTGCCACCGTCGAGCGATTCGGTCATCATCACAAAACTCCATTTCTTCGAACGTGCGGTGTTGATGATGTATTCCCACGCTTGCGGCGGCAGGCCCTGGCCGAAATCGCAGCGCAGGCCATCGATCCCCGCCGCATCCCAGGCATAACGTGCGGCGAGATCGCCATCGCCCGGCTGCGAGTTCCGGTTCTGCCCCGCGGGCCGGGTTTGCTCCAGCCAGTGGGTGGCATAGCGGGCAAAATATTCCCATACCCGCCGGGTGACATTTCTCGACTGTCCGCCCTGCACGAAGTCGCCATTGCTCCATTCGAATTGAGAGTAGTCGAACCAATCGCCCTCGTTGAGATAACTCGACCTCTCCGGCTCGGAATCAAATTCCACCAGGGCATCGTAGCGGCCGAAGAAGACATCCTTCACATCATTCCATTTTCCGAAATCAAATCGATCCGGCCCGGCGGCGATGGAATTGGCATCAAAGGCGCGCTGGGCATAGTTGCCATTCCGCGAAAAGAAGCGCGCGTCACGATTGCGGATTTCGTCGTAGGGCGACCATGCTGGCTCGCCATCCCTCTGGAAAAGCTGCACGCCGATTTCATCCAGCTCGACATCGAAGGCGGTATGATTGAACGGCGCATCGAGCATGATGCCCACCTCCTTGTCGTCCGCCGCGGTGACGAAATTTTTCCATGCCGTCATCGCCGCCGCACGATTCTGGGCAAGCGTGTTCGAGCCGTTGTAGTTGACGGTCATCAGCTCGTTGACCTCGAAGAAATTCTTCACTGCATAGGGGCTACCCGGATCGTAGGGGTTTCCCGTGGCGGGATTGTTTTCCCGTCCGGCGATGCCATTCGGATGAATCGGCTGGAACCACAGCCAGTTGCAGCCCAGCGCACCGAGGTAGTCGAGATCCCAGCGGTTGTTGGCATTGTGCGGAGCCCCGGGAGCATTGTGCAGGTCCTCGATCGTCGAGCGTCCGGCGAAGTCCGCGGAAGTGGCCTCGATATTGAAAACATTGATCTCATAAAGCCGGATGTCCCGGGCGATCACCGGTGCCGCGACCACCGCATGGTCCCGCAAACCATACCACTGCCAGGTCCCGGGATTGTCCGATGTCCGGAAGCGCGCCGTCGCGCGATAAGCTCCGGTTTTGGAGACGGGAACGGTGATCTCCCAGGCACCAGCTCCCACGTTCGTGAGATTCAGCGGCGCGAAATAATGCCCCGTCACCGGATCGGTGTCCGCTGCGGAATCCGTGACCAGCGAACCATCCGGCGGCACGACTCCGTCGGGATAACCATCATTGTTCTTATCGATGTTTGCCAGATCGCGGCGGTTGATGTTCGTCCAGAGTTCGACATCGATCACATTCGCCACACCCGGCACAAAGCGGAAAGTGATGGGCGCGTTGGTGCCTGCCACTTCATCAATGTAAACATGGCTGATGGAATACTCCGCACTCCGGTTGGCGGGGTATCCGGGAGTCGAAACCGTCAAGGTTCCGGCAGCATGGACAGCGGCGGTGAGCAGCAGGGGCAGAATCAGGGTTTTCACGGTGCTTCAAGGATCACGCGGTAGAATCGCCGCGCTTCGGTGGTCAGGTCGTCGTAAGAAATCACGGTGGGCGCACTCTCGCCCGAGGTATCGAATTGCGGGCCGAGGTTGCTCCAGTCCACAAGGTTCGGGCTGCTCTGGAATCGCACCAAACGGTCCGGCAGCGCGGTGAAGCGGAGGCGATAACCGCCCGCGACTTTTTCGATGGATGCGGAAGGCGCCGGACCTGCGAGTTGCGGAAGAGTGCCGAAAAGCCATTCATCCCGATTGCTCAGCCCATCGCCATCCGGATCCCCGCTCGCGCCATTGATGCCGCTGGCATCCTGATCGTCGAGACCGTTGGCCGTCTCCCAATCCGCCGGCAGGCCGTCGCCATCGGCATCGGTCACCACGGCAGACAGGGCCAGAGATACGGTGAAGGTCGTACTTTGGCTCTCGATTTCCACCTGTTGGGTCTGGGCCTGATTGCGCATGGGGATGGTGTCGAAAGCGGCCACATCGTCATCGGTCGCCGCAGCCTGCCAGGTGGCATTCGCCCCAAGGCCCACCAACGCAGCAGCGGAAAGGCCATCGGTCTCATTCGCCACCCTCACCCCGCCGGGCACGGAGGAAAGCGAGAGCCCGGCCTGACCACGGATGAGCAGTGAATCGAGATCCGGGCTGAGGCCGAATCGGACGAAGAGTTTGTTCACCGGACCTGCAAGGGAATACTGGGCCACCAGCGCATCGGCATCGTTGGCGAGCGTGATGGTTTTCGAAATCGCCCCATTCGGAGAAGTGAATGTGAAACCACCGCTCACCGGGGTGACGGTGTAAAGCTGATTGACATAACTCGTGGTCCCTCCCCCGCTGCCATTGGCAAACCAGTCCTTGAATGCCGAGGTGCGGCGGGCGAGCACGGAACCATCGGGGTTTCGGTTTCCCGCGCCTTCCTCCTCGGTTTCAAACTCCGGCATCGATAGCGGATTGCCCACGATCTGGACCGGCACGCCATCATTGCCCATGGCCCAGGCAGCCACGCAGCGACCGCCCAGCGATTCAAAGAGCGCCATCACCCGGTTGTTGCGGATGATATGTTCCGCCGTGCCATCGAGATCCACATCGGCCGATAGCACCTGGGTGACTGCCGGCGGAGCCGCCGCCCAAGCCGCCACGGCCGCATGTCGCGCCGCCTGACGGGTCTGCGCCTGTGCCCGCTTGGCAAATCCGGCAAGAGGATCAAAGCTGGTGTCCGGATAGATGAAGGCCCCGGTCGAATAGGTCCTCAGGTCGTTGTTGTCCTCATCATGCCATCCCGCAAGGAAGGTCGAAGCATGATAAATGCCGCGGGAAACTCTTCCCAACCTGTCGTTCGAAGCGCCGTTGAGAAGCGACCATGCCTGCGAGGCGATGCCCGACCCGCTGCCACCGAAAGATTGCACACCGTAGAAATCATCGCCTGCCGGATTGATCGCCACCCCCGGACGCCACTCGAAGACTTTGTCCCTCAAGCTTTCCTCCTGCGAACTGCCGAACCACCAGAAGTCATAGTTCCCCTGGGTCGCATGATCCAACCACAGCGGACCCAACTTGCGGCCGAAGGATGTGGTCCCGCGGTTGATGACCGCAAAGCTGTCACCGCTTCCATCCGGTGGCAGGGAAAGATCCACCGCACCGGAGGCGACTTGCTCGGGACCGACGATTTCCACCCACGGACGACTGGCCAACCAAGCGAGGTTGCGATCATAGGCGCTCGCATTCGCGGCATTCCTGAAGTCGGAGAGGTCGCTGTAAAAGATCACCAATTGATGCTGCTCACCACTGCGTGCCTTGCGGGAAAGCAACTGGCGGAGGTTGATGTCCAATCCGCGATCGGTGTTGCGGAAACGGAAGGTCGATGCCTGGTCATTGATGACCATTGCATTCAATCCGTTGAAGCGGTTGATCCGGTAACCATCATCCAACAAAGCCGCCTGCCTGCCGAATCGGTCGAGCACATGACGGAATTGATCGACGAAAACATGCGTGTAGCCGAGGCCCGCCACACGGCTCATGACGCCTTCATCATAGACCCGCTCCGGCACCCAGAAAACGCGCGATGAAGGCGCGGTGCCATAGATTTCCGTCAGGAAACGCTGGGACAAGGCAACGTTGTCAGCAAGCCAGGAGGCATCGAAATAAGCCAGCGGGGCATCGGCGAAAGTGCTCCCTACGATTTCCACCGTACCAGCGGCGGCAAGGGAGCCGAGACGGCGATTGAATGTCGGGCCATCGCGCCAGGGCCGATTCACGGAGGGATCCACCGCCGCCCACTCGATCGAACTCGCAAGGGTGGGCGTGAGATGCAATCCGAGTTTCGAAGAATAGGCTTCGTGGGCATCAAGCAATCGATAGTAACCAGCGGCGCTGCCATTGCTGATGGCTGCGGGATTGCCGGCATCATTGATCCGCTGCTGGATGTCCGAACCGGGGCTGATGGCCTCATTTCCGTGAGCGAGCAGCATGACCTTGGCCCGGCGTCCGCGGTCCGGACCCTGATAGTTGAACCAACTTCTCAGTTCGCTGTTCTGACCGATGAATCCCTGGTCACGCCAGTAATCTTCAGCGAGCCAATCGTCATAGATCGTATCACGAACATCGCTGCGCCCGCCGATATCCCCTGCACCCTGAGGCGAATTCCGCGTGCCATCACGGGTGACGAAGACCTGGAAGTTGAGGGTATCGGGATCGCCCAGCCATCCGGCATCGAGCAGGGCTTCGCGCGAGATGGAGAACTCCACCGCATCCAGATCACTGTTGAACCATGCCTTGCGGAAACCATCCGGGCTGCTTTGGTCGCGCCTCACCACTCCTTTTCCAGCGAGATTCTCATTGATCGCCGTGCTGTTGTTGGCCGGATTGGTGTCAACGAGCACCGCGCCGGTGTTGCTCTGATAGACGGCAACCACCGCCTCCCAACGCATCAGGGTGCCAGTGTCCACATCATCCGGCAGCGCATATTCGCCGATCGCAGTGTTGCCGGTATCGACCACCACATAGAGGTCGAGATTCCCTTCCTCGGCAAAGGGCCGCAGGTCATGGAAATCGGCCCGGAAGTAGAAATCCCCGGTGCCACCCACCGAGGGGTCGCCACCATCCCTTGCATAGAAAGCCACCAGATCGCGGGAGCTGTCAAAGCCATCAAAACCAAGATAGGTGTCGCCGCCTTGATTGCCGGAACCATCGCCTTCGAATTCATCGAGGACGACAAGATCATCAATGCTCCAGTCGGTGAACTCCTCACGATTGACCACGGCGCCGCGGGTGATGGCGGCGTCATTGCCCACCGGACCGATGACGATTTCCTCACCCGGCTCCAGAACCACGCTGTTGTCCGCACGAGGATCGGTTCCGGCGAGAAGCTCCTGGAGGTTGCCGATGCCATCCTCGTCCGGATCCCCGCTCGCGCCATTGTCGGGATCGGGCGTGGTGCCATCGAAGGCGATGGAGCCATCGTCCAAAGGATTCAGACCGAACTGCCGCTCCCAGCCATCGGGAAGGCCATCGCCATCGGTGTCGTCCTGGAGAGGATCGGTTTCCAACCACACTTCACCACTGTCCCACACCCGGTTGCCGTTCAGGTCGCCGGTGATGCCCCCGCTGAAATCGGTGTCCTCACCCGAACCATCGGAGAGCCCGTCGTTGTCCGTGTCCGAATCCGTGGGCGAGGTTTCCAACCAGGTTTCCCCGGGATCAATGCGACCATTCGGCCAGTTTCGGCCCGTGGTGGGCGATGCCGTCGGGGCGAGGGACGAGCCATCGCCATCGACCCAGCCGTTGGCGTTTGCGTCCTCCACGCCATCGGGCAAGCCGTCGCCATCGCTATCCGGATTTCCCGGGTCGGTCATGGAACCAAACAATCTCCTCGCCCTATCGCCGCCTTCACTGGCGCTGTTCACCCCGGGCACGGAGCCAAGGTTGTCGAGGGTGTTGTAGAAGGGCGGGTCAAGGTCTCCGATGAAGTTCGGAAGTCCATCGGCATTCGTATCGGTCGAGGCATTGGTATCCGCTCCGGGCTGACGCCAGCCGACTTCCAAACCATCCGGCAGACCATCCCCATCGCTGTCCGGCATGAGCGGATCGGAGCGACCGTAGGCATTGTGAACGTGGATTTCGCCATTCGTCCACTGCTCGGGGTTCGGCTTGAAACGGGGGTCACCGGCAGGGAATCCGTTAGGCAAAGGCAGGGGCGTGCCTTCATCCACATCCGCGAGTCCGTCATCATCATCATCCCCATCATTCGGATTCGCGGCGACTAGCTGGCGAAGAATGACGGTGACATTGCGCCGGTCTTGCGCCGACTCCGCCGGGCCCTGGGCGGTGGCCACGAGTCGATAGGAACCGGGCTGCGTCAGGGTCCAGACAAAGTCCCACAGCTTGCTCGATCCTTGCACGATGGGATCGATTTCCGGAGTGGCTTCATTGGCATCCACGGCGGTGATGACTCCACTGCCAAGGGCAAAGGCAAGATCCACGGAGGTGGCTGATAGATCGGTCTCGACCCGCACCGGATTTGCCAGGGTATCCACACCCGGACCATCGGGAAGCACCGTGAGGACCAGCTTGCCATTGCTGTCGAACTCCTGGGGTTGGAGGATGGTCACACGCGGAGCATTGCTCGGAGCCGCACGCACGCGACGGGTTGCCGTGAGGTCGGCATTCGGGTCCGGCCGGTCGTGGCGGACTTCGATCCGATGGAGGAAATCATCCACTCCATTGTGCATCGATGGCAGAGTGAAAGCGAGGGCATGGAAATCCGCCGTTTCGTTGTAAACGATCGACATGGCTGCCGGGTCGAGGACCTGAATTCCGGCAGGCCACGATTCATCTCCGGCAAAGCGGACGAGGAAGCGTGACTTCAGGGCCGCCTCGCTGAGTCCATCGGCCAGGGATTTCGAGAAATAGGCCTTGAGCACATAGTTGGTATCGATGACCTGGCCATCGCTACCCGGGAAGGCAATGAACATCCGGACATCCGGACCGGCGGTGTTCACCGTCCGCACCAAGGTGGTGAAATGGCCGGCGGTGTCGCTGAGTGCATCATTGTCCGAAGAACTGATTTCCCGCAGCCGGACTTCGATCGTGGCATTGCCTGTGGGCGGGATGTTGACGAAGTTGAAGCGCCATTCATCGCGGTAATCCGGATTCCCCGGAACAATCGCCGCGGTGGGAGTGACCTTCACGGCATCGACCCACGCGCCATTGCCGTTTTCACCGCCGGTGACCGTATCATCATTGCTCGGATCGCCATCGGTGATGCGATAGGATACGGAAGTGACCGAGGGATCCGTGCGCACCACCGCACCATACTCGCTACCGCCCACCGTATCGCCATTCGATGCCGGAAAGGCGATCTCGCCCTGCGGACGGAGGGCATCGTAGTAGAAGCTTTGGACGAAGGTGTTGTAGAGGGATGCCTTGCCCGCCCGATTCAGGAAGGCGCGGGCCTTGATCACGTGAAACCCCTCGTCGAGCCCCGTACTAGAAACGCCGTAGTCGTTGTGGGGAGCATAGACGGCAGTGGAGGGATTGAAGCCCTCGATGCGGAACTCCGTCATCATCGTTCTTTTCGCCGCCACCGATCCCGCGCCACTCGGATAGATGCTGGAGGCACCTTCCTTGTGGATGCCGATCTTGTATCTCAGCTCCGTTCCGGCGGCCGGCTTGGGGATGTTTGCGTTGAGCCACCAATCGCTGCCACCTTCATTGTGGGAGAAATTCATTTCCACCACCCGCGTCGTCCCCGTCCCGCTGCCCGCGGCTCCCTCGGGATTGCTGCCATCCGTGGTGTAGTAGAACCACATGCGGAATCCGGCCCCCACACCATTGGGCTTCGCCCAGACGGCGATCTGGCTGCCCGAGTCATTATACTGAAGGGGTGCGGACCCTCCCGGCCAACCGCCACCGGGCGTGCCGCCCACCGGTGCCTGGGGATCGTGATAGAGGAACTGCGCGCGGTTGCCTCCATCGCTGCTGAAGTTGTTGGCTCCGGCGGGACCGTTGACGATCGTGAAGCCGCTGCCGCCGATGGTGCGTCGATAGGTCTCCGCCCCGGCCGAGCCGATTTGGTTTCGCGATGTATCGACTGCCGCAAACTTCTCGGCGTGGATGCGTTTCGCGAAGATCGGCTGTTCGTAGCCGAGGAACACGTCCGTGCTGACGGCAGGTGGGTTGTCGCGATAGAAGGGATCCGCATTCCCGGGAGGGCGGGTGCCGTTGAGATCGATGCCGCCACCGAGCTTGAGAAGGATGTTTTCGGCCGATCCATCGGCCCGGACGATGAAATCGAGATCCGTGGCCGAAGTCACCCGTGGCAGGGAAATACGATAGGCATAGTCGTTGTTGTCGGGATCTGCCAGACCATAGGGGTTGAATGCCGGATCGCCGTCCGGGCCATCACGCCGGACCACCTCCACCGTGCCGGTCGGTTGGCCGTTCTGGAGAATCGTGAGCGGGGAGCCGCCGGCGTTTCTCCAGAGGTCCGACTCCTCCGGCGTCCGTGGGGCAAAGACAAAGTAGCTGCCCGGAGGAACAATGACCGATCCGAGTTGTGAGGCATAGGTGTAGAAACCCACCTGGCTCCCGAATCCGCGGGCGTATTGGAAAAGATACTCGTCGTTGGTGTTGACATTGTTTTCCGAACCCGCGCCGCCGATCGAGCGGAATGACGTCGACAAGGGCCTCGACTGGCCGTTGGCGTAGTTGTCATTCAGCATGATGATCATCGTGGCCCCATCGGAGTTGTTCATCCCGCCGTTCTCGCGTTTGTCGATGCGCTCATAGGCGACGAAATCGGAATCGCTCCAGCGGCCGAGCTGATAGCCACGGGCGAAATCGCGATGGATCTTGAGCAGATTGGGAATCCGCGAATCCCCCCATTGCCCGAGGAAGGAGGTATTCGAGTGCCGGGGGAAGGCACCACCGCTCTCGCCAAGGGTTTCCGCATGGTAGTTGCCATCCGTGTAAACAAGCCCCAGTCCCTCGCGGGTGAAATAGAAGGCATGCTGCAACTCTCGCCGCGCGGCGAAATCGTTGTCATGGCTCTGCGCATGCATCACGGCCACGGAAGGCGAAAAACCGCCGGAACCCGGCTGGTCGAAACCATTCAGGCCTGACGAGGGATTTCCTAACAGGTTGTTGAAATTCGAGCGCAGGTCGTTGTCGATCAGCCTCATTCCCGAATCGACATAAGGCCCGTAAGCCGGCGGCTGGCCGAGGTGTTCGCCGAAGAGCATGGCGTCATCGCGACCTTGCTCGGTATTGAAAACGCTGTCGCGGTGGTTGCTCCAATCGCTGAAACCACGGCTGAGGTTGAACTGTTGCTGGATCTGGCCATTGAATCCGTAGTTGGAGGAATCCTTGTCCACACCGAAGGTCGCCCCGTAGAAATCCGCGGGCGTGTGTTTGACGGCATCGAGCCGGAAACCGTCAGCCTTGGTGCGGTCGATCGTCCACCGCGCGGAGCGATGGATCATGTCCTCGACATACTCCGCATAGAACGACGCATTGGCGGCGAGCGTGCCGGTGGTGATGCCATTTCCCGGACCGAAACCGACATAAGTCCCCTCGCCTCGCGCATGTTTCTGACCGGGCGCGGTGGGAACATAGCAGTAGTATTCCGGATTGGCCGGGTGGCGGACGAACTCGATCTTCGGGATCGTGTCGCCCTCGTAGGAACCGTGATTGCGATTCGTCGATCCCGGTTCCGTGGCGATGTCGATAAGATCGGAGAGCCCCAGATGCTGAACCTGCCAGGCATCGTTCCAATCGCGGGTGTTGTCCCATTTCCGATAAAAGCCATCCTCCGTCCGCCGGAGGTGGAAATCCTCGGGAAGAAAGCCCGGGTAGACATCGATGGGCGTGAAGGCATTGAATCCCGGCACATCGAAGGCGTTGTGATTCATCACATTGTCGAAATACACCCGGATGCCGAAACGGTGGGCGGTGCGGATCATTTCGAGCAGCTCCGCCTCGGTGCCATAGCGGGTGCGGATGCTGCCGCGTTGATTTTTCGAGCCGAGATCGAAACGGTCCCAGCAGTCATAGCCCACCGAAAGCCCGCCCGAGCCTTTCGTTGGCGGCGGCAGCCAGAGCGAGCTGTATCCCGCCTCGGCCAATTCCGGCATCTTCGCGGTGATCTCGGCCCAGCTGGTGTTGAAATACTGCAGCATCGCCTCGCCCCGGGCGGAGATAGCAAGAACGAGCCAAGCGCAGAGCACGGCCAGAAATCGGCGGAGCGGATTCATCATGGGTTTCAAAAAAGGCAGGCCGGAGGGGGCGAACCACGGGTTTCATGATGCTCATGGCCACACCCTGCCCCGGGTTTAAAGAAAGCACCTTCCCCCGCCCCACGCAACCCGGCTCTCCACCGAAACGGCTCAAAGTGCCCGTCATCCAAGGCATTTTCCCCTCGGGGGCGCGGAATATGTGGGGGATTTCCCCCTCCGCAAGCGAAAGTCACCGGTTCGAAAATTTCAGATGCGGCTCCTTGCGGGAGGGCTTTGGTCCTGCCGTGCCGCAGCCCGAATGGTCCCGGCCCTCAAGCTACAAACGACACACTGAACACATGAAACCGACCCACTACTGTCTCGCCGCCCTGCTCGCCCTCGCGACCCCCAGCATGCTCTCCGCCGAGGAAGCAGCACCCGCAGCCGAAACCGCCAAACAGGACATCGTCGATATCGCCGCCGGCAACGACGACTTCAGCACCCTGGTCGCCGCCGTGAAAGCCGCCGGCCTCGTCGAGACCCTCAAGGGTGACGGACCCTTCACGGTCTTCGCCCCCACGAACGCCGCCTTCGAGAAACTCCCCGCCGGCACCGTGGCCGACCTCCTCAAACCCGAGAACAAGGAAAAGCTGACCGCCGTCCTCACCTACCACGTGATCCCCGCCAAGGTGATGGCCGCCGATGTGAAGACCGGTGAAGTCGCCACCGTCCAGGGCGGCAAGGTGAAGATCGAGGTCAAGGATGGGGCCGTGACGGTCGATGGTGCCAAGGTCGTGAAGACCGACATCGCCGGCACCAATGGCGTCATCCACGTCATCGACACCGTGATCCTGCCGAAGGAATAATCGACTTCCTCCTCCAGTCCATCGGCGCGTCCGTCCTCATTCCCGAGGCGGACGCGCTTCCTTTTTCCGGCGATCAAGGCGCGCTTACTTCGAGCCTCATGAATTTCCTCGCCGCTCCGCCTTGGGGAACGCGCGCGGTGATTTCCCAGTGATCGCCGCGGTCCACGGGAGTCTCTTCCACCACACCGACATCCGACCAGGATCCAGCCGCAAGGTCGGCCGACCAGCGGACCTCGCTGGAAACCCCGCTCAGACCCTTCGCACGGCGGTAGGTGAAAACCAGATCTCCGCCGTCCAGTTCCGCCTGCCAAGGGGGCGCAGCCGCCTCACCCGGGTGCAGGCCGGCGAAGAATTCCATGAGGTTTTCGATGCCATCGCCATCCGGATCAGCATCCATGGCCGAACTACTAAGATTCCCGTAGCCGTCCACCCATTCGGCATAGCCGGTTCCGGTCACGGTGAGGGTTCCTGAAACGTAGTCGATATCGTAGTTCGAAAGCAGGAATGTCCCACCGGCCGCGGCCGATGGCACCAGCAGATAGCTTCCTGGCTCCGCATTCGTGGCGGCGCCTTCGCTCGACAGGGTGACCGTGCCGATCGTTTCCCCGGCAAGCAGTCCACTGACCTGATATCCCGAGGAAACCACGCCCAAGGTCAGGGCGGTGCCGTAGGGCTTGGTCGCGTCATCGGCAGTGATTTGCAGCAGTTTCGGCCTCACGGTCGCTGCATCAATGGCCACTGTGACCGTGGGCGCGGCGCTGCTGGTGCAGACGATGTCGCCCGAGTAGGAACCGGCTTGGATGCCACCCGCGAGGCGGACATGGACCGGGATGGGCCCGAAATCCCCCGCCGCCCCTGCCGTGAGGCTCGCCGACCACGCGGAACCATCGAGCGACACCTCGAATCCCGCAGGCGGGGAAACGACAACGCCCGCATTCAGATCGGATCCCGATAGAGAGAAGCTCGCAAATGTCGGCGAGGGCGAGCCATAAACCGCATCGGCCACGACCGGGGAACCATCGGCGACGATCATCGGCGTGCCTGCAGAAGCCGTTCCGCTGAGGACAAAGTCATCGATGCGAAACTGATGCACACCCGATGTCTGCCGGAAACGGATTCTCAGGTTCTCCACCGCAGGGATTTCCCCCGCAGCTTCGATTTTCAACCAGTTTGCCGTGCCTGAACCGGTCGGGCGGGAATAGGAGAGAGCTTGATAGGTGGTGCCGTCCGCACTCACCTCGACCACCAACTCATTGTTTCCCGCAGTCGTGCTTTTGTGCTGCCCGAAGCTCAGGACAAGGCCACTGTAACCGCGGGTATCAACCCCCGAAATCTCAAAGAACCTGCCGATGCTGTTGGTCACAAAGACATTCGCCCCGCCACTCGCTCCGGAATATCCGGTGGATGGAGTGCTCGTTCTCACATCCCCTGTCCCGCTGAAGCTCAGGTTGCTGTTCTGAAAGGTATGGCTGGCGATTGCGGTTGTCGCGCTCACCGTGCGGACATCCTCGGAAAAGAGGACCTGACTGCCGCCCGCCGCCGGTTGGATCGTGATCACCAGCGTCGCATTTCCCGTCCCTCCAGCTCCCGTGGCACCGAGGGTGACAGAGGTCGTCCCCGCCGTGGTCGGCGTGCCACTGATGAGCCCGCTTCCGGACTGGATGGTCAGCCCGCCTGGAAGTCCTGTGGCACTGAAGCTGCTCGGTGCACCGCTCGCGGTGATCTGATAGCTGAAAGCACTGCCAACCGTGCCCGCCGCTGTCAGCGGGCTGTTGATGACCGGCAGGACCGGCGTGACCCCACTGCTGTTTCGCGGCGCGGGCGTGCCGGTGGTGAAATCGACCGAGTTGTCACCGCTATCGGTCGCCCCGCCCCCGGCGCGGAAAATCGCCGCAGTGGTCGAGGCTGCCGGCGCGGGCGCGCCCTCGGAGGCATTGGCACCGCCGTAACCCACGAAGTCCTGCAAGCCGGAAGTCGCCGCCGGAGAAGACCCCGTCAGGGGCGTGGCAAGATTCATCAAGGCCACCTTGCCCGCCGTGGCGCTCATGGCGATGCTGCCCGCCACGTCCGGCGTCGGCAATGCCTGCCCGGAAGTTCCCGATCCGAGGGCCACGAGGAAATAGCCGCCCGGGGGAATCGACCCCGAAAGCGCCTGCACCTGCCAACTGGTGCCGGATGACGAGGCATACTGCACCGACCATCCCGAAACATCCACTGCGGCACCGCTGCGGTTGTGCAGTTCGACATAGTCCCGATTGTAAGTCGAACCGGTGTTCCCTCCGGCTCCGTAGATCTGGCTGATGAGCACCGGCGATTCCACTACGACGAATGCCGTACTACCCGTGCCGTAGCTGTTGACCACGGTCAAGGGACCACTGGCCGCACCTGCCGGCACCACGGCCGTGATCTGGGTGGGGGAAACGATGGAGAACACCGCATCGACTCCGTTGAAACGCACCGCCGTCACGCCGACAAAGTTTTCACCCGTGATCACCACTGTGGCCCCGGCGGTCGCCGAAGAGGGATTGACCCCCGTCACCACCGGCGAACCATCGCCGCTGAGCACCGTTACCGTGAGTGCCGAGGAAACAGCCGTGGCTCCCTCACCATCAGTCGCGCGGGCAGTCAGTGAAAAAAGGCCGGCACTCGTCGGCGTCCACGAGAGCCCATAAGGGGGCGTGCTGTCCTGACCGACCACCGAACCGTTGACCAGAAACTCCACCATGCTCACCGAGCCAGGTCCGCCGCCCAGGGCCAGATCGCTGGCGCTCGCGGTGAGATTCACGACATTCCCCGGAAACACCGCTGTGCCGCCTGCCGGGGCTGTTAGAGAAACCGTCGGCGGTGGGTTCGATGCCACCGCCGCCCCGCCGGTGATGACCAAGGAATAGACCTGGTTGGCGGTCGTGAGGTTGCCATCGAGAGAAACCGTCGCGGTGTAAACTCCGCTTTGGGACGGCGCGGAAAGCAGGACCTGCTCGACGTTGTCGACGTTGTTTTTCCCGGTGACCGCCGTCTGCGACATCGATGCCGTGGTCCAAGTCCCGACGAAGGGCATCACAAAAGGCAGGTGCGCCGTGCTGCCATCGGGCGAGGTCAGTCGCAGGTCGAGATTGTGAACGAGATTCGGAGTCCGGCTATCCGCTGCCGACTGCGCCGCTCCCGCCGGATCCGTCCAACACAGGGTCGCGCGGATCGGGCTCACGCCATCCCAGGTGAAAGTATGGGTCACCGTCTTCGCCGCATTCGTCAGTGTGCCTTCGATCAACTTCGGCGCTGTGAGACTCGCTTTGTGCGCGAGGATGAGATCGGCGGCGGATTTCACATCCACCAGACCCCAGCCATAGGTGTAATCCGGCCCGGCGTTTCCGCGATCCGTGGCGGTATGAATCAGCAGGCCTTTGAGCATGCTCGCCCGCATTCTTTGGCCGGAAAACTCCCTCCCGTAGAGTTCCACCAGCAAGGCGGCGGAACCCAGCGCATTCGGAGTGGCCATGCTCGTGCCGCTGTAGGTCGCGTCATAGGCGGTATTGCTCGTCGCCACCGGGGAGCGCACGTCCACGCCATTGGCCACGACATCGGGCTTGATGCGCCCATCATCACAGGGTCCGAGACTGGAAAAGGATGCGATGGTTGCGGACGACGGATTTCGTGAACCGCTGGAGACCGCATCGTTGGTGGCGCCGACGGTGACGAGGTTCTTGGCGAGACCGGTGAAAGTGATCGATTGAAATCCACCCTTTGCCGTGAGGAGGTCCTGTTCATTTCCCGCCGCCCAGAAAGGCAGGTAGTAGGGCAGCGCCACGACAACGGCATCGGCACTGCGAGCCTCACTCTCATATCTTCCCATGTCCGCCGTGGTGGCATCGAACCCGTAGGAGTGGTTCGAAAGCGGCAGTTTCGCCGTGTCACCGGCCGATACCGCGCCGGCCGATGTCATTTCGCTGAAGTCGCTGTTCCAATCGTAGGAGTCGATGAGGATCTGCGGTGCCATGCCCTTGGCATTTGCCTGCACGCCGCTGGCGCCGATGGTCCCGGCGACATGGGTGGCGTGATCGTCATTCGCCGCGGTGCTGTTCCGCTTGGTCACGCGACTGCCGAATTCCTGGTGGGTGTTGCGGACCGATCCGCCATCCCAAACGCCCACCCTGAGGCCCGCGCCACTCAGACTGTAGGGCGATGGCAGCAGCAGATTGGCCCCGGTGGAAATCGCAGCGCTGGCATTCATGTTCCGCCGGTAGAGCGGATGCTCGCCGCGGAAATCATGAAGAGTCGCAAGCCGATGCCCCGGACCCTCGATTCGCAAAGGGATCCCCCGCTCCGCCGCCATTTTCTCGACCGCCTGCTGCTGCGCTTCTTGCAAGGCCTCGATTTCAGCGACCACCCTTTCCCTCTCCCCGGGCAGGGTCAGGTCTGCGCCATCAAGGATTGCGGCGATGTCCCGACCGACCGCGATCTCTTCGCGCAAAGTCTCGGGGACCACTGCCAGGTCCTCCGGCAAAGCCGCCGACCGCGGGAGATCGCTTGAGCCGTTTGCTGGATCGACCAGCGCCGAGGTCGCGGCGTCAGGGGCGTCGAAATCGATATCACGCCGCGGCAGGTCTGCCTTTCGGGAAACGTCGAAATCATCCCCTGCTTGCGAGGAGATCGGAGAATCAGCGATCTCGGCTGTTTTATCCCCTGGATCGGCCCCTGCCTCTCCATCCCTCCCTGTCTGCCAAAACAGGCCCAGCAAAACAATCAGGAGAAGCGCGACACCAAGACGGAATTTCATGCGGAGGGCCGCAGTGGAAGCCGCCACCGTGCCAGCCGCAAGACGGATCAGCGCGCATCGCCAGAGTCCGTGGTGAGACCCTTGGCAAACAAGGTTGCTTGCTTCCCCTCAGCTCTCCTTGAGGGACAAGGCACCGCAGGCGAAATCGCGATTTCCGGAAGGCCGAAACGCAAACGGGGAGATCCGTAGATCCCCCCGTCGGAAACATGCTCCAACTGGAGCCCTTCTCACTCGTTCGAGTTTCTCTGACCGAGCAACATCATCGCCCAGTAGAAAAGCTGCGCCACTGCCGCGAGCGCACCGGCGACATAAGTCATCGCCGCCCAGAACAGAGCGTCCTTCGCCTTGTCGTGCTCCATGCCGCGGACGAGGCCGCTGCGGTTGAGCCAAGCCAAGGCGCGATTGCTGGCATCGAACTCCACCGGCAGGGTCACGAGAGCGAAAACCACGGTCACGCCCACCGCAGCGAGGAAGGTGTAGATCAGCAGCGGGATCTGCGCGAAAAACGCCACCGCACCCACCATCAGCAGGATCATCAGCACGTTCATCAAGCCACTGGCGAGTTGCACCACCGGGACCATCTTCGAGCGGAAGGTCAGCCAGGCATAACCCTGGGCATGCTGCAAAGCGTGGCCGCATTCGTGAGCCGCCACCGCCGCCGCCGCCACGGTGTTCTGGCCGTAAACCGACTCGCTGAGGTTCACGGTCTTTTTCATCGGGTCATAGTGGTCGGTGAGTTGACCGGGCGTGCTGATCACCCGGACATCGGTGATTCCATTCTGCCGCAGCATCGCTTCCGCCACCTCGGCACCGGTCATGGAAATCGGCACCCGCGAGTAGAGGTTGAAACGCGACCGCAGACGACCGCTGATCAGCATGCTGAGGATCATGGTCCCGAACATCAGGATCATCGGCAGGATCATCGAACTGCTGATCGCAAATCCCCCCGGCTGACCCGGCACTTGCGCCATAAATTCTGTCAGATTCATGCCCGGAAAATATCGAGATCCCGCGCCCGCGCAACCTTCCGGCCATTGGAAAGCGACGGCTTGTTTCCAGTCGCTCCCCCGCTTCTCCGGCCGATCCGGTTTGCCAAATCCACCCTCCCCGGTGAATCCTTCCGCAACCCCCAGCCGACTGACCGCTTGATCCCCGTCGAATTCCACCGTGGCATCCACCTCCCCGAGGTCGGACTATGGCTGGACCCCTGGGATGCCAAGCCGCTGGCCTTCGTCTCCCACGCCCACGCCGACCACTTTTCCCGCCACGAACTCGCGATCTGCACGGCCACCACCGCCCGCCTCGTCCGCGCCCGCTACCATTTCCCGGAAGACCGCCTGCTCGGACTCGCCGATCACCAACCGCACGAAATCGCCGGCCACCGACTCCGATTGCTTCCCGCCGGCCACATCTGCGGCTCGGCGATGATCCACATCACCCGCCTCCGCGATGGCGCCACGCTGCTCTACACCGGCGATTTCAAGGTCCGCCGCGGCCGCACCTGTGAGCCCGCCTCCTTCCTCCAGGCCGACCAATTGATCCTCGAAACCACCTTCGGTCTCCCCCAGTTTGTCTTCCCCCCGGCGCTGGAGGTCGAAACCGCGGTCCTGCGCTTCGTCCACAATGCCTTCAACGATGGCGATGTCCCCATCCTCCTCGGCTACTCGCTCGGCAAGGCCCAGGAAGCCCTCGCCCTCCTCCACGAGCATGGAATTCCCGCCGCCCTCCACCCGAAGGTCGCGGAAATGACCCAGGCCTGCCGCCTCGCCGGGGTTTCCTGCCTGCCGGAACCGCTCGTGCTCGATGAAGCCCTCGCCGCCAGTCTCCCGCCCGGCACGGCCGTGATCGCCGCTCCGAACACCGTCCGCTCCAAGCTCCTCCGCGCCATCCCCCAGCGCCGCACCGCCATGCTCAGCGGCTGGGCCCTCACGCCCGGCGCGGCCTACCGCTATCGGGTCGATGACGCCATCCCGCTCTCCGACCACGCCGACCACCCCGGACTTCTCGAATGCATCCAGCGGGTCCGCCCCAAACGCGTCCTCACCGTCCACGGCTATGCCCGCGAGTTCGCGGCCGAACTCCGCCGTCGCGGCATCGATGCCTGGTCCGCCCAAGGCCACGACCAACTCGAACTCGCCGTCCTCCCGCAGCGCGCCGCCGGCCCGGAAAAAGCCCGCCATCACTCGATTTCCCCGCGGCACCACCGGCCCATCTGCCCCTTTGCCGATTTCACCGACCTCTGCCGCCTCGTCGGCGAAACCCAGAGCCGCACGGAAAAAACCCTGCACCTCGCCCGCCACCTCCGCCAGGCCGGCGAGCACCTCGACCTCATCGCCACCTGGCTCACCGGCCGCCCCCTGCCCCGCCCCCACGGCTCGATCCACACCGGCAGCGCCACCCTCCGCCGCGCCCTCCTCGCCCTCCCCGATGCCCGCGAGGAACGCTATCGCGAAATCTCCCTCACCCAGAACGACGCCGCCCGCACCGCCCGACTCGTCCTCGAAGAACTTCCACTCCAGCCCGCCGCCGCCACGCTCGATGACATCCTCCGCTTCTTGGTCGATCTCGCCGCGACCGATGGCTCGCTGGCCCGCATCGACCTCCTCGCCGCCCGCCTCCGCAAGCTCCATCCCGCCGAAGGCGAAACCCTGGTCAAACTCCTCACCGGCGATCTCCGCATCGGCCTGAAACAGGGCCTCGTCGAAGACGCCATCGCCCAGGCCTTCGATGCCGACCCCGCCGATCTCCGCCGCGCCCACATGCTCACTGGCGATCTCGGGGAAACCGCCATCCTCGCCCGCGATGGCCGACTCCACGAGGCCTCGCTCCGCCCCGGAGTGGCCGTCATGGTCATGCTGGCATCCCCGACCAGCGACATCGATCAGCTCCATCAACAACACCCCGCCCCCCTCTGGCTGGAACCGAAGTACGATGGAATCCGTAGCCAGCTCCACAAGTCCGGCGGGCACTGCCAACTCTTCTCCCGCGATCTCAAGCCGCTCGACTCCCAGTTTCCCGAAATCCTCGCCGCCGCCCGCGAGATCCCCGGTGATTTCATCATCGATGGCGAAATCATCGCTCATGCCGATGGCCGCAAACTCACTTTCTTCGATCTCCAGAAACGCCTGGGCCGCCTCAACACCTCGCAGGGCGACCTTTTCGGCGATAGCCCCGCCGCGCTTCCGCCGGTGCGTTTCAACGCCTTCGATATCCTGCTTGCCGGCTCCGAAACCCTCCTCGACCAGCCTCTCGAAGCCCGCCGCATTCATCTCGAAAAGCTCCTCGCCGCAGCGCCGCCCGCCTTTGCCGTCATCGAGCGGATCCGCAGCGCCGATCCCCGGGAAACCGAAGCCGCCTTCAAACTCGCCCGCACCCAGGGCCACGAAGGCCTGATTTCCAAATCCCCGCACAGCCCCTACTCTCCCGGCCGCCGTGGCAAGTCATGGCTCAAGCTCAAGGGCGTCATGCCCACGCTCGATTGCATCGTCGTCGCCGCCGAACAAGGCCATGGCAAAAGGGCCGAGGTCCTCAGCGATTACACCTTCGCCCTGCGCGATGAACACGGCGCCCTGCGCATCATTGGCAAAGCCTACAGCGGTCTAACAGATCTCGAAATCGAGGAACTCACTGAACATTTCCGCAAACACACCTTGGAGGTTCAGCGCCGCAAGCACCTCGTCGAGCCGAACCTCGTTCTTGAAATCGCCTTCGATTCCATCCAACCCTCCAAGCGCCACGACTCCGGCCTCGCCCTCCGTTTCCCCCGCATCCACGCCATCCGCCGCGACAAGTCCCTGCAAGACATCGACACCCTCGCCCACGCCTGGACACTTGTCAGAAAAGCATGATGCCGCCCCAAGGGGAGCATAGACGGGACGCCTGTGCTCCTTTTCTCATTCAGGCTGTTTCTCTGAACTTTGCCCTTCGCCCTTTGTCCTTCCGCGCAGCAGCGCGGCGCGGCGCTCAGGGGGATACGGCTTCGATACGGTAGAAGGCTTTGCCGGGCGGTGGGTTGGAATCGAGGATCGTGATCGAGTCGGGAAGGATGATCGCGGATATCCCGAGTCCCGGGACCGGTGAATTGCCGGTGATGCGGAAGACTTCGCTGAAGGTGATGAGGTCCGTGCTGCGTTTGAGGATGCTGATGGTCCCGGGCGCGGCGCTGGTGTTGCGACCAAAGGTGAGACTCGCCTGCCCCACAGGCGTGAAGGTCGGGCCGCTGAGGTTGCGTGAGTTGGCGGGATCGGAAAGCGCGGGGTTGGTGCCGAGAGCGTGCTCGATCCCAAAAGCATTTCCATCGCCGTCCCAATCGCTTTCCCAGTAGAGGCGGAGGTCGGTGGGGCCCTGGTATTCCGCCGCGCCGATGTCCGCCGTGCCGACGATCGGAAACCCGCGCTGGTCGGTGAGGCGGTTGCTGCCGATGGCCGCATTGATGGCCGGGCTGCCGGGCAGCGGCGGCCGGGTCTGGGTGGGGCCGCCGTAGTCGCCGAGCGGGGCGAGGAGAGGATTGGGGTTGATGGTGGGACTGCCTGTTGCCGTGCCCGTGGCTGCCGTGCTGAGGAGATTGCCTCCCACGTAGGTGATGGTGGTCACGCTCACGTCATCAGGGGTGCTGGGGCCTTGGGTGTTCTGGCCGATGAGGCAGTTTTCCAAAATGGCATTTCCGCCGGAGATGCCACCGCCCGTGCCGGAGGCGCCATTTACAGAGCCAGTGCCGCCGATGCCGGTCTGATTGCCCACGATGGTGCAGGCAGTGAGCCGGCAGGAAATGGCTCCTTCTTGCCGAATGCCGCCGCCGCTGCCGCCGTCGCCGCCGCTGTCGGCGTTGCCGCCGTTGCCCGCCGCATTCCCGGAGAGGGTGCAAGCAGTGAGACTCAATGAGCCACTGCTAAAGATGCCGCCGCCGCTGCCGCCGTCTCCTCCTGCACCAGGGCTGAATCTTCCGTTGCCCGTTGCGTTCCCGGTGATGGCGCA
The DNA here is from genome assembly GCA_025457665.1 of Akkermansiaceae bacterium. Taxonomy (GTDB): domain Bacteria; phylum Verrucomicrobiota; class Verrucomicrobiia; order Verrucomicrobiales; family Akkermansiaceae; genus Haloferula. The sequence continues at coordinate 5,925 of JALOTY010000034.1, read as the reverse complement.
AGCGGTTAGACTCAAAGAACCACTGTTGAAGATGCCGCCGCCATTGCCGCCGCCGCCGCCTTTAATGTCGCCTAAACCGCCGTTGCCGGTCGAATTCCCAGACAGCATGCAGGAGAAGAGGCTCAGATTACCCGCATTCACAATGCCGCCCCCATCATTTCCACCTATCCCAAACAACGGTCCATCGGCCCCATTCGCTGCCTTCCCATTCACAATCCTCACCGAGTGCATGGCCACGGTGGCTCCGCTGGCGATGTTGAAGACGCGGCTGGTGTGGTTGCCTGAGAGGGTCACGCCGCCGGGGATGTTCGAGGCGTCGATAAAGATGGTCTCTCCTGCCGGGGTGGTCAGTTCGTTGCCGTTCAGAGTGATCACCGGCGGGGAGGAGATAGAGAAAATGGCGGGATTGAAGATGATGCGGATGCCAGGGTTGTTGCCCAGGTAGGCAAGAGCCAGAATGCTGCGCAAGCCGCCTGGATCTGACACCGAGTCCACGCGATAGGTTTCCCCGGCCTCCACCGCGCCGATGTCGAGCTGCGGGTTCCCACTGTCATCGCCATCGCGGAAGCGAGGGAAACCCCGAGCATCCGTGCCGCCGGGATTGAGGCTGCCTGCCGCATCAATGGCCGGGGAACCAATCAGCGGGTGCATCGTCTGCACCGGTCCGCCGAAGTAGCCCAGGGGGGAGAGCCTCGCATTCACAGGCGCGGCGGCAGTGCCAATGAGCCCGGGTGTCGCGGGTAACTGGGTGTCCACGCTGCTGTTATTGCCGACGAGATTGGTGCCGTTGGAGGTGATGGTGCCGGCGTTATTGGAAACATCTGGACCGACGGGTGCTGTGTTTCCCGCGACGATGGTGTTGGTCAGCGTCAGGCTGCTGCCTAGGTTGGTGTGAACTGCGCCGCCTCCAATGATGGCGGCCGAATTGCCCGAGAGGGTACACTGCGCCAGCGTCATGGTGCCGCCGTTATAAATCGCTCCGCCGACATTGATGGCGGAATTCCCGGAGAGGGTGCACTGCGTCAGCATCGGCGTACCGCCGATGTTTATTAAAATCGCGCCGCCCAAATTGGCAGAATTCCCGGACAGGGTGCACTGCATCAGCGACAGGGTGCCGCCGCTCGAAATCGCCCCACCTTCGGCCGAAGCGGAATTCCCGGACAGGGTGCATTGGGTGAGCATCAGGGTGCCGCCAAAATTTCTTATCGCGCCACCGAAAGAGGCGGAATTGCCGGAGAGGGTGCACTGAGTGAGCGTCAGGGTGCCGGAGTTGAAAATCGCGCCACCGTTGTTGTTGCCTGCCGCCCCGGTGCCATTGCCCCCGGTGAGGGTGAGTCCGCGCAGGGTGAGGGACTGGCCGCTGTTCACAGAGAAAAGGCGGTTCGTGCCCGTGCCGCCATCGATCGTCAGCCCGCTGGACAGGCTGGAGGCATCCAGGTTCACGCTTTTCGTCACGACGATTTCAGTGCCCGTGCTGAGGGTGCAGGTCTGGCTGTTGAGCCCGGGCGCAAAGGTGATGAGGCCGCCTTCTGGGGCATACTTCACGGCCTCGCGCAAGGAGACGCCGTTGCCGCCGGCCTGCAGGCTGGGATTGAGTTCATCCACGGGGGTGGTGACGACGGTGCCGAGGACGTCCCACGCGGTGGCGACGACGAGATTGTCCCACACGACGGGGCTGCCGCCGGAGCTGGCGAGGCGCACGGCGGTGCTCCAGTTGGTGCCGGTGTAGGTGCGGGTGACGGCGGGGGGCTGGGTGGATTCCGGGGCGTTGAGGTCGGGATTGAGATAGAGGCGGACGATATTCGCGGCGTAGTCCACCCTTGCGACCAGGGTGTAGGTGGTGTTGGGCAGAACGGTCGTGGCAGCGCCACTTTGCCCGACGCCTGTTTCTTCAACGACGAAGAGGCTGGAGGCAGCGCGTTTGCCGAAAAAGATTTTCTCCGTGCCGAAATCATACGAACTCAGGCCGAACTCCGTAGGCACGGTGGCCCCGGTGGTGACGGTGACTCGGTAATAGACGCTCTTGGCCGCAGAACTCGGCACGCTGGCGGGATCATTCACCGCGCCGTCGGCTTGCGACGCGCCATTGTATGTGCGTTTCGCGGAGCTGTTGTGCGTGACGAGCCGCCCGGAAGCGATGGCTGGAGCAGCGGTGACGTTTTCCCAGGCGGAGGCGGTGCCGGTGTGGGCGGTGGGGGCGATGTTCTTGTAGTCCCAGAAGGTGCCGCCGCTTTTCGTGTCGATGGGGCCGTCCGGGTAGTCGAACGACTCCACGCCGATGATTGGCAAGGTGGACGGCAAAGCCTCCACGGTGAGAGTCAGGGACCACGGAGCGGGTTCGGATGTGAAATTCGTCGAGAAAAGCACCGGATAGGTGCCAGCGGAGACGGGGAAAGTGATGGGGACCCCGCTGTTGAACGCATTGGTGTTGTTGACGCTCAGGAGGCGGGTGCCGGCGGGGACGATGACGCTGAAACGGTCCTGTAGATCCGAAGGAGACAGGAGGGTGCCGGAGATCCGGTTGATGCCGGGTTCCAAGGAAATGGAGGGGCCGGGTCCGTCATTGGAGAAGTCTGAAGATTCCACGACGTTGATGCCGTTGGCGTGGAGCTGGACTTCGGAGATCTGCATGGAATTCGCCGCTGTCGGGGCGTTTTTCACCGTGGGGAAGACGAGCAGGTAGGAGGCGTAGGCCGTGGAACCCGGGATGGGCACGCTCTGGCTGTAGCCGAGGCTGTCCGAGGTGGTGTCGCGCAGGTCCGGCAGGTCGAGCGTCCCGGAGGCGATCTGGGTGAAGTTTCCCAGCGCGAAGGTCCCGCCGCTGGTGAGGGCGGGGATGGCGACATTGGTGCCATAAAGAATGTAGCTGGTAGGATCGCGCTCCACGGCATCCTCGGCGACCCAGAGTTCCAGCCGCGAGGGCACGCGGGCGGTGGTCCCGGAGAAGATCAGAGCGGTGGTGGTGACATTGAGATTAAGATACTTGCTGCCAGGGCCGATAAGGCCGTCCACGGCCTTGGTCGCATCCTGTCCGAAAGGCCAGCGATTCCCGGAAAACTGCGACGAGGTGCCCGACCCCGTGACGAAATTGTTGCCATCGACGATGCCGCCGTAGGTGGTGGTGGACGGAGTGAGGATGGGGGCCGCCGTCGCGCTCAGGTGGAAAACACCGAGACACAGCAGGACCGGAGCGAGGACAGTTTTCATGTTCATGGTTGAATTGGGGGGGGGCACCATCAGAATCCGGGAATGGGCCTCTCCGTTAGAAGATGCCTTCGCTTTGAATCGCTTCACCATGGCTCCCCTGCCCCACCGAACCGGCAAAAGGCGATCAAACCTTGGTAAAGACTTTCACGAACCTACGGTCCTCCTACAGCAAGGCAGAGGGCAAGCGAAAGCCTTTTCGCGAATTTCACCCAGGGCGCCGAAGTTTCAGTCGGAGTTTTGACCAGGGATTGCAGGATCGAAGAACCCACGAATGCGGTTTTGAAATCCAGAGTCATCGACCCTCCCGAGCACCCGCCTTCCGGTTGATTTCATTCTTCCATCGCAGGGAGGGCTGAAATGGAATAGGAAATCCATCCGATGAATCGCTATTGGCTTATCATCCCTTTGCTTGCCCTTTTTCGCCTGCATGCGGAGGAGAGGCCGAACATCATCTTCATCCTCGCCGATGACCTGGGGTGGGCCGACACAAGGCTCTATGGGCACACCCGCCTTTACGACACGCCAAATCTGGATCGTCTCGCCCGCAGGGGAATGGTTTTCACCCGGGCTTATTCGGCAAGCCCGCTCTGTTCGCCGACTCGTGCCAGCATCATGACCGGACTGAGTCCGGCCAGGACCGGCATCACCGCACCCAACTGCCACCTGCCGAAAGTCATTCTTAAAGCCGAAGCGGGGAAAAGCGCGGCACCGGGAAAGAAGACGGTCCCCCCCATTCCGGTGACCCGCCTGGCGACCTCTTATTTCACCCTCGCCGAAGCCCTGAAACAGGCAGGCTATGCCACGGGCCATTTCGGCAAATGGCATCTGGGAGCAGAACCCTACTCGCCGCTGCAGCATGGCTTCGATGTCGATCTTCCCCACACCCCAGGCCCCGGACCTGCCGGGAGATTTGTGGCACCCTGGAGCTATCCGAACGGCTTCCTTCCGAAAAGCCCAGACGAGCACATCGAGGACCGCATGGCGGCGGAGGCCTCGGCCTTCATGGAACGACACAAGGACGGCCCATTCTTCATCAACTACTGGATGTTCAGTGTTCATTCGCCTTTCGATGCCAAAAAGGAGTGGGTTGAGAGATATCGCAAAGAGATCGACGCCACCGATGCCCAGCGCAGCCCCACCTACGCCGCCATGGTGAAGAGCATGGATGACGCTGTGGGAACTCTTCTCGACACCCTCGACCGCCTCGGTTTGGCAGAGAACACGGCCATCATTTTCTTTTCCGACAATGGAGGCAACATGTACGACCGGATCGATGGCACCACGCCAACCAGCAATCGCCCGCTGCGCGGTGGCAAAGCAACGGTCTATGAAGGTGGCATCCGCGTGCCTTGCGTGGTGAGCTGGCCGGGAATCGTGGCCCCGTCGACACGCAGCGATTGCATCATCCAAAGCAGCGATTTCTACCCGACCATCCTTGATCTGTTAGACGCAAAGACCCAGGAAGGCCAGCATTTCGACGGAGTCAGCATTGTGCCCGCGCTCAAAGGGGAGACATTGGATCGGGCTGGGATTTTCACTTATTTCCCACACGACCCGGCGGTTCCGGACTGGCTCCCGCCCTCGGTTGCGGTGACCAGCGGCGACTGGAAACTGATCCGCTTGTTTCATGGCGGCAAGGATGGTGCCCATCGCTGGAAACTCTATCACCTCGGCGATGATCCGGGAGAGAAGAACGATCTCGCCGATCGTGAGCCTGAACGAGTGAAGCAGATGGATGCCATGATTGAAGATTTTCTGAAGGACACCGGGGCAATCCTCCCTGTACCGAACCCCAACTTCGATCCCGCAGCCTGGAAGCCCGAAGACGAAGGCAAAGCCGCCCCGCGCAAAGCCGATGGCGGAGCGGATCGAATCGACCCTCGCCTGCAGGGCTGGCGGGCGCGCAATGGCAAGGCAGTGGTCAATGATGGAATCCTGCGCCTCACCTCACCAACGGGGAACCCATTTCTCGGATTCAGTTTCGGAGATATGCCAGGGCCAGTGACCTTGCGCATGCGGCTCCGCTGCGAAAAGGGCGGGACAGGACGCTTCGAATCCGTGGGGGATCTGAGAAATCCCCCCAAGCCGGAAGCCGTGGAGTTCACCCTGCCCGCCGGTGGATGGCAGGAGATCGAGGTCGAGCTTCCGCTTTCAAGACCTCTGGGCGTCGCCCGCATCCATCTACCAGCCAGTACGGGCAGCATTGAGATCGATTGGATCCAAGTCGGCTCTGCGGACAAGGTCCGCCTGACCTCTTTCTAAGCCTCGCTCCCAGCTTGTCTTGATTCCATGATGCCTCGCGTTTCCAGTCTCCGACAAAGCGCGGTTTCGGATGCTTCCTGCCCCGGTTGGAGCGCCTGAAAGCATCGGTTTCGGCGAACGTGAACGGCATCAGGGACCATTCACGCGGAGGCGCACGAAGCGGCGGCTGCCGAGCGGTGAGGGGAAGGTGTAGGTCACTTCATTTCCGGTGATGGTCACCCTGCCCCCGAGGGTTTCCTCGTTCCATGGGCCTTCGAGCGATGGCGAGCTTTCCACCGCGAAATCGGCGGGATAACTGCCAGGATAACTTGCGGATTTCGTCCAGGTGACACTCAAACTTCCCGCATCATTCGCGATGTCTGGCAAGGCGGTGAAGCCGGTGGTGTTGGAGTTTCCGCCAAGGAAGTATTCAATCCCGTTGGGCACCCCGTCGTTGTCGTGATCGAGGTTGATGCC
>JALOTY010000033.1 GCA_025457665.1 Akkermansiaceae bacterium | reverse complement strand
TTCCTTTTCGTCCCTTTCGATCCTTTCGTTGTTCCCAACTTCATCAACCTTTCCGTGTTTTCCGAGTATTCCGTGGTTCCCTCTTGAGTAGCGAGAAGCGGGTAGCAAGAAGCGAGGAACAGCCCGGAAAAGACAGAAGATTTCAAGACGCAAGACACAAGACCGGAGAAACAGCAGATGCTTCGCGCGGTTTTTGGGCGGATCATGGGCTCCGGGCCAGCAGGCTGGCTCCGGGAAAGCGGCAGCAGGCTGCACGCAGTCCATGCACCCACCCATATCTTCCCAGCATTCTCCTGCCTTCTTCAGTAGCGTGAAGCGGGGAGCAAGGAGCGAGTAACAGCCGGGCCGCTGCGCGGAAGTGCCAAGTGCCAATGAACAGCCGGGGGCGCTTGGGAAGAGCGGGGCGCGGATCAAGCGCGGGATCATGGGTGACAAGGAATCCACGGGGTGAACCCCGTGGATTCATGCCGCCGCCCCTGCGGGGCTGGAGACAGGCGATGCATCCTCCCATCCTCCCATCCATCCCATCATCCCATCCATCCTGGTCCGATTTCCCGGCTGTTCCTTTTCGTTCCTTTCGATTTTTTCGTTGTTCCCAACTTCATCAACCTTTCCGTGTTTTCCGAGTATTCCGTGGTTCCCTCTTCAGTAGCGGGAAGCGGGGTCCAGGTTCAGAACATAGGTAACACAAAAGGTTCAATTCATGGGTAACACCTTGCAGGCAGGATCCTGGATCTCGATTCCAGTTTCCTGCGGCAGTGTGTGGGGTCGTCAGAGTCCGACGGCGGTGCGCCAAGTTTTGGCCATGAGGGCGTGGCCGGCGAGGGTGGGGTGGACTCCGTCGGCGGCCCAGTAGGCGGGTTCGGTGCCGGTTTTCAGGGCGGCATCGAAGGCTTCCTGGAAGGGGACCCAGGTGGCACCGGCTTGTTTGGCGACTTGGGCGGCGAAGGCGCGGCGTTGGTCGAATTCGGGGAACCATTTGTCGTTCACGGCACCGCAGCGGAGGACGAAGGGTTCGCAGATGACGAGGCGGACGTCGGGCAGGGCCTTGCGGGTTTTTTCCAGCAGGGCGGCGAAGCCATCGCGATAGGTTTCCGGGGTGCCCTTGTAGCGGCCGTTGAGCTTGTGCCAGATGTCATTGACGCCGATGAGGATGCTGACGAGGGCGGGCTTGAGATCGAGGCAGTCTTTTTGCCAGCGGGCATCGAGGTCGGGGACTTTGTTGCCGGAGATGCCGCGGTTGTAGATCGAGAGGCCGAGCGGGCCGTGGTCGGCGAGCAACTGACCGGCGAGGTGGAAGGGGTAGCCTTGGCCGAGCATGGCGTTGGAGTTGGCCTTGCCCTCCTCGTTGCGGTTGCGGCCGGCATCGGTGATGGAGTCGCCCTGGAAAAGGATGACGGAGCCTTTTCCGAGCGCCGGGGCGGGGCTTTGGGCGAGGGCCTGGGGGGAGCTGCCGAGGGTGGCGAGAGTGGCGGCGGCGGCGGCAGTGGAGGAGCTGAGCATCTGGCGGCGGTTCATGGTGTCCGAGACCAGCAGGCAGCTCCGGGTTTGGCAATCCCGCAGGTGGGCGGGATGGGCTGGCGAGGGAAAGGGAGACGGCTGGATCAATCCACCGGGCGGAGGATGATTTCGAGGCCCTGATCATTGCGGCCGCGCCAGGCACCGTCTTCCCATTCGAGATCGACTTCGCCGCGGGCACCCATGTCGACGGTGACTCCTCCGGCGGTTTTTTCCCAAGTGCCTTCGAGGCCCCAGGCATCGCACTTGATTTCACCGTCATTGGTGGCTTCCCAGAGGACGCCAGGGATGGAGTTCCAGGTCCAGGTGCCGACGAAGGTGGCATCGGCCTCGCGGGTTTTGAATCCGGTGGAGCGGCGCTCTTCGGGGGCCTCGGTATCGTCCTCGAGGCCGAGGCTTTCGAGCCAGTCGCCGAGTTCCGAGGATTCCTCGATGGCGTCCTTGATCTTTGCGGCCACGGCGCTCTGACCGGCGGCTGCGGCTGCTTTGCCGGTTTCGGTGAGCTTGGTGACGTAGAAATTCCGGAGGCGATTGAGCTGTTCGCCGTAGGCGGCATCGATTTCCTGCTGTTTGCGGTGGGCGTATTCGCAGGCCTTGGCCATGGGGTCGGAGAGGGAGATGTCTTCGCCGTCGCCGCCATCTTCGAAATCACTCGGGCTGGGGACGCGGCCGTTGGTGCTGCTTTCGACGAGGTCGATGAGGGCTTCGACATGGGGTTCCCAGACGCCTCTGCCGGTGGAGTTCACGCCGCGGAACCAGACATTCAGATCCCAGAGGAGCTTGCGGGTGTTTTCGGCGAGTTTTTTGTCCCGATCGGTGCGTGCGGCTTCGATGAGTTCGGTGGCGCGTTTTTGGAGGGAGGCGAGGTCGAGCCCGCCGGTGCCGATGTCATCGGCGACGGGGCCGGGGGAATCGGCGTCTTTGCTCCATTCGATGACGAAGCCGGAGGCGGGTTCTTCCGGATCGGCATCGGCCCAGCCTTCACCGGGGATGATGACGAGAGCGGTCTGGCCATCGACGGGATCGGCGGATTTTGCCCAATCGGCCTTCGTCCAAGCTTCGCCACTGTCCCATTTCCAGGTTTCGCCTTCCTTGATACCGCCGAGCCAGAGGCCTTTTTCGGCGGGGATTTTGCGGATCTGGCTTTCGAGCCAGTAGTGTTCGTCCTCGGTGGCGAGGGTGGCGAGGGTGCCGCCGGCTTGTTCGGCGAGGCGTTCGGCATCGCTGCGGTCGAGCGAGCGGGCGACGAAGCAGAAATGGCGACCGCCTTGGGACTTGGTGCCGGGGGGGAAGAAGGGCGTGGGGGAATCCAGCGTCATGCGGGTGCGGCGGAGCATGGCGGCGAGGGTGGCTTCATTGGACCCATCGCGCTGCCACTGGATGACGAAGGGGAGTTCGAGATCGAAAGGTCGGGCCCGGACGAGGCCGAGGTCATCGAGGGCGGCGAAATCGCCGGCACCGGTGGGTTTTTTCTCCAGCGGCCAATCGCTGCCATCGGTCATGAACCAGTTGTCGGCGGTGGAGCGGCCGCCCCCGATCCAGATGGCGGTGTCGCCGGGGATGAGCTGGGAGAGCCAGGTGAGATCGGTTTCCGAAGGGGGGAGGGCGAGGTGGCCGCCATGGGCCTCGCAAAAGGCGGCGGCATCGTGCCAGGTCATGGCTTTTTCGATGAAGAGGAAATCCGAGTTGCCGTGGCGTTTCGCGCCGACGGGCATTTCCTCGCGATCGCCATCGGCGAGGGCCTCGCGGAGGCGTTCGAGGGATTCGAGGGCGGTTTCCGGTTCGGGTTCTGGTTCGGGTTCCGGCTCGGGGGCTTCGGGCTTGGGATTGAGGGCGGCGAGGCGGGCTTCCTCGGCCTGGCGGCGGGCTTCGGCTTCGGCGCGTTTCTGGGCTTCGAAGTTCTCGCGTTTTTGTTTCTCGTTGCCGAGGTCGCGGTCTTCCTTGGCTTTTTTGAGGAGCTTGGTGGCGAAGGCGATGGCGACGATGAGGACGGCGATGATGAGGAGGCTCCGGGCAAGGCCCCAACTGGAACCGCTGGTGGCGATGACAGGGGCAGGGACGGGTCCGGCCGGGGCGGCGGGGCGGGCGAGGGCGGCAGGATCAGCAGCGCTGGCCGGGGCGGCCGTGACGAGTTTCGAGGCGACGCCGGGTTTCCATGCGGCGAGGTCCTTGGCCATGGCGGCGGCGGAGGGGTAGCGCAGGGCGGGCTCGGCGGCGGTGGCTTTGCGAACGATGGCATCGAGCCGCGGATCTCCGGTGGAGCGGCGCGGGGTTTTGCCTTCGGGATCGGGACGGTCGCCGGTGAGAAGCTCGTGGAGGATGACGCCGACGGCGAAAAGGTCGGCCCGGTGGTCGGCCTTGCGGTGGTCCTGAAGGATTTCGGGCGCGGCATATCCCGGGGTGCCCATGACGATGCCGCCGCCGCTGCCATCGGTCGGCTGGGCGAGGCCGAAATCGCCGATTTTCGGTTCGGCCTTGGGAGTGAGGAGGATGTTGGCCGGCTTGATATCGCGGTGGATGATGCCGTTTTCGTGGGCATGTCCGAGGCCATCGCAGATCTGGCGGATGAGGGGGACGGCCTGTTCGGCAGCGACGGCCTTGCCCCAGGCGGAGTGGTAGAGGGATTTCCCGTCCACGTATTCCATGACGATGTAGGGCATGCCATCGACATTGCCGAAATCGAAGACGCTGATCAGGTTCGGGTGGTTGAGGCGGGCCATGGCCTTGGCCTCGGTCTCGAAGGACTGGTGGAATTCGGGATCCGCGCCGAGTTCGCGGGGGAGGACCTTGATGGCGACGGTGCGGTCGAGCGAGCGTTGTTTCGCTTTGTAAACCGCGCCCATGCCGCCTTGGGCGATGAAGGCCTCGAAATCGAAGGCCGGGAGCAACTCCGCGAGGTGCTTCAGGTCGGGCGCTTGGAAAGTTTCGTGGCTCATGGCAAGGGACGTCAGGATAGCGGTGCGTGATAAACGATCCACTCAGGAATTTTCACGGACGCGTTGTAGAGGGCGTGGAGAAGGATGGCGGTGGCGAGCGCGCGGGAGGCTGCAAAGGAATAAGCGCATACCATGCCGACGGCAACGATGAGTAGCAGTCCTGGAAGGCTGTAAAAGTGGACAAAAGCAAAAAGCAGGGAGGACGCGAGGGCTGCGGGGAAGAGGGGGATGCGGTTGGCGAGCGAGCGGAAAAGCACGCCGCGGTAGAGGATTTCCTCGGCGAGGGGAGCGGCGAAGCAGGCCGAGGCGAGACCGAAAACCAGGCCCCCGAGGCCGGCATCGTGCAGGGAGAGGGAGCCGTTGCCATGGGCGGGAAAGGCCATGCGGAGCCCGAAATCGGCGATCATGAGGATGGCGAAGCCACCGAGGACGAGTCGGCCATCGACCGGCCCACCGATGCCGAGACGGCTGATGGCGTGGCGGCAGCGGCGGAAGAGGAGACCGAGGGCGAGGAAGGCGGGAATGAGGCGGGTGAGGCTATCGATGGCGACGAAGACCGGCATGGGCAGCGGCGCGGCGCCTTGGAGGGCGAAGCCTTCGAGGGTCTGATTGAAGGTGAGCGAGAGGCCGAGGGAAGCGAGGTAAACGAGGAGGAAGACGGCGAGGCCGAAGGAAAGCTGCCAGCTTGAGGGGTAGCGGGGCCGGGCGGGGCGTGCCTTGGCCCGGGCGAAAGCGAGGAGGGTGCCGGGGAGGAAAACCAGCCCGCCGAGGGCGATGGCCACGACGAGACCGCGGGCGATCACGGTGCGGCCGACCAGGGCGCTGCTGCGGGTTTGGACGAGATTGGCATACTGCTCGACTCCCGGGCTGCCGAGGGAGCGGAGGTAGGGGAGATCCCACCAGTATTCCTCGCCGCGGATGATGCGGGCGGTGATGGTGGCTTCGTCCGGCCCCTTGGCCAGGCCAAGCATGGCAAAGGGCGCGGCGGCGGGATCCCCGCCTTGCTGGACGGCCATGAGGACGCCCACGGCATAGGCAAATTCCGCCTGGGCGGAAACGAGAACGGCATCGATGACCTGCCCGTGCTGGTGCTGGCTGCGGGCGAGGTCGGGGAGGGAGCCGACGGCATCGTTGACCACGGTTTCTACGGGCCGGATGTCGAGGGCACCGCGAACCCAGCCGGGCAGGTGGCGGGAAGCATCGGCCAGGCGGAGGTCGCGATCGACCTTTCGCAGCGCGAGATCGAGGCTGGTGGCGGCTTGCAGCGGGTCGTCCGGGGCGACGGGACGGGCGAAGTGATTTTGCCACAACCAAACTCCCACCACGAAGAGGAGGAGGAGGATCACCGGTTCCGGAAATCGCCGCCGGACCAACTTTCGGTAAGGGTTGTGGGTGGGTGAGGTGATGCGGAAGTTTTCTTAATGATCGGCTTGGGAGCAAGCTTCGAGCAAGGAAAGCGCGGCAATGGGGGCCAACTCCGCAGAAGGTAACACGGAATCCGCCGAAAAGTTTCGCCGCCGGGAGGATTCTCGATTTCCGCTGGCGTGGCGGGCCCGCGGGTTTCAAGGTGGCGGCGATGCTGACTCCGTTCACGATGTGGCTCTGCACGGGCACGCTGATCGCGGCCTTGGTGGTGCTCGGACTGGGCGCTGCCATCCGCGGGCGGAGCCGACGTCGGCTGGCCATGACCGCTCTGGAAGCACCTGAGGAAATGGCCCCGCCTCCCCTGCCGGAGGAGGAAAAGGGCGTGGCGAGCGATTTCTATCGGCCCTTCGACCTCTTGGTCTGCACGATTCTCCTGACCCTCTATCTTTCCACACTCATCGGCGGATGGATGGGAAATGTGGGCGGCGAGCCGGTGGAGATCGATCGCACCGACCTGGTGGCGGGGATCGTGACGCAGGCATTTTTCACCTTCATGGTGGTGGGTGCGGTGATCTGGCGGCGGAATCCGGTGCTGTGGCTGGGCTTGCGCTGGCCGGGGGCGGACCTGCGCCAATGGCTGATCGCTCTGGTGGGCATCCCGGCGGCGGTGGTGGCGACATGGATGGTGGCGGTGGTGATGCATGCCTCCGGTTTCCTCGACTACCTGACTTCTCTGGACGGCGGTGGCGATGGCAAGCAGGAGGTGGTGAAAGCTTTCGAAACCACGCAGGACCCGGTGAACCTTTTCCTGCTGGCCTTCATGGCATCGGTGGTGGCTCCGGTGACCGAGGAAATCATTTTCCGCGGCTACGTCTATCCGGTGGCGAAGCGCTACTGCGGGGTGGTTGCGGCGGCCTTGGGGAGTTCGCTGTTGTTCGCGCTGATTCACTACAATGCCGTGGGGCTCATCCCGCTGGCTTTCCTCTCCATCCTGATGACGGTGGCCTACGAGAAAACGCGGTCGATCTGGATGCCGATCGCGATCCACATGGCCTTCAACAGCGCGACCGTGCTGGCGCAGCTCGGGCAGCGATTCGGCTGGTGGGAGGTGCCCCAATGAAGCGCGGCGAGCGGCTCGGGGATCTGGGTGAGGACGAGGTGGTGGCCAGGCTGTTGCGGGGATTCGGCACGGAAGGTCTCCTTGTGGGGCCGGGGGATGATTGTGCGGTGGTCGATGAGGGCCGCGGGCCGCTGCGGCTTTTGAAAACGGACGCGATCATCGAGGGCGTGCATTTCCTGCCGACGGCGGCGGCATCGCAGGTCGGCTGGAAGGCGGTGGCGCGGGTGATCAGTGATTTCGCCGCCATGGGTGGGCGGCCGCGGCATGTGTTGGTGACCTTGGCGGTGCCCCGGGACCGCGAGTGGACTTGGGTCGCGGGGCTTTATCGAGGCATCCGGCGCTGTCTGGAAAAACACGGGGCGGTGCTGGCGGGTGGGGAAACGAGTGGCTTGCCGGAAGGCGCGCCGGCAATGATTTCCGTGGCGGGCGAAGGCGTGGCGGAGCGCGGGAAATGCATCACACGCGGCGGCGGGCGGGAGGGAGATGTGATTGGTGTGACGGGGCGCTTGGGAGGATCGATCGCCGGGCGGCATCTGACTTTTTCCCCGAGAGTCGCGGAAGGCGGCCATCTGGCGGCGGCGGGGGTCTCTGCCATGATGGATCTCTCGGATGGCTTGGCCAAGGACCTGCCACGTCTGGCCGCGGCGAGTGGCTGCGGCTATGAAATCGTGACCGAGGCGCTGCCACGGCATCGCGGCGTCGAGGCGGCCGGAGCCTTGGGGGATGGGGAGGACTATGAACTTCTTTTTACCGCCCCACCCAAGGTCTGGCATGCCCTGGTGCGCGGCTGGCCCGAGGGTTTGGCGCCCATCACGGCGATCGGCCGGCTGACGAAAGAGGGCGGTTCGCTGGAGGGCGGCTGGGATCACTTCAAGTGAGCGGACAGATTCCGCGAAATCCCGACCTTGAATTCTCTGCCATCGACCTCCGATCACGGGACTTCAAAGCTGTTAGGCGTCTCTTGCTTCTTGAAGTATCAGTGCTGTCGCAGAGTTTCAGTAGGGATCGTTGATCGACCGCTGGCATTGGGCTATGGCGCGGGTGTGCTGCACATTGTCATGATCGCTCCGGAGATTCCTCACAATGCCGGTGCTGCCGGTCGGCTTGCTTTGGCGACCGGGGCGCGGCTGCATTTGGTGAAGCCGCTGGGCTTTTCCCTGGACGACAAGCATGTCCGCCGGACCGGGCTGGATTATTGGAAAGAGGTGGATGTGAAGGTGTGGGAGGATTTCGGTGAACTGCGTGCCGCGGCGGATCCGCAGGCGCGGTTCTGGATGCTGAGCACCAAGGCGCGCCGGAATCACTGGGAGGTGGATTTCGCGGATGGCGATTACCTCGTTTTCGGCTGCGAATCGCGTGGCTTGCCGGAAGCGATGATCCACGACGCCGGCGATCACGCGTTGCGCATTCCGATGAAGGAAGGGGCAACGCGGAGCTTGAACCTATCGACCGCGGTGGCGATCACGCTTTACGAAGCGGTGCGCCAGACCGGCGGGATTTCCTGATCAGGGGGCCGTGGGCGGTTCCGGGTAAATGAACTCCATAGGCTTGCTGCGGCTGAAGCCGAAGTCGTCGAAGAGATCCTTGGAGGTCACGTAGAGCATGATGCTGAAGAGGATGAAAACGAAGCCGAGCTGAAGGACTTCGAGAAATTTCACATTCACCGGCCGACGGGCGATGGCTTCCATGATGGCGATGGTGATGTGGCCGCCATCGAGCACGGGGAAGGGCAGGAGGTTGAGAAGGGCGAGGTTGATGTTGATGAGCACCATGAAGCCGAGGATGCGGTGGAAGGGGTGCTCCATGAGCAGGGAGAAATACTGGATCTTGCCGATGCCGACGGGGCCGCTGAGGTGCTGGATGCCGATGCTGCTGCGGGGATCCGCGACGGTGGTGAGAGTCATCCACATTTGGCGCAGGGTGTCGGTGATTTGCTGCTGCGGGCTATGGCGGACCCATTCCTCGATTTGCGGGGAGGGTGAATCGAGAGCCATGCCGATGCGGTATCCGGGCTCCGGCGTGTCTTTCTTGGCGTTCTTGACCGTGGGTTTCACCGGGGTGGCGACGAGGTCCATGATCTGACCCTCACGCTTGACCTTGAAGGAAAGCGGTTTGCCGCCGCTGTTGGAGATGGTTTCGATGAACTGGTTCCACTCGACGAGTTTTTCGCCACCGACCTCGAGGATCACATCGCCCACCTTGAAACCGGCGAGAGCAGCGGGGGTGTTGGGCTGGTCATCGATGAAGCTGACCACAAAGTCCCCTTCCGGAGTCATGGGTTCGAGGCCGACCTGACGGGTCTTCTTGCGCTGCCACCATTTCGTGGGCTCGATCTCATAGGTGGAGATCAACTCCATCTGGCCTTGGCCGGGGCGATCGATGGTGAAGACGATTTTCTCGCCGCTACTGGTGACGACGTTGGTGAAAACGCTATCGAGGGGGAGGTTCCAGGAAGTCACGGGCTTGCCGCTGATGGCGAGGATCTTGTCGCCGCGCTGGAAGCCGGCGGCTTCGGCCGGGCTGCCTTTTTCCACCCAACCGACGGTGGTGTCGTAGATCACATCGATGGGTTTCTTCGTGATCGTGAGGGTGACCGCGGCGGCGAGGGCGAGCAGGAAGGAAAACAGGGGACCGGCGAAAGCGACGATGATCTTGTCGAGCGGCGTGATGGGCGGGAGGGCTTGACCTCCGTCGCGGTTGTTGCCTTCGATCGCTTCCATGGGTGCCATCTGTGGCAGGGCGACGAATCCGCCGGCGGGAATCCAGCCGAGGCCGTATTGGACGCCGTTGATGGTCTTTTTCCAGATCGGTTTGCCGAACCAGATTTGAAAGCGGTCGATCTTCAGCCCCCGCCATTTTGCGGCCCAGAAGTGACCGAGTTCGTGGACGAAAATGATCAGGTTGAAGATCATCACGACCAGCAGGATGAGCAGAGCGGTTTCGAAGGGGCTGGGAGATTCCATGTCGGGGATGGGGGGGAGCCTACGCGTGGGGCGAGGGGCATCAAGCAGTTAAAGCCTGCGGGATCGCGTAAACGCCGCGTCAAGGAGATTGACGAGGCGCGGATGGATTGCGGAGAGTCATGGGAAATGGCGCATCGGATCGAAGGCGCGGTCGTTTGGGGGGAGATCGACAACACCCGGGAGGGCAGAACCTCCGGGCGATTGTGGCTGCTTGGGCAGGAGGTGCCGGTGACGCTGGAGTTGGTGGGCGATTGCTGGCGGGATCTGGCGGGGACGCGCCTGACTTTTCGCAATCCGCATCCGCGTCGGCGGGCGAGGATTGCGTTGCATCAGAAGGGTTTGGTGGGTGACATGACGGCATCGCGAAAGTCGCGGGTGCCGCTTTGCGGGCCATGCGAATGCCTCGATCGCGAAGCCCGGGGTGAGGAGGTCCCGGCAGTGTGGAAGAACCTGCTTTCCCTGGAGTGGTTCAGTGAAACGGATGGGCGGGTGGTGATCGAGAGCACGGATTTCGACCTGCATCTTTCCGAGCGGTTGTGGGCGATGGACGAGGATGCCGAGGAGGCGCAGAAGCTGGCGAATCTCCATGCGATGAGGGATTTCCTGGCTTCTCTTACCGGTCGCGAGCCCGGGGGTGACCCGGATGCCGAGAGGCTGACGGAGGCCTATCAGGAGTTGTTAGGAAAATACTCGGGAGAGGCGGATGCGGAGCAGAAGGAGGCATTCGTGATGGGCTGGGATCGTTTGCTGGGAGACATGGCCGAGGCATTCGAGCAGCAACATCGGGGCGGCCCGGTGGGCCTGAACTCGCTGGAGGCGCTGGGGCAGGGGATCCTGCGGATTCAAAGGCATTTCCCCGGCACGGCTGGGGAAGCTCCGGAATGCCTGGCGCTGTTGTCGGAAGTGACGCTGGGTCTGCGGGAAATGCAGGAGTCCCGCCCGCCTGCAGATGGCCGTACGCTTCAATCCGGGTTGCAGCATTGCCTTGATCTCCTCGCGGAAACCTTGCGGCGGGTCGAGCGCGATTGCCGCGCTCCGGGCGGAGTGCTTTCGCCTGCTCTGGGAGAATCGCTGATCCGTGAGTTGACCCCGCTCATCGAAGGGCTGATGGACCTGCTTGGGGCCTTGAAGGGGGAATGACACCAGGGTTTCCGCGTGCAGGTCTGCGCGGCGGGAATCCGGCCGATTTTCGGAGTTGCAGAGATGTCATTCCTGAGACACAGAAATCCCCATGATCAAGACACTGATCGCCCTCGCGCTGTTGGTTTCCCTGAACTCGTGCAACACCATGATCGGACTGGGTCGCGACATGCGGCTGCTCGGCACCGGCATGGAGCACAAGGCCCATGGGCGCAATTTCGATGGCAGCGAGACGCCTCCTCAACAAGACCCGCTGCCTGCCTACTGAATCTGG
Organism: Akkermansiaceae bacterium; assembly: GCA_025457665.1. Taxonomy (GTDB): domain Bacteria; phylum Verrucomicrobiota; class Verrucomicrobiia; order Verrucomicrobiales; family Akkermansiaceae; genus Haloferula. The sequence goes on along the minus strand of JALOTY010000033.1, from coordinate 25,589 downwards.
GGGGGCGCGAACGCCCGTTTCCTGTTCACTTGCTGCCGGCGATGCCGCTACCTGTGCCGCGGTATCCTTCGGTGTAGCCCCAGACGTACTCCTTGCGGAAGGCCGCGGGGAGATTGCTGGAGTCTTCGTTGATGTGGGGATTGTGGGCCCGGCCGCTGGCACGGTCGCCGCTGCCGTCGCGATATCCCCGCTGGTAGGCGTCATTGGCCGTGTAACCGGCACCGGGCACGCCATACTGCGTGCCCGAGAGGCAGGAAGGCAAAGCCGTGGCGAGAACCAGGGCGCTGAGTGCGTAGAAGGGTGACTTCATCGTGGCAAATGACTAACTTTTCCAAATTGTTCCGTCCAGCCTTGGTTCTGGCCATTGTTGCCCCCGCCTTCGGGCAGCACGGGTCCACCCGGGATTTCGATAACCTGACGGCCCGCTGGTATCAGGTTTCGCGCACGCCCGTGCCCCTCGCCGAGGCCCGATTCGCGATCACGCCGGATGACCGGACGATTTTCGTGGAACGGATGCAAAATGGGGAGCTGGGCATCGCCAAGATCGATTGCGAGTCCGGGCGGGAGTTGGGTTTCACGAAACCCGGCATCGATTGGCAGGACCTGGGCTGCGATGCCGAGGGAAATCTCCTGCTCAAGTCCGGCGAGGCTTGGAAAGCTTTCCGCGAGGGCTCATGGGTGGATGCTGAGGCTCCACGGCGCGGGCGGGAGTCGTCCGGCGAACGCCGTCGCGGCCGGGTCGAACGGGATGGTGTCCCCCGAGGGCATGCCGATTGGAAATCGCCCGACGGCAAGCATCGCCTGGAGGTTCAGGACGGTGCGTTGGTGCTGGTTTCCGGAGAAAAACGGCAAACGGTGATTCCGGCGGCGGCGGGTCAGGTGTTTCGCGATACTCCGCTGTGGGCTCCGGATTCCACCCGCTTCGCCATTTGGCGCACGCGGGATGTGGCGGAGCATCAGCTCCATTTCATCGAAAGCTCCCCCGCGGACCAACTCCAGCCAAAGCATCGGGTGCGGGCCTACCCGAAGCCGGGGCAGGAAATCGATACCCGTGCGCCCTGGGTGGGATTTACCGATGGCCGTGAAGTCCTCGCTCCGGATGAATCGCTCATCGCCCATCCCTTCGACTGCCGGAACCTCATGTGGCGACCGGACGGGCGGCGGCTGACCTTTGAATTCATTGAACGCGGCTTCGGGAAACATCGCGTCATCGGCATCGATACCGAAAAGCGCACCCAGGCGGCGATCATCGATGAATCGAGCGATACTTTCATCTACGTCTATGGCAACAGCGAGCGCCGCGACCTGCGCGGGGGCGATGAAATCCTCTGGCTCTCCGAGCGGGATGGCTGGAACCACCTTTATCTGCATGATGGCAACACCAGCCGCACCATCCGCCAGCTCACGCGGGGTCCATGGGTGGTGCGCGGCCTTGAAAGGGTGGATGAGGAAAACCGCGAGGTCATGGTCCGCGTCTCCGGTTTCCATCGCGACCAGGATCCCTATTTCATCCATTATCTGCGGGTGGGCCTGGATGATGGGAAAATCATCCCGCTGACGACATCCGATGGGACGCATGAATTCCTCCGGCGCTCGCCCGGCGGGAACTACTATGTTTGCCGTCATTCGCGGGTGGACAGTCCGCCGGTGACCGAACTCCGGCGCTGGCGTGACGGATCGTTGGTGAGTGTGCTTGCCACGGGGGACGATCGCGCGCTGAAGGCAGCGGGATGGAAAATGCCCATCCCATTCACCGCGCCGGATCGTGAGGGGAAGTTCGACATCCACGGAATCATCTGTCTGCCACCCGACTTCGATCCGGCGAAGAAATACCCCGTGGTGGAATACATCTACGCGGGTCCTCAGGATGCCTTTGTGCCGAAAAAATGGACCCCGTGGCGGATGCCCATGCATGAGCTGGCGGTGCATGGTTTCATTCTCGTGCAGATCGATGGCCGCGGCACGAATCATCGCGGCCGCGAGTTCAGCCATTTCAGTTACAAGAACCTGGCGGATGGAGGATTCCCCGACCGCATCGCGTGGATGCGTGCGGCAGCGGCCAAGTTTCCCCAGATGGACTTGGCGAGAGTCGGCATTTTCGGGGGGTCCGCCGGCGGGCAGAACGCCCTGGCAGGCCTGCTGTTTCATCCGGACTTCTACAAAGCGGGAGCGGCCGATTGTGGCTGCCATGACAACCGCATGGACAAGATCTGGTGGAATGAACAATGGATGGACTGGCCGATGGGCGACCACTATGCCGAACAATCCAACGTCACGAACATCGCCAAACTCCGTGGCGCGCTTTTCCTGACCGTGGGCGAGCTGGATGACAATGTGGATCCATCCAGCACCTATCAGGTGATCAATGCCCTCATCCGCGAGGACAAGGACTTCGAATTCATCCTCATGACCGGCCGCGGCCATGGTTCGGGCGAAGAGCGTTACGCGCAGCGCCGGCGCATGGATTTCTTCCGCCGCCATCTGGGCGGTCCGGAAGTACGATGAATCCCGTAAATCAGGGCACGGGAACCAGGCGGATGCCGCGGAGGTTCACGATGCCCGGGCCGAGGATGGATTTCGGCCGCACCCGGAGTTCGAACTCGCCCGCATGATCGAAGACCAGCTCGCCTGCCGGGATTTCCGCGAAACGGTCCCAGCCACCGGTGGGCTGCAGGGTGAGGGTCAGAACCTGATCGCCCAGGCGGATCTCCATTTCGCCTCCCGCCTGCGGGGCACAGGCGGCATCCAGAATCACTTGGAAACGCCCGGGAAGTTTCTCGATGTTCCCGCCGTGGTGGACGATCTTGTGCGGCTGGTCCATGCGAAAGGTGAAATCCAGCCAATCCTCCGTGCGGCTCCACCAGCCGAAGTGATCGCCTTCCCGCCTCAAAATCGCCGGCTCCGCCGCGGTGCCGATGCGGCCATCGCCCGCCTGCAAGACCAGCACCCCGTCGGCACCCTGGCGGGCGTGCGGGTAAGCATCGACTTCAAGCTCTCCGGCAAGCACGACCTCGATCACCGGCATCAGCGAATCCGGTGCCACGGAAGGCAATTCAAGGATGGCGTCGCCTTCCGACCGGACTGTTAGATCGACCGGTTTCCCGTCTAACAGTCTTGCGGAACGGACGGCGGTTTTCAATCCATCCAGCCGGATGAGCCCGGAGTCGGGCCATTCGTGGACGTGGAGGTAGAGTCGATGGCTTCCCTCGCGGAAGGAGCGGGTGCAGCGGCCATTGAAGGAAAGCCGGGCGAAGGGCGAGGCCTCCGTCCCGTAGATCGCCTGACCATGGGTGCGGAGCCAGGCGCCGACTTCGCGCAGGGCATCGGCCGATGGCTGTGGCACGCGGCCATGGCGGTCGGGACCGATGTTGAGCAGCAGGTTTCCGCCCTTGCTGGTGATGTCGGAAAGCAGCTCGATGACCTGACGCGGGGATTTCCAAGTCTGGTCGTGATAACTGAAGCCGTAGCTTTCATTCATCGTGTGATTCACCTCGAAGTGGCGGCCGGGAAAACCGTTGGGCGGGACATATTTTTCCGGTGTGAAGAAGTCACCGAAGTCGTTTTCGAGCTGATCCCAGAAGCGGTTGTTGAAGATGGCGGTGGGTTGTTTCTGTTGCCAGTTTTCGAGGATGTGGCGGGTGCCCCAGTGGGATCCCTGGGTGGAGGCGCTGGAGAAGTCGACCCAGAGGCAGGAAATCTCCCCGTAGTTTGAGGCAAGTTCATCGAGGTGCTGGTGCATGTAGCTCCGGTATTCCTCGCCGCCCGGGTGCTGCCAATCGATGAGCGAATAGTAGAACCCCGCTTTCAGTCCGGCCTTGCGGAAGGCTTGGGTGTATTCATCGGCGAGATCCCTCCCCGCAGGAGAGATGTTGGTGCCGCCGGTCTTGGGATTGGCAAGGGACCATGCGGCCTTGCTGTTGAAGAGGGTGTAGCCCTCATGGTGTTTTGTGGTGAGAACGGCGTAGCGCATGCCCGCCTCTTTCGCCAAGGCGGCCCAGTCTTCCATGCAGCCTTCCGCAGGGGTGAAAAGGGGCTTCAGCGAGCGGCCGTATTCCGGCTCGTCCACTTTCGCCCATGCCTTGATCCACTCGGCATAATGCTGTGGATAGCGGGTTCCTGTTTCAGGATCCGGCGGCCAGTATCCGCCGGCGGCGCTGTAGAGCCCCCAGTGGATGAACATGCCGAAGCGCGCTTCCTTGAACCATGCCAGTCGTTCATCCTGCGAGGCAATCAAGGATGAGACTCCCGCCATGGGTGCCACCTCGGGATCGGCGGCACGGACGGCGGGGCTGAGGGAGAGGGCGGCCAAAAGGCAGCCGGTGGGAAGGGGGGAAGGCATCATGGCAAGGCCTGGAGATGAAGCGCGGAACGCGGAGGGAGATTAACGGAATCGGTCCTCATGCCACAATACGGAATCCCGGACGGACCGGCGCATGGCGAGCCAGCGAGAGGATTTCCGATCCCCGCCTTTGGGAGCGACTTCCTGCCATGTCTGCCATGGGCGGAAATGAGCCCAATCCCATCCTCCGTGCCGGGATCAGTGGAGTTTTAGACAAGCAAACGACAATTCCGGCAATCCGTCCTGTGTTAACATTGTAGTCTTTCCATAAACCACAAGCCAAGTTGGAATTGTGTATCCAAAATCATCAATATTGCTCTGAATGGTCCTTCGAGTTGGATGTAGACGCCTATTTTGTATCCAAAACCTCGCAAGCGCCAAAATGGCGGTCGATGAAGACGTGACAAAAGGGTCGAAAAAGTGATGATTCTGCCACTCCAACTCCCCAGCTATTCCAGCCGGATGGGGCGGTAGGAATCAACCCAAGCCCAACCTGAAACCATGACCCAGAGCGGATTTCAAATCATGACCTGCCAATCCTGGCACCTGACGGGATGGACCATGAACAGCCTTCATTCGCCGTTTTGGAGGCTCTACTTCAACCTTGATGCCGGTGCCTGGGTTCAGCAGGAGGCGGGCGATCCGATCCGGATCGAGGCTGGAGCGGCTTACCTGGTGCCTTCGGGAACCCATCTTTCCAGCGGGCTTGAGCGTCCGGTCCGGCATCTGTTTTGCCATTTCCTGATCGATGGGGATGCGCCTCTCCTGCAGCGGACGCTCCACCGCATGGAGATGGATGAGGCGACGATTCGACGCCTGAAAAATCTTGCCGTCGATCTTTTGACCCAACCGATGAACGATGGGGAAAACTGCCCGGAGATCCATGCGATTGTGGGCGCGATTTTGGCGGATCATGGCTTGTTACGGAGGGGCAGGCGGCTGCTTCATCCCGGAGTGGGAAAGGTCATGGCGGTTCTGGAAGCACGGAATTATCCGGCGATGGACAATCAAAAGATGGCGGAGCTGGCCGGGATGAGCACGAATGCTTTGATCCGGGCCTTTGCCGCGGAGACCGGCAGCACTCCACAGCACTGGTTGCGGGAAAAGCGCATCGTCATGGCCTGCCATCGGCTGATCCATACCGCGGATACGATCGATCAGATCGCGGAAGCCCATGGCTTTGCGAATCGCTACCACTTCACCCGCGTCTTCCGTGCGGTGCGCGGTGTGTCCCCGGCGGCGTGGCGGCGGGAATGCTTGCGCAGCATGCGCGCCGGATCGCCGTCCAAGGAGCCGGTCCAGTGGTTCGATGGTGTGACGCATCCGGCCCGAGCTTTGGCCGAAGTCGCGATCTAACGGAATTTCGCCCCGCTTACGAAAATGAGGGCGTCGTGCCTCACGGAATTGTCGCCAAGATACATCCCCCAGCGAAAGGCGGTTTTCCCTGATGGCCGGTCGTAGTGGCCCGCGCCGACTTTTTCGCCATTGAAAAAGACTTCGTATTCATGGCCATTGTCGCGGACCCGGAGGTCGAAGCTCTTGCCTGTCATGTTGCGGGCGAGGATCTTGTCCTTTTGGTGGCGGCGGTGGTTGAGGGTGATGTCGCCCTTGTCGGAAAGATTGATCATCACACTCCACGCATGGATGTTGTTCTTGGCTTGGAAGATGGAGCAGCCATGGGGGTGGACGATCGTGAATCTCCCCTCCCACTCGTGCCAATCTCCCTTGGTCCACTGCAAGCGGCTGAAGGTTTCCACGCGAGCCGCGCCTTCGCGTTGGTTGCGGACGTTTTCCTCACCTTTGAACAGGCGGAAAATCTGGGTATTGCCATCCTCTTGATACCAGCGCGTCCAGCGATCGAAATCCCGGCGCTGGATGAAGCTGTGGCACAGGGTGTGCAGGGCGATGTTTTCCGGAATGCGGCCGCCCCCGCTTTTGATCGAGCGGTCCACGCGGATGCGCGAACCCTTCACTCCTTCGGTGGTGTTCCGTCCGGTTTCGATTTTGCCATCGCGAAGCAGTTCGGCGAAGCCCGGATCATCGCCGCTTTGTTGATAGAGTCTGCCGACATCTTCCGCCAACGAGAGCTGAATGGGCAGAAGGCAAAGGAGGAAGAAGAGGGCTTTCATCGGAAGATCGGATGGAATGGGGAACACCTGAAAAACAAAAGGGTTGCCCGCGTCTTGCGAAGCAGGGCAACCCCGGAGAAATCAAGGCGCGGGTGGAGCCGCAGGCACCTCACACGGCCGGCATTTCATAACCCTGGCGGCGCGGGCGGTCCTGCATGGCCTTGGCTTCATCGTCGCCGACGATTTGCTCCGCCACCGGATCCCATTTCAGCGGGCGCGCAAGGCGATGGGCGATGCCGGAAAGCTGGCAGATCGTGCCCGTGCGATGGCCGACCGTGGCCGGGCAGATCGTCGGCTTGCGGCTGACGATCGATTCGATGAAATTCTTGCGATGGTCCATCGATTCATAGACCTGCACGTCATTCGGTCCGAACTTGTGGCGGACGAGTTCCTTGGGTGAGGTGGCGATCTTGCCGCGGCTGACGAGGACTTCGCCCTTGCTGCCGATGAAGCGGATCATGTGGCCGTTGTCCGGCTTGCGATCGCGCCAGATGGTGATGCCGTCGGCATAGCGGTAGTGGTCCCACTCCGCGCCTTCGAATCCCTTGGGAATGAATTCCACCGGACCGGTGTTGTCACGGTCCAGGGCCCATTGGACGATGTCGAAGTGGTGCGCACCCCAGTCACCGAATTTCCTGCTACCATATTCCCAGTAGCAACGCCAGCCGCCGCCGAAGTTTCCGAGCACGCGGTTTTCCGAGTGTTCGAAGAAAGGTGTGGGGCCGAGCCAGCGGTCGTAATCGAAACCGGCTGGCACGGGGATGATTTTTTCCTGAGCCGGAGGTTGAGGGAATTCTCCCAACTGGCAGTAGATCTCCTTGATGTCGCCGATCAGGCCGTTGCGAACCAGGTTCGCCGCGATGCGGAAGTGAACGGAAGAACGCTGCTGGCTGCCAACCTGGAGGATGCGCCCGTATTTTTTCTCCGCCGCCACGAGGGCTTTCCCCTCCTCGATGGTGAGGGTCATCGGCTTTTCCACATAGACATCCTTGCCAGCCTTCATCGCCGCGAGAGCCATGGCGGCGTGCCAGTGGTCGGGCGTGACGATGCAGACCGCATCGATGTCTGTGCGGGCGATGAGTTCCTCAAAATTCCCGGTGGCGAAGATGTCCTTGTGACCCATGCCGGCGAGGGTATCGATGGCCTTTTTGCGGTGCGTTTCGCGGACATCGCAGATGGCGATGGGCTGGACGTTTTGAATTCCGGGGAAAGAGCGGACGTGGCCATCGGCCTGCAATCCCATGCCGATGAAACCCATACCGATGCGCGAGTTGGCTCCGGCCTTGTTGGCATTGCCGAGGGTCTCGGCCCGGAGGATCTGTGGTCCCGCCCACAAGGCCCCGGCGGCCCCGAGAGAGGATTTGATGAATCGGCGGCGGTCGGAGTGCAGGGTTTGCTTCATGTTGGACGTGGGTTGGGAGCGATGCTTGGCAGCGATACGCGGTGACTTCGAGGGCTTTTTCAAGCGGTGAATCCGTGGTGCACGAGGACCCGACGGAAGCGCCGCGCCGAAACCCGTGCGGCGAAATCCTGAGATCCGCACGAGTGGCTGTTAGGCCCCTGATCAAGATTCTTCAATCAGGAGAGAAGCTCCCGATCGAAGGGCCCGGCGTAACCGGGCGGCACGTCTTCAGGATTGCCGGACCCGGCCTGCGGTCAGGCTGCGCCAGGCTTCGCGGATGGCGGACCAGCCACGGGCCCAGGCGTGGTCGCGCACGGCGGCGAGGTGGAAATGCTCGCGGATTTCCTCTTCCCGGCCGCGATAGCGCGGGAGGAGGATCAGGGATTTGAAGTTTTTGCCATCGGCCACGTGAACGATCACCGGCATCAACACCCCCTTGGCAATTTCCATGCGGGCACCCGGCACGGGGACGCTGCGGACCGGACCGAAGACGAAGCGCCGGTAGTGGAAATCGATCCCGCCATCCTCCTTCCGCTCGATCCATCCTCCGGTCCGCAGTGGGACGCCTGGGAGTTCGGCCAGAGTGAAGACGTGGGGTCTTTCGATCCGTGCGCGGCGACGACCGCGATCGCGAAGAACCATGTCACCGGCGAAACGGCTGCCGAAGATCATCAGTCTCAATGCCGCGGGTGCGAGCCAGATGGCCGCAGCGAGGATGACCAGGCACAGTGCCGCGCCCAGCCATGGGGCGATCGCATAGGCCACGGCGACGCTGGCGATCATCGCCGTGCGGCCGATCTTGAGCAGGGTGTCGAGCGAGGAAAAGGGCGAGAGGATGATCAGCACATTCACGGCATGGCTGCAAAGCCAGACGAGACCGAAGGCGACCATGGCGAGGGGGACGGTGATCAATCCGGCATCCAGCACGGCCACGAAGTCCCCTCCGATCATCGCGGTGGGGATTTCCACCGGTTTCATGGCGCGAGCCATTTCGGTGGCGACGAGAGGCACGAAAGCGGTGCCGGCCACGAGGGCGCTGGCTTTGTTTTCGAGGAGTTCGGCGAGATCGAAGGGTTTCTTCAAGACCCCCGGAGCTGCGGCGCCGAGGCTGTCCTTGGTGAAACACAGGGCAAGGATCACAAATCCGGTGCCCCAGGCCCAGGGTTGGCAATACCATGCGAGATTTGCACGGGCATTTGCGGGCGTCCGGAACCAGGTGTAGCTGCCCACGGCGGAAACTCCCAACAGCGGGGAAATGGCCACCCCGGTGATTTCCGTGATGCCTGTGGCCAGAGCCACCCCGGGGGTCGTCTTGGGTTCCGCGGATTCTTCCACGGGAGGCGGGGTCGGGGACTCCGCGGTTTCACCACGGACCGATGAAAGGGTGAGGCTGAGGAAAACCAGAAGGAGGAAAATCCGCTGCATGAGGGATGGCATTACCATGCGGACGGGTCTGGCGGCGACGGGAAATCGTCGCGTCTTTTGTATCACCGCGAGAACCACGACACGCCGGAAAACGGACCGATGCTCCAGCATCCGTTTTCCGGCGCGGTGACGGTTCACAGGGCCATCACAAACCACGCGACCTGGCCCATCCGCCGAAAACGTGCGGGCCGCTCCGGTCCCGGCTTCCGCCGCGCATGCGGAAACCGGGTCCCTTGGGGAATTCCCGGCCCGCACCCCTCATCAGGGCCGGCCCCGGAAACTCCCCGTGGGCGGGGAGAGGCAACTTCATGGTGAAGCTTCCCCCGTGCCATGGACAGCCCCGCAATCCCCACCGAGCGAAAAATCAGATCACGCCAAGGCCGATTTCGAATGAATCCAGTTCATTGGACATTTTGCGATGAGCGCGGGACCGATGTATCGGAAGGAAAATCACGTCTGGCCTCTCTCGTGGTCTTTCCTTCTGCCCCGGCCGCGCTTACTTCCCTCCATGCGGAAGAAGTCCGATCTGCCGACCAAGACCTGCCCCACTTGCCTCCGTCCCTTCGCCTGGCGGCGGAAATGGAAGCTCAACTGGGAGCATGTCGTCCATTGCAGCGAACGCTGTCGCAGAACTGCCAAATCGGCAAAGCGGGATCGGATCGATGCAGCTCCCCTGGAAAATCTTCACCCATGATTGAATCGGGCCGCGGATCGACGGCTACTCTGCCCAGCGGGCTTTGTAGATTTTCTCACCGGGGAAATCCAGTTTGCCCGGCGGGTTAAGGAGCCGGGCGGACTCCGACCACCAGCGTCCTTGGCTGGCCTGCACGATCACGATGCGGCCCGTCTTGGGATGAATGGAAATCCCTTTCACAGACTCCATGGCATGCAGGTCCGGATGGGGTCGAAACACCGCCTGCTCCCGATCAAAAAGCCAGACATGGCTCTCCGTGCTCAGCACCAGGTCGCGGGAACCTGGAACCGCCATGAGGTCATGGCCATCATGATCGGGCAGATCGTGGGATTTCATTTCCACCAGCGCCGGGTGTTCGGTCCAGGAATCCGCCAAGCGGTAAGTACGAAGGACATCGTACCCCAGCGCATGAAGCCGCTGTGTTTCCCCATCCCACACGACTCCGTGCGCGGATTTCAGCGGCGTCTTCCACCATACCCGATCGCCCGAGCGGACATCGAAGAGCAGCAGCTCATCCCCGCCCAGCGAGGAAGCCACGATGATGCGGTTCCCCGGCAGGAGTTCGATGCTGTGGGCATTGCGCACCCGGGCCGACCAGAGGACTTTGCCGCTGGCGCGATCGATCATCGCACATCCGCCGGAAGAAGCGGTGATCAAACATCGTTTGCCGCCTTCGACCGGCTTGCACTCATCCGTGGTGGCGAAAGCTGCCCGCAGGTCCTCCGGCACCGTGGGTTCCTTCGTGGCGTCCCACTCCCAAGTCACCCGGCCATCGGCGGAATCCACCTCGAACACCCGCGGGCCGCCGCACTGCAGAATGGAATCGGCCCGCAGCCACGGCAAACCCAGAAGGAACATCAGGAGAAAACCACGCATGTTCTGAGATACGTGAACGGAAGATGAAATCCATCTCCCGGCTTCCTGCGGATTTTCGCGGGCTTGCCATGGGGGGTGAGCCTGCTTTTCTGGAGGCATGGATCTGGCAGCATTGAAACTGGCCCTCGAAGCCTCGCCTCACAACATCCCCTTGCTCCTGCTCGTGGCAAAGATGCATGAGGATCAGTATGAGCTGGCCGAAGCACGGGCCCTTCTGGAGCGTGTGCTGGCGATCGATGCCGCCCATGCCGACGCCTTGCTGGGCCTCGCGCGTTTGCTCGATCTTGCCGGCGAAACGTCCGAGGCGGTCGTGAGGCTCGATGCCCTCTGCTCCATGAAACCGGATTTCGCCGCCGCCTGGCTGTTGCGGTCCCGCATCGCTCTCGATGAAGGCGAAGCCCAACTCGCACGCGAGTGCTATGACAAGGCCGTGGCTCTGGATCGCGCGGTGGCGGATGACGAACTCCTGCAAGCCATCCTCAAGGCCGGTGGGGGCGGGCGGCGGACGGTGATGACCAGTGCGGGGCCGATGGAAGTGGATGACGATGAGGACGGGCCTTTTTCCGGAATGGATGCGGTGACTGCCCGCGAACTCGACCTCGAATTCCGCGTTCGTGCCGACATCCGCTTTGGCGATGTCGGCGGGATGGAAAAGGTCAAGGAAGACATCCGGATGAAGATCATCCATCCGCTGAAGAATCCCGATTTGTTTGCGGCCTATGGCAAGAAGGCCGGAGGAGGAGTGATGCTCTATGGTCCGCCCGGCTGCGGCAAGACCCTGCTCGCCCGCGCCACCGCCGGGGAAATCCAGGCCTCGTTCTTCTCCATCGGGCTTCATCATGTGCTCGATATGTACATCGGCGAAAGCGAGCAGAAGCTTCACAAGATCTTCGAACTCGCCCGCAAGGCCGCGCCGTCGGTGTTGTTTTTCGATGAAATCGATGCCCTCGCCGCCGATCGCCGTGACATGCGGCAGTCTGCTGGCCGGGGATTGATCAATCAGTTTCTCGAGGAACTCGATGGCTCGCGGGCATCGAATGAAGGCGTGCTCATCCTCGGGGCAACAAACGCGCCATGGCATGTCGATGGTGCCTTCATGCGCCCGGGCAGGTTTGATCGACTCATCTTCGTGCCACCTCCCGACGAGCCGGCGCGGCAGGAGATCGCCCGTATCCATGCGCGCGGGAAACCGCTGGTGGACTTCGATCCCGCGGTGGTGGGCAAGAAGACCGAGGGATTTTCCGGGGCCGACATCATGGCGGTCTTCGAGCAAGCCACCGAACAAGCCTTGTCTGAAGCCATGCGCAAGGGTGCCGTGGTTCCGGTAAGCGGGAAAATGCTCGCCGCCGCCTGCAAAGAGGTGAAACCCTCCACCCGCAAGTGGTTTGAGAGCGCCAAGAACTATGCGCTGTATGCGAATCAGAGCGGCTTCTACGACGATGTTCTCATCTATCTCGGCCTGAAGAAATGAGTGCCCTGCTTCTTCACGCCAAGGCCCTGCGGGAACGCCGTCGTTTCCCCGAAGCCATCGCCGCACTGCACCAACACCTCGTTGCGGACCCGGATGATTTCCAAGGCCACTTCGAGTTGGCGGTCACCCGGCTCATGGAAGGTGAGGATCACCGCACGGCTCTGTTAGATATCGATCGTGCCATCGCTCAGGAACCCGAGGTGGCCATCGCCCATGCGGTGAAATCACAAATCCTGAATCGGCTCGAGCGTCATGCCGAAGCCTTGAGCATTGCGGATGATGCGATCGCCCTCGACCCTGAACTCGATGCCGCGTGGTTCAGTCGTGCGCTTGCCTTGTTCGAACTGCGCCGTCTTCCAGAGGCGGAGGATGCGGCCCGCAAAGCCCTCGAGCTGGACCCGGATGATGCGGACTCTTCCAACCTTTTGTCCACCATCCTGCGGATCGCGGGAAAGGTCGATCAAGCACAGTCGGAGATCGGTCGTCAACTCGCCAAGGACCCCGAGAATGCCTGGACATTCGCCAATGCCGGCTGGGCTGCCCTGCAGGCAGGAGATCGGCACAAGGCCGAGGAACTGTTCCGCGAAGCACTGCGACTGGATGCCAGCATGGAGCATGCTCGGCTCGGTCTGTTAGAAGCGTTCAAATCAAAGTCCGCCCTCTATCGGCTCCATCTTCGTTGGGTTTTCTTCCTTCAGCGCCATTCGGAAAAGAACCAATGGGCCATCGTCATCGGCATCTACCTCGCCTACCGGCTTGGCCGCAGCATTCTCGCTTCCGTCCACCCTCTTGCGGCTGCGGGTCTGGTGGTCGTTTATCTTTTCTTCTGCTTTGGCGGCTGGCTGGCCAGCGGGCTCGGGCATTTTCTCATTCTCACCGACCGCTTTGCCCGTCTTGCCTTGAAGCCCTGTGAGAAACGCGATGGTCTTGCGGTGGGTGGATTGTTTTTCCTCGGCCTCCTGCTTCTCCTCGCCGGTGTCACGGTGCTTCCCCTGCCGGTGGCGATTGCCGGAGGCCTCGTCATGGGGGCTGCGGTGCCGGGCGGCATGATTTTCGATAACCCCTCCGTCAAAGGCCGCACCCTTTTCAGCCTGATCACCGTCGCCGTCCTCGTCTGCGCCGCGATCGAGGCTTCCAGGGCGATGTCCGGTGAAAGCTCTGCGGGCACCAACACCGGTTCTTTCACCCTAGGACTCCTGCTGGTTTTCCTCTGCACCTGGATCGGCGGCATTTCATCGCTCCGCCACGCCGCGCCGAAGTGACGGCGGGTGCAAGGATGGGAAGGGTCGCGGCTTTTCCATCAGGGTTGCGAAAAAGCCCGGGAGAGCTTGAACATCCGCAGAAGCCGATTAGCTTTTCGCGCCTATGTTGAGAACCCCGTCGAACCGATCCATTCCCCTTTTCCTGCCCGCGGCGATTTGCCTTCTCGGGATTTCTTCGCAGGCGGAATACGTGGGGGAAATCGTCGCCCAACAAACAGAGACGCTGCCGGGCTTCACCGCCGGTGAGACCCTTGCCAATCTTACCGGGTCGGGTGGAATCTCAGGGGAACAAAGCCCGCGGATTGCCGATGATGGATCGATCTTTGCGGAGTTCAGGGTCAGCGGAACCACTCCGAATCGCGATGCAGGTTATGTGATTTTTCCTCCCGCCGGGGACCCGGTCCTGGTGGTTCGCGAGGGCGATTTGTCGCCGGCTGGCGGGGATTCGGTCATCATCCAGCCAACATCGGTGCTCAATGCCTACGGTGCGGATGGCACCCTCGTATGGATGGGCCAGATCACTGGCACGGGAATCACCACGTCGAACAATGACGCCCTCTTCCGCCACCGGAATGGCGACACGGGAATCGCCATCCGGGAGGGAACAAACATCGATGTGCTCACCCAATCCGGAGGAACGACCACGTTGCCGTTCAACCAGCCATCGGTGAATCAGGTTTTCACTTCCAATGGAGGCAAGCTGGCTTTCCAACAAAACGGTCAGCTCTATCGCGAAGCGGTGGGCGGCTATCAAAGGTATTTCCGCACTGGGGACATGGCTGCTGCCGATGGAACCTGGAGCACCTCGGTCCACGGAGCCATGGCTCCGGATGGCAGCTTCATCGGCCAGACCTTTTCGATCAAACCACCGCCAACCACCTCGCTTTCAACCTATGGGTTTGCGGCGGCGGATTCGGCCACCAGCGGCATCCTTTTGCGGCAATCCGACTTCGCCCCTGGATCCCCCACGCGGGTGCTGGAAACCTTCAACAGTCTGCGCTATGCCGCATCCACCGAAGGGCGCTTCGCCGCCATCCATCTCGCGCGTCCTCTCGAAGGCTTTGCCACTCCCACTCTCTTTGTCGGCACAGCAGGTCAGAGTGTCGAGCGAGCCTTGCAAAACGGCGATCCGGTTCCCGGCCTGCCCGGGGCGACGGTCAGCGGTGTGGTGAGTTGTGATGCTGCGGGAAATCATGTCATCGCCTGGATCAATGTCGCCAATGGTGGCGGGACGACGCTGGCGATCTTGAAGCGGACATTCGATGATCCGGAGTGGACGATGGTGATGCGCAGCGGTCAGCAGGCCGACGCGCCGACCGGTGTGGCCATTGGGAATTTCCTCCGTTTTCAGGTTGCGGAGGATGGCACCGTGGCCTTGCAGGCAGCGGTCCTGAGTCATCCTGGCGGTGGGTCCTTTGCCACCCGTGGGATTTTTGTGCATCGCAAGAACCGCCTCGAATTGGTTGCCCACATCGGCATGGCATTGCCCGGGGGCGAAACGATCGGCACCGGGCTCTTCGTGCATGATCGGGGGGAAAGCGGACAAAATGGCGGAGGTCGGTTCATGAACTCCAGCGGTGTCATCACCCTGCGCGCTCCGGTCTTTCGGAGCACCGCGCCGACCTATTCCGCGCGCGACAGCATCCTCGTTTTCCGACCCAATGATCCGCCCACCAATCTGGAGTTCACTTGGCAGCGGATCGGCAATCGGATCGTGATCACCGTTCCCAGCGAGATCGGGCTGAGCTATGTCATCGAGGAAAGCGACGATCTCGAAGTGTGGACCACTCCCGGCACTCCGATTGCTGGCACCGGGGCGGACCTCAATCTCGAAGCAAGCATCACTCCTCCGGGCAGGAAATTCTTCAGGGTTCGCGCGGAGTGAAGGCACTGCCCGTGTTCTTCATACCGATGCCAATGCCTGATCGAGGACCCCGAGCATGAAGGCGGCATCGTCGCTGTTCAGGCACATGGGTGGCTTGATCCGCAAGACATTGCCATACAAGCCGCCCTTGCCAATGAGCAGGCCGAGATCCTTGCAGGCTTCGAACACCGCCGCGCATTCCGCGGAAGCGGGCTCGCGGGTCGTCCGGTCTTTGACCAGTTCGATGCCGAGCATGAGCCCGAGGCCACGGACATCGCCGATGAGGGAATGTTTCTCCGCCAAGGCAAGAAAGCCGGTCTTGAGCTGTGCGCCGATTTTCAGTGAGTTTGCCTGGAGTCCCTCTTTTTCGATCACCCGCAGCACCGCGCGCCCCTGGGCCATGGAAACCGGGTTGCCGCCGAAGGTGTTGAAATGAATCCGGCTGGCAAGCGTGCGTGCGATGTCCGGCGTGGTGACCACGGCCGCCAGCGGACAACCATTGCCGATGCCCTTGGCCATGGTGACGATGTCCGGAATCACACCCTGCGTTTCAAATCCCCAGAAATGCGTGCCGGTGCGACCGAAGCCGGTTTGCACTTCATCGGCAATGCAAACACCCCCCGCCGCGCGGACATGTTCGTAAGCATGTTTCAGATAGCCCTCCGGAAACACCACGGTCCCGCCCACCCCTTGAATCGATTCCGCGATGAAAGCGGCGATCCGGCCGGAACTGCCGAAGCGGATCAACTCCAGCACATCCTCGGCATACTTCCTTCCGGCGTCCGGGTCATCATGCCCGTGAGGTCCGCGATAGAGGTCCGGCATGCGCGCGTGCTGCACACCGAAAGAGTGCGGGACATTGAATTTCCACGTGTGATGGGAGGTGAGCGCCATCGTTGAAGGGCTGCCACCATGATAGGCGTTGCGAAGCGCGATGATATCGTAGTTCCCGGTGTAGGCGCGCGCCATGAGCATGGCGAGGTCGTTCGCTTCCGATCCCGAATTCACGAAATAGCAGACCTTCAAATCGCCCGGCATCTTGTCGGCCAGTTCCTTGGCATAGAGCGCGAGTTGGGGGTTGAGATAAATCGAGGTGGTGTGCGAGATCGTTTCATTCTGTTTGTTCGCAGCCGCAACCACTTCGGGGTGACAATGGCCCACGCTGACAGTGACAATGCCGCCAAAGCCATCGAGATATCGGCGGCCGGTTTCATCGAAAAGATACTGCCCCTTGCCCTCCACGATGGTGACAGGCTTCTTGTAATAATGGAAGATACCCGGGTTCACATGAGCCTTCCGCAAGGCAAGGATTTCCTCGGGTGAGGGGCCGTCGTAAGGCATGGGAGTGTAGTCGAAAGGAGGCAGGTGCATGGTGGTGGAGGATGGAGATTCAGCCGGCTTTCACGGCAACGGGAGCGATTTTTCGGAACAGCAGATACAAAGCAGCGCCAAGCAGGAAACCGGTGAACCAGGCCTGGCGGTAAAGGAATTCGAAAAGATCCGGGACCCCGGCGGCATCGAGTCCGCCGGTCTGAACGAGAAATCCGGGCAGATTCGGCAAGACTGCCAGCAGAAAGGCCCCGAGCCCGGCAAGGCTGAATCCTCCGGTGTAGCGGTAGATGCCCTCACGCCGGTAAAGCTCATCCACATCGAGGTGCTTTCTACGGAGAAGATAGTAGTCGGCAATCATGATGCCCGCGATGGGACCAAGGAGGGCGCTGTAGCCGATGAGCCAGGTGAAGATGTAGCCGCGGGGATCCGCGACGAGTTTCCATGGCATCATCACGATGCCGATCACCGCGGTGATCATCCCACCGCTGCGGAAACTGATGTGGCGCGGGGCAAGGTTGGCGAAATCATTCGCCGGAGAAACGACGTTGGCGGCGATGTTGGTGGAAAGCGTGGCCACGGCGAGGGCGATGAGGGCAATCGCGGAAAGCACCTTGCTGCCCGTGCGCTGGATCACTTCCACCGGATCCCATATCGCCTCGCCGAAGATCACCACCGTGGCTCCGGTGACGACGATGCCGATGAAGGAAAACAAAGTCATCGTGGGCGGCAGTCCGATCACCTGACCAAGGACCTGGTCCTTCTGGCTGCGGGCGTACCTCGAAAAATCAGGGATGTTCAGCGACAGCGTCGCCCAGAATCCGACCATCGCGGTGAGTCCGGCTCCGAAAACCGGAAGGAACTCAGCCATGGGCAGGGCCTTCGAAGACGCGGCAAAGACCGCATCGAATCCGCCCGCGCGGACCAAAGCCCATATCATCAAGGCAAGACCGGTCAGCAGGAGAAACGGCGCGCTGATGACTTCGAGCCATTTCACTGACTCCATGCCTTTCCAGATGAAGAACACATTCACTCCCCAGAAGGCCATGAAACAGGCGAACTGACTGACGGAAATCCCTAACAGGGGAATGGCCTCGGGCGAACCCCATCCCAGCATCATGCCCAGCGTGGAGTGAATCGCCGCACCGCCGATCCAGGTCTGGATGCCGAACCACCCGCAAGCCACGATGCCCCGTAGGATGGCCGTGATGTTCGCCCCGCGGACGCCGAAGCTGGCGCGCAACAGCACGGGAAAGGGAATGCCGTAAGCCGTGCCCGGGTGGGCATTGAGGGTCATCGGCACAAGCACGATGAGATTGCCAAGAAAAACAGTGAGCACCGCCTGCCACCAGGTGAGTCCACCACCTAACAGGCTGCTGGCGATGGTGTAAGTCGGGATGCATACGGCCATGCCGACCCACAGCGCGGCGATGTCGCGCATCGTCCACGTCCGGGCCTCCGGCGGCACCGGGGCGATGTCGGGATTGCTCAGCGACTCGTCATGACCGGCCGTTTGCATCAGGTCGTGGCACTGCGTTCGAGGAAACAACCCCAGCCGGCTTCGCCGCACCAGCGACCCTCGCGAACCATGACGCGGCCGCGCACGGTCACGGTTTCCGCCCGCCCGGTGATTTCCCAGCCTTCCCAGGCGGAATAGTCGGTCGCCATCGAGTGGGTGGCGGCGGAAATCGTGCCCGTCCATGCAGGATCCCAAATGACGAGATCCGCATCCCCGCCGATGACGATGTCGCCCTTGCGCGGATGAAGCCCGAAGACCTCGGCCGCACGGGTGCTCGCGGTTCTAACAAAGGTGTGGAGATCGATGCGCCCGGTGGCAACGCCTTGGGAGTAGAGCAGCTTGACCCTTTCCTCGACACTGGGGATGCCATTCGGGATGAGAGTGAAATTGGCGGCTTTCCCCGTGGGATGGAATTCCGCATCCACCGCTTTCTCCGGGTCCGGATGTCCCATGTGTTTCTGGGTCGCGAAATCAAAAGGCGCATGATCCGTGGCCACGGTATCGATCCATCCCTGCCGCAGCGCGT
Organism: Akkermansiaceae bacterium; assembly: GCA_025457665.1. Classification (GTDB taxonomy): domain Bacteria; phylum Verrucomicrobiota; class Verrucomicrobiia; order Verrucomicrobiales; family Akkermansiaceae; genus Haloferula. The sequence continues at coordinate 6,753 of JALOTY010000033.1, read as the reverse complement.
CCCAGAGGAAATCCTGGTGCTCAACGCTGCGGATAGGCGGGCTCATCACGTATTTCGCCCCTTCGAAGTCGGGGAGCGCGGCATGGCTGTGATCGAGCGTGAGATAAGGGGCCACGGTTTCGATCGACGCCTTCACGCCGCGCCCTTTCGCAGCAAGGATGACTTCCACGGCCTCACGGCAACTGGTGTGGACGACATAGACTTCCGCACCGGTCATTTCGGCGAAGGTCATCAAGTGATGGCAGCCTTCCGTTTCCACCCTAACAGGTCGCGATGGCTCATGCCATTCCGGGCCCAGCTTGCCTGCGGCAACAAGGTCTTTCTGGGTTTCGGCGATGAGTTCGGCATTTTCGCAATGCGCGGTGACGATGGCCCCGAGCCCGCTGGCGGTGGCGAGGGTGTGATAAAGCTCCGTATCATCGATCCCGAAGGCTCCCTTGTAGGCGAGGAAGACTTTGAATGAAGTGATCGATTCGGTTTCGACGATCGCCTGCATGGCTGCTGCCGTGGAGTCATCGAAACGGGTGATGCCGGCATGAAAGGTGTAGTCGCAACTGGCCTTGCCGGCGGCTTTGGATTTCCAAAGGCGGATGGCTTCGAGCGGATCCTCGCTGCGGGATGGGCAGCACATCTCGATGAGTGTGGTCGTGCCGCCCATGAGTGCGGCCTTGCTGCCGGTGGTCCAATCGTCCTTCGCATGCGTGCCCATGAAAGGAAGATGAATGTGCACATGGGGATCGATGAAACCGGGAAAAACATATCTTCCGGTGGCATCGATTTCCTCGGTTTCGGGTGGCGCGCTGAGATCGGGACCGATGGCGGTGATGATGCCGTTTTCGCAGAGGATGTCCGCGGTGAAGCGGCGGGTGGCCGTGACGATGTCGGCGTTGCGGATGACGAGGGACATGGGTTGGTTGGGGGTTTTTATTTCGCCCAGACCTCACCATCGCCGAAGGAGAACCAGCGGGTGGTGGTGGTCTTGCGTTGCGTGAAGAATTCGACGCCTTCGCGGCCCTGGATGTGGAGGTCGCCGAAGAAGGAATCGTTCCATCCGGTGAAGGGGAAATACGCCAGAGGTGCGGGCACGCCGACGTTGATACCGACCATGCCCGCGCTGACCTGACGGCGGAATTCGCGGGCCGCCTTGCCTGAATTCGTGAAGATTGCCGCGCCGTTGCCGAAGGCCTGGGCATTCGCCAGCGCGATGGCCTGTTCGAGGGTGTCGGCACGCAGTACGGTGAGCACCGGACCGAAGACTTCGGTGTGCATGAGGGGATTGTCGGGCGTGACTTGATCGATGACCGAAGGCCCGAGGAAAAAGCCATCGGGCGCGTCGTCTACCCGCGTGGCCCGGCCGTCGGTAAGTACTTTGGCCCCGCCCTTTTCACCGGCATCGATGAGTCCGGCGACGCGGTTGCGATGTTCCGCAGAGATCACCGCACCCATGTCCGGCTGGGATTCCCGGACATCGGTCGGTCCCACTTTCATCGATGACACCAGATCCGCGAGCCCCGGCAGCAATCGACTGCCCGCTTCGCCGACCGCCACCGCGGTCGAGCCGGCCATGCATCTTTCGCCTGCGCAGCCGAAGGCCGCATCCTTCACTGCCTCGATCGTTCGATCGGGATCGGCATCCGGCATCAGGATCACAAAATTCTTCGCGCCCCCGGCGGCCTGGACCCGTTTGCCTGCCGCGCTGGCCTTGCGGTGGATTTCACGGGCGATCGGGGTGGAGCCGACGAAAGAAACCGCTGCGATGTCGGGATGGGTGAGCAGGGCGTCCACACACTCGCGGCCGCCATGAACGATGTTCAGCACGCCCGGTGGCAGACCGGCTTTTTCTAACAGACCTACCACGCGCTGCATCGTCAGTGGGACTTTCTCGCTCGGCTTGAGGACGAAGGTATTGCCGCAGGCGATGGCGATGGGCCACATCCACATCGGCACGAGCGCGGGGAAATTGAAGGGACAAATCCCGGTCACCACGCCGAGCGGATGGCGGTCGGTATGGCAGTCGATCCCGCGGGCGATGTTTTCGAGGCTTTCACCCATCAGCAGGGTGGGGATGCCGCAGGCGTATTCGACCACTTCGATGCCGCGCCGGAGATCGCCACGCGCTTCGGAGAGGGTTTTGCCATGTTCGGTGGAAATGCCCAGGCAGAGTTCCTCGAAGGCGTCTTCCAGCAGGATCTTGAGGCGGAAAAGGACCTGGGCGCGCTCATTGGGCGGGGTGTCGCGCCATGCCGGGAAGGCGGCTTTGGCGGCAGCGACGACTTCATTGACCTCGGCCGCCCCGCAGAGGGGAACGGTGGCGATGACCTCGCCACGGGACGGATTGAAGACCGGAGTGAAGCCCAAACCTTGGGGGTGAATCCATTTTCCCGCCACGTAGAGGGGGCAGGCAGAGTCCTGAAGAGACGATGACATTTCCCGGAAATAGCGGAAAGCGTGCCATCTGGACAGCAGGAAACCTGCGGAAAAAAAGCGGGAGCTTTCGCACGGAATCTGCCTCCATGAAGGGCATGATCGCAGAGAGGAAGACCCCGGACCCCCGCCGAACCATCGCTGAGTTGAAGGAACTCCGGGAACTCACCGGCGATGCCGACGGCGCCCAGCGTGTCGCCTTCACACCGACGTGGCAGCGCGCGCGCGCATGGTTGCGGGAGAAAATGTCGTCACTGCCGGTCGAGTGCCACGAGGACGCGGCGGGAAATCTCTGGTTCACCCTCCACGGGTCTTCGCCGGATGCGCTCCTCATCGGAGGGCACATCGACTCGGTCCCCAATGGGGGCTGGCTCGATGGCTGCCTGAATGTTTTGGCCGGCGTGGAAATCCTGCGCCGCATTTCCAGTGAGTTCGATGGCAGGCCACCCGTGACAGTGCGTCTGGTGGACTGGGCGGATGAGGAAGGCGCGCGCTTCGGGAAAAGCCTTTTCGGCTCCTCCGCCTTTTCGGGGAATCTCGACATGGCCGAGGCCGCGGGTCTTGTGGACAAAGATGGCATCGCCCTGCCCGACGCGCTTGCCGCTTGCGGCATCGATTTCAATCGGGTCCTCGATGCGGGCAAGGAACGCGAACACGCCGCCGCATATCTCGAACTCCACATCGAACAAGGTCCCGTGCTGTTGGATCGGAATGAAGCCCTCGCCGTGGTGCTCGGCACCTGCGGGGTGGAACGGTGGGCCATCACCTTCACCGGTCAGGCCGCGCATTCCGGCAGCACGCCCATGCATCGCCGCAAGGATGCCTTCCTCGCCGCAGCCCGCATGGCCCCGGAGATCTACGGGATCGCGAATCGCCACGGCGGCGTGTGCACGATCGGTTCCTGCAAGACCTCGCCGGGCATTGTCACCAGCGTCGTGGCGGAGTGCACGATCACGCTGGATCAAAGACATCTCGATGCCGCAGCGCTTGCAGCGATGTTTCATGAAGCCCGCGAGGCGAGCGAACGCTTCGCGGCCGAAGCCGGCGTCGGAGTCCGCTGGGAAAGGATTTGGAACATCGAGCCGGTGCCATTTGACGAAAGATTGCTCGGCTTCTGCGAAGACGCGGTGCGCGCTACGACCGGGGTTTCGCATCGCATGCCTTCCGGTCCCCTCCATGATGCGGCCGAAGTCGCCAGGGCGGGGATCCCGACCGTCATGATGTTCGTCCAGAGCCTTCACGGCATCAGCCACAACAAGATCGAAGACACTCTCGAAGAGCATCTCGAACTCAGCGTGCTTGCCTTCGACAGGCTTGCCCGCCGGACCATGGAATGGATCGCCGGATCAGCGGGATAGGTCGTTGGACTGCTTGACGAAGTTGTCGCCATCCCACTCGGCATCGTTGCGCACCATCGTTTCCTTGGCCGCCGCTTCCGCGGCTTTGCGGGCGGTCTGCATCCGCACCAGTTCGGCATGGGTGGTGAAATAGGGAAGGCTGAGGCCCCTGAAATCATCGAGGGTTTCAAAGCCCTTCGACTCCATGAACTCGAGCAGCTCTTCGCACAACTGGCTGACCATGCCGTAACCGAACTTCATCACGCCGGTGCAAACCTGGACGGTGTCCGAACCTAACAGAATGAACTGCGCCGCGTCCTTGCCCGTCTCCACGCCCCCGAGGCCGGACAGCGTGCGTCCGGGGAAATCCTTGCGAATGAGGCTGGCGATTTCCATCACCATCCGCAGGGCGATGGGCTTGACGGCCTTGGACGAGTAGCCACCGGGCGTGGTGTATCCCTCCACGGTGGGCTCGGGACGAAGAGTCTCAAGATTCACCCCCATCACCGAGCGGATCGTATTGATCGCGGAAACCCCATCGCACCCGGCCCGCAGGGAGGCGGCGGTGGGATCTTCGATGTGGGTGACATTCGGCGTCATTTTCGCCCACACCGGAATCTTCGCTTCCGCCATGACCCAGGAGCAGACTTCTTCGAGAATGGAAGGGTCCTGACCCATGGCAGCGCCCATCTTTCTTTCGGGAAGCCCATGGGGGCAGGAGAAATTCAGCTCATAGGCATCCACCCCGACCTCCTGACAGCGCCCGACGATCTCGCACCAGGCGTCCTTGTTGTATTCCTCCATGATGGACGCGATGAGCATGCCGTCCGGGTGGGCGTCCTTGATTTGTTTGAACTCATCCAGCCAGATTTCGAAGCGGCGGTCGCTGATCAGCTCGATATTCTCCCAGCCGATGACCTCCTTGCCGTCCGCCGAATGCAGTTTCGCATAACGGGGGCCGACATTCACCACCTTCGAACAATCGAGGCTGATCGTCTTGGCGATCACTCCTCCCCAGCCTTCCTTGAAGGCGCGGTTGATCACCTTGGAATTTGTTCCGGGAGGCCCGGAGCCGATCACGAAGGGATTTTTGAACTTCAGTCCGTTGACAGTAGTGGCGAGTGTGGACATGGCAGGAGGGGTTCGAACCTGCCACCCTCAGCGGAAACCGTGCCGTTGATGAAGGGAAAATCTTGGAATGCCGCGATGAAACCCAGGGTCACCCGATTTCGGGATTGCCACCTTCGACCAAACTCTGGAACGATTTCGGCATGAAATTTCGTGTCAAACACCTTCCCTGGGTCCTGACTCTCGCCCTTATCGGGTGCGAAAAAGAAAAGCAGAACTCCGCGGAAATCGAAGAACTGCGGGCACAAATTGCCGCACTCGCCGAGAAACCTGCGGATGCGGAGGGCGGCGAAGATGAGGCGGAGGCGGATGAATCCGGCGGCTCCGAAGAGCAGGGGGAGGAAATCGCCAAGCTCAAGGCCGAGATCACCGCACTTCGGGGTGCCACCTCGCAGATCGAGGAAACCCACAAGAAACTCGAAGACGCCCTCAAGAAAAACGAAGAGCTGGAAGAGAAAGTCAAGGCGCTCGAAGAGGCAAACCAGAAACTCCAGGAAGACCTCACCACCAGAAACCGCAAACGTGCCATCGGGGAAAAACACGAGCAAATCGAAGCCCAAAACGGCAGGGTGTTTCGCGATGTGGAGATCCGCAGCATCGATGACGCAGGCGTTTCCATCACCCACAGCGCAGGCCTCGCGACCCTGCGCCATGACTCCGCACCCGATGAATGGGTAACCCGCTTCGGCCTGCGTGAGAAGACCGCTCCCGCACCGGAAGCGGTCGCGAAGAATGATCAAGAAACCGCTGAAGCCGAAGATCCATCGGACAAGGATAAGAAGATCCTTGAGAACCATTTCGACTCCATCGTCATCATCGATGGCAACGACGGCACGGGCTCCGGCTTCATCATGAAAATCGCCGGCCGCAACTATCTCTACACCGCGGCCCACGTCATTTGCGGCAACACCAAACTCACCGTCACCAATTCCAGCGGCCGCCGTTTCACCAAGTTCGGAGCCTTCGAAGCGGCCGACGATTGTGATATCGCCCGCATTGAGATTCTCGAAGATTGCGAATCCGCCATCACCCTTGCCTCACCGAATGCCGCCAAGGTTCAGGAACCCGTCCTCGCCATCGGCCAAAGCGGCGGTGCAGGGGTCCTCACGGTTCTGGAAGGCGATGTGATTTCACTGGGACCGAAGGAAATCGAAGTCTCCGCCGATGTCATCCAAGGCAACTCGGGCGGCCCCTTGTTTCATGGGATCTCGGGCGATGTGATGGGCATCGTCACCCACCTTGTCGCGCCGCGGGAAGATGTTTGGGCTCAGGACACCGGCTTCGATGAGATCCGCCGCTTTGCCACAAGGCTGGATCGCGATTTCAAGTGGAAACAGATGCCCATCGGACGCTTCATTGGTGAGAAGGAGCGCCTCGAAGAGCATGTTCGCAAAACACGCGTCTTGTTCGCCCTCTCGGCCCTCCAACCGGGGCAACAGGGACTGCGTCTTCCGGGTTTGCATGGATCGGAGCAGGATGTCCTGACCATTCTTGCGGAGAACACCGATGAACCGGCCGTGGCCAAGCTCATCGAGATGAATCGTGAGTCGACGACTTCTCCGGCTACAACCGCCAGCGAGCCACCCTGGCCGCCCAATGGCGCGCCGAAGCCGGCGAGGCCGTCGAAAAAGCGATCAAGAGCTTCGACCCCTGAGACCGGCGCGTATCATTGGGCGCTAATCCAAACTTTCCTCCGTGTCCCCAGGGTTGCCTTCAGACGCGCGTCTTGCCATTTCGCCGACCTCTTCCGAGGATATTGCCGTAGTTTTGTGATGGGTCCGGTTTGTCCACAATTCCACTCTCCTTCCGTTTCTCTTAGCGCCATGATTTCACGAATCTTCCCGATGCTTGCCGTTCTTTCGAT
>JALOTY010000004.1 GCA_025457665.1 Akkermansiaceae bacterium | reverse complement strand
GTTCAATCCGAATTCCCGGGGAAGCGGGCTTGGGTCTTGATGAGGAGGGGTGGATGGGGGAAGGATCGGGCATGAATCGCAGGGCATGGCTGGCGGGTGCGGGGGCAGGATGGATCGGTGGCTGTGTGCCTTTTTCCGGAGGAGGGGGCGGTGGCACATGGAATGGCCGCACGTTGGAACTGGCGGATGAAATGATGCGGAAGTCGGGTTGCAAGGGCTGGGCGGCGTGGGAGGGGGGGAGTTTGGAGGCATCGTGGCGGACGCATGAGAGTGGTCCGGTGATGAGCATCACGAAATCCCTGGCGATGCTGGCCTGTGTGAAGGCGGCGGGGGAGGGCTGGCTGGGGGCGGGCGAGAAGGTTTCCGAAACGATTTCCGAGTGGCGTGGGGATCCGGGCAAGGAGCGGATCACGGTGCTGATGCTCTTGCAGATGACGGCGGGACTGGATGAGGGAGTGGCAGCGCTGTATCGGGCCAAGCCGCGGGACAAGGGGGCGGCGGCGGTGGCCTTGCCGCTGCGCGATGAGCCGGGGACGGCTTTCCGCTATGGTCCGGCGTGCTGGGAGGTCTTGGGGGAAGTGTTGAGGAGGAAATGTGGGGCGAGGGGGACGGATTTGGAGGGATTCATCGATGCCGCGGTGATCCGTCCGGTGGGGCTGACGCGGGGAAACTGGAAGGCGGATGGCCTGGGGCGGAGGTATCTTTCCACGGGGGCGGAGGCGACCGTGACGGGTCTGGGGAGGCTGGGCCGGACTCTCTCTGAATTGTTGAACGGGCGCGATGCGGCGGGATTCAAGGCGGCGGATTTCGCGGCGATGGCGAGGACTTCATCGGCCAATCCGATGTTTGGCGGGGGGCTGTGGAGAAATCGTGGCGGGCGGGAGATCGAGGTCGAGGAATCGCTGGATCCTCCGCAGGGAGCGGGTTTTTGGTCGGGGGCGACGATGTCGAGGACGCAGCCGTCATCGATGGTGGCTTTGATTGGATCGGCGGGTCAGCGGGTGTGGATCTGGCCGGAGCGTGAGCGGGTGGTGGTGAGATTGGGATACACGCCGGCGTGGCGGGATCGGCCGTTTTTGGCGGTGATTTGAGGTCGTTTGCCTTCCGTGATTTTGTAGGGAATTCTTTGGTAATCCGATTTCCTGCGGTTTAGGGTCGGCCCAGCAATGAACGAGAGCCACCTTGGCCAACGACGTCCGCGCACGGCGCAGGCGCTGTTGTTGCTTGCCTCGTTGGTGGTGGTGACGGCGGGTTTGAAGGCGGCGCAGGGATTTCTGGTGCCGGTGCTTTTGGCCTTCTTTGTGGCGACGGTGAGCTTTCCGATCACGGCGTGGCTGAGGCAGCGGCGGGTGCCGCGGGCGATCGCGGTGATGCTGACGGTGCTGGTGGATTTTGCCTTCCTGACGGGGTTGGTGTTTCTGGTGATTTCCGCCGTGGGCGATTTGCAGACCAAGTGGAATACCGAGTATTCGAATCTCAGTATCCAGAAGCTGAAGTCCGTGGTGGCGACGGTGTCCGACAGTGAAGCGCGGATGCGGGACTGGTGGAACTCCAGCATGGGTGGGCCCTTGAGTCCCGAGGAATTGGAAAAGGCTCCGAAGGCAAAGCCAGTGCCGGAGTCGGAGATTCCGGATGCGACCGATGAATCGTCGGTCCGCCCCGAGGACACCGGTGTCTCCCAGGCGGCGGAGGTGATCATCGGTCAACTGCAAGAGCTGCAATTTTCCCAGGTGTGGAATCTGGGCACGGGTCTGTTAGGCAGTGTGGTGAGTTTCCTGGGAACCTCGCTCGTGGTGATTATCCTCACGGTTTTCATGCTGACGGAGGCCCGGATGTTTGGTCGGCGGATGGAGGCGGTTTGCGAGGCCAAGGGGCCGAACATCCAGCGGATGCTGAGCGCGGTGAAGGACACCCAGCGTTATCTTGGGATCAAGACGGCGATCAGTCTGGCGACAGGCCTGCTGGCGGCGCTGCTGTGCTGGGCGGCGAATCTGGATTTCTGGCCCTTGTGGGGGATCGTGGCCTTTGCGCTGAACTTCATCCCGGTGGTCGGCTCGATCATCGCGGCGGTGCCTGCGGTCTTGCTGGCGCTGCTGGTCAGCGGCCCGACGCAAGGGATCGTGATCGCATCGGGCTATTTCGTCATTAACACCTTCCTCGGGAATTTCCTCGAGCCGATGCTGATGGGACGTCGATTCGGCCTCTCGACTTTGGTGGTGCTGATTTCCGTGATGTTTTGGGGCTGGCTGTGGGGTCCGGTGGGAGCGCTGTTGGCGGTGCCTCTGACGATGATGGTGAAGGTCATCTTGGACAACAGTGAGGAGTTCCGGTGGATCGCGGTGGCGATCGGTTCGGAATCGAAGCCACCGAAGGAAGAAGCGCGGATCATTGCGGAGGGTGCGGCGGAGCGGACGGAAGATGAAGTGGAAGTTCCGGAAGCCGGCTTGTCCGGGCGGTCCTGAAGTGCGGTGCTTGGGCTCTTGCCGTGGGGCTTGCCAGCGGGGCGGGGCTTTGCCATAGGGCGGGGGTGAGGATCATTGCAGGATCGGCGGGGCGCATGGCGATCCGTGTGCCGCGCGGCGTGACGAGGCCGACGACGGATTTTGTCCGTCAGGCTGTGTTTTCGCGGTTGGGGGTGAGGGTGGAGGGGGCGAAGGTGGCGGATCTTTTCGCGGGATCGGGAGCGATGGGTTTGGAAGCCCTGAGCCGTGGGGCGGCGAGCTGTGAGTTTGTGGAAATGAACCGGGCGGCTGCGGGAGTGATCCGTGAGAATCTGGAAAAGTGCCGACTGCAAGGAGGCGCGGTGAGCCAGCAGGATGTGCATGCGTGGATGAAGCGTGCGAGCGGCCGCTACGATCTGGTTTTCGCCGATCCGCCGTATGCGAAGTCGAAGGCAGATCGGGATCATGTCCGCGAGTTGTTAGAAAGTGGCAGGGCGGGATCGATCCTAACAAGTGGTGGTTTCTGGGTGATCGAGCAGTCATCGGACTGGCCGACATTGACGGCGGTGGATCTGGAATGTGTGGACCGGCGGGACTACGGGGGGAGTGCGATTTTGCTTTATGCGGCGGCGGGGGAGGTGGCGGCATGAGGGGTTTGCCGTGGCCGCTGTGGATTTATCGGGTGCTGCTGCCGGTGTATGTGCTGGTGGCGTTTCCTGCGTGGTGGGTGAGGATGGTGCGGCGTGGTGGCTGGGGAGTGGACTTGTGGGAGAGGTTCGCGGTTTACCGTGGCGATGCGGAGTTCGAACCCTGCGGGGCGGTGCATGTGCATGCGGTGAGTGTGGGTGAAGCTTTGCTGGCGCTGAAGCTGATCCGGGCGTGGCGGGAGAGGGATGGCGGGGCGCGATTTGTCCTGGCGGTGGCGACGGCATCGGCCAAGCGGATGCTGGAAGGCCAAGTGCCGGAGGGAGTGAGGCTGGTCTATCAGCCGGTGGATTTCCGCTGGGCGGTGAGGAGGTATCTGGATCGATTCGAGCCTGCGCAGGTGGTGCTGGTGGAAGGGGAAATGTGGCCGCACTTGCTTTTGGAGTGTGAGCGGCGGGGGCTGCCGGTGCGCTTGGTGAATGCGCGGATGTCGCCGCGATCGAAGCGGCGCTACTCGCGCCTGGCGTTTTTGGTGAGGCCGTTTTTCCGGCATCTCGATCGGGTGGCGGTGCAGGAGCCGGAGGATGCGGAGATCTGGGAGCATCTGGGCGTGGCAACGGGGAAAATCACCGTGGCGGGGAGCATGAAGTTCGATCCATCGGGCGCGGTTAGAGGGCAGCAGAGGGAGGAGTTCAGAAAAATGGTGGATGAGTTGGGGCGCGGGCGGAGAGTGGTGATGGCGGCGAGCACGCATGCGGGGGAGGAGAAATTGCTGGTGGATGCGATCCATGCGGCGGGGGCCTTTGCGGTGGTGGTGCCGCGGCATGCGGAGCGGCGTCATGAGATCGCTGCCGAGTTGGAGCAGGACGGGAAGAAGGTGGTTTTGCGGAGCCGATACGAGGCGGTGCCCGGCGGGGCGGTGCTGGTGGTGGACAGCACGGGGGAGTTGAAGGACTGGATCGAACAGGTGGACCTGGTGATCGTGGGAAAAAGCTTTTTGGGGACCGGCGGTCAGAATCCGGCGGAAGCCGTGATGGCGGGAAAGGCTGTGGTGTTCGGCCCGCACATGGAGAATTTCGAGCCTCTTGCGACCTCGCTGGTGGCCGCAGGCGGGGCACGGCGGGTGGCTGCGGGAGAGTTGCAAGCGGCTCTCACCCTTCTGCTGGCGGACGATGCGGCCATGGCCCGCATGGTGACGGCGGCACGAGGGGTTCTGAGTCGGCATGAGGGGGCCACGCAGCGCTTGCTGGATCTTTTGGGGGCGGGCGATGCCAAATAATCGTGCAACGAGGAGTTTGTCATTCACGCGAAGCCCGTTACTATCCGCGCCGTGAGCGACGCATCCAACGAGCGTGAGAAACTTCTGTCGGCCCTCGACCTGGGTCCTTCGTGGGCCCGTGACAGTGGTCCTGCCAAGAAGTACGATGACTTCCGTACTGAGGACGAGCGCCCCCGCCGAGGCGGTGGGCGTGAAGGTGGAGGTGGGCGCGGACGTCGTGAAGGAGATGGTGGCGGACGTCGTGAAGGAGGAGATCGCCGAGAAGGTGGACGCAGGGATTTCCGTGGGGGCGGTGGACGCGCGCCCCGGGAGGAAAAGGGTGGACGTGATTCACGCGACGCTTTCCGCCGTGAGATGCCGGATCCCCTGGCCGGTCTGAAAGTTGCCATCAAACCCTCGCAGGAAGGGGTGCATCTTCTGGTGAAGGAGATCCAGCACCGGGCGCGGGTTTACTCGATGTTTGATGTGGCGCAGTTGTTCCTGGGATCGCGTGAACGGTGCGTGCTGGAACTGGAGCTGGATGGTGGCAAACCGGCGCTTTTCTGCGGTCGGCGCGACGCCTCCGCCTTTGTGACGAAGGACGAGGCGGTGGCGCATTTCATGGCATCGCCGCTTTTTGCCATGGCCTATGAGACCCAGGAAGTGGAGTGCGATCCGCCTTCGGGAAATTTCCAGGTGGTGGCGCGATGCGGGATGTCGGGCGAGTGGCTTGGGCCGCCGAATTTCCATTCCTATCAGGCGAATCTGCGGCGGCTGCATCGGGAAAAATTCGCGAATCTGCCCTTTGACCGTTTCGTTTCCAAGGTCCGCACCGAGCGGGGTGAGGAGGCGGTGAATGCCTGGCTGGACACGATGCGCAAGCAAGTCCGTTGGCGTGCGGTGGGGGGAGATGATGAGTCGTGGATGACGGATCGGGGCATGGTCGAGCGGGACTTCGTGCAGAACCGCTTTGGCGAGTATTTTGAGGAATGCCGTGTGCTGAATCTGCCGGGGAACATCGATCCGGCGGCGCTGTCTGAAAGCGTGATGGCATCGATCCGCATCGCTGGTGGTCATGTCCGGAGGCATCCGGCGATGTTGATTCCGCCGCTTTGTCGGATGTTGGAGGCGGAGCATCTGGCGATTTTCAAGCGTCAGGGCAAACTGTTCTGCGGTCCGGCGCGGCCGCATCCCTTGGATGGCTTCGATGAACTTTCCGATCGTCCTGCGGCGATCGTCCGCTGGTTGGATGCCAATCCTGAGGCGAAGCTGGAAGGTCTGTGGCCTGCGGTGCTGCCGGAAGGGGAGGCGGAGCCTTCGAAGGAATGGCTGCTGGATCTTTTCTGGCTGCTGAGCCAGGGGCATGTGCTGCTGTTTGAGGATGGGAGCCTGGTCCTGCCGAAGAAGAAGGCGGGGGCGGTGACGGCTCCGGCTGCCGAGCCACGGAGCAAAAAGAAAAAGAAGAAGCGCAAGCCGAAGACCGTGAGGGTTCGTGCGGCCAAGCATCCGAGCCCGGCGAAGACGATCCGTCTGATCACCCGGATGACGCCCGGTGAGGTGAAAAAGCTTCGTGGTCCCGAGAGAATCTGGGGTCGCCGGCTCCTGCGCCGCAACCGCATCACCTCGCTGGCGGAAGACGCTTGAGGGATGCCGATGGGCCAGGGGAGGGGCGGGAAGTCTGGAAAACGCTTTGGGACTCACGAAGGAAACGAAATCCACGAAATTTCAGAGAGCCTGGGAGGAAAGGGGACTTTTCTTTCGGGCTTTTTCGTCGAATCGGCACTCTGCCGAGAATCTCGCGGGAGTTCGCTGAGCTCGTCCCAGAGCGGATTGTTTCGAGCATCGAGGGTTTGGTTGTTCTTGTGTTTGTTTCTGGTTATAAACGGGTTGTGTTGTTTTCTCGGGGGGTAACTGGGGCTCTAAAATTTTTCCTTCGGTATCCCGTGGTTTCAGCAATCGCTGACTGAAAGTCGATCCGGACAGTCCGGTGAGAAAAAATTCAAAGAAATTTGGAAATCGAAGTTTTGCGCTCCGATAGAAGGAAATGATGAGCGACACGACTTCCAACACGATCCCGATGAGCTCGGGTTGCAATCCGGGGGGATTGCACCTGACAGGCCGGGAAGGTGCGATGGCGGTTCGCTCTGAGAAGGCCGCGGACGAAATGATCCACGGATTCAAAAACAAGGTGCTTGCCGGGGGTCAAAGCCTGGCGGGGCAAGGGAATGGAAATCAAGGGTCGGGGGGCCTGCGAATCACTTCCGCTTCGAACGCGAAAGCGATCGGCGCCGACACGGAAAGCGCGACCGGATTCGTCCGGGGGGTCGATACCCGGTCCGCTTCCAGATTTTCCAAGCTGGACATCATGCCGAAGTGTTCATGGATGCCGAGGTCGGGGGGCCGAAGCATCAGAGAGGCTGCCTAAGGGCGGCCCGGCAAGGGACCAGCTACGCATGAAAGACCGTGCGACTCCGGGGGGGGTCGCACGGTTTTCGCTTTTCCGGGGGAGGGGAAATCGATGGGGCCGACCGGTTCTGGCGTGCATCGGTCGAGGCGGGCGATTTAGCGTCCGGGCATGACGACTGCGCCTGAGTTTCCTGGAAAGACGCCCCACACCCCGATCGCGGTGAACATTGAGATGTGGTTTGAGGGGGATTTCATCGAGAGGATCCGGCAGGCGGCGGCTCTGGGGTTTCCGGCGATCGAGCTATGGACCTGGCGTGACAAGGATTTGGCGGCCGGTGGGGCCTTGCTGCGGGAGTTGGGGATGACGGCGACACAATTCACGGCCTGGGGATTTGGCAAGGAGATCAATCATCCGGATTTTCCGGTGGCGGATTTCGTGGCCGAGATCCGCGCTGCGTGTGAGGCCACGCGGCTTTTGCCGGGCTGCGATCGATTTTGCGTGGTGGCCGGGGACAACATTCCGGGGGTGAGCAAGGAGGAGATGCATGCGGCGGTGATCCGAAAATTGCGGGCCGCGGTGCCGGTGCTGGAGGAGCATGGCTGCACGGCGATCGTCGAGCCCATGAATCCGTTCAACCATCCCGATCATTGCCTCTATGGCAGCACGGATGGGATCGCCATCTGTGAGGCGGTCGATTCCCCATGGGTGAAGTTGAACTGGGATCTTTTTCACATGCAGCGATACGAGGGCAACTTGCTCGATGCCTTGGAGCGGGGGAAAGAGTGGATCGGATACGTGCAATTTGCCGATTCTCCCGACCGCCACGAGCCGAATACCGGGGAAATCCGTTTCGGCGAGGTGTTCCGCAAGGTGCGGGAAATCGGCTACAGGCTGCCCTTGGGAGCCGAGTGCATTCCGCAGGATGGCAACCCGCGCCGGGCGGCCGAGCGGCTGTGGCTGGCGGATGCGGAGTCGGCCTGAAGATGCCAGCGATCAGGGTTTTTTCTCGCCGGTGTCTGCCGGTTTCTCGGCGGGCGGGACTTCCTTTTTCGCGGGCGGAGCTTCGCCGGCGGGAACGAATTTCAGCACGGTGCCATTGATGCAGTAACGCTTGTCGGTGGGGGTGTCGAAGCCTTCGCCCTCAAACACGTGGCCGAGGTGGCCATCGCAAATCGCACAAAGGACCTCGGTGCGGGCGTAGCCGAGGTGGTAATCGACGGAGGTTTTGACGTTTTTCGCCTTCGAGGGGTCGTAGAACGATGGCCAACCGCAATGGGAATCGAACTTCTCATTCGAGCTGAACAGCTCCGCACCGCAGCCCGCGCAGTAGTAGGTGCCGGCGCCTTGGGCCTTGAACTGTTTGTAAACTTCGCCATTCGGCCGCTCTGTGCCGGCCTGGCGGAGGATCTTGAATTGTTCGGGCGTGAGTTCGGCGCGCCATTCCTCATCGGTTTTGACGACGGGGGCGGCGGGCTGCTCGGGGGCTTTTGCAGGAGTTTCCATAGGTCCGGAAGTTTTCGTCTCGCCGCAGGCGGCGAGGCTGAGGGTGAGGATGAGGCCGATCACGCGCATGGGGCGAGTCTAAGCGATGCCGGGCTGCACGCAAGGAGCCATCTGAGGGAGGGCTCAGTCGCGACGGGTGAGTTCGACAAAAACGTCCTCCAAGGTGGACTCCCTTCGGTAAAGGCTGCGGAGGGGCCAGGCGTGTTGACTGGCGAGTTCGTGGATGCGCTCGCGGGCATCGGTCCCGGAATCGACCAGGACTTCGAACTGGCTCCAGCCATCGGGTCGTTCCTCGTGGGTCACGCGTTTGACGTGATCGAGCCGTGAAATCGCCCCGCTGACCACGCCGGGGTCGGCGCAGACTTCGAGCAGGACCTTGCCGGCGGCGCGCATGTTTTCGACGAGGGCCTTGGGGGTGTCCTGGGCGCGGATGCGGCCGCCATCGATGATGATCACGCGGCCGCAGGTCATTTCCACCTCGCTGAGGATGTGGGTGGAGAGGAGGATGGTGTGGGACTCGCCAAGGCGTTTGATGAGTTCGCGGATTTGGCGGATTTGGTTGGGGTCGAGTCCGTTGGTGGGTTCGTCGAGAATGAGAAGGTCGGGGTCGTGGACCAGGGCATCGGCGAGGCCGACCCGTTGACGGTAGCCCTTGGAGAGCACGCGGATCATTTTGCGGCGGACGGGTTCGAGGCCGCAGAGATCGATCACCTCATTGACCCGCTGGCGCAGTTCGCGGGCTCCGAGGCCCTTGAGTTTTCCGCGGAATTTCAGGTATTCCCGGACGCGCATGTCGTCGTAAAGCGGGACGTTTTCGGGCATGTAGCCGATTTTCCGGCGGGCCTTGATCGATTGCCGGAAGACATCGAAGCCGGCGACCTGGATGCTGCCCGAGGTGGGGGGGAGGTATCCGGTGAGCATGCGCATGGTGGTCGTTTTTCCAGCGCCGTTGGGGCCGAGGAAGCCGACGATTTCGCCCCGGCCGACCGAGAAGCTGATGTTCTCGACCGCGTGGTGGCGGGCGAAGCGTTTGGTCAAATCACGAACTTCGATCATTTCCTCAGTTTTCCTTATTTTTCCGGGAGAAAGGGGCGCTGTGCGGTTGACGTTGCGCTGGCTGCCCCCTAACTAAGCGCTGCGCGGCGGGGGCCAAGCGGGAAATGCAGGTGCCCCGTGCCGCGCTTCACGTACCCACTGCCCATGAAATCGTCGGTTTCGGCCCGCCTGAACGCGGATATCCTTGAAGAGCAATATGCGCGGTGGACGGAGGACCCGCGCTCGGTCGAGCCCACCTGGGCTGCGTTTTTTGAAGGCTTCGAGCTTGGAGTGGCCCAGCCACGCGACCGCGGAGCGGCGCAAGTGCCTGCCGCTGCCAGTGCCCCGGCGGCCTCAGCCCCTGCCTCCGGATCCGCCATGGCCGACATTGCGTTTTACGGCAAGGTGGTGAGCCTGATTTACAATTACCGGACCCTTGGGCACACCCAGGCTGACATCAATCCCCTGGGAGGGCCGGAGCGGAATCCTCGGCTGGCCTTGGAGCAATTTGGTTTCACCGAGGCGGATCTCGACCGCGAGGCGTCCAATCCCTTTTTCCGCAATGGCGAGACTTTCCGCCTGCGCGACATGATCGCCGCGCTTGAGGCAACCTATTCGGGGTCGATCGGCTTCGAATTCATGCACATTCACAACACCACGGTCCGTCACTGGGTCCGGGAAAGGATCGAGCAACGCGTCCTGCGCGAGGCGGATCCGGTGGAGCGGAAAGTGCAGGCGATGCGCTGGCTGCTAGAGGCCGACGCCTTTGAAACCTTCCTGGGCAAGAAATTCCTGGGTGAGAAGCGTTTCTCTCTGGAAGGGGGCGATGGGGCGATGGTCGTCCTCAACTCGATCCTCGGCGCTTGCCCATCGAGTGGCGTGCTGGAGATCGAAATGGGCATGGCCCACCGGGGCCGCCTGAACATTCTGGCCAACTTCGTGGCCAAGTCCGTTTCCACGATCCTTTACGAATTCACCCCGAACTACATGCCGGACCTGGTGGCAGGTGATGGCGATGTGAAATACCACTTGGGATACGAAAGCATCCGCGAACTGCCCGATGGTCAGGTGCGCGTGAGCCTCGCGGCGAATCCGAGCCACCTTGAGGCCGTGAACCCGGTGGTTGAGGGCAAGGCCCGGGCGCGCCAGCGGTTGATCGGGGACGACGGTGTTTCCACCGATCGCAAGCGTGTCCTGCCGATTCTGATCCACGGGGATGCGGCCTTTGCCGGTCAGGGTTCGGTGGCGGAGGTGCTGAATCTTTCCCAGCTTCCGGGATACCGGACCGGGGGGACCATCCACCTGATCATCAACAACCAGATCGGCTTCACCACCATGCCGGCCGACGCCCGATCCTCCGCTTACGCGACGGATGTGGCGAAAATGATCGAGGCTCCGATTCTCCATGTGAATGGCGAGGAACCGATGGAACTCTACTGGGCGGCCCGATTCGCCCTGGAATTCCGCCAGCGTTTCGGTCGAGACATCGTGATCGACATGTATTGCTACCGTCGCCAGGGCCACAACGAGACCGACCAGGCGGCTTTCACCCAGCCGCACATCTACAAACTCATCCAGCAGCGCGAGCCAGTCGGTCAGATTTACAAACAGAAACTCGTGGCCAGCGGCGAACTTGCCCAGGCCGACGCCGAAGCGATCGAGAAGGAAATCTTCGATCGATTGGAATCCGGATACGAGAAGATGCGCGAAAATGAAGCCAAGGGAGACCGCAGTGTCTTCAGTGGTTCCACCGCGATCGAACAGCCACCCTATCATCACGCGCCGGTTCCCACCGGGGTGAACCGGGAGCTGATCGACCACGTCGGCAAGGTGCTCACGACCATTCCGGATGGCTTCAATCTCCACCCGACCCTGGCGAAACGCTTCGTGCCGAGGCGTATTGAGGCTTTGCAGGAAGGTGGTCCCATCGATTGGGCCTTCGCCGAATCCCTCGCTTTCGGCAGTCTCCTGTTAGAAGGTCATCCGGTCCGACTTTCCGGTCAGGATTGCCGCCGCGGAACTTTCTCACACCGTCATGCGGTGTTCTATGATTCCGAGACCCGTGAGCGCTACATTCCGCTGCAACACCTTGCGGAGAACCAGGCGAAGTTCTGCGTTTACAACTCCCTGCTGTCGGAGTTCGCGGTGCTTGGGTTCGATTACGGCTACTCCCTCGGTGCTCCGGCGATGCTGACTCTTTGGGAGGCCCAGTTCGGGGACTTCTCGAATGGCGCGCAGGTGATCATCGACCAATTCATCGCCTCCGCAGAGTCGAAATGGCAGACCCCCAGCGACATCGTGCTGCTGCTGCCTCACGGATACGAAGGCATGGGTCCCGAGCACTCCAGTGCGAGGCTGGAACGTTTCCTGCAGTTGTGCGCCGAGCAGAACATGATCGTCGGCAACTTCACCACCCCGGCCCAGTATTTCCACGCCCTGCGGCGTCAGAAGAAGCGCGGATTCCGCAAGCCCATGGTGCTCATGACGCCGAAGAGCCTGCTGACGCGGGCCGAAGCGGTATCGAGGATCGAGGACTTTGTGGAAGGCTCCTGTTTCCAGGAAATCCTGCCCGATCCGAAGCATTTCGCGGACCCGAATGCGGTGAGCCGCGTGATCTTCTGCACTGGCAAGGTTTACTACGACCTCGCCGCCTACCGCGAAGAGAAGCAGATCCAGGATACCGCGATTCTGCGGGTCGAGCAGCTCTATCCTTTCCATCGCGAGATGGTGGCGGCACTGGTCAGCCAGTTCCCGAATGCCAGCCACTTCGTGTGGGCGCAGGAAGAGCCGCTCAACATGGGGGCATGGTCCTACATTTTCCCCCGACTGGAAAAAATCCTCGATCGCCGCGTGCGCTATGCCGGACGTGGTCGCGCCTCCAGCCCGGCCGAGGGTTCGAAGGCGATGCACTATCGCGCCCAGAAAGCCCTTATCGAAAAAGCCTTCAGCCTCTGACCCCATTCCCCACTTCCTCCCATGGCTACCGAAGTCAAAGTCCCCGCCGCCGGTGAATCGATCACCACGGCCAACGTCGCGAACTGGCATGTGAAATCCGGAGACATCGTCCGTCCCGGAGATGCCTTGGTCACTCTTGAGACCGACAAGGTTTCCAACGAACTCGCGGCTGAAGTCGGCGGGCGCATCACCATCCTGGTCCAGGCCGGGGAGGAAGTGACCATCGGCACGGTGATTGCCTCCATCGATGAGTCGGCGGCAGCCGAAGCGCCCGCTTCTCCCGTCGCCGCAGCGCCAGCAGGCGCTCCTGTGGCCGCGGCAGAGGGCAAGGTGGTTCCGGTGAAAGTTCCTGCGGCGGGAGAGTCGATCACCTCCGCGAACGTCGCCAACTGGCACAAGAAGACCGGCGACTTTGTGGCCAAGGGTGAGGTGATCGTCACTCTGGAGACCGACAAGGTCTCGACCGAACTCGTGGCGGATGCGGATGGCGTGCTCAAGGTTCTCGTGCCTGCGGGTGAGGAAGTGGCCATCGGCGTGGTCATCGCGGAAATCACCGTGGGTGCGGCCGCTGCGGCAGCTCCTGCATCGACCCCGGCACCGGCGACTCCCGTGGCGGCTCCGAGCCCGGCGGCCCCCGCTGCGCCAGCACCTGCTCCGGCGCGCGCGCCGATCCAGCTTTCTGCCGCTCCGGTGGAGAGGGTGGACACCCAGGCGGTGGCCGGGAACGGCCGCACCACCCGCCGCAAGATGAGCATGCTGCGCCGCAAGATCGCCACTCACCTGACCAATGCCCAACAGACGGCGGCGATTCTGACCACTTTCAATGAAGCGGACATGTCCGCAGTGATGAATCTCCGCAAGCAGGTGCAGGATCAATTCGTGGCGAAGCATGGCGTGAAACTCGGTTTCATGTCCTTCTTCGTCAAAGCGGTGGTCCAGGCGCTGAAGGATGTGCCGCAGATCAATGCGATGATCGATGGCAATGACATCGTCGAGAACCACTTCTACGACATCGGCGTGGCGATCGGCACGGAAAAGGGCCTGGTGGTTCCCGTGATCCGGGACTGCGACAAGAAGGGCTTTGCGGAAATCGAAACCGACATCCTCGACTACGCGATGAAGGCCAAGGAAGGCCGCATCCAGATCGAGGACCTCCAGGGCGGGGTTTTCACGATTTCCAATGGCGGCACTTACGGTTCGCTGCTGAGCACGCCGATTCTCAATCCTCCGCAGAGCGGGATTCTGGGCATGCATGCCATCCAGCAACGTCCGATGGCGGTGAACGGCAAGGTGGAGATCCGGCCGATGATGTATCTGGCGCTGAGCTACGATCACCGTCTAGTCGATGGCAAGGAAGCGGTGACTTTCCTCATCCGCGTGAAGGATTGCATCGAGAATCCCACCCGACTGATGCTGGAAGTCTGAGCCGCCCGGCGGTTTTTCTTCCTATGGGCACGGTGACTCCGCTAGGGGTGATGCCGTGTCCGTTCCCGCGATCGAGATCGAATCCATCCAGAAACGCTATGGGCGCTTCGAGGCGCTCAAGGAGCTTTCGCTCACGGTGCCTGCGGGCAGTGTCTTCGGTCTGTTAGGTCCGAACGGGGCGGGGAAAAGCACCCTGGTGAAATCCTTGCTGACCATCGTGCGGCCAACCCTGTGCCGCGGGACGCTGTTAGGAAAAAAGATCGGCCATCGACCCACCTTGGCGAAGGTGGGCTACCTGCCGGAGCATGCGAAGTTTCCCGATTACCTTACAGGGCGGCAGATCGTTTCCTACTCGGCGCGGATGACGAAGGTGGTCGCGAAGCAGGCGACGGTGAAGACCGAGGAGTTGTTGGAGCTTGTCGGCATGGGTCACTGGGCGGACAAGCGCAATGGCACCTACTCGAAAGGCATGCGGCAGCGGGTGGGTCTGGCGCAGGCGCTGGTGAATGATCCGGAGATCGTTTTCCTGGATGAGCCGACCGATGGCGTGGACCCGGAAGGGCGGGTGGAGATCCGAGGAATCATCGAGAAAATGCGCGACCAAGGGCGCACGGTTTTTGTGAACAGCCACTTGCTGGCGGAGGTGGAGGCGGTGGCGGATGAAGTGGCCATCCTGGCGCAGGGAAAGATTGTCGAACGCGGACGGACGGCGGATTTGGTGAAGTCCGGCAGCCGATTCATCGTGCGGGCGCTGGGCCCCGTGCCTTTTGAACTGAAGGCGGCATTTGAGAGAGAGGGCGCGAAGGTCGCGGGGGACCGGGTGGAATGCGAATGTGAGGATGCGAAAGGCGTGCAAGGGATCATCGATGCCCTGCGCAAGGCCGGCGTGGTGGTGCGCGAGGTCATCGAGACGCGGACATCGCTGGAAGAAGTTTTCATGCGGGCGATCCGCCAAAGCAAGGGAGGTGAGTCATGATGCAAGTGGCAATCGCGGTTTTGTTAGATTCCCTGCACCTGCTGCGGGCGAGGAAGATGTTCGGGATCGCACTGGCGATTTCGCTGGCGATAGGTGTGGCTTACGCGGCCATCGGCTTCGATGCGGAGGGGATGACTCTTTTCGGATTCAAGAAGATCCCGAATCCGATGATGACGGAGGGTTCGGAGAACGCGGCGGCGTTTTACATTCTGCTCTTCATCGATGTCATCGTGCGTTACTGGCTGGCATGGGTGGTGATTCTGATCGGCTTGATTTCGACGATCTCGATTTTCCCGGATTTCCTGGCGGAGGGGTCCATTGGCGTTTCGCTGTCCAAGCCGGTGAGTCGGCCGGTGCTGTTTCTGTTGAAATACCTCGGCGGGTTGATGTTTGTGGCTTTGCAGGTTTTCCTGCTTTCGTTGATCGCGTTTCTGGCGATCGGCTTCCGCATTGGCGAGTGGAACATCGGCATCTTTTGGGCGGTGCCGGTGGTGACCTTTGTGTTCAGCCTGATTTACTGTGTGTCCGTGCTGGCGGCGGTGGTGACGAAGTCCACGGCCTTTTCCCTGATCGCCGGTCTTGGCATTTGGGGATTTTCCCTGCTGGTGCAGTGGGGTGAGGATCTGACTTACAAGTTCGGTGTGATGATGCCGGAAATGGGGGCGACGGTGGATGTGAGCACCGGGCAGACCAAGGTGGCGGAAGAGGGCGATGGGGGCGGGGCGAGGTCGTGGCAAAGGACCTTTGAGGGCATCATGACGCCGCTGCCGAAGACCCGGGCATGCACGCTTTGGCTGAAGCGCCTGATCGTTTTCGATGACCGTGAATCCCCCCTTCAAGGCATGGATCTGGGGATGGTCCTCACGGGGGCCGGGGATGATCCGCAGATGCGAGAGCTGATGGTGAAATACGAGGCACGTCACAGCGCGTGGTATGTCTTCGGCACCTCCGCCTTGTTTCAGGCAGTGGTGCTGGGGCTGGCAATCACGCTCTTTTCCCGCCGGGACTATTGACCGGGTGCCGTGCCGCCGCGGGCGAAGACGATGGCGGTGCGGGCAGGCGTGTAGAAGCGGAGGATTTTGTCATCGCCCACCGGGTGAATCACGGAGGGATCGATGCGGCCATGACCGCCGAAGATCGGGGCATCGGAATCAAGCACGACGTGGTATTCGCCGGCTTCGTGGATGTGGAGTTCGTATCCGGCGACCGAGTGGTCGTGGGACCAGTTGAAGACAAACACGAGCCCGGCTTTTTCGAGGCAGAGCACTTTGTTGAAAGTGTCGATATTCAGGCACTGCGGTCGGGAGTCACCGGGAAGATTCCAAGCGGCGCCGAGGGCTTGCATGGCACGATCGAATTCATTGAGCTGCTGATAGCGCAGTGCGGGATTGTCCACGAGCGACCATTGGCGGCGGCAGTAGTGATAGGACCACTGGTTGCCCTCGCGGGGGAAATCGAGCCATTCGGGGTGACCGAATTCATTGCCCATGAAATTCAGCCAACCTTCGCCGGCGGCGGCAAAGGTGACGAGGCGGATCATTTTGTGGAGGGCGATGCCGCGATCGATCACCGGATGGGGATCCTCCACGCCCATGTGCCAGTACATTTCCTGATCCATGAGCCAGAAGGCGAGGGTCTTGTCACCGACCAAGGCCTGATCGTGGCTTTCGGCGTAGGCGATGTTGGCCTCGCCATGGCGGCGGTTGGCGAGGGTGTGCCACATTTCATCGAGGTTCCAATCCTCATCGCGAGTGTGTTTGAGCAGCTTGATCCAGTAGTCCGGCACGCCCATGGCGAGGCGGTGGGTGAAGCCGATGCCACCCTCCGCCACCGGACGGCAGAGTCCGGGCATGCCGGACATGTCCTCGGCAATGAGGATCACGCCAGGGCGGATCGCGCGGGCCAATTCGGTGGCGAGTTGGAGATACAGCACGGCATCTTCATCGATGTCCTGGACGAAGTATTTGTCGTAATGATCGAAGCTGGTGGTGCCGCGATGCCAGTAGAGCATGGAGGTCACGCCATCGAAGCGGAAGCCATCGAAGCGGAACTCCTCCAGCCAGTAGCGGACGTTGGAAAGCAGGAAACGGCGGACTTCCGGGCGGCCGTAATCGAAGCATTTCGAATCCCACTGCGGGTGTTCGCCGCGGCCATCGGCATGGAAGTAGAGGTTGCCTGAGCCATCGAGATCATTGAGGCCTTCGGCGAGGTTCTTGACGGCGTGGGAGTGGACGACATCGAGCAGAACCGCGAGACCGAGGCCGTGGGCGGTATCGATGAGGTATTTCAAATCCTCCGGGGTGCCGAAGCGCGAGCTGGGCGCGAAGAAGCTGGAGACATGATAGCCGAAGGAGCCGTAGTAGGGGTGCTCCTGCACGGCCATGAGCTGGACGCAATTGTAGCCGAGCCGGGCGATGCGGGGCAGGACGGTATTGGCAAACTCGCGGTAGGAATGGATGCGGCCTTCCTCACCGGACATGCCGACGTGGGCTTCGTAGATCCGTGGCACGCGGAGAGTGGAGGGATCGAACTCATGCCTCCAGCGGTAGGGTTCCTCGGGCAGCCAGATTTGGCCGGAGTAGTCGTGCGTTTCGGGGTCCTGGATGGCGCGGCGGATGGTGGCCGGGAGGCGGTCGCGAGATGAGCCATCGGCCCCGACGATGTGGAATTTCACCCGTTGCCCGTGGGCGAGGCTGCCGGCGGGGAGTTCGAGGGTCCAGAGGCCTTGGGCGGAGGGCTGGAGGGGATGGCTTTCGCGATTCCAGCCGTTGAAATCGCCGATCAAGGAAACCGACCGGGCCTTGGGCAGCCATTCGCGAATGATCCAGGTGCCGTCCCCCTGGCGGTGGATGCCGGTGATGTCATGGCCATCGGCATGATCCGCAAGCGAACCTCCGGCAAGGCGGGCGAGATGGGCGGTGGTGGCTTGAAATCTTTGAACGCGCGATTGGATTCGGGCGGCGTAGGGCTCGAGCCAAGGGTCATCGATGACGAGCCGGGGTAGAGGCGCGGTGGAATCCATGGCTTCAAGATGCCCCCGGGGATGCGTGGGGGCCAAGTGCGAAGTTTGGCGGAGTCGGCATCCGGCGTGGAGAGTCAGGCCGGGAGGAGGGCGTTTTCCGAGAGCTTGTAGAGATCGCGTCGGTAAAGCCGGGTGAGGGTCGATGCGGTGATGTCTTCGGGCAGGAGATTGGCGCCGCGCATGCTGGAGAGGAACCAGGAGGCTTTTTCCACCGTCGGGCAATTCAGATCGCCGCCGTAGAAGAGGTGGAGGCGCGAGGCATCGATCTCGCCGTGACCGGTATTGAAGACCGGACCGAGGCTGTTTCGCAGGGTGGTTTCCGAGCAGCCGGTGTATTCGGGGCGGGCGAGGATGCGGATGAGTTCTTTCCGGAAAGCCGGCTCCTGGCAAAGGCGGCAGGAGTCGAGCAGGGCGGCACCGAGGGCGATGGATTCATCGCGCCGTTCGCCGATGAAACTGCCATCGAGCAAAAGGATTTTTTCCGGGTGACCGGTGGAGAGTTCGGCCGAGGTGACCGGGCACCAGCCGATGCCGGCGAGGATGCTTTCCGAGTTCCAGGGTTCGCCGACGCAGTAGCCATCGATGTGCCCGGCCTCAAGATTCGAGGGCATGAGGGGGGGCGGGAGGAAGACGATTTCGAGGTCTTCGCCGGGGACGAGTCCATGACGGCGGAGCCAGCCGAGCAGGAGGATGTGGTGGGAGGAATCGCGGTGGGCGGCGGCGAGGGTGAGCGGGCGGTCCTTTTTCCAGCGGTGGCGGATGAATGAGGCGAGTTTGTCACCGCGGCCGACGGCTTCCGGCGGGAGTTCGCGGGAGAGCGTGATGGCATTTCCATGGGCGCTGAGGATGAGGGGCACGGCGACATCGCGACGCACGCGGCTGAGACCGAGGGAGAGGTGGAAGGCGATGCCGGCGATGGATTGGGCGGCATCGAGTTCCCCATAGAGGAACAAATCGCGAACGGTGGCCCAGCCGGGCAGGCGGGAAAGGCGGACGTTGAGGCCGTATTTCGTGAAGATGCCAAGCTCCTGGGCGACCGCAACCGGGGCACAATCACTGAGGGGGACAAAGGCCAGCCGGATGGGAGATCGCGAGTCCAATGAAGGCATGCGTCGACAAAGCTTAAGGAATGCCAAGTTCGGGACCATTGGCATGCGTCATGCTGTTTTCTGGCGGAATCATCGATGAAACAACTTCATGACTGACCGCCTGCCAGATCTGCGGCAGATCCGATCCTTCGTCTCCGTGGTGGACGAGGGCAGCTTCACCTTGGCGGCGAAAAAACTGTTTCTGACCCAATCAGCGATCAGCCATTCCATGCGCGCCTTGGAGGAGCAGTTGGGGTGTGTGTTGCTGAATCGGCTGGGGCGCAAGGTGGTGATGACGAGGGAGGGTGAAATTTTCCTGCATCGATGCCGCCGGGTATTGGGCGAGCTGGAACAGGCGGTGAGGGAGCTGGATGGGCTGAAGCGCTGGGGGCAGGCGCGGGTGAGGGTGGGTGCGCCGCATTCGCTATGTCAGTTTCTTCTGCCCACGGTGGTCCGCGAGTTCCGCGACTGTTTTCCGCGCTGCGAGCCGCAGATCGAAGCGGGGGACACGGCGGCCTTGTTGGGGCGGCTGGAGGAAAGGGAGCTGGATCTGGTTTTCGGCGTGCGGGTGAAAGAGGGGGCGGAACTGGAGTCGTGCCCCTTGTTTCATGACAGCATGCTTTTTGTGGTGCCTCCCCAGCATCCGTGGGCGGGGCGCGAGATGATTTCCAAAGCGGAGATCGAGTCCGCGCAATTCATGATTCATGCACGGGCGACGGAGACCCGTCGATTGGTCGAACGTTACTTCGCCGGCCTGGGCATCAAGCTGCGCGAGCCGCTGCTGTTAGGCGACATGGAGTCGATCAAGGAAATGTCCAAAGTGGGCCTCGGCGTGGGTTTGGTGGCCCGATGGTCGGCCCGCAAGGAACTGGAGGAAGGCACTCTGGCGAGCGTGCCTCTGGGCCCGGAGCCGGTGAGGCGGGAGTGGCGGACTTACTGGGCGCGGGGGCGGAAGCCGAGTTTGATCGAAGAGACCTTTGCCGGGATCGCGCGGATCGTGGTGGCGGCATGGGACTGCGGGGCGGAGGGATAGGCCGCGGCCGAAGTGGTCCAGGGGGATGGTATTTGCTTTCGCTGGCGGGCGGGCTTCCGCATTTTTCCGGCGATGAGTCGTCGCGTTTTTCTTGGCTGGGATGAGCCGCTTCTGGTTCGCGTGGTGGACTGGCTGTGGGAACGGCGGGAGGAAATGGCGGAGTGGGTGGTGGTGGTGCCGACGGCGCAGTCCGGGCGGCGTCTGCGAGAGGCGCTGGCGGAGCGCGGACCTTGTCTGGCGCCGCGGGTGGTGACGCCGGGATGGTTTCTCGAGATCGAGTGTGCCCCGGGAGCGGCCGAGGTGCTGGCGTGGGTCGAGGCCTTGGAGGAGGTCGATGACTGGACGGAGTTTTCGCAGGTCTTTCCCGTGGCTCCGGATGCGGGTGAAGGTCGCGGCTGGGCCATGGCCTTGGCGAGGTCCTTGGTGGCACTGGAACGTTCTTTGCAGGAAGCGGCGCTGACCTTGGAGTCCGGCGCGCGGCGGATGGGGAAATCGGTGGAGGCGGATCGCTGGGGGCAATTGGCGGATCTGTGGCGACGCAAGGAAGCGTTTCTCGGCTCCTGGGGGCTGCGGGGACGATCGCGGGCGATCGAGGATCTGGCGCGGCAGCCGGTAGCGGGGAAAGTGGTGCTGGCCGGCGTGCCGGATTTGCCGGAGGCGGCGGCAAAGAGGCTGGAAGGGGCGGATGCGGTTTTTCTTATCGCCGCGCCGCAGAGTGAAGACTTCGACCTCTGGGGACGGCCGATGCCGGATGCGTGGGCGGAGCGGGAGCTGCCTTTTCCCGGGACGGTGGAGTTGGTGGCGGACCCGCGGCAGCAGGCGGCAAGAGCCGTGGAACAGGTGGCGCAGGCGGGGACAGGTGCGGGTGATCTGGCGCTCGGGACGGCGGATGAGGAAGTGGCCGATGCCTTGGTGGAGGCTTTTGGACGGGCTGGATGGCTGCTGCACAATCCGGCGGGCAGACGGGTTTCGGCCGAGCGTTCCTGGCTTTCGCTTTGGCGGGCGTGGTTGGCAAAACCCGGCGTGGCGGCGGCGATCGATCTGCTCGGTGCGCCGGAAAGTTCCGGCATCGTAGGCGGCTGGCGACACCAGCGGGTGCGCGAGCTGTCCATCATGCGCGACCAATGGCTGGCAGCCACGGGCGAGGATGTGAAGCGCGTCGAAGAACTCGAAAAGCCACGGCATGCGGGGGGCGAGGAACTGCCACCACCGCGGGCGGCCGAAACCATGGAGAAGCTCGGAGTCGCACGCGGGTTCTTCCTTCGGCAGCCCTTCGGCGAGGCGATGGCGAGGCTGTTAGAGAGAGTGGATCCCCAAGGAGACTGGGTCGGGGTGCGGGGCTGGATGCAGGAGATGGCGGAAGTGATCGGTCGGGTTTCGCGGGATGCGGGATTCTGGCTGGACCTGCTGATGGCCGAGCTTCCGGACCCGGTGCCCGAGGTTCCGGAGGCGCGGGTGGCGGACGTCATGGGGTGGCTGGAACTGCTGCATGAGCCCGGCCGCCATCTGATCGTTTGTGGAATGAACGAAGGTCGGGTGCCGGCTTCCGCAGCGGGAGATGCGTGGTTGAGTGATGGGGTGAGAGAGCTGTTAGGCCTGACATCCGATCGACGCCGTGCCTCGCGGGATGCGTATCTTTTCCATGCCTTGGTCGCTTCGCGGGAAAAGGTGGGGATGCTGCTCGGCAAGTCGGGCGGGAATGGCGATGCCTTGCTGCCATCCAGGCTGCTGCTCGCGGCGAGGGGTGCGGAACTGGCGAGGAGGGTGAAGGAACTTTTCCGCGATGTGGAACCGCCGGATGCAGGGATGTCGTGGGTGGCGGACTGGAAGTGGCGGCTGCCGGAAGTGCCGGTGAAAGCCCGCCTGAGTGTCACGGCGCTGCGGGATTTTCTCGCCTGTCCCTTGCGATTTTTTCTCAAGCATGGCGTGGGCATGTATGGCCGGGAGGGCGAAAGGGTGGAATGGAATGCCCGCGATTTCGGCAATGTCATCCACCTCGTGCTGGAGCGTTGGGGAAGAGATGCCGAGGCGAGGGAGTTTTCCAAAACCGAGGCTCTGGAGGAATGGTTGTTCGATGAACTTGTTAGAGTTGTCACCGAGCGACACGGTGCCTCGCCGCCCCTTGCCGTGCGCATCCAGATGGATGGGGCGAGGCAGAGGCTCGGGTGGTTTGCCCGGCAACAGGCCTGTTTGCGGGCCGAGGGTTGGCGGGTGCGCGAGGTGGAGAGGAAATACGTGATCGATGTCGATGGTGTGGAGTTGGTGGGCAAGGTGGACCGGATCGATGAACATGAGGACGGCCGGGTGCGGGTGGTGGATTACAAGACCTATCAGGAAAAGAAGGATGTGGAGAAGGATCACCGCCTGGAAATGAGGGCGAACACGCGGCTTCCCGAACATTTGGAAAACGTCGATGCCGTGTTGTGCCGGAACTCGAAAGGCAAACCGGCGCGATGGACCAATTTGCAGGTCCCGCTCTATGCGAGCTTTCTGGGCAGTGTGGATGAACTCGGCTATCTGGTGCTGGGGGCGACGGAGGGGGAGACCGGGCTTTCGCTGTGGCCGGATTTTGATACGGACGACCGGGATGCGGCGATGTCCTGCGCGCGGTGGATCATCGCCCAGGTGAAGGCCGGGAACTTTGGTCCGGCGGACGAGCGGGTGCAGTATGATGACTTCGAGGTGCTGGCGATGGGGCGTCCCTTGGGCGAGATGATGGAAAGGAGTGCTGACGCATGAAGATCGAGATCCTGAGCAAGAACCTGATGATCCTGGCCTCCGCCGGGTCCGGCAAAACCTATCAGTTGGGCAACCGGGTGATCGGGCTGGTGGGAGCGATGGGCGTGAACCCGGAATCGATCGTGGCGCTGACCTTCACGCGCAAGGCGGCCGGCGAGTTTGCGGATTCTGTTTTATCGAAGCTGGGCGAAGCGGTGCTCGATGAATCGAAAGCCGGGAGATTGAGCAAGGACGTGGGGCAGCCTTTGGATCCCATGGAGGTGTTAGAGAAAGTCGTGCGGGCCCTGCCGCGATTCAATCTGGGGACGATGGACGGGTTTTTCGCGCGCGTGGTACGAGGTTTCCAGTATGAGCTGGGTCTGACCGGCGGGAAATTCGAGTTGGTGCAGGGTCCGAAGCTTGAAGCAGCGCTGGAGGAGATCCTTACGGACATTTTGGGCAACGCGCTGGATGGGGAGGAGGCGGAGGGTTTCCTGCACGCTTTCCGGCGGGCGACGATAGGACGTGATGAACGCGGCGTGGCGCGGTCTTTGGGAGGCTTTTTCCAACAGTGGCACGGTCTGTGGAAGTCGGGCGCGGCGTTGAGTGCCTACGAGCCCGAAGAAGAGACTGCGGTGAGGGTGTGGGAAGAGCGGAAACAGGGGCTGGCTGTGGCGATGATGAAGGCGGCGGAGGGCATCGAATGGACCGACAAACGGCAGCCTGCGGCCTTTGCAAAAATGGTGGAGGCGATCGCCGCACATGGCATCGGCAGCGGATCGCTGGACCGTGCGGGCGGAATGTTTGATGCGTGGGTGGAATGGGCATCGGGGCGGGCACCGCTGGAACTCAAGCACTACAAGGTCTTCCGCCATGGGCCGGAACTGGAGGCGAGAATGGCGGAGACCATGAAGCTGCTTGCCGCCTGTGAACTTGCGGCGGCGGTAGGGCGGACACGGGCGGTGATCGAGCTGGTGGCGCGTTACGATCAGGAATGCGAGCGGCGCTTGAGGCGGAGGGGGATGCTGGGATTCGATGACGTCAAGGTCCTGATGGGCCGGTGGATGGAAAACGAGGAACAGCGCTTGCGACGGGAGGCCGTGGATTTCCGGCTCGATGCGCGGTATCAGCATTGGTTGTTAGATGAGTTTCAGGACACCAGCCCGGCCGAGTGGCGGGGGATGGAGCCGCTGCTCGATGAAGCGGCGAGTGATCCTGCGGGATCGCTTTTTGTGGTGGGGGACGTGAAGCAGGCGATCTATGGCTGGCGCGGGGGGGATGTGCGTTTGTTCGAGCGCGTGCGGCAGCGGTATGGGAGTGAAATGACCTTGGCATCCATGCCCGATTCCTGGCGGTCCTGCGAGGCGGTATTGGCCTTGGTGAACCAGGTGTGCGGTGACATGGAGACCTTGCGAAACCTGTTCGGCAGGGAAGTGGCGGAGCGTTGGCCGTGGGAAGAACATGTGCCGGCAAGGGCGGCGATGACCGGGGAGAGCCGTGTGGAAATCATCGATGGCGAGGCGGAGGAGCGGCATGACCGGCTGGTGGCGATCCTGCGGGAAATCGGCGTGGGGCAGCGTGAGCTGACTTGCGGAGTGCTGGTGCGGACCAATGATCAACTTCGGACGGTGGCGGAGAAACTGCGGTCCGAGGGTTTTGATGTGATCGAGGAAGGCGTGCGTCGGCCGGGTGAGGACCACCCGGTGGGAGTGGCTCTGGTGGCGCTGGCAGGCTGGTTGGCGGATCCTGCCGATGACTTTCAGAGGTCGGTGCTGCGGATGTCACCGATCGAGCAAGTACTGCAATCGCAGTATGAAAACGACTGGACGCGCTGGGAGGGTTTGTTGGCGGAGGCATCGGCCCACGGAATCGCGGGGATGATGCGTGCGGTGGTGGAGCCCTTGTGGGAGGATTTGTCGGATTTTGGCAGGCGGCGTGCGGCGGACCTGTTAGGTGCATGGTCGGCCTTCGATGCGGCGGGCCTATGCGGGGCCAGGGCGGCTCTGGCGTGGGTGGAGGGCCTGGAAGTATCGCAGAGTCCGGGCGTGGCAGCGGTGCAGGTGATGACGATTCACAAATCCAAGGGACTGGGATTCGATGTCGTGGTCCTGCCCGAGATCGAGGACAAGCAGGTGCCGAATGCCGGCAAGTTCGGGATCACCGCGGGCGATGGCTGGGTGCTGCAGAATCCGGCAGCCTGGGTGAGGGGGCAGTTTCCAGTGCTGCGGGATGCCGAGCAGGAATGGGCGGCGGGGCAATGTTATGAGGCGATGTGTGTGCTCTACGTGGCTCTCACCCGGGCAAAACGCGGTCTCTATGTGCTTTTGCCCGCAGTGCCGGATTCCCGCAAGGAATCGGAATCTCACGCCTCGCCAGCGAACTGGATCCGGCAGTCGTTGGGGCTCGAAGGTGGGCAGAGGATTTGGCAAACGGGCGATGTGGGATGGTATGAAGAAATCGGCGAGCGGACGCCAATGCCTGTTTCCCCGAGGCCGCAACTGGCACCCGCCAAGCCGATGCGCAGTCGCTCGACGGCGAGCAGCGTCAAGGCAGGGATGGTCGGTCGATCCATGGATTCCTCTTCCGGCAAGGTCTTTGGCAGCGAGGTGCATGAGGTCTTCGAGGGCATCGGCTGGATCGATGAAGAGCCTGCGGTCCTTCCCGCGACGGCGGCGGGCAAGCTGGTCGGCGAATTACTAGAGGTGCCGGAGATTCGCGGGGTATTCTGTCGCGAGGGGCGTGATATGAAACTTTTCCGCGAACAGTCGGTGGAGGCGATCATCGAAGGTCGTTGGTGGAGCGGGGTGCTGGATCGACTCCATGTTTCCGGCGATGGGCGGCGGGTGTGGATCATCGATTTCAAAACCGATGCCGTGGCTGATCCCGAGGAATTGCGTGAAAGGTATGAGGGGCAGATGTCGGCGTATCGTGAGGTCCTGAGCCGGATCTATCCGGAAGCGGAAATCGAAGCCCTTATGTTGAGCACGAAGTGGCGGAAGTGGATACAAGTTTGAGTGATCCGCGATCGTGCATCCTTCATCACGGAATGGAAGTGGCGGAGGGATTCAGGCATCTTGCGGGTGTCAGCGACGCAGGCGTCACCGGACCGGGGGGTCGGGTGGTGCCGGCTGAGCCCGGTTTCACACACCACAGGGACAAGAGAAAATCGGCTCACGAACTCCGGGGGGAGTTTGTGAGCCGATTTCCTTTTTCGGGACAATGGTAAATCTGTTAGATACGGAGGCTGCTGCGGATGCTTTCCACGGTGGCGGGATCGATGCCGGCGACGGCGGCATGATCCGGCCAATGGGAGATGGCGGAGCGCACTGTGCTGAGGATGTGTTTGGCCTTGGCGGGCCGGAGATTGGCCTGACCGGCGGCGGTGATGAGGTCATCCGGCGTGAAATCATCGCGTTTGCCATTCAGGCTCATCTGATGTCGTGAGGTCCAGGCACCGGAGGGATTGTAAGCATAAACGACATCGAAGGCCGGAGCGAGCCGCCACTGGCCGCGGCGGTCCATGATGAAGGCGATGTTCTTGGTGTGGTCGTCCTGATTGCGGGAGAGGATGTTGAAGACAGCCCGGCGGAACATTTCCGTGATGTCTTCCTGCGGCAGGCCGAGGCGGAAGCCGGTTTGGAAGGCCTGCTCGTAGGAATAGGCACCGGCCTGGTTGAAATCGAAGTGGGCGATGCCGCAAAGGCTCTGAACGTGGAACTTGCCGCCCTTTTCATTGCGATCGAAGCGGCGGGTCATGAAATGGGCGCGGCCGTTCTCCTCTAACAGGCGGCAATCGCTCATGGTGATCCCGGCCTCGCGGGCCATGAGATGATAGGAGAATTCGATGCGGCCGAAGCCGAGCGGGTCGTGGAGTTCCTTGTCGCGGTTTTCGGCGACGCCATCGAATTTCAGCAACCACGCTTCGAAACCGGGATCGGGAGCGACCTGGCCGGATTTCACTTCACCGGTTTCGGGGTTCCAGTGGATCACGGCCTTGGCGCGGGCGCCACCGGCGGAAGTGCCGACGCGGAGGATGGTGGCGAGGGCTTCCGGGGTTTGGCTGAGATTGGCGTGGAGGGCATCGCGGGAGGCGAGGGCGGCGCTGGCGAGTTTGACCAACTCTTCGAGGTGGAGGTGCTCCGATGGTCCGGCGCTGAGGATGGCGGGGCGGAACTCGAGCGCGCCCATGGCGCGGGTGCCGAGGTAGCAAAGGCGTTCGACCGGATCAAAGGACGCTGCGCTGCGGCCTTGGCGGGCGAGCCATTGATCGATGAGGAGGTTGCCGAATTTGTCAGGCAGGGCATCGGCCAGCAAGCCGGGCAGGCCCTTGAAGGTTTCGCGCGGGAGATCCGGGAAAGTGAAACGGCCGGGGCGCAGGGGGAGGTGGACGGGGGAGACCTCGATGCCGCTGCCGAGGAAGCCCGAATCGTATTCGAAAGTCCCCAGCTCCCGTGACGGATCCCAGGACACGGCGCCGATGCGCGTCTCGTAGAGGTGGATTTCAGCGAGGGTCATGGGGTGCGTGCCGTGGGCTTACTTTTCGTCTCCCCATTTCCACTCTGTAGCGGGCTGGGGCTTGCGGGGTTTGGAGGCGTATTTCCGTGGGTTTTCCCGGAGCTTGAGGAGCATCATGGGGCTGGGGCCCGGGTCTGCGAGGAAGCTTTCCCATTCATGGAGGGCGTCCAGGCCGCGGAGCAGGGCCACCAGGGTGGTGAGGGTGCTGCCTTCACCGTTCTCCGCGGCAGTGATCGTGCGGCGGGCAAGGCCGCATTTCTCCGCCAAAGCGGTTTGGCTGATGTTCAAGTCCAAGCGCCGACGGCGCAGGCGACGACCGAGTTCTTGCTCGATTTGCAGGTTGGAGAGTTCCTTTAACATGGTGGAAAACTGCTCAAAAAATGGGCTTCAGAGGTAGAATGAGCAGAAAACGGGACGAAGCAAGAGGAAAGTGGAATGGTGGGCGGAAATCCGCGCAAAATGAATTGAAATGGCCTAAAATGAGCAAAAAAATGCCTAAACCACGGAGGTGGTTTAGGCAGGGGTGAAGCGCCTCAAGGAGCAATCAGGCCTGAGGAGGAGTTGTTGGCTTTTTCACCGTCTGGATGCGGAGATCGCGGAGTTGCTTGGGATCGACCTCGGCAGGCGACTGCGACATCAGGTCGGAGCCCTTGTTGTTTTTCGGGAAGGCGATCACTTCGCGGATGCTGTCTTCACCGCAGATGAGCATGACGATGCGGTCGAGACCGAGGGCGAGGCCGCCGTGGGGCGGTGCGCCGAAGCGGAAGGCATCGAGGATGTGGCCGAACTCCTCGGCGGCTTGTTCTTCCGAGATGCCGAGGGCTTTGAACATCGCCGACTGGAGCGGGCCTTCGTGGATCCGGATGGAGCCGCCGCCGAGTTCGTGGCCGTTGAGGACGACGTCGTATGCCTGGGCGCGGAGATCGGTGGAAAGTTCACCGTTGAGGAGCTTGTCCTCGTCCTCCTTGAGGGGGCGGGTGAAGGGGTGGTGCACGGCAACGTAGCGGTTGCTTTCCTCATCGAAGGCCAGCAGGGGGAATTCCGTGACCCAGAGGAAATTGAGTTCCTCATTGCCTTCTAACAGGTTTTGCATGTTGGCGACGGCGAGGCGGACGCGGCCGAGGATTTCACAGACCTGTTCCCACGGGCCGGCACCGAAGAGGATGAGGTCGCCGGGCTCGATCTGGAGGGCGGCCTTCATGGCTTCGATCTCCTCGGGGGAAAGGAACCTGGTGATCGGCGAGCGCCAGGTATCCACCGTTTCCCCGCGGACCTGGATGTAGGCAAGGCCCTTGGCCCCGGCCTGGATGGCGGTTTGGGTGAGGGATTCGACCTGGCCGGTGGTGATGCTCGAAAACCCCTTGGCATTGATCGCCTTGATCACGCCGCCGGAAGCGAGGGCACCGGAGAAGATTTTGAAAGAGGAGTTGGCAAAGACGGCTCCGAGATCGGTGAGGTGCATGCCGAAGCGGCGGTCCGGCTTGTCCGAACCGTAAACATCCATGGCTTCTTTCCAGGTGATGCGTTCGAAGGAGGCGGGGATGTCGCGGCCGATGGATTCCTTGAAGATGCGGCCTAACAGGCCTTCGACGAGCGAGATGATGTCATTCTGTTCGACGAATGAGGCTTCGATATCGATCTGGGTGAACTCCGGCTGGCGGTCGGCGCGAAGGTCTTCGTCGCGGAAGCATTTGGCGATTTGGAAATACTTCTCGATGCCGCCGACCATGAGGAGCTGCTTGTATTGCTGGGGTGCCTGGGGGAGGGCGTAGAAATGCCCGGCCTGAAGGCGGGAGGGGACGAGGAAATCGCGGGCACCTTCCGGGGTGGACTTCGAGAGGATGGGGGTTTCGATTTCGCAGAACCCTTGTTCATCGAGGAAATCGCGGGTGGCCTTGGTGACGCGGTGGCGGGTGCGCAGGTTGCGGGTCATGCGCGCGCGGCGGATGTCGAGGTAGCGGTATTTCATCCGCAGGTCCTCGTTGGAGAGTTCCTTGTCGAGCTGGAAGGGGAGGACATCGGCTTTGTTGACGATGACCAGATCACTGGCGACGATTTCGATCTCACCGGTGGCGATTTTGGCATTGGTGGTGCCTTCGAGCCGGGCGCTGACCTTGCCGGTGACCTGCACGACGTCTTCCTCGCGGAGTTGGTGGGAAAGCTTGGCGGCGCTGGAGTTCTCTTCCGGGCGGAACACGCACTGGGTGAAACCTTCGCGGTCGCGGAGGTCGATGAAGATCACGCCGCCGTGGTCACGGGCGGAATTGACCCAGCCGACGAGGGTGACGGTTTCGCCGATGTGGGAGGAGCGGAGTTCGTTGCAGTGGTGCGAGCGCATGGGGAAGAGAAGTTCTGGGGACCGGTTGCGGGATGGACTTGATGAAAAGGATGGATGGGATCGAGGTCTAGTTTTTCGGAGAAAGGTGGATTCGCTTCACTTGGACTTTCGGGTGATAGAAATTCAGAATCAGACCGATCGGCAGCCGGGTGATGCGGAGATAGTTGAGCATTTGGGCGACCTCTCGCGGAGTGATTTGCTCGATGGTTTTGGTGTCGATGATGATATTGTCAAAAGCGATCAGGTCGGGGATCAGGGTATCGATGAGGGTGTCTTTATAAATGACCGGGAACTGGCGTTGTTGGTCGAAGGCGATCGAGCGGAGTTGGAATTCGCGAACGAGGGCTCGTTCGTAGGCTTTTTCGCGGAGCCCGCAGCCGACTTCGTTCATCACTTCGTAGGCCATGCCGATGATCGTCTTTGTTTCGGTTTCCAGATCCATCCTTACATCCTTTCCATCATGTGCATCCTGCGAAGACTCCCTGACGGTCCGCCTAAGCAATCAGCGGGCCGTCGGGTTGTTGGAGTCGGGTGGTGAGGAAATCGGCGAGGCCGAGGACGTGGCATTTTTCCTCGCTGCGGGACGAGAGGGCCTTGAGGGTGAGTTCGGGGAGTTCGGAACCGATGACGAGGGCGAAACGGGCTCCGGCTTTTTCGGCATTCTGGAATTGCTTGCCGATCTTCACACTGCCGAATGGCAGATCGCAGGAAATGCCGGCGGCGCGGAGATCGCTGAGGATGGAGAGGGCTTCGGGGCGTTTTGAATCATCGGCAAGGACGAGATAAACCTCACAGGCGGCGGATTCACGCAGCAGCCAGGTTTCGAGTTTCATCCGGGGATCGGTGGTTTCCTCGATGAGATTGCGGATGACGTAGTCGCCCATGGCGAAGCCGGTGGCGGGGAGATCGACGCCGCCATCGGAAATCGTGTGGACGAGGGTGTCGTAGCGACCGCCGCCGGCGACCGCGCGCATGGATTTGCGGGAGTCGAAGACTTCGAAGACGACGCCGGTGTAGTAGGCGAGACCGCGGACGATGGAGAGATCGAGTTCAACGAAATCATCCAGCCCGCGCGCGGCAAGGTCGGCACGGATCGCGGAGAAGGCGGTGGAAGCGTTGGCGGGATCGTCAATAAACCCGGTCACATCTTCGGTGTTGAGTCCAAGGTCGGCGAGTTTTGCGGCGGTGACTTCGGGTTTCTCGCGTTCGAGTTTATCGATGATCT
Organism: Akkermansiaceae bacterium; assembly: GCA_025457665.1. Classification (GTDB taxonomy): domain Bacteria; phylum Verrucomicrobiota; class Verrucomicrobiia; order Verrucomicrobiales; family Akkermansiaceae; genus Haloferula. The sequence goes on along the minus strand of JALOTY010000004.1, from coordinate 70,408 downwards.
GGAGGAATCCGGGGATGTGGTCATCGGCGATGCCGCGAGCGGCGGCGAAATCGAGCCAGGCCTGGCGGTCGGAAACGCGGACGATGAAATCGCCGGCGGCGAATCCGAAGGCGCGCATGGTATCGATGGCGAGGGCGATGAGTTCGGCATCGGCGGTGGGGCCGGGTTCGCCGAGGATATCGACATTGAACTGATAGAATTCGCGACCGCGGCCTTTCTGGGGTTTCTCGTAGCGGAAGCACTGGCCGATTTCGAACCACTTCAGGGGTTTCGGGAAATCGCGCTGGTGCTGGGCGGCGAGGCGGGCGAGGGAGGCGGTGACTTCCGGGCGGAGGCAGACATCGCGACCTCCCTGGTCTTCGAAGCGGAAGAGCTGGGAGGAGAGTTCGCCACCGGATTTTTTCAGGTAGAGGGCGGTGTCTTCGAGGATGGGCGTGTCGTATTCGACGAAGCCGTAGGTTCTGGCGACCTTGCGCCAGGTTTCGAAGAGGTAGTTGCGCACGGCGCAGTCGCGCGGGGTGAAGTCGCGGAATCCGGGAAGTGCTTGGAAACGAAGGGCTGCCATGGTCGGGCGGGAAGGGCGGGGAGAATGCACGGGGGTGGGTGCATTTCAAGGCGGGATTGCGCGGGCTTGGGGCAGCTTCGGGACCGGCGCGATGGCGCGGAGGTTTCTTAAGATTCCTTGAGATGGCGCAGGATGTGGCTGGCGGCGGCAATCGCTCCGGCATTCCTGCCGTGGCGGGCGAGGGAGGATTTCATGGCGCGCCACCCGCTGGCACGGTCTGCCAGCATGTCGGAAAGGTGCCGATGCACGGCACCGGGACCTGGGGCGAGGTCGCCGGCACCGATGCGCCGCAGGAGGTCGAGATTTCCCTCTTCCTGCCCGGGGACGAGATGGTGGACGAGCATGGGGCAACAGGCGGCGATCGCTTCGTGGACTGTGGCCCCGCCGGCCTTGCCGATGACGAGGTGGTGGGAGGTGAGGAGCGAGGGGACGCGGCGGGTCCAGCCCTTGATGCGGACGCGGCCGGGGCAGGCGTCCTTGATTTCCCGGGCGCGGCGGTAGAGCAGGCGGACGTTGCGCCCGAGTACGATGGTGATTCGGGTGTGGGGCGAGGCGTTGAGGATGGCCTTGGAGAAACGCCGGACGTGCGGGAGCTTGGCGGTGGCGAAGTAGAGGACGTCGAAAGGCTCCACGGAAGCCTGGGCGGGGAGCGGGCTGAGGCGGGAGAAATCCGGGTGGACCGGAAAGCCGGTTTCCACGATGCGAGAAGGATCGATGCCGAGGCGGACCATCGCCTCGCGGGTGTGAACATCGGTGACGATCCAGGAATCGCTGGGAGCGTGGATCCAGGCGGCGTTGATTTCGATGGAATCCGTCACCACCGTGTGACAGGGCGGTCGGGAAGCCTGCGTTTGGAAGATGCGGTCGAGGAAATAGGGGTAGAGCGGGTAGGTGGAAACGATGGCGTGGGGCTGAAACTCCTCGATGAGCCGGGCAGTTTCGTTCTCCGGTTTTCGCATGAGAGGCATGCGTTGCTTGGAGAAATCGACATCCCCGGTGTGCTGATAGAGCTTGTGCCAGACTTTCGGCGAATGGGTGGTGATCAGTCTATAGCCCTTGGAGAGGGCGCGGGTGGTCACGGGGGCACCGAGGAGACAGGGATCTTCCACGCGGGCATCGGCCCCGGCCTCGCGCAGGGCCAGGGCGAGGTTGCGGGCAGCGCTGTTGTGGCCCTCGCCAAAGGCTGCGGTCAGAATCAGGATGCGCGGGGTCATCGGCAGGTTTCCCGCGCATTAAAGTCGGACCCGGGGATTGCGTCGAATGACAAATCCGGGTTTGTTCATCGCCGTTGGCCGATCCACGAGAGGAAAAGGATGTGAAGCTGAAGGTGGTGGAGGAGGATCCTTCATCGACCGAGGAGGTTCTGCGCCTGGACGGCGACGACGTGATTCCGGTGGCGAGGCTGCAACTTCCGCCAGCGCCCGAGCGGGCGAGCAAGTTGGATTCGGCGAAGGCGGAGTACCATCGACGCAGCCACGAGCCGGGAGTGGAGAAGCTGATCGAGGAGTTTGTCGAAAAAGCGGATCCCGAGGTGGAATGGAAGGAGGCGGACCAACGCAAGGTGGTGCCGTATGGGTGGTTTGTGCTGATCCTCCTGCTGGTTTCCGGGGCGGTGATTGCGGGGCTTTGGTGGGGGCAGGAGCGGGAAGAGGAGGTGGCCGAGGTGCGCGAAGTGGTCCGCCAGCGGGTGGAGGGGGATGAAGCTTCCGAGGCGGAGGCGCTGGATCTCGTGGAGACCATCGAGCGGGGATTGCGGGACTATACCTTGGCGCACGATGTGGAGGCGAAATTGCGTCACGTCAGGGATCCGGAGCGCGTGGCACCGTTGATGATGGATTGGTATGCGCGGCACGATCCGGGGACTCCGGATTTCGTGCGGATGGGCGGCATGGCCCCGGTGGTTCTCGGGGATCAAGAGTTCTGGCAGGTGGTTTATGAAAACGAACTGGAACGCTCCCGCAAGGTGCTGATGGTGGTGGAGGACGGGGTGGCGAAGGTGGATTGGGAAACGGATGTTTGCTACCAGCCGCTGGAATGGGATGACTACGCCAAGCGACTGCCGGAGGGCGCTGGGGTGGATTTCCGACTGCTCTGCGCGCCGGACAGTTTGGCGCTCTACAGCCACGAATTTCAGAACGAGGAGATGTGGCGCGCCTATCAACTCGGCACGCGCCAGGGGACGGAGTTTCTCATCGGCTATGTCCGGCGAGATGGGGAGATCGATCGTCGATTGCTGGCGATCTATCAGGCGAATGGAGGGAAGGCCGCATCGGTGATCTTGACCTTGAGAAGACCCACCGGTGCGAGATCTCCCCGGGGCGTGGTGATTGAAAAAATCGTGAGTGAAAACTGGGTGATCGTAGGAGGTGAGACGAAATGAATCGCCATGAACGCGGCTGGGGAGGGATGGCCAAGCCGGTGGCCTGGGGGGTGCTGGGATTTCTGGTTTGGCAGTATGCCGCGGCGATTTTCCGACTGATGGGAAATCGTTCCGGCGGCATGGAAAGCAAGTTCGGCGAACTGGCGCTGAGAGATTATCTCGGTTTCCTCATCGGCCAGAACCTGCTGGTGCTGGTGGCCTACGTCATCGTCGGGGTGATCGGCTGGCTGCTTTTGGTCCCTTACCTCGGGTTATGGCGCCACCGGCTGAAGCGGTTCTGGCCGCGGATGCTGGCCGGCTTTGCGGGGGCTGCGGTGTTGCATGGATACTTCATGTTCCGGCTGGTGCATGACCGTCCTTACTTCACGGGAGATGCAGCGTTCGGAAATTGGTATTACGGGATTCTCGAGTGGCCACCGGAATCCTGGCAGCCATGGGTGAATGGCTTTGCCTTCGATGTCCTGCCGTGGCTGGTCGTATCGGGCGCGATCGTGCTGGCCTGGCGAGCCGGGGGACGAAGGTTCCGCGGGGTTCTGATCGGCATGCTCTTGCTGGGCATTTCAGGGTTTGCCGCCCAACGGATTCTTGAAGCTCGCGACGACATTGCCACCGTCAGAAAACCCGGGGCGGACGCGCCACCGAACATCATCATCATCGGTTCCGATTCGCTGCGCGGAGACCGTTTGGGATACACGGGATATCGGCCCCAGAGATCGGACGGACCCGCGGCGGAAGGGGTTTCGCCGAACATCGACCGATGGGCCAAGGATGCGGTGAAATTCATGAACGCGCGGACTCCCATGGGATCCACCCTGGAATCCAACATCACCACGATGACCTCCACGTGGCCTCACACGCATGGCATCCGGCAGATGTTTCCGCCGCGGGAAGACATCGAGGCGATGGAAGCAAAGACGGTGCCTTTGGCGAAAGTCCTGCGACAAAAGGGATACCGGACGGCAGCGGTGGGAGACTGGTGTGCGGGGTTTTTCGAGGTCACTCCACTGGGTTTCGAGGACATCCGGGTATCGAGCTTTGACAGCTTCCGGATTTACATGAGTCAGGCGGTGATGATGGCCCATTTTGTGGTGCCTCTGTATTTCGACAATGATTTGGGATACCGCTTGTTTCCCCAGATCCGTTCCTTTGCGCAATTTGTGACGCCGGAAGTGGTGACGCGGAGGGTGGAGGGCATGATCGAGGAAAAGGCAGCGCAAGGCGGGCCGTTTTTCCTGAATGTTTTCTACTCCTGCAATCACCTGCCCTTCCGTGCGGCCGAGCCCTATTGCCGGATGTTTGCGGATCCGGAGTATCGTGGGCCGAATGCCACGGGGGTGGACTTTGATATCGATGGATTCATCGGCGGGACGGATCTGGAGGACAAATGGAATGCCTTGCCGGAGGCCGAGGTGCGGCAGATCCGGGCGCTGTATGACGGCTGCACCCGGCAGTTCGACACCTGTTTCGGCCGGATCATCGCGGCTTTGGAGAAACACGGACTGTTAGAAAACAGCATTGTCGTGCTATCCTCGGATCACGGCGATGACCTTTACGAGCCGGGGGTGACCTTGGGGCATGGTTTGACTTTTGAAGGGGCGGGTCACGGCTTCCACATTCCGCTGGCGATGCGGGTGCCGGGGGCGGTGGAAAGGCGGATCGATGCCCAAGTCAGGACTCTGGACATTGCTCCGACCCTGGCCCGGCTGGCCGGTGCCGAGCCGGATGCGGGTTGGGAGGGTCAGGATCTTTCGTCATGGATACGGGGGGAAGCGGAACCACGGGATTTGCCGTACTTCGGGGAAACGCAATTTCCCTTCATCCAGTTCCGCGTGCCGGGGATCGAGCGCCCGCCGCTGCCGCCCATGGATGAGCTGACTTTCATCGATCCCGATTACAACCATCAGTTCGTGATGAAGGCGGAGTATCGGCCCAGGGTCCTGGCTGCCAAGCAGCACTGTCTGAGGACGAGGGATTGGAAACTGGTGATGACGCCGACGGTGGAGGGCACCAGGCATTTCCAACTCTATCACATGCGGTCGGATCCGGATGGCTTGAAGGACCTCGCGGAGACAAGACCGGAAGTCCTGGCACCGCTGCGGGTGGCGATGGAGAAATGGCTCGACCACAAGGAAGAGACCCCGGTGGAGGTCATTTTTCCTGAGGGCGAGCCGGGATAGCCAGCGATGTGATTCAAGACAGCCCGAGGGCGACGGAGGCATCGGTCACCGGCAAAGCATGGGCGGCTCCCACCGGGGCGCAGGTCAGTTGGCCGGCGTGGCAATTGACGCCGCTGAGGAATTCGCGGCGTTTGCGGCTGGCGGCGGTGATGCCGTCTTCCGCCAGCAGGCTGACCCAGCGTTGGGTGACATTGCTCAAGGCCTGGGTGGCGGTGCGGGCGTAGGCACCCGGCATGTTGGCCACGCAATAGTGGATGACGTCTTCCTCGATGAATGTCGGAGCATGGTGAGTGGTCGGGCGGGTGGTCTCGGCGCAGCCGCCTTGATCGACAGCGATATCGACAAACACGCTTCCGGCGGGCATGAGGCGGAGCATTTCCCGGGTGATCAGCTTGGGAGCAGCGGCACCGGGAACGAGGACGGCACCGATGACGAGGTCGACGCGCGGGAGCAATTCGCTGAGATTTGCCTCAGAGGAATAGACCGTGCGGGCACCTTCCATGGTGATATCGAGAAAGCGCATGCGGTCGAAATCGACCTCAAGGATGGTCACATCCGCGCCGATGCCTGTGGCCACGCGGGCGGCATTGACTCCGGCGGTGCCGCCGCCGATGACCACGACCCGGCCGGGGGCGACGCCGGGGACGCCGCCGAGGAGGATGCCGCGGCCGCCGGCATGTTTGGCGAGGTGATAGGAACCGACGATGGAGGACATCCGCCCGGCGATTTCGCTCATCGGTTCAAGCAAGGGGAGTCGATGGTTCACCTCGAGCGTCTCGTAGGCGATGGCGGTGCAACCGGTGGCAAGCAGGCGGGTGGTGAGATCCTTGGATGCGGCGAGGTGGAGGTAGGTGAAGAGCGTGTGACGAGGTTCAAGCAGGTCGAGTTCGGAAGGCTGGGGCTCCTTCACTTTCACGATCAGATCGGCGTTGGTGAAAACCGCTTCGGCGTTCGGGACCAAGGTCGCGCCTTGGGCAGCGTACTGGCCGTCGGAGTAGCTCGATCCTTCTCCGGCGCTGCTCTGCACAAAAACCTCATGCCCGCGGCGCACCAACTCACCAACGGCACTAGGAATCATGGAAACGCGGCTTTCCTGAGCTTTGATTTCTTTTGGGACGCCAATCTTCATATCCCGGCACCTTAAGGCCGGATGCTCCTGACGTCTTGGCGGAATTTTCCGGAGACGATGGAGTTTCGGGGTGGAAGGCGGGCGAATCGTGAGTCAGCCTTGTCGCGTGGAAGGCAGTCAGAAAGAGGAGTTCCTCAAACTTCTGGAGGAAATCGGCAGGACACGCATGCCCTTTGGCAAATACGGAGCCAAGGAGCATCCGCCCAAGGGTTACCCGATCTATGATTTGCCCGTGGAGTATCTCACCTGGTTCAAGGAAAGGGGATTTCCGAAAGGGCGACTGGGTGAGCTGTTGGAGTGGGTTTGGCAACTGAAGTCCAACGGGCTGGACGCGGCCTTCGATCCTCTGCGCCAGAAGGCGGGTGGCAGGACTCGCTTCCGTCCGAAGAGGACGAAGAACTGGGAGTTTCCGCAGGAAGGTGCGTGAAACGAAAAACGGCCACCCACAGGTGGCCGTTGTTGAAATCAGATGGGCTGAAGTGGCTTCAAGCCTGGGTGGAAGCTTCCTCCGCCTTGGCTTCTTGGGCAGGGCTCACATAGCGCCAGCGGACCTTGTTGCGCTTGGGGGCGGTGCGTTGCTTGCGGATCTTGCGCTGGGTGGGGGACTCGAAAGCACGACGGCGACGCATTTCCTCAAGGATCCCTTCGGTGTCGAGCTTGGTCTTCAGGCGTTTGAGCGCACGGTCCACGGGCTCGCCTTTCTTCATCAAAACTCCGCGCAATTGTTGTTCGGTCATGCTGTTCCTTGGTCCTTGGTGGTCGGGGGCGGGAGGCTAGGGATCGGGATGCCATTGTCAAGCAGGGAGTTTTCGGAATTTCTTGAGAAATCGGGGCTTTTTTCGATTTCACCTAGATCGAAGGAGTTCACGTGCCGCCGAGCACCTGGGCGCGCTCCTCCGGGCCAAGGACTTTCCACTCTCCGGGGGCGAGGGGATCGAGGGGAAATCTCCCGATCCGAACCCGGATGAGTCTCAGGGTGGGATGGCCGACGGCTGCGGTCATGCGGCGGACCTGACGGTTTTTTCCCTCGGTGATCGTCAGGGAAATCCAATGGTCGGGAATTTCCTTGCGCACCCGGATGGGCGGATTTCGCGGGGGCAGGATCGGTTGGGGGTCGGGAGAATCGACGATCGCGGGCGCGCAAAGGTGGCCACGGATGTCCAGCCCACCACGGCGCAAGCGGTCCAGTGCGGCCTTCTCCGGAATGCCCTCGACCTGGGCGAGGTAGGTTTTCGGCTGCTTCGAGCGTGGGTGGAGGAGGCGATCAACCAGCGACTTCTCGTCGCTGAGCAGGAGCAGGCCTTCGGAATCGCGGTCGAGGCGGCCGATGGGCCAGACGTCCTTGGGCAGTCCGAATTCCGCGAGTGTTCTTTGGCTGGGGACATCCGGGGTGAACTGGCTGAGGACATCGTAGGGCTTGTGGAGGGCGATCAGCACGGCGGACAGCAGGTCACTGGCCGGCCCGTGGAGGCAAGTCTGCAAAAGGGGAATGTCGCACCCGCGGCATTGCCATCAGGTTCGGGGTGGTTAGCATGGCGGCGACATGAGCGATCTCGCAGCGATACTCGACCAGGCCGTGGCTGCCGGGTCATTACTGGAAAGTTCCCGACGGAATATGGATCTCCTCTTGGCCGGATCGGCATCGCCGGTGGCCCGGGCGGCGGTGGAGGAACTCGCCATGGGGGGGCATTGGCAGGAGCTGAATGACCGGTTTTACAAGACGCTGGCTTTTGGCACCGGCGGTCTGCGGGGGCGGACGATAGGTCGGGTGGTGACGAGCGTGGAGCAGGGCAAGGGCGGTCCGAATGGTCGGCCCGAGCATCCCTGTGTGGGCACGGCATCGATGAATTTCTTCAATGTCTCCCGCGCGGTCCGGGGCTTGATCGCCTATGCCAAGCGGCATGTGGGTTCGGAGCGCAGGCCGAAGTTGGTCTTCGCGCACGACACCCGCCATTTCTCGCGCGACTTCGCCGAGTTCTGTGCGCGGACGGCGGCCGAACTCGGCTGCGATGCCTGGCTGTTTGAAGATGCACGCTCCACGCCGCAGCTTTCCTTCACGGTGCGGGAACTGCGGGCGGATGCCGGAGTGGTGCTCACCGCCTCGCACAACCCCCCGCATGACAATGGCTTCAAGGCCTATTTCAACGACGGTGCTCAAATCGTCGAACCCCATGCCGGGGGCATCATTGCCGAGGTCAATGCGATCGAAAGCGAGACCTTCGAACCGCTGCCGGAAAGCGAACGGGGTGGGGTGACGGTGCTCGGGGCCGAGGCGGACCGGCGTTACATGGATCGACTCCGATCCCTGCTGATGCAGCCCGGTCTGTTAGAAAAATCTCCGGCCAAGGTGGTTTTCACCAATCTTCACGGGACAGGGGGACAGATTTCCGTGCCCATGCTGAGGGAACTGGGCTTTGAAGTGATCACGGTGCCCGAACAGGATGTGCGCGACGGACGTTTCCCCACGGTGAAATCCCCGAATCCGGAGAACGCCGAAGCTTTGGAAATGGGCGTCGCCCTGGCGGAGCAGACCGGGGCGGAGATTGTCATCGGCACCGACCCGGACTCCGACCGGATGGGCGTGGTGGCGCGGGATGGCGCGGGCAAGATGCGTTTGTTGACGGGCAATCAGATCGGCTCGCTGATGGCATGGTATCGGGCAAAGGCTGCCTTCGACATTGGCTGGCTCAATGACACGACCCGCGCCCGGGCCTTGTTCGTGAAGACCTTCGTGACCACGGAACTGCAAAGCGCGATCGCTGCGAAGTTCGGGCTGGGTGTGGTGAACACGCTGACCGGATTCAAATACATCGCCGCGAAGCTGCGGAAATACGAGGAAGCGATTCCGGCCGACAAGAAAGGGGCCGACTATCGGGACCTGGATGAGGATACGACCCGCAAGCTGCGGCTGGAGTATTCGCGTTTCTTCCTCTTCGGCGGTGAGGAAAGCTACGGCTATCTGGGCTGTGATTTCGTTCGCGACAAGGATGCCAATGGAGCCACCGTGATGTTTGCCGAAGTGGCCGCCTACGCGAAATCCGCCGGAACGACCCTGCCGGATCTGTTAGACCGCATTTATGCCGAGTTCGGCGTGCATGAGGAGCGTGGCAAGGCGATGGTGATGGAAGGGGCCGATGGGGCATCGAAGATCCAGGCGCTGGCAAAGTCCTACTCCGAGCGGCCACCGGTGGAGGTGGATGGTGCGGCGGTCGAGCGGGTGCGGGATTTCGCCGTGGACATGATTTTCGATGAGGAAGGCGATGAACTGCCGAAGGAGGGCATGCTTTTCGTGGATCTTGCCGACGGTCGATCCTTTGCGGTGCGTCCGAGTGGCACCGAGCCGAAGATCAAGTTCTACCTCTTTGGCAAAGCCGCGCCGGATGCGGATGTGGAGGCGGCGAAAGCCCGAGTGGCGGAAGGCCTGGACCGTTTGTGGGCGGCCATCGAGGCGGATGCGAACGCCCGCATGGCATGAAGCGTGAATTTTGGAAATCGGCGGTCTTCCGGATACTGCTCGCGGCGGTATCCGGGCTGCTGATGGCTCTGATCTTCCCGCCATTTTCCGCGTCCGCGCTGGTTTGGATGGCTATGCTTCCCTTGATGGTTCTCGTGTGGACTGTCGAAGGTCGGCGTTCCTTCCTGCGCGGCTTCGGCCTTGGCTGGGTGGCGGGGTGGGTGATGTTTTTGGTGAATCTCCATTGGCTCACCGAGGTGACATCGGTGGGTTGGGTCGCCCTTTCCGCCTACCTTGCGGTGTTTCCCGGGCTCTGGGGGGGATGGCTTGCCGGCATGGGGAATCCATGGCGGCAGACCTTGAAGCTGGAGGAAGGGAGGATCGCCGAGAAAGTACGACGGAAGTCGGAGTCGGCCGATGCCGGGCGGAGTCATCTCGTGTGGCGGGAGTCTTTTCACAGCCTGCGCTTTGCCTTCATCGCTGCCGGTTTGTGGTGCGGGCTGGAGTGGCTGCGTGGCTGGCTTTTCACCGGATTCGGCTGGAACACGCTCGGAGTGGGTTTTCACGAAACACCGGTCATGGCCCAGTCGGCCGATCTGTTAGGCGCGGTGGCCTTGTCTTTCCTGCCGGTCTTCCTGCAGGCGGTGGTGGTGCAGACCGCTCGACGACTCTGGCGGGAAAGCCGGAGTGGGAGAAAGCGTCCGCATCCGGACTTCGGTGTGGCGGCCGTGCTTGTGGCGTTGGCTTTCTGTTATGGCGTGTGGAAGTTGGCGGCGGAAAAGCGAGGTGAGTTTCTTTCCCTGCGGGTGCTGCTCGTGCAACTGAACATCCCTCAGGAAGCGGCGCGAAGATTGTGGTCGGCCGAGGAAATCCATCAGGGCTATGAGGAGGAGACGCTCAAGGCGCTCCATGAAATCGCGGAAGGCGATGCCGAGCGACTGGCCGCAGCCGCGGAGAAGGGCGAGGCGGTGGAACTGCGGAGCCCTGACTGGGTCGTCTGGCCCGAATCCGCTCTAACAGGCCGGGTGATCCGGATGGAAGATGGGAACTGGGCGATGTGGGAGGAAAACATGGAAACCCTCTCGAGAGTCCGCGAGGAGGGTGATTTCGCCGTCATCATGGGCCTGCTGGAGGAGGAGGGAGAATACTTTGGCGACAAACTGGTGCTCAAGGAAGAGGGAAGGGTCTGGAATTCCATGGTCATGGTGGAGCCGGACGGTGCCTTGCAGACCTTTCGCAAGCATCACCTCGTGATCTTTGGCGAATACATCCCGCTGGTGGAGCAGTTGCCATGGTTGAAGAAGATCTATGAACAGCAGTCCGGCGCGCAGTATGGCGGTGCCTTTGCGGTGGGGGAGTCCCTCGAACCGCTGATGACGCGCGTGGAGGGAGAGGAGTTGGGAATCATCCCATCGGTCTGTTTCGAAGACACCGTGCCGCGACTGATGAGGAAATTCGTCAGGCAGGGGCCGCAGGTGATTGTGAATGTGACCAATGACGGCTGGTTCAAGGACAGCCCGGCGGCAGCGCAGCATTTTGCGAATGCGAGATTCCGCTCGATCGAACTCCGCCGACCCACCGTGCGCTGCGGCAACACCGGGGTGAGCGCGGTGATCGATACCCGTGGCGGCACCTCTTCTCCTGATGGCTCATCACGGCAGGAACTCCGGGATGCGGACGGAAATCATCTGACCCGCGGCTGGCTGCTGGCGGAGGTGAGGATCCCGAAGAAACCGACACTCACGCTCTATGCGATCATCGGCGACTGGGGGGTGATCGGTTTGGGAGGCATCGCGCTGCTGTTAGGAAGGTGGCGGCGATGAATCTCTGGCGGAAAAACCTCGGGGCCGCAGTGCTGTTAGGAATGGCACTGATTGCGTTTGGGGTCTTTCACGGTGCGCCGGTGGTCTGGCAGTCCAATGGTGGAGACGAATGGGAGGCGGTAAGAGGAAACACGGTTTGGGAATCGCTCATCGATTCGATAAAGGACCCCGATGATTTTGAAATCGAAGAAGGGATCGTTTTCGGGTCGCTCTTTCTTGCGGTGGCCGTGATTCTTTCCTCGCCTTTTCTCGTGAGCTTTCTGGTGCGCTCGCGATGGATGTGGTGGGTCTATCTGGTCTCCTCCATCCTGATCCTCCTGGGAATCACCGGGATGTTCATTTTCCTCGCGGTGACGGATTCGATGGACGACGAGTTGCAGAAATGGGGCTGGGGTTTCGGGCTTTGGTTGGCATTCCCGGCACTGCATTTCCTGGGGATGCTTTCGCTGAAACGGCAATTCGGCGGGATGAAGCAGCAAGAGGATATCGACTGAGGGATCCCGATCCTTTTTCTCCCGAATCCATTTGGAAGCCGGCAAAAAATCGCGGCTTCGATTCGGCCAGTGCTGCGAAGGATTTCCTGAAGAAGACGGGATCGATTCAGGGAGCGCTGCGGTCCACCTTGCCGCCCAGGGAAAGGATGCGGGCGTTGGCTTTGGCGGACTCGGCTTCGGGGATGTTGCCATCGCGGACATACATCTGGGAAAGCGAGGTCCAGGCGAGAAGGTCGTTGGGGCGGAGGGTCACGGACTTGAGACCGCAGCCGATGGCTTCCTTGATTTGCCCGAGCTTCAAGAGCGCCATGCCGAGGGCATGCCAGCCATCGAAATACTCGGGGTCGTCCTCAAGGCAGCGTCGATACAAGGCTGCGGCTTCCTCGATTTCCCCGAGGGCGAGGTGGCCGTTGGCCTCGTCAAACCACTCGTCTCGGGAACTCATGGGATCAGCTTTCCGGAGCTTCCGGCGCGGCTTGTTCGACGCGCTGAAGCAGCCATGCCGAGAAGGCGGCGGCTTGGTTGCTGTTGAGAAGGGTGGTGACCTCGGTGTCCACGCGAGCCGCGCGGGTGTCGTCCTTGACGATCTCGCGGCTGAGGACGTGGATGAGGAGGGCTTCGTCTTCCTTGAAGAGGGTATCGGCAAAAGCACCGGGGGCGACGGTGGAGGCTGCGGCAAAAATCGCGGCGGCATCGGCTTCACCCGCAGGGGTATCGGCCTGGGCGAAGGGTCCGATTTCGCGGGGCTCGAGGCCTGCGGCTTTGGCGGCATCGGCGAAGCTTTGTCCGCCTTCGATGGCTTTCTGGATGGCGGCGATCTTTTCTTCGACCTGTTTGCGGACGAGTTCGTCGGCCTTCTGCGCGAGGAATTCCTTTTTCACCTCCTCGGCGGCTTCCTCATAGGTCTTGGTCCGGGGTTCCTCGGTTTCATCGAGGCGGGCAACGAGCCAATCGTGCTCACCGACAGCGAGGGGAAGGGTGAAGGCGGCAAGGGGGTCCGAGCCCTTGCGGAGGCGGAAAAGTTCGGTGGAAACCGACTTGTCCACGGAGGTTCCGCGGGTGGCGGCTTGCAGAGGGGCGGGGAGGGTGGTGGGAGTGATCCAATCGGTGCTGGTGAGGGTCCACTTGCGGTCTTCGACGAGCTTTTGGAAATCCGCGCCTTCGCTGGTGGTGAGTTGTTCGAAGAAATTGTTCAGCTCGATGGCGAACTCCTTGTCGATCTTCTTCCGTTGCTCGGCCTTGGCCGCTTCTGCGGCTTCGCGGGCGGTTTTTTGCTCCGCGGTTTCATCGGCCGGGGGCGTGGCGGCAGGGGCCTTGAGGTCATCCGGATAAGTTGGCGAGGCAAGGAGGTAGGTGACCTTGATGCGGGCTTCCGTCTGGTATTTCTCCTTCACGGTTTCCCAGAAGGTCTTGAGTTCTTCATCGGTGGGGGTGAGGCCTTCGCGGATGGCCTTGGTATTCACGGGAGCGAGGCCTGCTTTGATTTTCTGTTCGCGACTGGCCACGCTGGCCTTGGCCAAACTGGTGCTGCCGGGAAGACCGCCGCCGATGAGGTCGCGGAGTTTCGAGGCGGCGATGACATCGCGAATGAGTTCATGGAAGGCCTTCTCATTGAGGCTCACTCGCTTGAGGGTCTTGTTGACGAAGTCGTTGTATTTCTCCTGGTCAAACTCCGAAGGGGTTCCCGGCTGGGATTCGAAGGGCGAGCGGTCGTGGAAAATCGTCAGTTCCTTGATGAAAGTCTGCACCGCTTCATCGGACGGGTGGATGCCGAATTCCTCACGGGCTTCCCGCAGGATCATCCGGGAAACGAAGAACTGCATTTCCGCCTGATCTTCGGTCTGGGCACCGGCAACCATCGAGCGGACAAAGCCCATGATTTCAAACCCGTTGGAGTCAAAGCTCTGCAAACCGCTGGCGAGGCGGAAGGGGGCGGCGCCGAGGTCGATGTATTCGGCCTGGGAGTAGGTCCGGCCATTGACTTTGACACTGCCTCCCCCGGCGGCGGAGTTGCGGAAAAAGCTCTGGGTGTCCATGAGGATGAAACCCAGGAGCAGGACGACGATCACAACGACGATGAGGCCGGTGTATTTGCGGATGTTCTCGATCATGCAGGATGGAGCGCTTTGACGCGGGGGCGGAGAGTAAAGGGGGGAGAAGGGGAGGCATCAACCCTTATGTGAGGATCAATCCCGAACCGGCAGGGCGCGGGGGGGAGTCTCGGAGGGGGAGGGCTCGGAGTTGTCCACGGCGCGGGCCCGGGGAGGGTCCAGCAAGCGGGCCTTCTGGTCATCCGGAGGGGAGGTGAACATGACGTTTTTCCACTCGGGATTCTCGATGGGGCCCGTGCCATTGAACTGGAAAAGCCCGTAAAATGGCCGCAGTGGCAGCGTGATGACGCCAAGCAGGCCGCGGGCATTCATGCGGATGGTCATGTCCAGCGTGAGTTTGCCGAGGTCCGCCTGGCCGTCTCCGGTGAACACCAGCGACGGGGTGGTGGTGATGAAATCCTGGGTCCGGACGACGCCATCCTCGATATCAAAGCTGCAGAAGGCGGCATTCGCTTCCTGGAAGCCGGCCTTCTTGCGGGTCAGCACGGTGGCGAGAACGGGAGACAGCGGGCCGAACATCGGGACATCGAAGAGCTGGGCATTCTCGAGGGCGATGTGGCCCTGACCGCCGAAGCCGGTGATTTCCTGGCCCTTCAGCTCAAAGTCGATGCGGCCGGTGATGATGCCGGGCGGCTTGGACTTGAAGCGATAGGTCTCGGCAATCGATTTGAGGTCGAGGGTGGTCCAATCGATGGAACCGGCCATGAGATCCGGTTTCCCCGGTGTCTGCACGAGGTCGGCGCGGACGGAGCCATCGAAGACGTCGAGTTCGAGTTGATCGATCCGCACGCGGTCGGTCAGGACACGGACGCTGCCGCTGGCGCGATCGAAGGTCACGTCCTTGCCGAGGAAGGGGTAATTGACGGGATCGGGTGTGGAGAAATCGACCCGAAGATCCTGCTGCGGGTGTTTGGGGGTGACGCCGATGATCCCGGAGGCCGTGAGGGTGGGCGGGCGGTGGAAGGCGTAGGTTTCGAGGTGATCGGCGATGGGTGGCGCGAAACAGCGGAGGATGGGAGCAGGCCAGGCGGTGGCGCGGAGATCGGTGATCGTGACCGTGCGCGAGGGGTGATCGTAGAGGATGCGATCGACCTGGACCTGGCCACGCTGCGGACCGGAGTAGCGGCGGCGCAGCGGGTAGTCTTGGTAATCGAAGGTGACTTCGCCGGAGGAGAAATCGAGGGTGCCGTGTTTGAGGTCCATATCGACCTTGGCATGGGCGGCGGGAACGCCGCGGTAGCGGATGTGATGAGCCTCGGCGGTGGCTTGGAATCCCCAGTCAAAGTGGTCGTGCGGATTGGCATGACCGCGGAAACGCATATGGCTGCGAAAACCGTCGCCGGGCGAGAAATCGCCCAGAATCGTGCGCAGGGGCTGGATGGTCACCATTTCCTGGACCCAGGAGAGGGGCAGGGTGGATTCGCCTTCATAGCGGATGCGGCCCGGCTCGATGAAAGCCCGGCCGCGGAATGAACCATCGCCCTGATCGACCTCCAGGTCATCGAGGAGCAGGCGGCGGCCATCCGAGGAGAAGGAACATTCCAAGCGATCGGCATGGAAATGGCGGAAACGGGGACCGAGGACCTGGGCGTGGCCGATGAGGCGGAAACTCCATTCGCTGCCATCGTGCTGGAATTCCCCCCGGGCTTCGAGTTGCGGGGCTCCTTCGAAGCTCGGCATATCCTCGGGAAGGGGGAGGCTGAGGTCGGTGAGGAGATCCACGATGGGCAGGGACGAACGCAAACTGAAGCGGCCGGCGCGTTGGTGGAGGTCGTATTCGCCTTGGCCATTGAGGCTGCCATCGCCAGCGAGGATGTCCATCTGATGGACGACGAGGGTGTGGCCGTGCAGCTCGCCGCGAGCATCGAGCTGCTGGATGAGCAGATCGCGGGACTGGAGATCGCGAGCATGGATGCCGACTTGGGCGCGCAGCGAATCCGGGTTTTCCAGGTCGCCACGGATTTCGAGCCGGATCCGCGGGGCGAGGGACGAGCGGAGTTTCAGGGCATCGAGGCCCTCGATCACCTGCAAGAGAAGTTGCCGCCGCTCCGCCCGGGCTTTTTCCATGTCGCTGGGGGTGGTGACATGGCCGGGGCGGTAGAGGTCGATGAGGCAATCGAGATCGATCTGAATCCCGCCGACCATGCCGCTGGCGCGGGAAATGTGGACGCTGCGTTTCCCGGAAAACTCGATGCGGCCGGTGAGGTTTCTGAGGTCGAGCGATCGGGATCGGGGGTCGAGGGGATCGACGAGGAGGGAAATCCTTGCGCCGGAGAGATCGAGCCGTTCGATCTTGAACTCGCCGCGGGCGAGCTTGGTGCGATCGAGATCGAAGACGAGCCGCTGGAGGCGGGCGATGATGCGATCGTGGGAATCATCGGCAAAGACCGTGACCGATCCGGCTTCGAAGCCGCGGAAAGGAACCCAGCGGAGGGTGGCGATATCGGCATGGACGCCTTGTTTGGCGAGGGCGAGAGCGATGCCCTCCCTCCACGATGCGGGCAGGCCGGACTGGTTGAGCCAGCCGATGGTGCCGACAAGTCCGGCGCTACCCACCACGATGACGATGGCGAGGAGGGTGCGAAGCTGGTGGATGATCCGGAGGCGTCTCAAGACTGGCGGGACGCTGCCATGGATCGGGCGATCAGGCAATCCGAAGCGCGTTCAGATCGTATTCGACGCCGGGCTCGGGGATGATGGCGCGGGTCTGGGGCAGGCGCTGGCGGATTTGCTCGGCAAACCATGCGCTGGCGGGGATGTCGCCGTGGACGAGGAAAACCTGGCCGGGATTGAGGCGGACGATGTAGTCGAGCAGATCGTCGCGGGTGGCATGGCCGGAGAAATCGAAGATCCGGACATTGGCAAGGACGCGGGTTTCGCGGCCGGCGGGATCGAGTTTCACCCGGTCACCCGGACTGGCCCGGCGGATGTGGCCGGCGGGGGAATCGGGGTCGGCATAACCGACGAAGAAAACGGCATTCTTGCGATTTTCGAGGAAACCGGCTTTGGCGAAATTGTGGGAGACGGTGTTTTCCGTCATCATGCCGCTGGAGAGGCAGAAGATCGTGCCGGGTTCGGGGACGATGGGCCCGCGGTGGCGGCGCGTGCCTGCGCGGAGATCCATGTCCTTGAGAATGCGGAAATCGTCATCGGTCCGGCGGGTGAGGCCCTTGCCGTAGCGGTCGTAGATGGCCGTCATTTTCGTCGAAAGCCCGCCGATGACCACCGGAGCGCTTTTTGGGATCCAGCCTTTCTGTTTGAACTGGTGGATCATCGTGAGGATTTCCTGGGTCTTGCCCATGGCGAAGACCGGGACGAGCACGCTGCCGCCGCGTTTGAGGGTGGCGGCGATGGCATCGGCAAAGGAGCGCTCCTCGGATTCACGGGTGTAATCCGCCGGGCGGGGACTGTCACCGCGGGTGGTTTCGATGATCAGCGTGTCCACAGGGTCTTCGGGCAGCAGGGCACCCTTGATGAGCGTGGAATTTTCGAAATTCACGTCCCCGGTGTAGAGGAGGCTGTGATCCTTCGTTTTCAGGGAAACGGCCACCGAGCCAAGGACGTGTCCGGCATCGTGGAACGTCGCGCGGAAGATGCCATCGGGGTCGAGATCGAAGGGGCGCTCATTGGCGCGGGTCTCGATCGCGCGTTCGATGTCATCGAGCTGGCGGTGGTGGAAGAGCGGGTATTCGGCGATGCCGAGTTCGGTCCGTTTGGCCTGCATCACATTCACCGAATTGTGAAGCATGGCGAAACCGAGGTCGGCAGCGGCGGGCGAGAAAAAAACCCGGGCCTGGGGCTGGTTTTCGAGCAGGACGGGGAGGGAGCCGATGTGGTCGAGGTGGGCGTGAGTGATCACGGCGGCATCCACCGAGCCTTCCTCCAGCCATTCGTAGTGCGGCAGGGCCTCGTCGGACTCATGTTTCGGGTGCATGCCGGCATCGAGAACGATGCGGGCATCACCGGCATCCAAGGCATAGGAGTTTGCACCGATTTCGGCGTGGCGACAGAGACTGCGGAAACGCATGGGCGGGCAAACTGAAGTCAGCGCAGGGAAATGTCGAATGCGTAATCCCCCGGATTTGTAGGGCCGTGCGGGGCCATCACTCGAAGATCACCAAGAGTGGCCGGTGGTCGCTGGCGTTGGCGACATCGGGGTCATCGATCACCTTGCAGTCATTCCAGATCATGCGGTCAAGCATGGGTGTGCTGACCAGGGCGTAGTCGAAGCGCGAATAGACGTCCTGATAGTCCCAGTGGTGGGTCCAAGTGTGGCCGTTGCGGTCCTTGAGCCAGGCCATCTTGAGGGAAAGTGGTCCGTCGCGCGGACCTTGGATGGTGCGGATGGCCGAGGCTTGGCGGGTGTCGTTCATGTCACCATAAACGACCATCAGGGTGCCGGGATTTTCGTTGAGGACGCCATCGGCGACCTTGCGCAGCAGGTGGGCTTCCGCGCGGCGCATCATTTCCTGATCGGCCTCGGGGATCTCGCGCTTGGATTTCAGGTGGGCACCGAGGAAATGCACGGGTCCCACCGGGGTATCGACCACGGCATCGAGCACGCCACGGCCCATGCCGAACTGCTTGCCTTCGAGCTGGTAGGTGAGGTCGGTGTGAGGGGTGGTTTTGACGAAAGGAAACTTCGACAGCATCCCGAGGTGGCGGACTTCATCGGCCCCGCCGGTGTGGAAAGCGTGGGGAAGATCGAGTCCCGCAGCCTTGAGTCGGGTCTGAATGTCTTTGAGGTCGTCTTCGGTGCCGATTTCGCTCAGACCGATGATGTCCGGGCGATGGCGGACGAGGATATCGATGACCGCCTGTTTTTCCTTTTCCGGCTTCGAGCCTTCGCCTACGGGGCGATTGTTTTCGTAGCGGTCCATGGTCAGCCAGTTCTCGACGTTGTAGGCGATGAAGCGGACCTGGGGATTCTCCGGGGACTCGGGAGCGACTGCCGGGGCGGGAGGGGCAGCTGGCGTTTCCGCTGCGGGAGTGGTGGCGGCAGCAGGCACGGTTGGTGCCGCGGGTGCCGCGGGCTCCGATGGAGCCACAGGAGCCGCCGGCGTTTCGGCAGTTTCTGTGGGTGTCGCCGTGGGAAGTGAGGCTTCGGCCTGGGCGGCGGAGCTATTCGACCAAGAGGTGGAGCTGCTTTCCTTGCGGCAGGAAGAGACGGACAAGAAAAACGCCCCGAGGAGGATCGAGGCGCTGCGAAGGGGGAGTAATTTCATGGAATGTTCAGACTTCTCGTGGCTCTTTTCCGGCCACTTCTTTGATGCGGGATTCTTCCTTTTCTTTCGAAACCTCAGTCTCCGCATGATGGATTTCGCGTTCGAAATCTTCACGGGCGCGCTTGAACTCGCCCATGCTTTTTCCGAGGCCGCGTGCCAATTCCGGGATCTTCTTGGCCCCGAAGAGCAAGAGGACCACGACAAAAATAATGATCCATTCCGGTCCCTGCGGGAGGCCAAAGGCGAGTGGTGCGTTCATGAGTTCAGCTTACTGGGTGGTTTGTGGCTTAGCAATGGGAATAACGGCCGGAGTGGGGGCAAGCTTTCAGCAGAAGGGATGCCAGATCGGAAAAGACAAGGAATCGCGGGTGAAATGAGGGGCGAGTGTGCTAAGCCCGGCGCGTGAAGTTACCGGTTTTCGAGATCGAGGAGGAGCTGAAGAAGGCGGTGGCCGGCGTGCCACGGGCGCGGGTGTTGCTGAAGGCGCCCACGGGATCGGGGAAATCCACGGCAGTGCCCGGGATGCTCGTGGATGCCGGCCTGAAGGGGCGGGTGCTGGTCATCGAACCCCGCCGGATGGCAGCGCGATTGCTGGCAGGCTGGGTCGCCCGACAAAGAGGAACGGCGCTCGGCCAGGGGGTGGGATATGCGGTGAGATTCGACACGCGCTACGGGCGGGATACGGAAATCGTGTTTCTCACCGATGGGGTGTTTCAGCGCTGGATTCAGGAAGATCCCGAGTTGGGCGGAGTGGCGGCGGTGGTGTTCGATGAGTTTCACGAACGTCGGCTGGCGGTGGATGTGGCCTTGGGCCGATGCCTCGACCTGCAGGAACGCTCACGACCGGATCTGGCCGTGGTGGTCATGTCCGCGACTCTGGAGACGGGCAGCCTGGCGGAATATCTGCGGGAAGGACGTGAGGCGGAGGTGGAAATGCGGATGCTGGAAGCCGGGGGCAGGACTTTTCCGGTGGAGATTTCCTATCACCCTGGCCGGCAAGTGCGGGATCGAAATGGCCGGATGGTGGAGCCTCCAGTATGGGAACAGGTGGCCCAAGCCTGCCGTGAGGCGCTCGATCATCCGGATTGCGGGGATGTGTTGTGCTTCCTCCCGGGGATGCATGAGATCCGCAAGACCGAGGAAATCCTCGCGAACGCCTCATGGACGCGCGGGCGGGATGTTTTTCCTCTTCACAGTAGCCTGCCTCCGACCGCGCAAGAGGCGGCGGTGGGACCCTCGGCACGGCCGAAAATCATTGTTTCCACGAATGTCGCGGAAACCTCGCTGACCATCGATGGGGTGAGGACGGTGATCGATGCCGGCACGGCGCGGGTCTCCGGATTCGATGCTCGCCGCGGGATCGGCACCCTGCTGGTGAAAAAAATTTCCCGCGCGGCGGCCGATCAGCGGGCAGGCCGGGCCGGGCGGACGGCGGCGGGGCGATGCCTGCGCTTGTGGAGCGAGGCGGACCATGCGCGCCGCGAAGGCTTCGAATTGCCTGAGGTGCATCGGGTGGATCTTTCCGAGGTGGTTCTTCTGCTCAAGGCTGCCGGGGTGACGGACGTGGCGGATTTCCGCTGGCTGGATGCGCCCCGGGCCGATGCCTTGGCGAGGGCGGAGACCTTGCTGCATGATCTGGGGGCGACGGAGGCGGATGGACGGATCACCGATGAGGGGCGGGCCATGGCCTCGCTGCCGCTGGAACCGCGATTTGCCCGGCTCATGATGGCCGGGGTGGAGCAGGGATGCGTGGCGGAAATGGCATTTGTCTGCGCCGCGGTGCAGGGCGAGGGGATCTGGACCGGCAAGGGGGGAATCGGCATGAAGGATTTCATCGAAGTACGGGATTTCTCGGACTTCCAGGCGGAGTGGAGGGCTTTCGGATCGGCCGAAGCGATGCAGTTCGATCCCCGACGCGTCTCGCAACTCGGGATCCATGGGCGCGGCGCGAGGGAAGTCGCCCAAGGTTTTGAAAGGCTCAAAAAGCTCTCCCTGCAGCGCGGCTGGCCGGTGGGGGATGTGGATTTCGATCGTCGTCACGATGCCGTGGGCAAGGCCATGCTCGCGGGATTCGGGGATCGACTGGGAGTCCGTTTCGGCGAAGCCACGCTGGCCTGCCGGATGATTGGGAATCGAAGGGCGAAGCTGGATGAAAACAGCGCGGCGAAGAAAGCCGTGGCTTTTGTGGCGGCGGAGATGACCGAAGTGGAGGGCCGGGAGGTGATCACACATCTCAAACGCGCCACGGCGGTGGATCTCGATTGGCTTCGCGAGCTTCATCCCGAGGAGCTGTTAGAAATCGATGGCGTGGCTTGGGACGAGGTCAGACGCCGGGTGGTGGCGCGGAAGGGCCTGCGATTCCGGGATTTGGTTCTGGAGAGTCGGGATGTGGATCAGGGGGTCAATCTCGATGCCGCGGCGGAGCTTCTGGCGGAGCGGGTGCTTTCCGGTGAATTGGTGCTGAAGAAATGGGATGCTGCGGTCGATCAATGGTGTGCTCGGCTGGCCTGTCTTTCCACATGGATGCCGGAACTGGAACTGCCGACATGGACGGCGGAAGACAAAGCGGCGGCCGTGGCGCAGATCTGCCATGGTGCGGTGGCTTACAAGGATATCAAAGAGGCCGAAGTCTGGCCGGTGCTGCGCGAATGGCTGAGCCCCGCGCAGCAAGCGGCCCTGGAAGCCTATGCGCCGGAGCGGCTGAAACTGGCCAACGGGCAAACGCCGAAGCTGGTTTATGAGGTCGGCATGGACCCGCAGATCGGACTCAGGGTGAGGGATCTTTTCGGGGTCTGGGAGACACCGCGGATCGCCGGAGGCAAGGTGCCGGTGCTGGTTCACGTGCAGGCCCCGAACCAGCGGCCATGGCAGATGACCAAGGACCTCGAAAGCTTCTGGCGCGGCGGCTACACGCAGATGCGCAAGGAATTGGCGGGAAGATATCCCAAGCATCCCTGGCCGGAAAATCCACGCGAGTGGGTGCCGCCCGTCCGATAAACCCACCTCACGATGCAGGGAACTCCAAGGTGGCGCGGGTCCCCACAGGATCGGCCGGTTCCAGGCGGATGCTGCCGCCGTGGAGTTCGGCGGCTTCCTTCACCAAAGTCAGCCCCAGGCCGGTGCCTTTGCGACCCCGGTTGAGCTGGCGCAG
Source organism: Akkermansiaceae bacterium (assembly GCA_025457665.1). Taxonomy (GTDB): domain Bacteria; phylum Verrucomicrobiota; class Verrucomicrobiia; order Verrucomicrobiales; family Akkermansiaceae; genus Haloferula. Next base: position 47,899 of record JALOTY010000004.1, on the reverse strand, counting down.
GGAAAAGAAACGTTCGAAGATACGATGCTTGGCGTAGTCGGGTATCCCGGGGCCCTCGTCGGTGATGATGAGCCGCAGCTTTTCGCCGCTGTCCAGTTCGAGTCGCACCCGGCCTGAAGGCGGGGAGAAATCGATGGCATTTTCTAACAGATTGGTGATCGCCGCGCGGAGGATGAAGGCGTCTCCGTGCAGCGACAGAGGGGAATCGGGTAGGCTGGTTTCAATCCTCACATCGGCAAGCTCGGCCATGGGACGGGCCTGATCGATGGCCCGGAGGGTGATTTCGCGGAGATCAACGGTGGCGGCATCCGCCAAACTGCTGCGGCCTTCCAGCGCGGAGAGTTCGAGCAAGCGGTTCAGCAGGCGGTCGGCACGCGACGATTCCGCACGGATGTTGTGCAGGAAACGCTGGCGGTCGGCCGCGGGCATGGATTCATCAAGCAACTCGGCCGCACCGCGGATGGCGGCAAGCGGGCTTTTCATTTCGTGGGTGAGGGTCTGGACGTAGCGTTCGACGTATTTCCTCCCCTCCAGAGCTTCGCGCATCGATTCCAGGGCACGGGCAAGGGTATTGACCTCCCTGCCGGCGCCGAGATGGGGGAGGCGCGGGCGTTTGCCTTGTTCGATGGCATTGGCGTAATCGGTCAAAAGACCGACAGGCCGGTAGGTCCAGATGAAGACCGCGACCACAAAGGAGAGGATGCCGCCGCCGATGAGTCCGGTGCCCCACCAGATTTCGGCATGGCGACGGCGGATGATGGGCAGGACATCGGCCTGGGGCTTGATGATCGTGAGCACGCCGGCAGGGCGGGCGGGATCGCCGATGGGTGCGGCGACGTGGAGCATGGAGCTGGTGGGATCGTTCTCATCACTTCGGCTACTACGGGCGCCGTAGTTTCCTGCGAGGGTACGGGAGACATCGTAGTAGGAGGAAAGGTCCTCACCCACACGTTTTCCTCCCTCGGAATCGAAGACGACGATGCCACGGGCATCAGTGATGTAGCAATTCAGCCCGGTGCGGGTCTTGAGGTGCTCGAAAATGCGTGCCTCGAAGCGTCTTTCCGAAGCTTTATCAAAGGCCTCGGCAAGGGGGCCGGGGTCGAGATCGGTGCCGACCATGGAGGCGAGGAGTTGCGCCGTGTCCACCATCATCTCCTCCGTCGCGCGGAAAGTGCGGGGTTCGACATCGTCGAGTTGATCATTGAGCAGGGAATAGAATCCGAAGCTGATGACGATGACGATGGCGAGCAATGTCAGGCGGGTCAGGCGCATGGGGCGTGGTCCCGAAGGGGTATCAAGCCCTTCCTCGAAAACAAGGACCGATGCAAAGGCCTGCAGAGCCCGGGCGCGCCGGGATGACATCGATGATATCCGCCTTGAATGAAGTGCTGGGAAGCGATGGCTTCAGGCAGCCAGGCCTGTTGCCGCGTATGGTGGTGAGGATGAAACCAAGGCTTCAATACTCCACTCCGAGCGAGATACGGACGAAAGCAGTGACTCCGCCGGGAAGAGTTGCGGTCCAGCATTGATAGCCGGGCTTCGGGCTGGGAAGGGGGCCTGTCAAAGTCACGCCCCCGGGGCCGTGGGGGGCGATGACGCTGGCGCCACTTGAGGTGAGTTGCCAGACCGGCAGCCAGGTGAGGAGGTCGGTGGATTTCTCAATCGTGTAGGTGACTCCGGCTGGTATGGGACTCAGCGCCTTGAAGGTTGCCGTCGGCAGAGCGCCACCGAGACCGATTTCGATCGGGGCTCCGGTGCCTTCGCCTGCCGGGAGACCGAGGGCCCACTCGATTTCGTTGCTGAGACCGTCGCCATCGGTGTCCGCATCCGGCGCACCGAGATTGCCATTGGCGGCTTGCCAAAGGGCATAGGCGCTCGGCTGGAGTGGTGGCATGACCCAGGGCTCCAAGTCATGACCTGGGGTCACGGCGGCGAAAAACAGGGTAGGCCCTCGCCAAGTGCGGACGACCGTGAGCAAGGAAGGAAAGCTGCTGCCGGGCCCGGACTCGATGTCATAAGCGACCGTGTCCAGTGCGCTTCCATGGCTGTGCCAGAGTTCATTGCCTCGCATCGGGTCAAACCCTGCGATCCAGGCGGTATCGCCATCGGTGGTGATTTCGCTCGGGGCGAAGGCCTGGGTCACCAGTGTGGTTCCGATTTCGCTGCCATCGCTGCGCCAGAGGCCAACATCCGTTCCATCCGTTGCAGAGAAGTAGTGACGGCTGGCTCCCGGTGCGAGCAGGGCAGGTTGGCTGCCGTTGTTCCCCGCCACAAGATCCTTCAGCAAGGATGTTCCTGCGGCCGTGCCATCGGTTTTCCATGGCTCCTGGCCATAAGTTCCGAAATCATTTCCCACGAAGTGGAGGATCCCATTTCGCTGGATGGCTGGAACGAAACTGTTGGTGGAGAGCGGGGATCCTGGATTGAGATGGACCAGATCTCCGGGTCCCGCTCCAATCGAGTAAAGATCGCCGAAGCGCTCGATGATGAGCCTGGTGCCCGCAGTGCCAACGATCCGCGGCGCGCCGATGAAGGGAAGGGAAATGGCTTCCACCGTGCCGCCATCGTCCATGCGCATGAGGGCGTCACCGGCGATGAGACTGGTGGTGAAATAGAGCCACGGTCCGGCTACCTTGAGATCGAGCACTCGGGAAAATCCGTTTCCTGGAGCGAGGTTGGTCATTCGTGCGGTGATCGTGCCATCGGTCCGCCAGATTTCCTCGCCCTCATCCGCAGTTTGGCCGTTGAAATAGCAGCGCGATCCCAAGCGAGCGGTGTAGGGCTCGTATTGAGTGGTCTGGAAGAGCGGACCATCGGTCGTCGAGCTGCCATCGGTGGTGACAAGCTGTTGCACACCGGTGCTAATGTTTCTCCGGAACATTACCGCGACGCTGCCCAGGGAGACGGGCTGCGTGAGGGGGTTTCCCGCAGGGGAACTATCGAGCAGGACGGTGCCACTGGGGGTGCCATCGCTGATCCAAAGTTCCGAATTCCGGAGATGGCCCGCGGTGGTGATCAGCGCACGCGAACGAAAGGCGGCGATGCGCTGGATTTCCGCGGAGGGCGTATTGTCCCAGGATGGCGTGGTGTTCAGGTCCCCACTCAAGCTGGCGCCGGGGACACTGACATCCGCTTGGCCAAGCTCCTCTCCCATTGTGCTGCTGGCGCTGCGGAAAAACAACCGTGAGGCATAAGCCCATATCATTTCCGTGGGCGAATCGACATCGATCGCACCCGGTCCTGGATTGAGAAGCTCCGGAGCGGGAATCGGATCGACATAGGGAAACTTCACCAAGGAGGAAGCATTCACCGTCACCAGACCGTGAGCTGTTAGAACGAAGGGTTGGAGAGTGGTATTGAAGACCGGGTAGGCATCCACCACTGCGGGCGAAAGCGGGCTGGTCCCGGGGTCGCCGTTCCAGCGTTGCAATTGAAAGCTGCCGGGGAAGGGTGAGGTGATGAAATACAGATTCGATGCCCATGAGGCCAGATGGGTGACTTCGCTGACAAAGGGATGGAAGTCGCTATCGATGGCACCCGCGAGCGTGGTGCCTCCGGCGCTGCCATCGGTGCGGTAAAGCGACCTGCGAAGGGTGCCTGGCGGGAATTGAGGGTGGCCGGTCGGCCGAAGCGCGGTGAAGTACGTGGCTCCGAGGAAGGAATGGAATTCAGAGGGGGATGAACCTTGGGCACCGCCAAGAACATCGGCAACCAGCATCGTGCCCGCAGCGGTGCCATCCGTACGCCACAATTCAGCGCCGGTGGTTCCATCGTTTGCCGAAAGATAGAGGAGTCCACCCTCTCCCATGGAAACCGGTCCGGGATCACTGTTTCCCGCCCCAGGATGAATGTCCGCGACCCTCTGGGTGCCCGCGAGCGTGGCATTGGATTTCCACAACTCACGCCCGGTGGCCATCTCGTGGGCCGAGAAGAAGACGGTGCCGCCGTGGGTTCTGAGGTTCTGTGGCGCACTGCTGTCCGGTCCGCTGACAAGATCAAAAAAGGTCGTGCCGGGAGCGGTTCCATCGCTGCTCCACAACTCGCGACCATTCACACCATCGTCGGCGGCGAACATCACGCCTCCGCCGGGGCGGGGAGTGAGATGGCTTGGAGGATCGATGGCTACGGGTGAAACCACTTCGATGACCTGGGTTGCTGTCCCGCCAAGTATGTCGTATCGCCATAGCTGCCAGGTTTTTCCGCCATTCCGCGCTGCCCAATACACAGCTTGGCCCGAAACCACGAGTTGGATCTCTGCCCGTTGGGATGGCTCGTGGCCGACGTGATGGGAAAGTGCGCTTGGCGATGCCGCCCCCACCGCCGATGCGCGGTAAACCGTGAGTCCGCCATTGCCGGCATCCGCGACGAAGAAGACCAAGGGACCCACCGAAAGAAAACCGCCAGGCGATGAAGAACCCGGAACCGCCGTTCGACCGATCTCGCGAAGCAGATTCGGTAGTTGCGCCGACACCCCCACAGGCCATGCAAGCAAGATCAGAAGCAGAGAGATTTTCATGGCAGGATTTCCTGAATTCCGGGGGTGTAATTTCTGAGCCGGAGAGCGTCACTTCGAAAATCGGGATGGCAGCGCGAACTCCCGAAGCCCGCAGCAGGCGTTTGCGGGGGCTCTGTCGGTCTTGCGATCCCGAAGGCCAGAAGTGGGCTCCCGGCTTCCAATCTCCGGCCAAATTCTGACACCGGTCACCGCGGGCTTGACTGGCAGGCGGGGTCGTGCGCCCACTCCCGCGCCATGGCGAAACTCTCGATCCGCGATCTCGATGTGAAGGGCAAGGAAGTGCTCATGCGTGTGGACTTCAATGTCCCACTCAAGGATGGAGCGATCACCGATGATACCCGGATTCAGGCCGCCGTGCCATCGATCCGTCATCTCATCGCAGGCGGCGCGAAACTTGTGCTTTGCTCCCACCTCGGCCGTCCCGATGGCACCGCGCAGGCGAAGTTTTCCCTAGCTCCGGCCGCCGCACGACTTGCGGAGATCCTCGGTCAGCCCGTGGCTCTCGCGCCGGACTGCATCGGTGAAGAAACCGCTGCCATGCGCGCCGGGCTTTCCGCCGGGGAGGTCCTGCTGCTGGAAAACACCCGTTTCCATGCCGCCGAGGAGAAGAACGACGCCGCTTTCGCCAAAGACCTCGCCGGATCCGCTGAGATCTTCGTCAACGATGCTTTCGGCACCGCCCACCGCGCCCATGGATCGACCGAAGGAGTCACTCATTTCGTCGCCCAGAGTGCGATGGGTTTCCTGATGGAGCGCGAACTCGAGTATCTCGATGGCAAACTCCAGAACCCCGAGCGTCCCTTCCTCGTCATCATGGGTGGCGCGAAGGTCTCGGATAAGATCCAAGTCATCACCGCCCTCATGGAAAAGGCCGATGCCTTCCTCATCGGCGGGGCGATGGCGAACACTTTCCGCAAGGCGCAGGGCTATCAGGTGGGCAACAGCCGCGTGGAGGCCGACAAGCTCGACCTCGCGCTCGACATTCTCGCCTTGGCGAAATCGAAGGGCGTCAGTTTCCTGCTTCCGGCTGATACCCGCATCACCCAGGAGTTCAAGGAAGGGGCCGCGACCAAGGTGACCGAGCCTTATGAAAAAGGGGGGCTCACCCCGGATGGCTGGGAGGGCATCGACATTGGCGATGTGGCGATTGAGGAATTCACCGTCGAAATCGCGAAGGCGAAGACGATCATTTGGAATGGCCCGATGGGAGTGTTCGAACTCGATTCCTTCGCCAAGGGCACCAAGGCCATTGCCCAGGCGATGGCGGATAGCAGCGGCGTGACCATCGTTGGTGGCGGGGATTCGGTGACGGCCGTCAACAAATTCGGTCTTGATGACCAGATGACTTTCATTTCCACCGGGGGTGGCGCTTCCCTCGAACTGTTGGAAGGCAAGGTCCTTCCGGGTGTGGCCGCCCTGACTGAAATCTGATGGCCTTTGTTTCTCCCAACCCGCATCCTCACCTCACCGCATGATCCGTCGCCCGATATTCGCCGCCAACTGGAAGATGAACAAAGGACCCTCGGAAACCGAGGACTTTGCCCGTGCCCTGCTGCCTCACGTTCAACACCAGACTTTCCCATGCGATGTGGTGATCGCTCCGCCTTTCGTTTCCCTCGCCAAGGCGGCGGAAATGTTTGGCAATGTGACCTCGGTGGCCTTGGCCGCTCAGAACTGCTCACAGTTCGATGCCGGTGCCTACACCGGTGAAGTCAGCGCGATGATGCTCCGCGAGTTCTACGTTCACTACGTGATCCTCGGCCACAGCGAGCGACGGGCGATCTATGGCGAGACCGATGAAATCATCAACGCCAAGATGAAGAAGGCGCGCGAGGTGAACCTGAAGCCGATTTTCTGCATCGGTGAGACCCTCGAAGAACGCGAAGGGGGCAAACTTGAGGAGGTGCTTCGCCGTCAGGTGACGAAAGGCCTGGAAGGTTTCAGTGAAAAGGACATGGCCGATACCGTGATTGCTTACGAGCCCGTGTGGGCGATCGGCACCGGGGTGACGGCCACGGCCGCTCAGGCTCAAGAGGCCCACGCCTTTGTTCGATCGCTGATCGGCGAGAATTTCGGCGCGGATACCGCCGCCCGCATCCGCATCCAGTATGGCGGCAGCGTGAAGCCGAACAATGCGGCCGAACTGATGGCCTGCCCGGACATCGATGGTGCCTTGATTGGCGGTGCGGCACTGGAAGCCCCAAGTTTCCTCGCCATCATCCAGAACGGCACCGCCGCCTGATCCCGGGCGCCTTGCGACTCTTGGCAGCCACTCAGCGGCTCATCGTGAGGCCCAGGGTGGCGGCGACGATTCCTGCCAAGGTGAGGAGGGTGAGGCCGAGGACCCACCAGGCCGTCGCGGATTTCCGGGCGGGCGGGGAGGTCTTCTTTGAATGGGCTTTCGCCGCCGGCGCGCTTTCCGTGAAGCGGCGGGTCAGGTGGTCCAGATGCGTGTCTTTTGGGGGGCGATACATCGCTTGGGTTCGACTCTTGCGTGGCGGCGTGGGCTGATTTTCTCAGCGGGAATGGGAGGCGTCCGCGCGGAGCGCAGCCCACCACCATCAGACAGATGGACGAGGAAGATTTTTGGTTGACAGAAACCTCGTCACTGAGTTTTTTTCGCCGCCCGACGCGCTTGTTGTGAAGCCAGTCGAACATGCCTCGTTAGCTCAGTTGGTAGAGCAGAAGACTCTTAATCTTTTGGTCCTAGGTTCGAGTCCTAGACGGGGTACCAGCTTTTTGAAGATCCACCAAGGGAGCCCGCAAGGCTCCCTTGAGTGTGATGAGGGGGAGGGAATCCATCCCCGGCTGTTTCGATTTCCACCACGGGCCACGGATGCGGCTGGACGGGGTGGGGGCGTGGGGGTAAACGCGGCGCGTCATGGCAAAGAAACCAGTGGTGCTCATCATTCGCGACGGTTGGGGCGAAAACCCCGGCGGGAAAAAGACAGCAAAGAAGCAGGGCAATGCGACCCTGCTTGCGAAGACCCCCTTTCACGATGAGTTCCTGGCGGCTTGTCCGTCATCGCTGCTGAGTGCCTCGGGCATGGATGTGGGGTTGCCGGATGGCCAGATGGGCAACTCGGAGGTGGGCCACCTGAACCTCGGCGCCGGGCGCATCGTTTATCAGGATCTGACCCGCATCAACAAGGCGATCGTCGATGGCGAAATGGCCTCTAACAAGGTTTTCAAACGCGCCATGAAAGCGGCGTCCGCCAAGGGCCGAAGGTTGCATTTCATCGGTCTCCTTTCCGATGGCGGGGTGCACAGCCACCAGAGCCAGCTTTGCGCGATGGTTGGTCTGGCCGCGGAGGCCGGGGTGAAGGACATCATGGTGCATGCCATCACCGATGGTCGTGACACTTCGCCCACCGGCGGTGCCGGCTATCTATCCGAGGTGGAAGACCGCATCGCCGAGCACGGCGCGCGGATCGCCACGGTCGTCGGGCGCTACTATGCCATGGATCGCGACAAGCGCTGGGAACGGGTGAAGCTTGCCTGGGATGCCATCGTTCACGGCAAGGGCGAAGTTCAGGACGTCCTCGCCTCCGAGGCGGTCGCCGGGAAGTATGCCGATGAAAAGACCGATGAGTTCCTGCTGCCCATGGTCTTTTGCGAGGCCAACCGTCAGCGCATCCGCGATGGCGATGTGGTGCTGTTTTTCAACTTCCGTGCCGACCGTGCACGCCAGCTCTCCGAGGTCTTTCTGCATGAGGGGCGATGGACTGCCTTTGCGGCCGGGCGCAGGCCCAAGGTGAATTTCGTGACGCTCACCGAATACGATGCGGACTACGACTGCGATGTCATCTTCGCGCCCGACAAGCTGCGCATGGTGCTGGGCGAAGTGGTGGCCAAGGCGAAGAAAACGCAGATGCGCATCGCGGAGACCGAGAAGTATCCGCACGTGACCTATTTCTTCAATGGCGGTCTGGAAAAAGCGTTCAAGGGCGAGGATCGCGTGATCATTCCATCGCCCAAAGATGTGGCGACCTACGATTTGAAGCCGGAAATGAGCGCCAGCGAAGTGACCGATACCGTGGTCGCCAAGCTCAAGGACTACGACCTCGTGATCCTCAATTTCGCCAATCCGGACATGGTGGGCCACACCGGCGTGGTGGAAGCGGCCGTGAAAGCCTGCGAGAAAATCGATGCCGGGGTCAAAGCCGTGGTCGAGGAGACCCTGCGTCTCGGCGGCAAGCTGCTGATCACTGCGGACCACGGGAATTGCGAATACATGATCAATCCCGATGGCTCACCCAACACCGCGCACACGACGAATCTGGTCCGCGTGTTCTATGTGGGCGAGGATCGTGAGAAAGTGTCGATGCGCGATGGCATCCTCGCCGATGTCGCGCCGACTTTGCTGGCGATGATGGGCCTGGAGCAGCCCGAGGCGATGACGGGCAAGCCGCTGACCGCGAAAGCCTGAGAAACCGCAAGCCTTTCAGCCCGCCACGACCGCTCCGTGGCGGGCGAGGAATTCATCAGCCAGCGCCAGATAGGAATTCGCGCCGAGGCCGTTGAGGTCGTGCTCGAAGATCGTCTTCGCATGACTCGGTGCTTCGCTGAGGCGCACCGTGCGCGGGATGACGGTCTGATAGAGTTCGCCGGGGAAATAGGTGCGGACTTCCTCGATCACCTGGCGGGCGAGGTTGGTGCGGTTGTCGAACATCGTCATCACGATGCCCTCGATGCGGAGTCCCGGGCTGGCTCCGCTGCCGCGGATTTCATCGATCACCCGGACGATCTTCGCCAGGCCTTCGAGGCCGAACCATTCGCATTGCAGAGGGACGAGGATTTCATCCGCCGCGGCAAGGGCGGAGGTCATGAGGACGCCGAGGGAGGGCGGGGTGTCGAGGATGCAGTATTCGAAAAGGTCGTTCGGCTTGAGCCCCTGGAGCAGATCCCGGAGGCGGGTGAGATGGTCATCGCTGCGGGCCAGTTCGATTTCCACCCCGGCCAGATCCATGTGGGAGGGAATCATCCACAGGTTCTCCCGACCGGTCTCGCGGATTCGGGAGCGGACATCGACATCACCGATGAGAGAGGGATAAACCGTGTCCTCACCCTCCGCCTCCATGCCGAGGCCGCTGGTCGTGTTTGCCTGGGGGTCGAGGTCGATCAACAGCACCCTCTGGCCGCGCAGGGCAAGGGCGGCAGAGAGATTGAGGGCGGTGGTCGTTTTTCCAACGCCGCCTTTTTGGTTTCCAACTGCAACAACCTTCATGGGAATCGAATCGCGGGAGGCGAGGGTGGCAGTCTTTCGGGGAAGGGCCGGGCTGGCAAACAAAACCACCGCCAAACTGCGGAGAGGGCGCTTTCCCGCCGCGCATCAAGCGTTGGATTTGCTCGCCAGCCTGCTGGATCGACTCCAGTTTCCGCCCGGTGAACCCGTGGACCGAGGATCGAATCCGTGCCGAAGTGAGCTGGGATGCCTTCCGCGACGGCCGCAAGCTGTGCGCGGACGGCCTGGTTTCCGGCCTGAAAGCCCGGCCCGAGTTGCTCTCCGCCACGGTTGGCGGCGGTCGGCGGCCCCATCGGGTAGTCGTGCGCACCGGGCAGACGCTCGAAGCCCAGTGCGACTGCCCCGTGAATCGAGGAAGTGGAGCCATCTGCTGCCACGCGGTGGCCACCCTGCTTCAGGCGCTGGTGGTGCCGAAATCCGGACCGGCGGAACAATCGCCTGCGGTGAATCGATCGGAGCGCCCGATTTCCCGGCCCATGACCTTCCGGCTTTCGCCCGATTTCCGCAAAGCCCTGGCAAGGGGGCGGCTGAATGTGGAACTGGAGGAAGGAGGCGAACTCCATGAAGCGGATTCCGCCTTCTGGGACTGGCTCGGGAGAGTGAGCGATGCCAGCCATGCTCCGAAACGGCTCGCCCTCACGCCGGCGAATCTGGAGGGCTTTCTTCGGTCCATCGATTCCCACCCACGGGTCTTCGACGCCCAGGGTGAGCGGATCCATGTCGAAACCCTGCCGCCTCTGCGGCTTCTCGATAGCGCGTTCCGGGCCGGTGGCTTGGAGTTCCAGTTTGAAACCGATAGCTATCAAACCATCGATGGAATCGATTGTTTGGGATGGTCCACTGGCCATTCGATAGGCTGGGCCCCGTGGTCGCCGGAGGATGAGGGGGAGCGCTTGTGGTGGCAGGAGACTCTGCGCACGGGGCGGGGGAGGATTGAGCGACCCGAGATGGCCAGGCGTCTCCAGGCCCTGCTTGACCTCAGCGCAGAGCCTCGGCCCGGATGGCTCGGAAATCTTACCTTTGAAACATACGATTCAGATGAATTCGTGAGGCTTGAGGGTTCCGTGAACCAGCTTGAGTTGGAGATCGTCCAGAACCCCGGTGCGGGCCTTGATCTCGACGAAGAGCGGGGAGTGGTTCGGTTGAAAAAATCGATTCAAACAAACGATTTCCCCCGAGGTCTGACAAAATGGGGATTTGTGAATTCCTCTGTAAACATTTGGAAATTAGTAGATAAAGATCAAATTTACGATTTTCTTGCCAATGATCTCGACGCTCTGAAGCTCACCTGTCGGGTCGAACTTGGGCCGCGTTTGCAGCATGGGTTGCAAACGCTTCATGTGATCAGGCCGGTGATCCAGGAGGTTTCTCCGGGATCGCTTTCTCTGGATCTTTCGTTTCAAACAGGCAGTGGATCAGTGGTTCCGCGGTCGAAGGTTCTGGATTGGATTCGATCAGGGAAGAAGGTGGTGAAGACCCCATCGGGGGCGGAGGTGATGTTGAGTCGGCAGCTTCGGGAGGAGTTCGAGCATCTGGCGGCGGACCTCGGGATTCCGCGTCCGGAGGGTCGGGTGCAACTGGATCGGGCCCGGGCGGAGGTTCTGCGGGGTTGGGCGGGGATGGGTCAGGCGGATGCGCCCGGCGTGGAATTGGTGGAGCCACCGGAGGGCATTCGACTGCGAACCTACCAGGAGGAGGGTTTGCGCTGGATCTGTTCCCGCCTTCTGAATCTGGGGGCAGCGCTGCTGGCGGATGAAATGGGTCTGGGGAAAACCCTGCAGACCTTGCTGGCGATTCGGTCCCTGCAAGCGGCGGGTCGATGCGGTCGGGCGCTGGTCCTGGTTCCCGGCTCCCTGCTATCAAACTGGGAGGCCGAGTGCGCCCGATTCGCCCCGGATGCCAGGGTGGTGCGGATGCATGGGGAGGGTCGGGATGTGCTGAGGGGAAGGCCGGCGGATTTGGTGCTGACGAGCTACGGAACCTTCCAGCGGGATCTGGCCTACCATTTGGGAGAGGATTACGGCTTGGTGGTGCTGGATGAGGCGAGCCTGATCCGGAATCCCGATAGTGCCATTTCGCGCGATGTCGCCAAGCTGGGCGCGCCGATGAGATTGGCGCTGACGGGTACCCCGATGGAGAATCGGCTCACGGACCTGTGGTCGGTCTTCCGTTTCCTGAGTCCGGGCTATCTCGGGGCGAAAGCGGATTTCCGGGATCGATACGAGGGAGAACTCCCGGCCGCCGTTCCGAGGCTTCGGGCCCGGGTGAGGCCGTTTCTTTTGCGTCGAACCAAGGCGGAGGTGGCGAAGGACTTGCCGGACAAGGTGGTGAACGACGTCATCCTCGAGTTGGAGCCCACGGCGCGACGGCTTTATCAAGAGGTGGCCACGGCCGGGCTGCTGACGGCGGAGGCCCAGAAATCGGAAGGTGCGGCCCGCATGCACCTTTTGACGACGCTGCTCCGGCTCCGCCAGATCTGCCTGGACCCCGGGTTGTTCCCGGATTCCAAGGAGGAAGGAAGTGTGAAAAGCGATTGGTTGAAACAAATGCTTGAATGGAAGCTGGAGCTGGCGGGAGAGAGGCCTCAAAAATGTCTCGTTTTCAGTCAATTCTCTTCATATCTACGGCGATTGAAGGAAAAGATTTCGGAGTCGGGCTGGAGGGTGTTTTTGCTTGATGGATCGACGCGGGATCGGGGTGAGGTGGTCTCGCAGTTCCAGAATGCCGACGAGGCATCGGTCTTTTTGATCAGTCTGAAAGCCGGGGGCTATGGCTTGAATCTCACGGCAGCGGACACGGTCGTCCACATGGATCCGTGGTGGAATCCGGCCGTCGAAGCGCAGGCTACGGATCGGGCGCACCGCATCGGGCAGACCTTGCCGGTGACGGTGTATCGGCTCTTCGTGCGCGACTCCGTGGAGGAGCGGGTGAGGAAACTGCAGTCGATGAAGCGGTCGCTGATGGAGGGGCTGGACGGGGTGGATCCCGGTCGGGAGTGGACGGACGGGGATCTTGCGGATCTGATCCGTTGAGCTGTTGGAAAATGTTAGAATCGGAGGATTTGCATGATTTCTTTGAAATCGAATGCACGAGTGGGGCTTGACCCGGCGCTAAGGGAGTGGAGGATATTGGCGAGAAATGAGGATTTGGTTGATGGCGGGAATGGTGTTTGCGGCGTTGTTGGCTTGCGAGGAGCAGGCCAACAAGGTCAAGAAGCCTGATCCTGCGGTTTCCGGTCCTTTGGAGGAAGTGGGCAGGCGCCTGAAGGCGGCGGGTGAACCTCGGGGTCCCAAGGCTTCAGGGGATGAGCAGGCGGCCGATGCGTCCGAGAAAGAGAAGCCGACCGAGGAGGGCAAGCCGGTGGTTCCGGTGGCCAAGGCGGTGGCGGGCAAGCCGGGTTTCGTTTTCAGTCCCCACAGCGGAAAGCAGGTGGATGTGAGGGAGTTCAAGGTGGGCGATCTGGTGGTCGATCCCGATTTTGCCAATGGGGAGAAGAAGTATTTCCGCGTTCCCGATCCTATCATCGAACCCGAAGTGTCTGAGGAGAGTGCGGTGGAGCTGCCGCAGGAGCCCGTGGCGGAGCCTGAGGGGACGACCGATTCATGAAACAGGATTCATCGCGGTTCGGCCGCTGGATTTTCCGTTCAGGCTTGGCCCTCGCCGTGCCGCTGTTCTTTTCCCAGTGCGAAAAGGCCAAGCAGCTCGCAGAGCAGGCCAAGGCGGCGAGTGAGACAGCGGCGGCGGAAAAAGAAGACGCGGAGGTGGATGCGGATCTGCAAGGACTGGTGGATCAGAACGCTGAAGGCGTGGTCTTTCGCAAGGATCTCCCTTTTCCCATGGATCTGGAGGTGGAGCATGAATTGAAGCTCATCATGCAGCAGGTGCGCAGCTTGAAGCAATCGCCGTTCGGAAACCAGGGGGCGACGATGTCCGGGGAGGTGATCACGAGGGGCCTCATCGAGCGTTTCCCTGGTGCCGTCCGGGTCACCATCCATCCGCAACAGATCCTCATGGATCAAGGCCAGAACCCCGCTGATACGCCGGCCGACGCATCGCAGCCTGCGGTCGAGCCGGGCGAAACGGCGATCGAGAATCCGGGCAAGCCGATGGTTTTCCGTTACGATGGCAAGGGCTGGAAGATTGAGAAGACGGGCATTTTTTCGGCCGACTCCGCGGCGGCGGATCTGCGTGAGGATCTGCCGATTTTCCTGACGACCTTCGGGGCGGCGCCGCGTCCGCTGTGGTTTGCCGCGCGGCGTTACAAGATCGGCGATCGGGTGGAGCTGAAGGGCCAGTCCCTGGGGGTGTTGGTGGACGCGGCAGAGTCGGGTGAGCTGAGTTTGACCTTGGAAGCGATCGAGCCCGCCAATGGTCACCCCTGCGGGAAATTCAAGATCGAGGGGGATTTCAAGCAGATGGGCTTGATGATGGGCGGGGGCTCGAATTTCGATACGGACATCACGATCACGGACGGACACGTCTGGGTTTCGCTGATCTACCCCTTGGTGATTCGTGAGGATTACCAGACCGTGCAAACCATGAAGATGGGGACGGGCGGTGAGCAGCTTCATCTTCAAGGGGCGATGCAGGTGAAAATCGAGCGACGCTGGAATGTGGTGGATCGGTGAGCGGAGGTCGCGGCGGAAGGGGGATTCTAACAAAGTGGGCAAAGCAAGGTGGGGCGAGAGCGGGCGGGTGGGGGATGAATCCGTCGATTCCAGCCTGGCTCATCGGAGCTTCAGAATTTTCCTGAGTTTCCCGAATTTCCCTATTGCCATTGGCAAGGACTGACCCTAGGTTCCGCCCCGCCGAAGGCACCGGAGCCCCTTGGTGTAATTGGTAACACAGCGGATTTTGGTTCCGTATTTCTAGGTTCGAGTCCTAGGGGGGCTGCCACTTCGGAGAGTGTGAATCGTTGGGATTCCTGAGGATGACCTGCCATGGTGGCAGGTTTTTTTGTGCAGGGGGCCTGCCAGGGATGGCGGCCGCTCAGTAGCCGGTGAAATGGGCGAGCTTCTCGCGCAGCGTGGTGCGGCCGCGGAAGATCAGGCTTTTCACGGAGGGGATGGAGGTGTTGAGGACCTTGGCGATCTCCTCGTAGGGCATCGACTCATAAGCGAAGAGAATCACCGCGGCGCGCTGGTTCTCGGGGAGGCTGGCGATGGCGAGATCGATTTCCTGATGCATCTCGTTTCGCTGCACCTCGGCATCCGGCTCGGAGCGGGTTTCGGCGGCGCTTTCGCTGCCGTATTCATCGTGCATCTGGTCGGACGAGACCTCCTTTTTCCGCGAGCGGCGGCGCGACTCGTTGTAGGCGAGGTTGCGGGCGATGGTGAAAAGGTAGGTGGTGAACTTCGCCTCGGGTTTCCAGCGTTTGGCGTGTTTCCAGACGCGGAGGAAGGTTCTTTGAGCGAGGTCTTCGGCTTCTGCGGCATCGCCAAGCATGCGGGCGAGGGTGCCGACGACGGAGTTTTGGTGGCGCTCGACGAGGAGGCGGAAAGCCTGCTCATTGCCAGCGCCGACGAGCGCCATCAGCTCGATGTCGCGGTCATTTTCCGGATCAGAGGCTGGAGCGGAGGGGTTCGCCATCTCGAGGAATGCGGCCGATGCAGCAGTGGCTTCCATGCTTCGGAAGCGGAAACCCGGCGCGCGAGAGGAAGTTGCGAAGTCCCGATCGCTCAGTCCACCAGGAAGGCGATTTGTTCACCGGGGCCGTGGACGCCCTCGATGAGGATGCCTTCGACGTCCGCCGTCTTCGATGGCCCGGTGACCCAGATGATGTTTCTGCTGGAGCCGAGGTGGGCGATGGCGGCTGGAACCGACGGATGGATGGCCGCGCGGGAGAGCACAGCGATGTGGACCCAGGGGGAAAGCGCGGCGAGGCGGTCGGAGGTGTGGGCATCATCGAGGATGATGGACCCGGTTTCCGCGATGCCGCCGGTGGCCCGGGTGATGCCGAAGTCGTAATCGTCGTAGTTTTCCCGGCAGTATTCGGTCCGCACCTCGAAGCCTGCGTCCGCCAGCGGGCGGCCGAGGGTTTCCATGAGGGAGGGATCGCAGTAGCCGACCTGATGGTTCTGGGCACGGAGGAGGTCGATGACTTCCTCAAGCGTGCTCATCACCCGGCCATTGACGGTGGTGAAATTCCGGCTGAAGGCTTCGACGGGAGAGCCGGCGGTACGCACCGGGGAGATGAGCATGGCCTCTTCGAAGCCGGGGTGGGCGGCCTTTTCCTTGATGGGTTCGAGGGCGCTGCGGATTTTCTGGAAAATGGTATCGCGGGACATGGCGGGTGGGTGGGTCACTTTTCTTTCCGTGCCTTCAGCCATTTGCGGAAATCTCCGCCATGCCAATCCGGCAGGGTGCGTTGACCCAGCCAGTCTTGCAGCGGGCGCACGGGGGCGACCTGGATGGGCAGGTGGTTCATGGCCTTGCTCATGGTCATGGCGGTGCGCCAGAGCGAGGGCGAGGTGGCGAGGGTGGCAAAGGGGGTCATCGGCAGGTCCCCGGGCTGCGGGATGTGGGCTCGCTTGGCCTTGTCACGAAGTCGTAGCAGCAGATCGGGGATGGGGATGTCCACCGGGCAGACTTCATTGCAGGCCCCGCAGAGCGAGGAGGCCTTGGGGAGATCGGCCAATTCCGGGAAGCGATCGCCGAAGAGCAGGGGCGAGAGCACGGCACCGATGGGGCCGCCGTAGGGGCTGCGGTAGGCGTGGCCGGAAGCCTGGCGGTAAACCGGGCAAACATTCTGACAGGCGGAGCAGCGGATGCAGCGGAGGATTTCGCGGCAATTCGAATCGAGCACATCGGTGCGCCCATGATTCATGAAGACCACGTGCATGTGCTCGGGGCCGCTGGGCTGGCTGTCATCTTTGGGACCGGAAATGAACTCGGTGTAAACCGTGAGCTGCTGGCCGGTGGCGGAGCGGCCGAGGAGATTGAGGAAAACCCCGAGATCGCGATCGGTGGGGACGAGTTTTTCGATGCCGACCAGGGCGATGTGGACCTTGGAGGGAGCCATGCCGAAGCGGGTGTTGCCCTCATTGGTCACCAGCACGAGGCGGCCGGATTCCGCGGAGATGAAATTGCCGCCGGTGATGACCGCCTGGGCGAGCATGTATTTTTCCCGGAGGTGGACCCGGGCGCGGCGGGTGATGGTTCCGGGATCGTCATTGTAGTCCTCCGCGATGCCCTCGCGCTGGAAGGTGCGGGCGATTTCGCGGCGGTTCTTGTGAATGATGGGGCGGACGATGTGGGAGGGCTCGTCGCCATCGAGCTGGATGATGAATTCCCCGAGGTCGCTCTCGAGGACTTCGATGCCGTTTTCGATGAGATAGGGGTTGAGGTGGATTTCCTCGGACGCCATCGATTTCGATTTCGTCAATTGCGTGACCTCATGCCCGCGCAGGATGTTGAGCACGGTTTCCCGAGCGTCGTCCCCGCTGTCCGCGAAGTGGACGGTGACCCCATTGCGCTGCAAGGAGGCTTCCGCCTGCTCCAGGTAGGTATCAAGGTGGTGCAGCGTGTGGTCCTTGATCTTGGCCGCCAGCTTGCGGAGGGAATCCGGGTCGGCATAGTCGGTGAAAAGCGCATTGAAGCGCTTGTCCGTGCTGGCCGTGGAGCCGGTGATCACCGAGGTCTGTTTCTCGTCGGAAATCTGGCGCGCGTAGGTATCGATAGGTTGGCGGTCGATCATCCTCTTGGGAATCGTTGGGATTTTACCGGAGTCACTTGCGGGCGGTCATCAAGGTATCCCGAAGGACCTGAACGACATGGAGATGGGGAATGGGCCGGCCCTGAACCCGGGCGAGGCCGGTGAGGTGCATGAGGCAGGACATGTCGGCAGAGACCAGCAGATCGGGCCGGGACTCCATGATGTGATCGAGCTTCAGCGAACCCATGCGGCCGGAGATGTGGGGGAAAGTGACGGAGAAGGTGCCGCCGAAACCACAGCATTGATCGGTCTGGCCGAAGGGCACGACCTCGGCCCTGCGGATCGAGGAGAGCAGGGTGGTGACGGCCTCGCCGGTATCCGTGCCGCGGGTGTGGCAGGAACGATGGAAGGCGAGACGGGTGGGATTTTCGAATTCGCCATCCCAGGTTTTGATGCCGAGTCCGTTGACGATGAAATCGATGATTTCCCAAGTGCGATGGGCGAGGGATTCGACCTCGGCATCCGGGCATTCTTCGAATTGCAGGCGGTGACCGTGGAAATGCATGGCAGCGCAGGACCCACTGGGAACGATCACCGGAAGATCCCCTGCGAAGACCTTGGCGGCATGCTTGGCGACCTTGCGGGAGGAGGGCCAGTCGCCCGAGTTGAAGGCCGGTTGGCCACAGCAGGTCTGGTCATCGGGGAAAACGACTTCGACTCCGAGGTGCTCGAGAAGCTCGACCGAGGCGCGGGCGGCATCGTCGTAAAACGCGTCGCACAGACAAGTGGCCATGAAGAGGACCTTGCGGCCGACGGGGCGTGGGGTGGATACCATGAGGATTGTGCGCGGATTTTAAGGTCGCTTCCGCCTTGCTGCAACCGCTCCGGTGGAAAAGAGCGACAGCAAGGCGGTGGGAAAGCGTCATGCGGGACGCTTCTGACAGGATCAGAGCGAAAAACAGTCTTCCGCAGGATTTTTGCCGAGAGAAATCTGCACCTCACCATTGGCGGCAAGGTGGGTGAGGCAGTGGTAAACGTCCTCGGCGTCGGCATCAATTTCGTAGGCGATCTCGGTGGCGGACTTGGCATCGGCCGTGAGGCGTCCACGGACGGCATTGAGGGTATCGAGGAAGGTCGCTGCCGCCTTTTTCCCTGCTTCCACGCCGGGCTGGTGGTAGGCATTGACGTTCACCAGGGAGGCGTAGAAGGAAACGGCCCTTTCGAAGAGCGCGATGAGGAGACCGAGGGTAAAGGGGGTGACTTCGGGGATCGAGAGGGTGATCGACTGCCTGCCAGACTCGTAAAGCGCCTTGCGGGTGCCGCGGAGGAAACCCTGGAGGTAGTCGGCGGAGGTGTTGCCGGGTTCGACCTCGATGGTGGCGCCGTTGCGACCTTTGCGGACTTCGATGAAAGTGGCGAAGAAGTTTGCCACGCCATCGCGCAGTTGTTGGACGTAGGCGTGCTGGTCGGTGGAACCCTTGTTGCCATAGACGGCGATGCCTTGGTGGACTTTGTTGCCATCGAGATCCAGCTCCTTGCCGAGGGACTCCATGACGAGCTGTTGGAGGTATTTCGAGAACAGGACGAGGGAGTCCTTGTAGGGCAGCACGACCATGTCCTTTTCCCCACGGCCCTTGCCGGCGGCATACCAGCAAAGGGCGAGCCGCATGGCGGCATTGGTGGCGGCGTCGGTCTTGCGGGTTTCCTCATCCATGGCGGCGGCTCCAGCGAGGAAGGCATCGATATCGATCCCCTGCAAAGCGGCGGGGACCAGCCCCACGGTGGACATCACCGAAGTCCGTCCGCCGATCCAGTCTTCCATGGGGAAACGGGCGATGAAGCCGTGATCGGTGGCAAACTGATCGAGCTTCGATCCGGTGCCGGTGATGGCGACCGTGTATTTGCCGAATTCCAGGCCGGCCTTTTCCCAAGCGGACTTTGCTTCGAGCATGCCGTTGCGGGTTTCCGGGGTGCCGCCGGATTTGGAGATGACGAGGACGAGCGTGGTTTCGAAATGGCGGCTGCCGATGGTGGCGAGCGTGTGATCGATGCCGGCAGGGTCGGTGTTGTCGAAGAAATGGATGGGCAGGACGGCTTGGCCGCCGAGGGCGTCATTGACGAGCTGGGGGCCGAGGGCGGAGCCGCCGATGCCGATGAGGAGGAGTCGCTCGAAGCGCTTGCCGGCGGGATTGGTGACTTTTCCCGTATGAACATCGGCCGCGAACTGCTTCAAACTGGCGAGCGGTGCGGTGATTTGCTCACGGAGTTCGGCCGTGGGGGCGAGGGCGGGCTGGCGCAGCCAGTAGTGGCCGACCATGCGGCCTTCATCGGGGTTGGCAATCGCACCCGACTCAAGAGCCTGCATGTCCGAAAAGGCCTTTTGCACCTTGGATTCCATGCTGGCGATCCAGTCTTGCTGGAGGTCCATGAGCGAGGAATCGAGCGAGAATCCGAGTTGGGGATAGCGGATGAGTGAGGCGGAAAAGTTTTCGAAGGACATGATGAATGAGGTGGAGATAGGAGCGGTGTAAGGGGCGCGGGTGCGGGGTGCAAGGCGGTGTTGCGACTGTCTGAGTGGAAGTCCGCATCGGATTGGGGGTTGCGCGGGGCGGGGAGGCGAGGCAATGGGTGGGTGTGGACCGATGGTTGCTGATCCTTTCCACCCTGTGCGCCGTGATTGGCGGAGTCACGGGGATGATGGCCGTGCACCGGGGACGCCGCAGCCGCTGGACGGTGGTGTGGATGTCCCTGGCTTTCCTGGCCCAGTTGGGATTTCTCTCGATCCGTGGGGAGGCCCGACAGGCCTGTCCGCTGGTGGGCATCGGTGAAATCCTGGTGTTTCTCGCCTGGTCGCTGACCTTGTTTTATCTCCTCGTAGGCCCACCCTATCGGATTTCCCTGCTGGGCGTTTTTTCGGCACCGTTGGTGGCCTTGTTTCAAGCGATCGCCCTGATCCCCGGCATGCTGGAAAGCTCGCCGGACCCTGTGGGTGGGACGACGGCCTGGGGGGAAACCCATGCGGCGATGTCCGTGCTGGGATATGGCGCGCTGGCATTGGCGGCGGTGGCGGCAGTGATGTTTCTGGTGCTGGACCGCTTGCTGAAGGGGCATCGACTCACCTCGGGACTTTTCCGCAATCTGCCTCCGGCCCGGGAATTGCTGGTTTCGCTGCGGCGGCTGCTGTGGTTGGGCTGGTCGATGCTGAGTGTGGGCGTGGTGGCCGGATTCCGCATGCCACACGGCGAAAATGCCCTGCCTCACCTGATTTCCGCGACGGCGGTGTGGATCGGCTATGCGGTGCTGTTAGGCATCCTGCAATTCCGGGGTTTGACGGGTCGGCGGCTGGCGCTGCTGACGGTGGGTTTCTTCGTGCTTTCCCTTTCGGTGTTCGCCCTGGTCTGACATGGAACTTCTCTGCTTCGGACTGAACCACCGCACGGCTCCGGTTGAATTCCGCGAACGTTTTGCCGTCGTGTCCTCGCGTCTGGGGGAAAAAGCCGCGGAGTTGGGGCAGCTGGCGGGGATCGAGGAAGCGGTGGTCGTTTCCACCTGCAACCGCACGGAATTTTATGTCGCCGGGACATCGGCCGATGCTGCCGCGGTGGGATTGAAAGAGCTGTTAGGCGAAGGAGCCGATGAACATTGGTATGAACTCCGCAAGCGAGAGGCGGCGGTGCACCTCTGTGCGGTGGCCAGTGGGCTGGATTCGATGGTGCTCGGGGAAACGGAGATTTTCGGCCAAATCAAGGAAGCCTATCGACTGGCTCACGAAGCGGGTGCCACCGGACCGGTGCTCAACCGTCTTTTCCAAAGAGCCTTCGGCGTCGGCAAGAAGGTCAGGACGGAAACCGCGATCCAGGAGGGCGCCACCTCCGTCGCAGGGGCGGCGGTCGAACTGGCGGAGAAGATTTTCGGCAAGCTCGATGGCTGCCGGGTGATTGTCATTGGTGCCGGTGATACCAGCAGACAAACGGCGCAGGCGCTGGTTTCACGCGGGGCATCGACGGTTTTTGTGACGAATCGATCCCACGAACGCGCGGTGGCGCTGGCCGATGAACTCGGCGGCAGGGCCGTGAAGTTCGACGAATGGCAGGCCGTGCTTGCGGGGGTGGATGTGGTGATTTCCTCGACCAGTGCGCCGCATCATGTGGTGCAGCCATTTCATGTCGAAGCGGTGCGGCGGGTGAGGAAGTATCGGCCTTTGTTCCTCATCGACATTGCCGTCCCTCGGGACATCGATCCTGCGGTGGGGGAAATCGAGGAGGTTTATCTTTATGACATCGACACCCTCGCCCAACTCGCGCAGGAGGCGCGGGGCAGGCGGGAGAGGCAGATTGCCGGCTGTCGGGAAATGATTGAAAGGGAACTGGAGAAACTGAATTTGCCGGGAACATGAGCAGCAGCGAACAGGTGGTGATCGGAACCCGGGGCAGTGCGCTGGCCCTGGCGCAGGCGGAGCTGACTGAAGCGGCGCTGGGCATGGCGTTTCCGGGCATGGAAGTGCTGCGGGAAATCATCAGGACCACCGGGGATCGCCGCACCGATGTGGCCCTGAGCGAAGTGGCCAAGGTGGAGGGGGTGATCGACAAAGGGGTCTTCACCAAGGAACTCGAAGTCGCGCTGGCGGCGGGGGACATCGATATTGCCGTTCATTCCCTGAAGGACGTGCCGACCGTGCTGGATCCGGCGTTCAGGATTGCCGGGACTTTGGAACGTGCGCCGGTGCGTGATGTGTTGGTGGCTTTGAAGCCCGGAGGGCTTGCAGAGCTTCCGGAGGGGGCGGTGGTGGGCACGAGCAGCGTGCGACGGGCGCGGCAGCTTACCTGGCTGAGGCCGGATTTGGAGATCAGGGATCTGCGGGGGAATGTGCCGACGCGATTGGAAAAGCTCGCGGCGGGAGGCTACGATGCGATTCTGTTAGCCGAGGCTGGCCTGGTCCGCCTGGGTCACGATCTGGGACGTCCGCTGGTGATTTCGGGAGTGTCGTTGCACTTCTTCCCGCTTCCTGAGGACGAATTCTATCCGGCGGCGGGGCAGGGAGCGATCGGCTTTGAGATCCGTGCGGACGATGAAGAGGCGGCGGAAATCGTCCGCGCGATTTGTCACCATCCGACCTTCGCCCGCGTGAAGGCGGAGCGGGAATTTCTCCGACTTCTGGATGGCGGTTGCCATACGCCGGTGGGGGTTTTCACCACGCTGGACGGTGGCTGCATCAAGATGGCGGCGAGGGTCTTTCCCGAACAAGGCGGCGAGCCGCGGACCGCCACAGCGGAGGGCGCGGAACCTTTGGAAGTGGCGGCGGAACTCTATCAATCACTGGCATGAAAAGCGAAGGAATCTGTTATCTCGTGGGTGCCGGTCCCGGCGATCCCGGTCTGGTCACCCTCAAGGCCCGCGAATGTGTGGCGGAGGCGGATGTGGTGATCTACGATGCCCTTAGTAGTCCCGTCATTCTCGGCTGGATGAAAAAAGGCGCGGAGAAGGTCTATGTGGGCAAGCGGGCGAAAAACCATGCGATGAGCCAGGAGGAGATCAATGCCCTGATCGTGGAGCGCACCCGCGCGGGTCAGCAGGTGGTCCGGCTCAAGGGCGGAGATCCGATGATTTTCGGGCGTGGGGGCGAGGAAGCCGCCGAGCTTGCGGCGGCAGGCGTGGCCTTTGAAATCGTGCCCGGGATCAGCTCGGCCATCGGCGGGCCAGCTTATGCCGGGATTCCGGTGACCCATCGCGACCATTGTTCGCAGCTCACGCTTTTCACCGGTCATGAAGATCCGGACAAGGGGGAGAGTTCGATCGACTATCCCAAGATCGCCCAAGCACCGGGAACCAAGGTCTTTCTCATGGGCATGGCGCGGCTGCGGGCGATTTGCGGATCCCTGATCGATGGCGGGGCCGATCCCTCGACGCCCATCGCTTTGGTGAGGTGGGCGACCACTCCCCGGCAGCAAACGCTGGAGGGGACTTTGGCGGACATTGCCGATCGGGCCGAAGCGATCGATTTCCAAAGCCCGGCGGTGGCGGTGATCGGCGATGTGGTCAAGGAACGCGCGAAGATCCGGTGGTTCGAGAAAAAGCCGCTCTTCGGCAAGCGCATCGTGGTGACCCGAACCCGCGAGCAGGCAGGTGGACTTTCGAAATCACTCACGCGGCTGGGTGCGGGGGTGATGGAGTTGCCAACGATCCGTATCGAGCATCCGGACGATCGACAGGGATTCGCGGAAAGCGTCGCTCATGCCCATGAATACGACTGGCTGGTCTTCACGAGCCCGAACGGAGTGGAGCGGTTCTTCGATGCGTTTTTCAAGGTTTACGAAGACGCCCGGAGCTTGGGAAATCCGCGCATTGCGGTGATCGGCGAGACCACGGCGGCGAAGGTCCGGGAGTATCGATTTGGCGTGGACCTTCTCCCGGAGCGATTCGTGGCGGAGGGACTGGTGGAAGCGTTCAAGAAGGAATCCATCGAGAACCTCACCGTCCTGTGGGTGCGTGCTCAGGAAGCGCGCGATGTCGTCTATGACGGATTGGCGGCGCTGGGCGCGATCGTCGATGAATGCGCCGTTTACAAGACCGTTCCGGAGACGGAAGACCCCACGGGGGCTTTGGCCTTGTTGGCGGACGAAGGGGCCGACCTCATCACTTTCACCTCGGCGAGCACGGTCGAAAACTTCTTCAAACTCGGCTGCCCCTGGCCTGCAGGATGTGTGGCCGCGAGCATCGGCCCGGTGACATCGGATGCCCTGCGGCAACACGGGGTGGAACCGGCCGTCGAGGCAAAGAAACATGATATCC
The DNA here is from genome assembly GCA_025457665.1 of Akkermansiaceae bacterium. Taxonomy (GTDB): domain Bacteria; phylum Verrucomicrobiota; class Verrucomicrobiia; order Verrucomicrobiales; family Akkermansiaceae; genus Haloferula. The sequence continues at coordinate 23,695 of JALOTY010000004.1, read as the reverse complement.
CGGGCCTGGTCGATGCGATCCGCCGCTGGGCTGCGGGAGGCTGAAATTTTCCTCCAACGAAAGGCCGATTCCGGACATGAGTAGGTGTCGGCCCGGCCGGCCAAACCCATGAAGATCGTTTTCCGTCTCAACTATCACACCCGTTTCGGTCAATCGATGGCGGTGAAGCTCGCGCTGCAAGCCGCGGATTCATCGGTCCGTCTCGAACAGACGCTGGCGCTGCGCTGGCTCAACGAAAGGCAGTGGGAAGGGGAAATCGAGATCAAGGGTGGCCCGGCAAGGATCGAGTATGCCTATCTGCTCCGGCAGGAAGACAATGGCGTGACGCTGGAGGAATGGAAGGGCCCGAGGGTGCTGGAAATCGATCCCGCAGCCTTGGATGCGGTCCTGCTGGCGGATACATGGTGCTCGGCAGGGACGATCGACTATGCCTTCGAAACCAGTGCGCTGAGATCCGTGCGGGGGAACAATGGGGGCTATGCCACCCTGCCACACGATGCCTCGTCGAACCACCTTTTCCAGCTCCGCATGGCTGCCGTGCCCGAGGGGCTGGTGCCTTGTCTGTTAGGCAGTGTGCGGGAAATCGGTGATTGGGATCCGGACAAGGCAGTGGCGATGCATGAAGTGGCCGAAAATCTTTGGCACACCCGGGTGCGGCTGCCGGAGGATTGGTGGATCGAATACAAATACGGCCTGCTGGACCCCGCCACCGGGCAAGTGCAAGCTCTGGAAGAGGGCGAGAATCGCGTGCTTGCGGAGCGGTCCTTGTCGTCGAGGCAGCTCACGCGGGTGAGCGATGAGGCTTACCGTCGTCCGCCCGGTCACTTGGAACGTGCCGCCGGGGTGGCGATCCCGGTTTTTTCCCTGCGGGGCTCGAAAAGCCTCGGGATGGGGGAGTTTGCCGATCTGAAACCGCTTGCCGATTGGGCATCGGGCGTCGGACTCCGGCTGATCCAGATCCTGCCGATCAATGATACGACTTCGGCGCACGATTGGACCGATTCCTATCCGTATTCAGCCATCAGTGTTTTCGCGCTGCATCCGCTTTATCTGCGGATCGATGATCTCGACTACAGCATGCCGGCGGATTTCCATGCCGACCTGAAGGCGGCACGGGATCGGCTCAACCTGTTAGATCAAGTGGATTACGAGGCTGTGATGACGGCCAAACGTGGACTGACGCGTCGGATCTACGAGAAACACGGTCCCGCCATCCTCTCCGGTGCGGACTTCCGGAAGTTCTACGAGGAAAATCGTAGTTGGGCGCTGCCTTATGCGGCCTTCTGTGTGAAGCGCGATGAATTCGGCACGGCGGATTTCACGAAATGGGAGGCCTGGGCGCGGTATGATGCGGCTGCGGTCGAGTCGATGACCCGCAGCGATCACCCGCAGCGTGCGGAGTTGGGCTATCACCTGTGGTTGCAGTATGAATTGGATCGGCAATTGGCCGATGCGGTGGCGCATCTCCATGCCCGCGGGCTGGCTCTGAAGGGCGACTTGCCGATCGGGATCGACCGTCAATCGGTGGATGCCTGGTCCCTGCCACATCTTTTCAAAATGGATGCCCAGGCGGGAGCGCCGCCGGATGCGTTTGCGATCAAGGGCCAGAACTGGGGTTTCCCGACCTATGACTGGGAGGTGATGAGTCGTGACGGCTATGCCTGGTGGCGGGCGCGTTTTGCTCAGTTGAGCCGGTATTTCGATGCTTATCGGATCGACCACATTCTCGGATTTTTCCGGATCTGGCAGGTGCCTTACGATCAGGTCGAGGGCATCATGGGATGGTTTGATCCGGCCTTGCCGGTGAGCATCGATGAAATCCGCGGTCGGGGGATTCCCTTTGACCATCACCGCTTCTGCCGGCCCTATCTGCGTGAGCATTTCCTGTGGGGGCGCTTTGGAGATCATACCGAGCAGGCGAAACGGGACTACCTGCGTGAAATGGGCGGCGGGGTTTGGGAATTGCGGCCGGAATACGAGACGCAGCGCAAGGTCGTGGAGCATTTTGCCACTTGGAGGATCGATGACGACGCCACGCGGGAGCGGATGGAGCGCCTGCGTCAGGGTTTGTTAGATTGTGTGAGCGAGGTGCTTTTCCTGGAAGTTCCCGGTTCGGAGGGCCGACTGTTTCACCCGCGTTGTTCCATGCACATGACGCGCTCCTTCCAAGAGCTGGATCCGGATCTTCGCTGGCGGGTGGATGAGCTTTACGTGGACTATTTCTATCGACGTCAGGAGTCCTTCTGGCAGGCCCGGGGCTTGGAGAAACTTCCGGTGATGCGGCAGGCGAGTCCGATGCTTCTTTGCGGCGAGGATCTCGGGATGGTGCCGGACTGTGTGCCGGGCGTGCTGAAGGAGCTCGGCATCCTTTCCCTGGAAATCCAGCGGATGCCGAAGAGTTCCAAGGTCGAATTCGCCGATCCCGCCTGGGCTCCGTATCTCAGTGTGGTGAGTCCGTCCACCCACGACATGCCTACCTTGCGTGGCTGGTGGCGCGAGGATGAACAGGTGCGGAATCGCTTCGCATGGCAGTCGCTGGGCGTGGCCTTTCCTCCCCCCGAACTGAGTGGCAATCTTGCCCGGGACATCGTGTTGCAGCATCTGCATTCCCCCGCAATGTGGGCGATCTTCCCCTTGCAGGATCTGCTGGCGATGGATGAGTCCCTGCGGCTTCCGGATGCCGATGCCGAACGCATCAATGTGCCGGCGATCATGCCATACTACTGGCGATACCGGATGCATCTCGGCATGGAGGAGCTTTCCTCAGCGGAAGCTTTCAATCAGAGCTTGTCGGCCCTTTTGCGCTCATCGGGTCGGTGAGATCGACCTGTTAGAGGATTCACGCCTGCGTCATCCGATAGCCGAGAAATACCATGGCAAGTCCGCCCAAGGTGGAAGCGAGGATGTTGGCGAGAGCAAGGCCGTGGAAGCCATCGGTGAGAAGCCGATGGGTATCGTTGCCGAAGGTGGAAAAGGTCGTGAATCCGCCAAGAAACCCGGTGACCCAGAAGGGAAAAACCCAGGAGGGCTGGTGGCGTGGGGCGAGGGCGCCGAAGAGGGCGCCGATGGCGAGGCAGCCGAGGAGATTGCACATCAGGATGCCAAGCGGGAAGCGGTGAAAGGCGCTGGTATGGGTGATTTTCTCGATCCCCACCGAAAGAAGCCAGCGGCTCAGGGCTCCCAGGCCGCCCCCGAGAAAGATCCACAAGGACACGTGCATGCCGCAGGAAAGCGGAAAACGGAGCCTTCGGGAATGCTGAAATCCGCGGATCTCAGTAGTTCACCACCGGAGAGTTTGCCGCCGGACCTGCCAGTGTGGGAACTTGCTCGCGCAGCTTGTGGAGACCCTCACAGGTTTTTTCCCAGGCGGAATCTTTCCAAGTCAGAGGAGCGGAGAGCTTTTTCCTCAGGCGCAGGAGCCTCTTCATGGAATCCTTGCGGCTGTAGGCATGCGCGGAGTCGATCCTTGCAGCGGCATCGGCGGCACGATCGGTGCGATGACAGATCAGCGCGAGGTCATTGCCAGCGGCGAGAGCGGCAGTGACATCGGTGTTATCGGGGAATCGATCGGCAATGGCTCCCATGTCGAGATCATCGGTGAGAACGACATGGTCATCGAAACCGAGTTGGTTGCGAAGGAAGCCCCCGATCATCCGCGGAGACAGCGAGGCGGGCAGATCGGGATCGATTTCCGGAAAGAGCACATGGGCAAGCATCACCGCATCCAGCTCGGGCATCAGCGCGGTGTAGGGGAGGATGTCCTCGGCAAGGAGATCCTGATAGGTGGCTGTGGAGACCGGCAGATCGAAATGCGGATCACTGGTGGCACGGCCGCAGGCGGGAAAGTGTTTTCCGCAGGTGGTCATGCCACGTTTGCGATGCCAGCGGTTCCACATGCCGGCGTGGTCGATCACCCGTTGCGAATCCCGGCCCCAGCAGCGGGTGCGAAGGGAATTGGCCAGTTCCGGATGGTGATCGAGATCGAGGACAGGAGCGAAATTGTGATTGATCCCGAGCAGGCGCAGCAGGTCGGCATTGAGCGCCCCGGCCTCGGCGATCAAGTGAGGGACGGCGTGGGCAGCCAGTTCCACGGCGGAGGGTGCCGCCGGAGCGATCGCGGCGGTGCGGGTGACCCGGCCGCCTTCCTGATCGATGGCGATCAGCGGGGCATCGACATGAAGCGAGCGCAGCTCATCGGTCAGGGCGCGGGTCTGGGCGGCGGACTCGATGTTTCGCGAAAAAAGAATGTAGCCGAAGGGCTGGAGCCGGGAGAAGAGGGCTCTTTCCGAGTCGGCAAGCGTGGTGCTCTGGATGCCGAGAACGAAAGGGGTCATGCGGGCGGGGATTGCGATTCGCGGGCCAGCATTTCCGCCTCCTCTTCGTGCGAGTGGATCTGGAGGTTGACCTGGACGCTGGCGCGTTCGGCCGCGGCCTTCACCACGCTGCGGATGGCCGAGGCGCTGAAGCCGTTCCTGCCGATGAGCAGGGCGACATCCGAGCGTTCGAGCACCAGCTTGAAGCGCAGGCGTTGGGGGCCGAGTTCGGCGACCTTGAGCTGGGCCCGCTGGGGGTGCTCGATGAATTGGACAGCGATGTACTGGATGAAATTCCTGATTTGTTCCGTGACCACCTGCATGACCGGACGATGACCGAGAAACCGCGGGGGTTCAACAGAAAGAGTCGGGTCACGCAGGGCGGGCTCAGGATTTCCCTAACAGACCGGGCAGCGCGAGAGGTTGGTGAAGAAATCGTTGCCCTTGTCATCGACGAGGATGAAGGCCGGGAAGTTTTCGACCGTGATTTTCCACACCGCTTCCATGCCGAGTTCCGGGAAGGCGACGACCTCCTGGGATTTGATGTGTTCCTTGGCGAGCAGCGCGGCGGGACCGCCGGCAGAGCCGAGGTAGAAGCCGCCGTGCTTGCGACAGGCATCGGTCACCTGCTGCGAGCGGTTGCCCTTGGCCAGCATGACCCGCGAGGCGCCGTGGCTTTGGAAGAGATCGACATAGCCGTCCATCCGCCCGGCGGTGGTGGGGCCGAAGGAGCCCGAGGCCATGCCCTGCGGGGTCTTGGCCGGACCGGCGTAATAGACCGGGTATTTCTTGAAGTAGTCCGGGAGGTCGCCTTCCGCTTCGAGGATTTCCTTGAGCTTGGCGTGGGCGATGTCGCGGGCGACGATGATCGTTCCGGTGAGGGAAACGGCGGTCGTCACCGGATATTTCGAAAGCGTGGCGCAGGTGTGCTCCATGCCGAGGTCGAGATCGATCTCCACGCCCTTGAATTTCCAATCGCGATACTTCTCCGGGATGTATTGGCCGGGATTTGTTTCGAGCTGTTCGAGAAAGATGCCATCGCGGGTGATTTTGGCTTTCGCCTGTCGGTCGGCCGAGCAGGAAACGCCGATCCCCACCGGGCAGGACGCGCCGTGGCGGGGGAGGCGGATGACCCGGACATCGAGCGCGAAATACTTGCCGCCGAACTGCGCCCCGATGCCGATTTCCCGGGCGGCGGCGAGCAGGTCTTTTTCCAGTTCCAGATCGCGGAAGGCGCGGCCGTGTTGATTGCCGCTGGTGGGAAGCTCGTCGTAGTAGCGGGTGGAGGCCATTTTGACGGTCTTCAGGCAGCTTTCGGCCGAGGTGCCGCCGATCACGAAGGCAAGGTGGTAAGGCGGGCAGGCGGCGGTTCCGAGGCTGCGCATTTTCTCGATGGCGAACTCGCGGAGACGCTTCGGGTTGAGCAGCGCCTTGGTTTCCTGATAGAGAAAGGTCTTGTTCGCCGAGCCGCCGCCCTTGCTGACGAAGAGGAATTTGTAGGCATCGCCCTCGGAGGCGTAGAGATCGATCTGGGCGGGGAGGTTGGTGCGGGTGTTGACCTCATCGAACATGGTCAGCGGTGCCGTCTGCGAATAGCGGAGGTTTTCCTCGGTGTAGGTCTTGTGGATTCCCTTCGAGAGCCACTCGGCATCATCGCAACCCGTCCAGACCTGTTGGCCTTTTTTTCCAACGACGGTGGCCGTTCCGGTATCCTGGCAGTTGGGCAGAATCCCATGTGCCGCGATTTCGGCATTTTTCAGCAGCATCAGAGCGACCATGCGGTCGTTTTCCGTGGCTTCGGGGTCATCGAGGATGGCGGCGACCTGCTTGAGATGGCTCGGGCGGAGGGTGAAGTTGATCGCCTTGAAAGCTTCGTTGGCCAGAAGGGCGAGGCCTTCGGGAGCGACCTTGAGGACGGTCTGACCCTCGAACTCCGCGGTGCTCACGTGGTCCCGGGTGAGGAGTCGGTAAGAGGTGCTGTCCGGGCCGAGGGGGAAAGGATCTTGGTAGACGAAGGGTTTCTCAGGCATGGCGGCAGCATAGTGAGGGACCCGGGGGCGTCCAGCGGATGAGAAAAAACGCAGGGTAGTTCCGGCAATCCGGGCAAAAAGAAACCGCCGACCCATGACAGGCGGCGGTTTGCTTCAAGAAAAGGGATCCGGGATCTCTCAGCGACGGCGGCGGAGAACCAGCAAGCTGCCGAGGAGACCAAGGAGGGCGACGGAGGGCTCGGGGATGGCGCCGAAGCCGACCAAGAGGCGGTTTTGTTCAGCACCCGCATCGCCGTAGTGGTATTGCAGCGTGCCGGCTCCCGTCCAAGTTCCTGAATTGATTTGCGAAAGCCAGGTGTTGGCAAGGGTCACGGCCTGACCCGCATCGTTGCCAGCGCCGGTGGCGGCGAGATCGACGTAGAGGGATTGTCCGGCGGGATTGGTGGAATCGAGAGTGAAGGAAGTTCCACCTTCCTCGATGATTTCCCACAAGGCGAGCTGGAGCGCGGCACCGTAGAGTTCAGGGGCACCGCCGGCACCCACCGTGTTTCTTTGGGTGATGTAAAGACCGAGGGCGTTCGAGAAGAGAGCATCTATCGCGTCCGCTTTGGTGGAAGAGAAGACGGAGAGGCCACTGCCATTGAAGGTCAAAGTGGAGGTTCCCGTAGGTCCTTGGAAAAGCTCGGCGCAGAAATCGTAGAAATCCGCGGTCGTGGTGCCGTCCGCCATGGTGAAACGGCTGATCTTGGCACCGATGGGGTTGACCGAATAAACGTTGCCACCGCTGACCTGGTTGACGTCCTCGAAGACAACCTGCGGGACCACTTCATCGACGTCCGTGTAGTAGTAGCTGTTTGCCGAAAACGGCGCAGCACCGTCGTAAACAAAAGTTTGGGCCGAAACAAATCCGAGTGAGACCGCGAGGGCCGCACCGAGAGAGAGGGCGGATGAAGGTTTCATGGGGGGTGCAGGGTGGGATCTCGGGATGAAAGGGTGATTTAGCCCAAGACCGCGGAAGAATTCACCTTTCGCCCGACCAGTGCAAGCCGGAAAATCGGGAGAATTCTCGGATTTTCCGTTTCCCGGGGTCAAATCGAGCCTCAGCGGCGCTCGTCGGCATCGATGTAGTCCATGAAAGTCTGGATATCGAAGCGGTCGGCAAAGCCGCTTTCGACCTTCCGCTCGCCGAGCCGGATCGAAAGATCGTCCCTGAAACCGCGGGTCGTCATGTAAGCGCGCCACCAAGCGGCCTCGTAGGCCGGGCGGGTCGTTCCGTGAGTCCTCGCCCAGGCCAGGGCCTCGGCATCGCTGGCCCCGTTACGGACGACTTCGGAAAGCGCGGCGTAATCGACCCCGAGAAACTGGCAGGTCCAGAGGTCCATGCCGGACCCGAGATTGGCGTGATAGTCCGGATGGAGTTCACCGGCGGCGTGCAGGCGGATTTTGTCGCAGAGACGGGGGAAATAGAGGACGCCATCGGTTTCAAGCTTCGGGCTGCAAGGGAACTTCATGCCCCGAACATGGCCCGCCTCTCCCCCTCCCGCAACCCCGGGTTTCAGCCCCACACGAGCCGCAGCTCGGAAGGTCAAAGGGCGAAGGGCAAAGTTCAAGAAACTGCCGCTTCGGATAGGCCGAGTGCGGTCAGCACCGTTCCCCACTCACGAAAGCAGCCAGAGGATGGGCTTGGGATAGATGCCGAGGATCAGGGTCGCGAGGACGAGGGTGGCGACGGCGGCGCGGCTGATGGTGGGCAGGGTGATGGGCTTGGCATCGGCCGCAGGTTCCATCCACCACATGGCGCGGATGAGTTTGAAATAGTAGTAGAAGCCGGCGGCGGCACCGATGAAGGCGATGCCGACTCCCCACCAGAGACCGGCGTGGACGGCGAGGGAGAAGACGAAGAATTTCCCGATGAATCCGGCGGTCAGCGGCACCCCGGCCATGGCGGCCATGAGGATGGTGAGGCCAAGCGCAAGGAGGGGAGAGCGCTTGCCGAGACCGTTGAAGGCATCGATTTCCTCCGACTCCGATTGGATGCGGACCTGGGCGAGGATGAAGAAGGCGGCCAGGGTCATCACCAGATAGGTGGCGAGGTAGAAGCCGACGGTGGCGATCGATCCCGGGTCGGTGCTGCTCGCGGGTGCCCATGCGGCGATGGCAAGAACGAGGAAGCCGGCGTGGGCGATCGAGGAGTAGGCCAGCAGGCGCTTGAAGTTGGTTTGGCCCATGGCGGCGAGGTTGCCGACGAGCAGGGTGGCGGCGGCGATGAGGCCGAGGATCATGAGGACCTGACCACGAATCGGTGAGCCTTCCTGGAGAAGGGGATCTAGGAAACGCAGCAAGAGTACGAAACCGGCTGCTTTGGAGCCCACGGAGAGGAAGGCGGTGGTGGGTGTGGGTGCGCCTTGATAGACATCCGGGATCCACACTTGCATCGGCACGGCACCGATCTTGAAGGCCATGGCGACGAGGATCAGGGCGGTGCCGAAGAGGGCGTAGGTGGTGTCGCCCATGGTGGCGACTTTTTCGCCAATTTCGGCGAGGTTCATCGTGCCGGTGGCGCCATAGATCCAAGCGATGCCATACACGAGGAAGCCGGTGCTGAGGGCACCGAGGATGAGGTATTTCACGCCGGCTTCGAGCGAGCCGAGATTGCGGCGGAGGAAGGCGACCAGGATGTAGAAGGTGATGGTCACCAGTTCGAGGGCGACAAAGGCACCGAGGAGATCGGTGGCGGAGGCCATCCACATCATGCCGGCGCAAGCGAAAACGGGCAGGGCGTAGTATTCACCGGTGGCGGATTCGGTGCCGGGGTGATCGGTGTATTTCGAGAGGATCGCGCGGTAGTCGAGCGACATGAGCACGACGAGTGCGGTGCAAAGCAGGGCGAAGCCTTTGTAGAATCGGGCGGTGCTGTCGAACTGATAGAAATCCCACAGCGGCCAGGTGGCCCAGGCTTTGCCTTCCGCGGCTTGATCGGGGCCGATGGCGAAGAAGTTGAAGATGAAGATGATGGCGAGACCGAAGGCGGCGGTGAAACCGACCAGACGTTTGTCCTGGGCGGGGCCGAAAGCTTCGAGCATCAGCAAGAGGATGCCGAGGGCGACGGTCAGGGCTTCGAGATAGTAGGCGGGCATGGGAAAAGGGGTGCGTGGATCAGGGGAAGCGGCATCCGTTCACAGCAGGGAGAGCAGCAGTTTCGGGAAAATGCCCACGGCGAGGAGGACCACGGCCAGCAGCAGGGCGGGGGCGCGGTCGCAAAGGGTGAGGTCAGGCACGGCGGCGGTGCGGCCGTTCGATGGGCCCTGGAAGACCTTGCGGAAGGCGCGCAGGCCGTAAACGGCGCTGATCACCACGCCCCAGATGGCGAGGATGCAGGTGATCTGCACGGGGCCGAGGCCCTTGGCGGCATCGTAGCTGCCGGGCGCGAAGGAGGAAATGAAGACCATGACTTCACCCGCGAAGTTGGCCAGACCCGGGAGGCCGATGCTGGCCATGGTGACGAGGCCGAAAAGGAAGGCGAGCTTGGGTGCGGACTTGGCGAGGCCACCGAGTTGATCGAGATCGAGCGTGCCGGTGGTGCGTTCGATGCGATCGGCGAGACCGAAGGCCATGGCGATGGAGATGCCGTGGGCGAACATCAACAGGACGGCGGCGGGTTTGGCCAACTCGTTGGCCGGCGAAGCGGCGAGCGCGGCGATGGCGAGGAAGATGTAGCCCATGTGCATCACCGACGAATTGCCGAGCAGGGTATCGAGCCGCTTTTGCCAGATCGTCACGAAGCCGACCCAGAGGATGTTGCCTAACAGCAGCACGCAGAGCGGAGTGATCCAGGCCTGCATGCCCTCGGGCACGAGCGGGATGGCGAGGCGGAGAAGGCCGTAGAGGCCGAATTTTTTCAGCACTCCGGCGTGCAGCATGGTGGTGGGGGCGGGGGCGCTGGCGTAGGCGGGGGCGGCCCAGGAATGGAAGGGGAAGAGGGAAACCAGAATGCCGAAGCCGACGATGAGGAAGGCGGCGATGCTCTTCTGCGCGGCTGGATCGATGGGCGAGGCGGTCGCGTTTTCGATCATCTTGGGGATGCTGTAGCTGCCGGTGGCCGAGGCCAGCCAGACGAGACCAGCGAGGAGGACCAGCGAGCCGAAGCCGAGGTAGATCGTGATTTTCCATGCGGTCGCCTTGCGGTCCTCACCGCGGCCGAGCATGCCGATCATCAGGAAGGTGGGGATGAGCGCGAGTTCGTGGAAGGCGTAGAAGAAAAACAGGTCGGTCGCGACAAAGGCACCGATGGCCCCGGCGGCGATCAGCAGGGAGGAGCTGTAATAGAGTTTTTCCCGACCCACCGGAGCCTTGCCGCTGAGGATGGCGGCGAGGGTGACGATGACCGAAAGCAGCAGCATGACCACGCTCATGCCATCGTAGAAACCGAGGGAAAGAGTGATGTCGGGCTTGGCGAGGACTTGCAGGGAGAAATCCCAGAAACCGGCCTTGGATTGCAGGGCGGCAAAGACGCCGAGGGCGGCATTCAGCAGGGCAGCGGCGAGAGCGGCCTGTCGCGGCTTGGCACCGCCGAGGATGGCGAGGGCGGCCAGGATGGGGATGAGAACGAGGGCGAGGAGCATGGCGGCTTATTTCCAGAAAGTGGTGAAATAGATGACGAGCACGACGCCGGCACCGAGGAGGAAGGCGTAACCCTGGAGGTTGCCACCCTGAGCGCGGCGGAACACGGCTCCGAAGGTCTGGGAGAGCTTGGCGGAACCGCCGACGATGAGGCCGTTGATGACCCATTCATCGATGAAACTCACCACTGCGGCGAGGCCATCCTGAAGGACGCGGACGATGCCTTTTTCGTAGATGGCATCGAGATAGAAGCGGTTCCGGAACAGCGGGATGGAAAGCGGATCCTTCGATTTCCCGGCGTAGAGGAAGAAGCCAAGTCCGGAGCCGATCACCAGCGCGCCGACGGAGACAGCGAAGAGGAAGTTGAAATGCAACTCACCGGCATGATGCGGTTTCGCGGGCGAGAGGCCGTTGACGAAGCCGTAACCGGCAAGAAGCGCGAGCGCTGCGAGGACGGCGAGGGGGACCCACATCAGCGGGCCGACCTCATGGGCATGGTCGGCACCGTGTTCGCGGGGTTTGCCAAGGAAGGCGACGACAAACAGCCGGGTCATGTAAAACGAGGTCAACACGGCGACACCGGCGGCGATCCAGAACAGCGCCTTGGAAGTATCGTGAGCGGCTTCGAGGATGAGTTCCTTCGAGAAGAAGCCGGAAGTTCCGGGGACCGCGATGAGGGCGGCGGTGCCGAGGGCGAAGGTGATGCCGGTGATGGGCATCTTCTTGAGCAGACCGCCCATTTTCCAGATGTCCTGCTCGTGGTGGCAGGCGTAGATCACGGCACCGGAGCCGAGGAAGAGAAGAGCCTTGAACCAGGCGTGGGTGAAAAGGTGGAACATGCCGGCATCGCCACCACCCAGGCCCACGGCCATGACCATGTAGCCGAGTTGGGAAAGCGTGGAATAGGCGAGGATGCGCTTGATGTCATCCTGCTGGGTGGCCATGAGGGCCGCCGCGAGTGAGGTGATGCCGCCGATCCAGGCGATCGTGTGACCGGCGATGGCGAAGGCTTCGGCACCGATGGAAAGCTGGACCCGATAGAGCATGTAAACCCCGGCCGCGACCATCGTGGCGGCGTGGATGAGGGCGGAAACGGGCGTGGGGCCTTCCATGGCATCCGGCAGCCAGACGTGCAGGGGCATTTGGGCGGACTTGCCGACCGCGCCGCAGAACACACAGAGGATGGCCGTGGCGAGAAGACCTCCGACGATTTCCGGGTTCTGCGCAGTGAAGCCGGAGAGACCGGACTTCATGTCATCGAAAACAAAGGTCCCGGTAAGCCCGAAGAGCAGCAGGATGCCGATCATGAAACCGAAGTCGCCGATGCGGTTCACCATGAAGGCCTTGTTCGCGGCTCCGGCGGCGGAGTCCTTTTCGTACCAGTGCCCGATGAGCAGGTAGGAACTCAGACCGACGAGTTCCCAGAAGATGAAGGTCATGATGAAATTCCCGGCGAGCACGATGCCGGTCATCGAGAACATGAAGAGCGACAAGCTGGTGAAGTAGCGGGCTTTCGCGGAGTCATCGGCCATGTAGGCCAGCGAGAAAATGTGGACCAGGGCGCCGATGCCGGTGACGACGATCATCATGCCGGTGGAAAGCTCATCGAGCTTCAGTGAAATGGGCAGTTCGAAGGAGCCGATGCTGATCCACGAAAAGGGCGCGGGGGCTTCGGTTTTCCCGAGGAGAAGGAAGGCGATGACCAGCGTGGCGACGGCGGAGCCGGTGGAAAGCATCGATGCCAGGAAGGCATTGCGTTTCAGATAAAGCTGGTTTGCCGCCGCGGCGAAGAGCGGCAGGAGCAGGAGGAGCCAGGGTAGGAAGGACATCGGGAAAAATCGGTTCGGATCAGCCTTTCAGCGAATTCAGGTCATCGGTGAGGATGGTCTGGCGGGCGCGATAGAGGGCGACGATGATCGCCAGGCCCACGGCCACCTCGGCGGCAGCCACGGTGATGACGAAGAAGACCAGCATTTGCGCGTTGTAGTCGGGCAGGCCGTGGTCGCCATGGAAGCGGGAAAAGGCCACCAGCGTGAGATTCGCCGCACTGAGCATCAGCTCCAGGCACATGAACACCACGATGATGTTCCGCCGCAGCACCACCCCGGCAAGGCCGATGGCAAAAAGCAGTCCGGAGACTAACAGGTAGGAATGTAGAGAGGCCATGGTGAAGTAGCAGGAAGCGGGGAGCGAGGAGCGAGGGAAAGATCAGGCACTCTGCCGTTTGGAAAGGACCACGACGCCGACGGTGGCGACGAGGAGGAGGGTGCCGATGATTTGGAGGGGGAGGTTGTGGCGTTCGAAGAGGGTCTGGCCGATGAGGTTCACGTCGGGCAGGTGGCCGGCGGCGAGTTTCTCGGAAATGCCCGGGCTCTTTTCCTGGAAATGGGCGGCTCCGGCGGCAAGGTCGAGCGGGATGGAGGCTTCATCCTCGGTTTTGCCAAGCACGCCTAACAACTGGATGGTGAAGGCCAGCACGATGCCCAGTCCGCCAGCACCATGATGGCCCCGGCGTAAACGAGGATCTGGATGACGCCGACGAAGAAGGCATTCAGCCCGATGAAAAGACCGGCGAGCCCGACGAAGGACGTCACCATGGCCAAGGCGGACGAGACCGGGTTCCGCAGGCTGACGACGGCAAGACCGCCGGCGAGCATGAGGATGGCGAAGAACCAGAACAGTGGGGTGGGCATGGGGATCGGGGAAAAGGTGGGACCGGTGGAGGCTTACTTGAGCTCGTTCCATTTGTTGACGAGGCCCACGCGGACGCCGCCGATTTCGTAGAGCTTCTTCTTGTCGTGAATCATCTCCGCGCGGGTGCCACCGGTGATGAGGTAGTCCTTGCGGAGATAGATCGCCTGCTCCGGGCAGACCTCTTCGCACATGCCGCAGTAGATGCAGCGGGTCATGTCGATATCGAACTCCTTCGGCCGCTTCTCCACTTTGGCCCATGGGTCATCGGAGGGGATTTCGCCGGGTTCGATCTTGATCGCCTTGGGCGGGCAGATGAATTCGCAGAGCTGGCAGGAAACGCAGCGTTCGCGGCCTTGTTCATCGGTCACCAGCGCGGGGGCACCGCGGTAGTATTCCGGCATGTGGTCGTCCCAGCGTTGTTCCGGGAACTGCATGGTGGCGCCAAGGCCGGAGGAAGCGAGGTCCTTCGCGCCGCGGGTCTTGCCGCGCATGGAGTCGATGGCGTGGCGCAGGGTGATGATGAACCCCTTGAAGACAGCGCCGAGGTAGAACTTCTCGCCGGTGGCGAGGGGAGGTCTTTTGACTTTGATGACGGGCATCGAGGTGAATCAGTTGGAGCCGAGGAGGCCTTGGTTGGGGAGGGTTTTCGGTTCGGAAACGCGGAGCACCCAGATGAGGGCCCCGGTGACCGCCAGCAGGACAATACCGCCGGTGATGGTGATGGCCGCAGTGAATTGCGGGGCGGCCACGATCAGGGCGGCGAGGAAAACATTGATGAGGGCGGCTTCGAAGAAGATCACCCAGCCGAGACGCATGAGCTGGTCGTAGCGGAAACGCGGCACGGTCCAGCGGACGAGGATGAAGAAAAGAATGAAGGCGACGAGCTTGGCGAGGAAGACGCCGAGGTGGATGAGTCCGCCGAACTTGAAGGAGCCGATCGCGAGCCCACTGATCCAGGCATCCGCGCCGAAGCCGACCGACCAGCCGCCGAGGAAGAGGGTGACGATGAGGGCCGAACCGATGACCATGGCGGCATATTCGCCCATGAAGAACATCGCGAATTTCATCGAGGAATACTCGGTGTGGTAGCCGCCGACGAGTTCGGTTTCACACTCGGGAAGGTCGAAGGGCATGCGGTTGGTTTCCGCGAAGATCGAGATGGTGAAAATCAGGAAGGCGATGAGCGCCGGGATGAGGAACAGCAGCTTGTGGATGAAGGGGTTCTCCGCATCGTGGCCCCAGAAGGGCAGCAGCAGCCAGCCGTGGTCGGCCTGGTGTTGGACGATGTTCGAAAGATTGAGATCCCCGTAATAGAGCAGGACGGGGATGATCGAGAGGCCCAAGGCGATTTCGTAGGAAATCATCTGCGCGGTGGAGCGCACGCCGCCGACGAAGGGGTATTTCGAGTTCGACGACCAGCCGGCGAGGGTGATGCCGTAAACCGCGAGCGAGGAAACCGCGAAAACGAAGAGCGGGCCGACGTCGAGATTGGCGATGACCAGTTCGACTTCGCGACCGCCGATTTCGATGGGCGAACCGAAGGGGACCACGCAGACGGTGACCAGAGCGGGGATGACGGTGAGCGCCGGTGCCAGCCAGTAGAAAGCTTTGCGGACGTGGACGGGCGTGAAGTCTTCTTTCAGAAAGAGCTTCAGGCCATCGGCCATCGGCTGCACGAGTCCGAAGAAGTGGAAGTCCTTTTTCATCCCGAGCAGGGTGAGCGGGATGCCGACGCGGTTCGGGCCGACGCGGTCCTGGATGACGGCGGAGAAACGGCGCTCGAAGTAAACCGAGATGGGAACCAAGGGCAGGACGACCAGGAAAGTCAGTCCGATGACCTTGGCGAGGATGATGGCGAGCTGGATGAGGATTTCCATGCGCTTAGGGGAAATGGGGTGGGTGGATCAGCCGACGATCTGTCCCGCAGCCTTGCGGGCGCGTTCGTTTTCGAGCAGCGGGATGGTGACGCCGGTCTCGACCACCGCTTTGCCGAGGTCGCCGATCTTGGAAAGGTTCAGGCCTTCGAACTCGGGCACTTTCGCGGCCATCGATTTGAAGACGTCTTCGATCAGGTGGGGCTCCTTGCGGCCGGCGAGGTCGCGGAGGATTTCCCAATCGTCGCGCGACTGCCCTTGCGGTTCGACGGCGCGGTTGAGGCGCTGGAGGCGGCCGGTGACGTTGACCATCGAGCCCCGTTTTTCGGCAAAGGCCGCGCCGGGCAGGACGACGTCGCTGGCCTCGGCCGTGGGCCCGGCGAGGAGCTGGGTGGAGGCGATGAAATCGAGCTTGGCGAGGTCGTCCGCAGTGAAACCGGCTTCCGTGAGGTCTTCGCCGAGAACGAGCAGGGCCTTGATCTTGCCGCTGCGGACGCCATCGAGGATGCCGGCCAGGCGGAAGGACGGGTCTTCGCGCCGCCAGACGAGGCGGGCTCCCGTGGTGTTAGGATTGCGGTCGGCGGAAATGAGGATGCCATCGCTTTCGCCGCTGCGTGGGACCGTGGTGATTTCCTCGATCCCGCGGGCCTCGGCGAGTTCCATGGTGAGGTGGAGTTCCTCGTTGGTCATGCGGGCGGAGGCAATGATCGCGGTTTCCGCTGCCGAAAAACGGTCAAGTCCGGCGCGGACCGCCGCCAGGGCATCCGTCCAGCTCGCGGCGTGATGCCGACCGTCCTTTTTCACCAGAGGCTCGGTGAGGCGGTGGTCGGAATCGATGTAGTGGAAATTCAAGCGATGCGAATCCGGCATCCAGCAAGAGTTCACCTCGTCGTTCTGGCGCGGGGTGATGCGGTGGATCTTGTTGCCGCGGGTCCAGACCACGATGTTCGCGCCGGTGCCGCAGTTGACGTCGATGGTCTTGGTTTCCTTGAGGAACCAGACCCGCATCTGGAAGCGGAAGTCGTTGCTGGTCAGGGCGCCGACGGGGCAGATGTCGGCAGTGTTCAGTGAGTAATTCGAGTCCAGCTTGCGGCCGGGGTGGACGGTGAGGGTGGTGTAGGTGCCGCGCTGGGTGAAGCCGAGCACGGGGTCGCCGGCGACTTCGTCCATGAAACGGATGCAACGGCTGCACATGATGCAGCGCTCGTCATCGAGGCGGATGCGCGGGCCGATATCGACATTCTTCGGTTTTTTCACCTTCATGTCCACGAAGCGGGACTGCCCGCGGCCGTGGCCGACCGAGTGCTCCTGGAGTCGGCATTCCCCGGCCTGATCGCAGATCGGGCAGTCGAGAGGGTGATTGATGAGGAGGAATTCCATCACGCCCTCGCGGCATTTTTCGACCAGCTCACCGGTGGTGCGGATACCCATGTTTTCCCCCACGGTGTTGGCGCAGGCGATCACCGGTCGGGGCATCCAGCCGATCGATTCGTAGCCATTTTCATCGCGCACCGGCTCCTGTCCGGGAGCGGGGCGGGGGGGCATGCCCATTTGCACGAGGCACATGCGGCAGTTGCCGGGAGAGGAAAGCTTCGGGTGGTAACAGTAATGCGGGACCTCCACGGCGAACATCCGGCAGGCTTCGATCATCCGTGTGCCTTTCGGGACCTGGCGCCAGACGCCATCGATCTGCACGTTGACCATGCCTTTCTCGGCGGCGATATCCTTGGGGAGGCGGGCTTCTGCGGTGGAGGCGGGATCGCTCATGTCGGTGCGTGGGGTCGTGCCAGCGGCACGGGCTGGAAGGGACGCGCGCGGAATATGTTAAGCCCCCCCGATGGCGGCAAGCGCCCTTTGTGAAAAATTTCACAAAGTCGGGCCGGATGACAGGATCCGCGCAGTCCGGGGAGCGCGTGGCGTGCCGAAATGGAGCGGTTTTACCGAAACAATTGTTTGAATCGAAGGGGTCGGGCACAAAAAAGCGCGGACCGGGGTGAAACCGATCCGCGCGAGAAGTTTGAGGGGCATTTCCCGCTGGAAATCAGGCGCGGCTGATGTAGGAGGCGTCCTCGGTTTTGATGAGCAGCTTTTCGCCCGGGTTGATGAAGAGCGGGGCGTTGACCACGAGGCCGGTTTCCATGACCACGGTCTTGTTGGCGTTGTTGGCGGAGTCGCCCTTGATGCCTTCCGGGGCCTCGGCGACGGTCATGACCATCGAGGGCGGGAGTTCGATGTCGGCGACGACGCCATCGGCGAAGAGCAGGGTGTAGGTCTGGGCCTCGATGAGGTAGTCTTTGACCAAATCGATGATTTCCTCGGGGACCACGACGTCGTCGTAGGTTTCATTGTGGAGGAAGTGGTGGCCGGCGGAGTCCTTGTAGGAATACTCGTGGGGGATGCGCTCGAGCATCACGCCTTCCATCGAGTCATTTGAGGTCAGGCGGAGGTTGGAGACCTTTTTGGTGGCGACGCTGCGGATGGACATCTGCACGTAGGACGCCATCCGCGGAGGGGTCTTGAGTTCGTGGGAGATCACGACGCAGACGTCGTTGTTGTGGCGGACCGCGTGGCCGCGGCGGAGGTTGATGACGGGTACGGAGGCCATGGTTGCGGGGCGGGATAGGTGGCCCGGCCCGGGATGGCAAGGATGGAGTTGGGGCGGATTTTTCGGGGCGGCGGGCGGATTTCTATCAGACTTCGAATAGCGGGTGCCTTTTGTAGTGGCGTTCCAAGCGTCTCTTGGATGGGATGCGGGCGTCCGTGTTCGACGTTATCAAAATCGCCATCAGCCCCGGCCTGCTCCCCCTTACGGTATCGTTGGGGTTGATGCTGGTTTTCTGGCTGGTCTGCCTGGTGGGGGCTTTTGACTTCGATTTCATCGGCTTCAGCGGCGATCACGGCGGTTTTGACTCCGGGGACGGTGGTGGTCTGGCCGATGGATCGACTCGCTGGCTGCTGCGCTTTGTGAATGCCGACCTCGTGCCGGTGCCGGCGGTGCTGAGTTTTCTCCTGCTCTACGAATGGGCGGCGGTGATGATGGCGAACTACCTGCGCCGACCGGTCGAGGGCTGGGGCGAGCAAGTGGCCATTTACGGGTTGGGCCTGCTGCCGGCGTTGCTGCTGACCAAGCTGACGACGCGGATGATGCGGCCGATGTTTTTTGCCCTGCGGGGCATCGAGGGCGAGGCAAAGCCGGTGATCGGCCGGATCGGGCGGGTCCGCAGCGGCACCTGCGATGAAAGCTCAGGGCAGGTCGAAGTCGATGACCCGGAGTCGCCACTTCTCATCAATGCCCGTGTTCCGGCTGGCGCGGCCGCCCTGGTCCGTGGCACGAAAGTCACCATCGAAAGTTTTGATGCCGCCAAAGGCGTCTATCTCGTCCAATCCCACTCCCAAACACCATGAAGATGCACCACCCCACCCTTGCCTTGTTCGAACTCTCCGGAGGCCTCGTGATCATTCTGGTCACTCTGGTCATCGGAGTCGGGATTCTTGTTCTGCTCACCGGAATCTACGGGATGCTTTATCGCAAGGTCCGGAAGGGCACCGCACTCATCCGCACCGGTCTCTGGGGCACCAAGGTGAATTTCAACGGGATAATGGTTTTCCCGGTGTTTCACCGACTGGAAACCATGGATATTTCGCTCAAGCGGATCGAAATCGACCGCACCGCGCGCAACGGCCTGATCTGCCGTGACAACATGCGGGCGGACATCAAGGTCGCCTTCTTCGTTCGCGTGAACCATGCCGAAGAGGATGTGCTGCGGGTGGCGCAGGCGGTGGGTTGCGAGCGCGCGAGTTCGCAGGAGGCGATTCGGGAGTTGTTCGATGCCAAGTTCTCCGAAGCGCTCAAGACGGTCGGCAAGCGCTTCGATTTCACTCAGCTTTATGAGGATCGCGACAAGTTCCGTGATGAAATCCTCAAGGTCATCGGCACCGACTTGAACGGCTTCGCCCTCGATGACGCGGCCATCGATTTCCTCGAACAGACCCCCATCGAGGCGCTCGATCCCGACAACATTCTCGATGCCGAAGGTATCAAGAAGATCACCGAACTCACCGCCACCCAGGCGAAGCTCGCCAACCACATCCAGCGCGACAAGGAGAAGGTCATCAAGCAACAGGACGTTGAGGCCCGTGAGGCGATTCTGGAGCTCGAACGCCAGCTCGCCGAAACCGAGGCGAAGCAGCAGCGCGAAGTGGAAAGCGTCCGTGCCCGCGAAGAGGCGGAAACGATGAAGGTCCGCGAGGAAGAACGCCAGAAGTCGGAGCGTGCGCGCATTTCCGCCGAGGAGGAAATCCAGGTGGCCGAAGAGAACAAACAACGCCAGGTCCTCGTCGCCCTCCGCAACAAGGAGCGCACGGATGCTGTCGAAGTCGAGCGGGTGAAACGCGATCAAGAGCTCGAATCGATCGAACGCGAACGCCTGACCTCGCTGAAGGATATCGACAAGGAGAAGGCCATCGAAATCGAGCGCAAGGCGATCCAGGATGTGATCAAGGAGCGCGTCGCGGTCGAAAAGCTTGTGGTCATCGAGCAGGAGCGCATCAAGGACACCGAGGCCTTTGCCGGTGCGGATCGTGAGAAGCAGGTCAAGGTCACCCTCGCCGAGGCGAAGGCGCAGGAGGAGGTCATCCGCCGCGTCAAGGAAGCCGAAGCGGTGAAACAGGCCGCAGAACTCGCCGCCGACCAGCGGGTTTATGAGGAAGTGAAAGCCGCCGAGGCCGCCCGCAAGGCCGCCGAACTGAAGGCGGAGGAAAGGATCGTGATCGCCGAAGCCGAACAAACGGCATCGGAGAAAGAAGCCATGGCCAAAAAGATGCTGGCCGAGGCGACGACCAAGGAAAGCGCCGCGGTGGGAATCGGCGAAGCGGAGGTCATGCTGGCGAAAGCCGAAGCGACCCAGAAACAGGGATCGGCGGAAGCCGAAGTCCAGCGCCTCAAGCTCGAAGCCGAGGCCGAGGGTATTCACAAGAAGGCCGAGGCGATGAAACTGCTCGAGGAAGCCGGTCAGGCTCACGAGGAGTTCAAGCTTCGTCTCGACAAGGAGAAGTCGATCGAGCTTGCCGCCATCCACATCCAGAAGGACATCGCCGAGGCCCAGGCCGCGGTGTTGGGCGAGGCGATGAAGTCGGCCAAGATCGAAATCATCGGTGGCGAGAACAAGTTCTTCGAGCAGATCACCGCAGCGATTTCCCGCGGCAAGTCGGTGGATCGGCTCATGGAAAACAGCGAGACCCTGCGCGATGTGAAGGAAACCTTCTTCAACGGCGATCCGGATTATTTCAAAGCCCAACTCCGCGAGTGGGCCGGCCAGTTCGGCATCACGGCGGAAGACGCCAAGGACCTCACCGTCAGCGCGATTCTCGGCAAGTTGGTTGTCGATTCCAGCGGTGAAACCCGCCGCAAACTCCTCACCTTCCTCGGTGCCGCCGACCGCTTCGGCCTGGCCGATACCAAGGCGGCTGAAGTGCTGAAATCCTGAAAATCAAACCACGGAATACACGGAACACACGGAAATCTCTGAATCGTTATGGCACTGCTGCTTGAGGAAGAGACGCACGCGATTCTTGGTGCGTGCTTCGAGGTTTATCGCGAAAAAGGCTGCGGATTCATCGAGGACGTTTTCCAGGAATGCCTGGAGATCGAGTTTGGTCTCCGGGGCATTCCCTTCGTTGAGCAGCCTTGTGTCGATATGACCTACAAAGGTCGCAAGCTGAGGAAAAGTTGTGTTCCTGACTTTGTCTGCTTCGATAAAGTGATTCTTGAAATCAAGGCCGTGAAAACCCTTGAAGAGGCTCATCGCGCCCAAGTGATGAATTACCTCCGTGCCACAGGTTTCAAAGTCGGTCTTCTGGTAAACTTTGGCCATCATCCCAAGGCCCAGCACGAGCGATTCGTCATCTGACCTTTCCGTGTATTCCGTGTATTCCGTGGTTCATTCTTAAAATGTCCGATAAAAATCCCATTCCTGATCAGTTAGAAGGTGGCGCTTATGAGGTCATCCGGGCGCGGCTTGAGAAGCATGGGGGGGCCTTGCGGGATGGGCTGGACCGGCTGAATGCCGACAGGCTCGCGGTGTTCGGGGGCGTGGAAACGGCGCTGCTCGGAACGGAGCGGATTGCGACCGAGCACAATTGCGTGGCCCGCGATTTGGTCACGGTGGGCAAACATCGATTTCTCTTCGGCTACAACATCCAGTTCGGCCTGAAGCAGACGACCGATATCCAGGATGTTTTTGCGATCTATGATTTCGATCCCGAAACCCGCGCCTTCACCCCGGTGCCGGTCTCGGAGTTGTTAGGGGATCCTCGCTTCGTTTCCGACTTCGCGGATCTCTACAAGTACTACCGCGATACGGTCTTCAAGAAATTCATGATCATCGGTCCCCACCTCTTCATGGCGATGAGGGCGGGGAAAAACCTCCAGGACATCAAGGTCTTCAAATGGCGGATGGTCGGCGGGAAGTTGGAGTATCTCGGCAATCGCTTCGATCACGAATACGTCTATCCGCGCCAGCATGAGTTCGATTGGCAGCGCGCCCACCGTGGCATGCACCGCTCGGGGCTTCATCCGCATATCTCCATCGAGGACCGCGTGTTTGTCGAAACGGTGGGCGGCGACCTGACGATCAAGGTCGAGGACAATACCGAATCCGGTCAGGGGATTTACTCGGAACCGGTGACCGAGGGCGATCAGACGCTCGACGATGCCGATATCCAGTATGCCTGCGTCGGCTCGCTCATCCTGCTGCGCATCATTCCCTATCGCGAAAACACGCCGCGTTACCTGGTCTTCAATGAGAAGACCAAGACCGTGGCGAGGCTTGATGCCATCGGCGACTCCTGCGTGCTCCTGCCCGATGATCATGGGATCATCTTTGCCAACGGCTACCTGCTGCAGAGCGGGGAGGTGAAAACCTTCGATCACGGTATTCTCGACATGCGTTTCGAGCGTCGGGTGGCATCGTCGAACGGTGAGGATTTCCTCTTCTCCTTCTACAATCGCCCCAACGGCGAATACGTCCTGCTTTCCTACAACCGGATCCGGCAGGGGGTGGATACGCCGATCCTGTGTTCCGGTTTCTCGCTCTTCGGTGATGGCCGCCTGGTGTTGTTCCGCACCGATGGCCAGCCGCAGAAACATCATGCCCTGCAAGTATGGCAAACGCCGTACTTGGATGACGAGCACGCCATGGCCGGGGCGGCTGATCAGAGTTCGTATCTTTTCAAGATCGGCAACCCCGAACTCGTCCGCGGCATGGCCGAGGCCCGGGAGT
This sequence comes from Akkermansiaceae bacterium, assembly GCA_025457665.1. Lineage (GTDB taxonomy): Bacteria > Verrucomicrobiota > Verrucomicrobiia > Verrucomicrobiales > Akkermansiaceae > Haloferula. The sequence goes on along the minus strand of JALOTY010000004.1, from coordinate 923 downwards.
TGCTCACGCTGCTGCAGAAGGATGATTCCTTTGCGGGGCTTTACATCGATGTGGCGAAGCGCTCCGGCGACCTGCTCGATTCCTATTTCTGGCTGGAACGCGAGGAATGCGGGGCCCTTGCCGGACCGCTGCGCGAGATTCGCAAGGCGGCGGAATCGGCCATCGGTGAGTTTGAAAAAGTCCAGCGGCTCCGCGAAACCGCGGTGGCGCGGACGAAGGCGGTGCGTGAGGCCGTGGACAAGGCCGTGCGGGCCGCGAAAACGGCGCCGGGCGATGATCTCAAGCCGCTGGTGGAACATCTCACGGTGCTGCGCAAATTGCGCGGGGAAATCATTTCGCTGCGTGAGGTCCGCTATACCGATCCGGCCGTCATCGAGGCATTCGAAAAAGAGGTGGTCGACACCTCCGATCAAACTTCGCAGCGGACGGTCGGTTTCCTGTTAGGTGAAAATTCGCTCAAGGGTTATGCCGATGCCATTGAAGCCCAGGAAGCCGGCTTGGCGGGCATCACCAAGGTCACTGAAGCCGATGAAATCGCCGCCGCGCTCGACAAGGCGGCGGGTGAACTCGAAATGCTGATCGAAGTCGTGGGTGGCTTGAAAATCGCCGATGCCACGCAGACCACGGCGATCATCGAGCGGATTTCCGCCTTGTATGCCAAGCTCAACGGCACACGCGGTTCGCTGCGGAACCGACGCAAGGAACTGGCCCGTGGCGAAGGCGAGGCACAGTTCGCGGCGCAGATGAAACTGCTGTCCCAGGCGCTGGCGAATTACCTCGACCTCTGCGACAGCCCGGAGAAATGCGACGAATCGCTGACCCGGCTGATGGTGCAGGTGGAAGAGCTTGAGGGGCGCTTTGCGGAGTTTGATGAATACATCGAGCAACTCACCACGCGTCGCGAGGAGATCTACGATGCCTTC
>JALOTY010000111.1 GCA_025457665.1 Akkermansiaceae bacterium | reverse complement strand
GATGATAGGGCCGGCGGAGGAATCGGTTGGTGTTTCCATGGACCGGCACCCTACCAAAATCCAGAGAGGCCCGGTAGAGAGGTTCTGTTGAGCGCTTACCCTTAATCCAATGGGCGGGAAGAAGAGCCGGGAGGTCTTCCCCGAGAAAGACCGGAAGGCGGTAGTTACGACACTTACGCATCGGTGTTACCGGTTTCAGCTCCTGGAGCGGCCAGCTTCCTTGATGACCCTCAGCCTCGGTTGTAGCGCGGCGCTGCCTGGCGATGGCTCTCGGGGTGAGGGCCGTCGCCCGCAAGCTCGCGCCTTTCACCCTTGCATCTCCACCCTCGTGGACGGCTCCCATTTCAATCCCCAATCACGCATCGCCTCCAGCACAGGACCGAGCGCACGACCTTTCGGAGTCAACCGATAGGCCATCCGTTGCGTCCCATCCGCCGCTGGAACCTGTTCGACCAACCCGTGGCGGAGCAACCGGTTGAGCCGGTCGCTCAGGATATTGGTGGGTATGCCCTCGGGTGAGGCACAGAAATCCTTGAACCTCGATCGACCGAAAAATCATTGCCGGAGGCCCGGCAGGACGCGTCAATCCCCGCAGCGGCGAAACCCAGGACATCCGCATCGAAGTCCGGAATCGGTGAGCAGGAACGCGCCTTTGAATTGGGCGACATGGGTGGCGGATTCGATCCCGCTCTTGCTTCGCATTCATTCCGCGGGCAGGACCAAACAAGCGGGCCACCTCAAACTACGACAAAGCCCGTAGATGGGCGACAGCCGCCGCGGCGAGGCCATCGGGATCGTAGCCCCCTTCCAGCACCGAAACCACTCGGCCTTCCGCCCATTTTTCCGCGATCCTCACCACCACCCGCGTCAGCTCCACGAAATCCTCCGGTGTCAGCCTGAAGCCGCCCAGGGGATCGGTCGCCAGCGCATCGAAGCCCGCGGAAATCAGGACCAGTTCCGGGCGGAACTTTTCCATCGCCGGCACCAGTCGATCTTCAAACACTCTCAACACCTCCGCACCACCCGTCCCGTGAGGCAGAGGCACATTCATCGTGGTGCCCAGTCCCGGCCCCGCACCGGTCTCCTCCACCGCACCGGTGAAGGGGAAAATCCCATCCTCATGCACGGAGAAATAGAACACCCCGGCATCGGAAAAGAACAGATCCTGTGTGCCGTTGCCGTGATGCACATCCCAATCGACAATGAGCACCCGGCCCACGCCAAAGCGCTCCTGCGCGTGCCTCGCCATGAGAGCCACATGGTTGTAGATGCAGAAACCCATTCCCCGATCCGCCGTCGCATGATGCCCCGGCGGCCGCACTGCCACGAAAGCCCGCTTGACCCGCTCTTCCATCACCGCTTCCACCGCCGCCAATGCCGACCCCGTGGCCCATTTCGCCACACGTTCGCTTTCCGGGCAGATCGCCGTGTCGCCGGTGCGCAATCGATCCGCCAAGCGCTCCACGTCCATGTGAACAATGTCCAGGTAATGCGCCCCATGGCACCGCAGCAACTCGGCACGCGTCGCCATCCGGCCTTCGATTTCCACCGCGCCCATCCGCACGGCTTCCTTGCGGAGTGCCTCGCCCAAGACCGCATAGCGTCGTGGGTTCTCGACCTCCCCCGGGCCGCCATCGTGTTCCAGGCAAAGGGCCGACCAATGCCATCCCACCGCCACCTTCGATTTCGTCGGCCCCGCCTTCTGCGCCTTGACCCCTTTCTTCCGGGAAATCAGTGGTGCCACCGGTATCTCGTAAATCATCTCTCCATCCTCGCGTTTTCCCCGCCCGCCCATGCGCTCGAACAAGGCCTTCATCGGCGCATTGTCGGCCAGGACCGATGCCCAGAAACTCCTGATGCCGCGGCGTTTCGCCACCCTTGCCAACTCGCCTAACAGCTCGCCTGCCATGCCCATGCGTCGTGTCTCCTCATGCACCACGAAGGCGACCTCCGCACGATTCCCCTCCGCATCCCGGTAAAATCTCCCCACCGCCCGCAGCACCGGCTCACGGCCCAACCCGCGTTCCTCGAAAATCCCCAGAGCCAGATCCTTCGTCTGATCCACCCCCACCAGCCGATACGCCGAATCCGCCGGCATCGATTCGCGAAGATAGCCATAACGGTTCCTCACGGTTTCCTCGCTGTGACTGTAGAAGAACTCCTGCAAACGTCGGACATCCGAGGCATGCAGCGGCCGCATGAAGAAACCACGCCGACCTTTATCTAACAGAAGCCGCCGGAACTCCAGCCCATACCTGCCGCCACCATCTTCGACCGCCGTCGGCACCAGGGAAACAAATCGTGGCACCCAGCCGCGCCCGTGAGCTTCGCGCAGCAGATCTTCGCGGAAACGGGGATCGGCGATCTGGATCATCTCCAGCGCCCGCTCACGCACGCTTTTCCCCCGCAACCGAGCTACTCCATGTTCGGTGATCACATAATCGGTATCCGTCCTCCCCGTCGCCACCATCGCTCCCTCCGGTGGCACCGCCACGATCCGCGATTCGCGACCGTCCTCGGTGGTCGATGTCAGCACATGCACCGGTCGCCCGCCCTCACTGCCCGCAGCACCGCGCAGGAAATCGAGTTGCGCACCGATCCCGCCGTGAAATCGATGCCCGGTCGCATCGCGCATCACCTGGCCGGTGAGATCGATCTGCCGCGCCCCATTCACCGCCACCATGCGATGGTTCATCGCGATCACTCCCGGGTCATTCACCCAATCACTGCTGCGGAATTCCAGCTCACGGCATTCGCGGATGAATTCGTAGAGCTTCCTGGTCCCCACGGCATGACTCACCACCGCCTTTCCCGCCATGAAATGCTTGCGGGAATGATCCACCGCCCCGCAGCGGATCAGATCCATGAGCCCATCACAAAACATCCCGCTATGAATCCCCAGGTGCCGATGCCCCTTCAGCGCCGCCACCGCCACCTGGGGTGTGGCACCCAGCCCCACTTGCAAGGTCGAGCCATCCTCCACCAATTCCGCCAGATACTCGCCGATCTTTTCCCTCACTGCATCCCCCTTCACCCGGGGCATCACGGCGAGCGGGGAATCTTTTTCGATGAACCAATCGATCTTCTCTAACGGCACCCAGCCATCGCCTGCGGTCACCGGCATCCTTGGGTTGATCTCCGCCACCACCACGCGCGCCGCCTCCACCGCCGCCTTCACCACATCCACGCTCACGCCCAGACTCACGCGCCCGAGAGCATCCGGCGGACTCACCATCACCATCGCCACATCCACCGGCAGCATGGTCGAGCGGAACAGTCTTGGCACCTCGGACATGCCCACCGGCGTGTAGTCCGCCCGTCCCGCCAGCACGGCTTCCCCCACTTCAGGACTCAGGAAAAATGCATTGGTCCGCAAGGCCCCGGAGTATCTCTCCGCCACCCATGGCACCTCGCCCAGCGTGTGGATGTGGACCAGCTCGACATCGATCAAGTCCTCCGTTGCCGCGAGCATCCGCTTGACCAATTCGCGCGGCACGGCGGCCCCGGAACCGATGAATACCCGTGAACCCGGCCGCACGATGCGCCGCCAGATGTCTTTTTCCCTGCCCAGTGCTTCCACGCGCCGACTCTACCCGCTCCCGGCCCGGAAGCTGCGCGAAAATTCTCGAAAACCACGCGCTTCCATCATTGCCGTTGACCCATTCCCCCACCGCGCTTGACTGATCCACGCATGGTCGTCCTCGTCATCAACTGCGGTTCCTCCTCGGTGAAGTTCGCGCTTTTCTCCGGAGATCGCACTGCCGCCCGGGGCATGGTCGAGCGCATCGGCAGCCATGATGCCTCCGGCCATCTCGACCTCCCGGGCAGCTCCCGCATCGCTCTTCCCGTGCCATCTGGTGCGGATCATGCCAGCGCCCTCGGCAGCGTGCTTGCCGCTCTGCGCGCCCATCCGGATCTTGCCAGCCTGGAAATCACCGCCATCGGCCACCGCGTGGTGCATGGCGGCGATCGGTTTTCCTCACCCACCCTCATCACCCCCCAGGTCCTCGCGGAAATCCGTGATCTCGCCCCCCTGGCTCCTTCCCATGCGCTGGCGAATGCCACCGGCATCGATGCCGCCACCCGCGTCTTCCCTGGCGTGCCCCAAGTCGCCGTCTTCGATACCGCCTTCCACCAATCCATCCCGCCCGAAGTCTACCACTACGCCCTGCCCCCGGAATTCCATCGCGAGCACCGGGTCCGCAGGTACGGCTTCCATGGTACCAGCCATGCCTGGGTGGCAGCACGCGCTGTGGAAACACTCGGGCTGCCGGAAGACAAGCACCGCCTGCTCACCGCCCACCTCGGAAATGGTTGCAGCGCCACAGCCATTCTCGACGGGAAATCCGTAGACACCACCATGGGCCTCACTCCGCTCGAAGGCCTCGTCATGGGCACCCGCAGTGGCAATGTGGACCCGAACCTACACTCCTACCTTCATCGCCGGACAGGAATGTCGCTGGATGAAATCACCGACCTCCTCAACCACCGCTCCGGACTCACCGGAGTCGCCGGGGTGAATGACATGCGTCACTTGGCCGAACTTCACGCCCAGGGAGATCCCACCGCTTGCCTTGCCATCGATCTCTTCACCTTCCGCCTCGCCCGCGAACTCTGCGGACTCTGCGCCGCCCTCGGTGGCCGGCCCGATGCCATCGTCTTCACCGGCGGCATCGGCGAGAACTCGCCACTCATCCGCGCCGAAACCATCGCCCGCCTCAGCGTGCTTTCCACCACCCTCGATCCCGTCCTCAACGCCGTCCACGGCAGGGACAGCCGCGGCAGGATCAGCCCGGAAATTACGACACCCGTCGTACTTGTCATCCCCACCAACGAGGAACTCGCCATCGCCACCGAAACCCGCCGCCTCACCACCGTCCCCTGAAGCGCCATGCCCCTCCACACCTTCCTCACCGTCCCGGTCGGAAAAAACGTCGGCCTCACTTCCGTCAGCATCGGCCTCGTCCGCACGCTCGACCGGCTCGGCATCCGCGTCGGCTTTCTCAAGGCCCTCGGCCAGCCGCATCCGGCGGAGAGCTTCGACCGTTCCTCCGCCTATCTTCAGGCCACCACCCGTCTCAGCCCACCCGATCCCATCCCCGCCCACCGCGTCCGCGCCGCGACTTCCAAGGAGGAGATCGATGACCTGATGGAAGAAGTGGTCACCCGTTTCGATCCCCTCAGTCAGGACTTCGATGCCATCATCGTCGAAGGCCTCGTCACCACCCCCGAGCTGCCCCATGCGGAAAAACTCAACGCCGCCCTCGCCCGTGCGCTCAATGCCGAGGTCGTGCTGGTAACCCGCCCGGAACATTCGACCACCGACGCCATCTTCGCCCAGCTTCAGACCCTGCTCCGCCAGCTTCCCGAACCTTACCGCAGGGTGAAACCGGCGATCATGTTCAACCACATCGATGTCCGAACGCTGGCAGCCGAGTTGAACGCCCCTACCGATCCACACGCCCTGCTGAAATCTCTAACAGCCACCCTTGCCCCGCGTTTGCCCGACTGCGTCCTCCTCGGTCTCATCCCGGATCAGCCCGAACTCGCCGCCCCGCGGGTTTGTGATGTGGCCGATCTCCTTGGCGGACGCATCCTCCTCGCGGGCGACATGCGTGGCCGCCGCATCCGGCGGATTTCCCTCATCGCGCGCTCGCTGGGCAACATGCTCGGCGCACTTCGTTCCGGCACCCTTCTGGTCACACCCTCGGATCGCTCCGACATCATCCTCGGTGCCGCCCATGCCGCCACCCGTTCCATCCACCTTGCCGGACTCATCCTCACTTCCGAATTCGAACCCGCCGAGGAAGTCATGCGCTTCTGTCAGGATGCCTTCGAACTCGATGGCGGCCTGCCCATCATCCGCGTGCCGGATTCCTCCTTTGAAATCGCCCGCCGCCTCCATGATCTCAATCCCGAGATCCCCGTGACCGATGTCGAACGCATCGAACTCGTCATGGACACCGTCGCCCGTGCCACCGATGCCGATTGGATCCGCGAGCGCTGCGACAGCCACATCGCCAAACGCCTTTCGCCACCGGCCTTCCGCCACCGCATCTCGAAGATTGCGCGGGCCAACTTGAAACGCATCGTCCTGCCCGAAGGTGAGGAACCCCGCACCATCCAGGCAGCGGTGCGTTGTGCGGAGCGTGGCATCGCCCGCTGCATCCTCCTCGGCGATCCCGATCAGATCCGTGAAACCGCCGAACGCAACGACCTCACGCTGCCGCCGCTCGTCGAGATCCTCGATCCCACGCCGCTGCGCGACCGTTTCCTCGCCCCCCTGCTCGATCTCCGGAAAAACAAAGGCCTCAGCGAAGACCGCGCCCGCGACGCCCTGCGCGACAACATCACCGTGGGCACCATGATGCTCGCGCTCGATGAGGTCGATGGCCTGGTCTCCGGTGCCATCCACAGCACCGCCCACACCATCCGCCCGGCCTTGCAACTCATCCGCACCGCACCCGAAGCCAAGGTCGTGTCCTCCGTCTTCTTCATGTGCCTGCCCGATCAGGTCCTCGTCTATGGCGATTGCGCCGTGAATCCCGATCCCGATGCGGAGACCCTTGCCGACATCGCCATTCAATCGGCCGCCTCCGCCAGAGCATTCGGCATCGATCCCATCGTCGCCATGATTTCCTACTCCACTCTGGGTTCCGGATCGGGAAGTGATGTCGAAAAAGTCCGCCTCGCCACGGAAATCGCCCGTGAGCGCGCACCGGATCTGATCATCGATGGCCCGCTTCAGTACGATGCCGCTAGTATTTCGGAAGTCGCCGCCACCAAGGCCCCCGGATCGCTTGTCGCCGGACGGGCGAATGTCTTCATCTTCCCTGACCTCAATACCGGCAACACGACCTACAAGGCGGTGCAGCGCTCCGCCAATGTCATTTCCATGGGCCCCATGCTCCAGGGCTTGCGCAAGCCGGTGAACGACCTGTCCCGGGGTGCCTCGGTCGATGACATCATCTACACCATCGCGCTTACCGCCGTGCAGGCGCAGTGAGTGCCGGTAGCCTGGGTTTCAAGGCCCTCGAAATTCATTTTCCCGTCGCGAGAATTTCTTTGCCAAAGCGGGGGTCGTGATTAGTTTCCCCCCGACTGCTGTGTTCGTCCGTTTACGGCAACGTGCCCGGACCGACTCTATTAAACCACGGGGCATTCAACCGCATCCCACCACGGACAAGCCTTCACAGGACTTCCACGACGGATCGGCCGCCCCACCTGTTGAGACACTGGAACGTGGCTCACAATGCCGGGGACGGCACAGCGGTCTTTCTTCTTTCTTCGCATCGGTGGGAGAGAGGTGCTGCGGACACCTCGATTACTCCCCCAAGGACTTGGCCCAGGCGCTGTCCACTTCGAAGACGATGACCATGGGTCGGCAGCAGATCTCGCAATCGTAGTCCCACTCCGTCGGGCACTCGTCCGGCGCCGGGGCGGATACCTCAAACCACTCGAAACATGTCGGACACTGCACTTCCGCGAGCTGCATGCTTGGATTCTCGCACGGATTTTCCATTCCGTCAGTTCCGGGTTTGACGAAATGGCGCGGATCCGGCATCCTTCGGTTAGATCCCGGCAGGATTTGTCCGGGATTCCACCGTCAAACTACGTCCGACCATGAAAGTTCCGCAATATCTGATCCTCGCCGCCCTCCCCTTCGCCTTTGCCGCTTGCACCAAGACCGAGCAGGCCAAGGTGGAGACCGAAGTCAAGGCCACCGCCGATGACATCAAGGCTGCCGCTGAAGAGACCACCGAAAAGGCCGCCGAAGCCACCGAGACCGCTACGGAAGCTGCTGCCGGAGCCGTGGAAAACGCGACCGAAACCGCTACGGAAGCTGCCGCTGAAGCCACCGAGACCGCCACCGAAGCCGTCGAGGGAGCCCGCGAAGGTGCCGCTGAAGCGCTTGAAAACGCGGCCGATGCCGTCCGCGGCGAAGGCGAATGAGCCCTACCGGCCGCCAGGCCTGAAATCCATCTCCCAGCCCTCCGCCCGCAATCGCCGGGTGGCGGGCTTTTTTCTTTTCCCTTGGCCATCCCGCGCGGTTTCGCCGCTTGCAATTCCGTCGCCATCGCCAGACTCTCCACGCAGCTTATGAACCGCCTCTGGCTTCCCCTCATCGCCGCCGCCCAGATGGCCTCGGCCCAGCAAGCCCCGGCCCCCGCCCAAGGGGGTGGACTGGTCGAGGTCAACCGCATCGCCGCCACCGTCAATGGCAGCCCCATCACCGCCAAGGAAGTGGGAATCATGCTTGGCCCCGAAATCTCCCGCCTCATGGCCGAATTCCCGCGGCGCGGCCCGGAATTCGAGCGCCAGGTCAAGGAGGCCTCCGACCGGATTCTCCAGGAGTTGATCGATCGCGAGCTGATCATGAGCGAGTTCCGCAAACGCGAAACCAAGGGCGCGCACCTGCCTCAGAGGGTCGTCGATCAGGAAATCAAGCGCCAGGTCACCACGCTCTACGGCGGCAGCTACGAGAAACTCCGCGAGGAACTCGCCAAGGCCCGCATGAGCATGGCCTCGTATGAAGAACTCACCCGCGAGAAAATGATCGTCCAGGCGATGCGCCAGGAGAAGTTCAAGGACGCCCCGCCTCCCCTCCCCGGCGAAATCCAGGGAGAGTTTGAAAAGGTCAAGGACACCCTGCGCGATACCAACAAGGACGTGCTCGACTACCGCAAGATCTTCATCCCCCGCATCGATCCCGCCAATCCCCTTTCCACGCCGGATACCCAGCTCGCGCTGGCCGAGCAGATCGCCAAGGAAATCCGCGATGGCGCCGATTTCGCCGAACTGGCGAAAAAGAACTCGCAGGATGCCTTCGCCGCCGAGGGGGGCCTGCAGAAGGAGGTGCCACGCACCGATTTGTCGCCGGAATTCGCCGCCATCCTTTTCGATTCGGAAGTCGGCGCCGTCATCGGTCCCTTGGAAGACCCCGCCGGCTTCACCGTCGCCAAGGTCGAACGCATCCAGAAAGGCCCCGCTCCGGCCCTGACGAACGAGATCCGCGAACTCATGGATCAGCGCGTCCGTGCCCGCAAAACGGCCGAAAGATACGACGAATGGATCGCCGACCTCCGCCGCCGCGCTGTGATCGACATCAAAATCCGCTGAACCCCCATGCCCCGGCGGCGCATCGTCATCACCCTGGGAGATCCCGCAGGGATAGGCCCTGAGGTCATCGATGCCGCTTTGGCCTCCAACGAAATTCCCGCGGATTTCGACTTTGAGGTCATCGGAGACCGCGGCCAAGGCAAGCCCGGCCGACCCGACACCGCCTCTGCGAGAGCCTCACTCGATGCCCTCGAAACCGCCGCCGCCCGCTGGACGCAGGACCCGGACGTGGCGGCCGTGGTCACCGGGCCGGTTTCCAAGACCCAGCTCGAATCCGTGGGCTTCCGCTTTCCCGGGCAGACGGAATTTTTCGCCCACGCCGCGGGAGTGAGCGACTTCGCCATGTGCCTCAGCGGCCGGCGGCTCACCGTGGCACTCGCGACCATCCACATCCCACTCCGCGAAGTCGCAGACCGGCTCACGAGTGCGGAAATCGAGAGAGTCGGCCGCCTCCTGGCCGAGTTTGTGCGGCGCCGCACGGGCAAGCGGGGCAGGATTGCCGTGGCCGGGCTCAATCCCCACAGCGGGGAGAACGGCCGCTTTGGCGATGAGGAAAGCCGCCTCATCCAGCCCGCCTTGGCCGCCCTGCAAGCGTCCGGACTGGCAGATTTCTCGGGTCCCGGCGTGCCGGATGCGATTTTTCGCAGTGCCGCCCGCGGCGACTTCGATGCGGTGCTGGCGATGTATCACGACCAGGGGCTCATTCCGCTGAAACTTCTCGATTTCGATACCGCCGTGAACGTGACCTTGGGCCTGCCCAAACCACGAACCAGCCCGGACCATGGCACCGCTTTTGATATCGCCGGGCAAGGACGGGCGAACGCGTCATCGATGATCCACGCCATCCGCCTGGCCGCGGAACTTTCCCGACCATGATCCCGCGATACGACAGCGCCCCGGATGTGGTTCGCAAGGCCTTGCGCGGCCATGATCTGGCCCCGGTCAGCGCGGCAGGGCTGGCAGGGATCGATGCCAGCGCTCTCAACGCCTGGCTCGCCGGCAAGGGTCAGGCACCGCCGCTCAGCGTTTTGGCCAGGGTTCTTGGCCTTGATCCCGAGGCACTCGTTTCCCTCGACTCCGCCTTTTCCCCGCCGGTGCTGCCGCCCGGGATCCGGCAGATCGTGCTGCCCTTCGGCGAGGATACGGTGAACGCTTGGTGGATCGAATCCGCGGGAGCATCCCTCTTGATCGATGGCGGTCCGGATCCCCGCGCCCTGTCTGCCGAGCTCGGTGGGAAAAGGCCCGGGATGTTTCTCGTCACCCATCCCCATCCCGATCACATCGGCGGGCTGCTCGATTTTGGAAACTCAGGTGAAACCCTCCTCGATGGCAGCTCCATCCCCTCGGACGGCCTGCCTTTTGGCACCGGAACCCTTCACGCCCGGCCGCTTCCCGGGCATCATCCGCAGGGCTGGGGATACGTTTTCCGCGATCCCCGGAATGAGCCTCTCTGGGCCGCCCTAGGCGATGCGCTTTTCATGGGGTCGATGGGCGGATGTCCGAATGCCACTGCCTTTCAGCAGGCCTGCCGCAGTCTCTCCGCGCTGTTGGATGAGCTGTCGCCAGGCACCTTTCTCCTCACCGGCCATGGTCCGGCGACCACCGTGGAGGCCGAAAGAAAGGGGAACGCCTTCGCGCCATCGTGGCGGATTTGAATCACTCCTTGGTCCTCACCGCCGTGCCGCAGAAGGTGCAGTGGAACCAACGGAAGAGGAGCACGTGCAGCGCCAGCGGCACGATGTGACCCATCAAGGGCAGGCGGTGGGCTTTGACGTGTTTCAGGCAATGCCGGGGAACGAGCACCTTCTGACCGCAGACGCGGCATTTCACACGGGTGGAGATGGTGAGGTAAAGGAGGCCGAGAATGGGGAAAACGAGCGGGAAAACCAGCAACCCCTT
>JALOTY010000003.1 GCA_025457665.1 Akkermansiaceae bacterium | reverse complement strand
AGGTCCCTGCGGCGCGCTGGAAGATGAGCTTTGCACGGACGATGCGGGATGCGAGGCATCATGGTTGATCGCGCAGCGGAAAAAGGGGCATCGGCATTCGATCGATGACGTGCTGACTGCCTGGTTTGCGCTGAGGAATGCCCCACCCGTGAGCGAGCACCTCGATCTGGGCACGGGCATCGGCACGGTGGGTTTTCTGACGCTGTGGGGCATGGGCAGGCAGGCTGAACTGACCTGTGTGGAAGCTCAGGACATCAGCTTCCGGCTTTTGCAGGCGAACATCGATACCAACGGCCTGCGCGAGCGAGTGCATGCCCATCATGGCGATTTGAGGAGCTTCTCTGCGGGAAGGACTTTCCCTCTCGTGACAGGGAGTCCGCCCTATTTTCCGACGACGGCGGGCATCGTACCTCAGGACAGCCAGAAGGCTCATGCGCGCTTCGAGCTTCGTGGCGATGTGGCGGACTACGCCATCGCTGCGGCAGCGCATTTGGATGCCGACGGCTTCTTTGTGCTTTGTTTCCCCAGTCCGCAACGCGACCGCGCCCTGGCAGGCATCCGTGCGGCCGGGCTCGAGGTGGTCCGGCTCAAGCCCGTGGTGCCGCGTGACAGTTTGGCACCCTTGTTCGATCTCATCGCCTGCCGTCACGCATCCGCGACCGATGGGAAAACCGAAATCGAAGCCCCACTCATCGTCCGCGAGCGCTGCGGCAAACTGAGCGAAGCCATGTCCGAGGTCAGACATGGCTTCGGGTTCGCACCCATCTAACGGAAAAGCTGAAAGGCTGAAATGCTGAAATGCTGAAAGGCTGAAAGGCTGAAAGGCTGAAAGCGGCGGGAGCTGTGGCTACCTCTACCCCAAGCGAAGCTAAACCGGCATGGCGTGAGCGCAGCGAGGACGAAAGCCGAGACAGCCACGCGCGAAGCCCGGCTGTTTCTTGACCTTTGACCTTTGACCTTTGTCCTTTGTCCTTCCGCGCAGCGGAGCCTCAGCCACCGTAGGAAGATTCCACGCGGGTGGCGACGTCGCGATAGCCGTAGTCCACTTCGTAGATCTCCTTGAAGCATTCGATGGCCTTGGGGTTGTCTCCCATTTCCACGTGCATGAGGCCCTTTTCGTAGAGGACCTCCTTCTTGGTGTTGTCCATCTGCACGAGGTCTTCCAAGGCGGATTCGAGCTGTTTGACGCCCATGTCGAGCATGCCCTTGGCCTTGAAGGTGCGGCCCAGGAGGAGGAGGACCTTGCTTTGGATGTGCGGGTTGCGCTTGGCCTGTTGGAGTTGCGGAATGGCACCGCTGAAGTCACCGGCATCGAAGAGGGCGCGACCGAGTTCGTAGCGGAGGACAGGGTCGGTGGGGTTCTGGTCCACGCGGCGGGTGGCTTCTTCCACCGCTTCCTGGATGCGGGCCTTGCGGCGTTCTTCGAGCATGGCGACCACCTCCGGATCGTCCGGATTGCTCTTTGCACGCTCTTCGAGGGCGGTGAGTTCGGCTTCCTTGACTTTGTCGCTCATCGCATCCGACTTGGCGCGGAGGGCGACGTCGCCATTGCTGAGTGTGAAGGCCCAATCGTAGAAGCTCTGGGCGGAGGCCCAGTCTTCGAGGCGCTCGTAGAGGTTGGCGAGTTCCTTGACGACGGCGAGGTTGTTCTGGTCCTCGGCGTATTTCTGGGCGACCTGATCGCGGCGCTCTTCGAGCTGCTCGCGGGTGAGGCCGGAGCGGGATTGTTTTTCGAGGGCTTCGACCTCGGCGTTGTCTTTGCGGAGGCTCTTGGCATCGGCCTCCTCGCTCCAATTCGCCTTTTCCATGGAGGCGCGGGCGGTGGCGTCCTTTTCGCCCTTGATCGCGGCGGAATCGGTGGGCTCGTGTTTGAGGATATCGCGATAAACCGCAGCGGCATCGAGGCCGCGGGAATTCGCACTGTAGAACTCGGCGAGCTTGTGGAGCAGCTTGGTTTCCGATGGGTGGCCCTTGCGGACGGTTTCGAGGGCGAAGGCAGCGGTTTCCTTGAGATCGAGAGCGAGCGCGGCATCGAAGAGCAGGTCATTCAGCTCCGGATTGTAGGGGTCTTTTTCGAGTTCTGCTTCCAATTGGGGCAACGCGGCGAGCGGGTCTTTTTTCACCGCGCCGGCGATCTTCATGGTGCCGAGACCGCCACCGGTCTTCATGCCGAAGATGGTCTGTTTCTTTTTCGGGCCGCCAGCGACCACTCCGGCGCACTTGCGGAGGATCTTGCGGCCATCGACGAATCCGGGGGCGTCCTTGACCACGGATTGGAGGAGTTTGACCGCATAGCCGTGATTGTTTGCCTGCACGGCGGCGACCGCCTTGAGGTAAAGGGCACGGATGTTGGGATCGAGCTGGGCTTCGGTGATTTCGGACATGGTGGGGTCTTTGGGAAAATGGAGGTAGGTCAGCCCCGAGGGCGGCGGCGACGGGATGAAATTGCCGATGGAATCCGGGCTTGGCAAGCCCCCGGTCCGGTCACCTGAAACAAAGCGACGCACGACCGTGAGGAGGTGCGTCGATAAGGAGCCAGTGGGAAAGGAAGATCAGCGGCGGAAGGATCCGGGGCGGCCGAGGATGCGTCGTTCTTTTTTGGTCGTGCTATCCGCAGTGGCAGGGGCCGCGGTCGAGGCGGGCTGTTGGGGTGCGGCGGCGGGTTGATCGGGAGTGCCGACCGCACCGGGCTCAGGCAGGACGCCGGGGCCATTGGCGAAATCGCGGGAAGGGCCGGAGACATCGTAGCGATTGTCCATGTCCACCTGGGCGTCGTAGAGCGATGCGGGGTCGTTGACCACGCGGGGCTGGATGAAGACGAGCAACTCGGAGCGATTGTTTTCCTTTTCCGTGGTGGAGAAGAGTCGGCCAAGTCCTGGGATGCTGCTGAGGATGGGGATGCCGCTGACGGAGTCCCGGACGTTGGTGCTGATCAGTCCCCCGAGCGCGATGGTGGCTCCATTGGGAACCGTCACGGAAGTGAGCACCTGGCGGCTAAGAATGTCAGGGATGACAAGATCCTGATCGCCGGAAGGAATGATCCGGTCCTGTCCGAGTTCTTCATTCACCAGCGATATTTCCAGCGTGATCTCGTTTTCGGAATTCACCAGAGGGATGACTTCGAGTGTCAAATAGACGTTCTGGTATTCGATGTTCGTCGATGTCCCGGTAGTGCCGCTGTTGAAGGTGCTGGTGGGAATCGCAATCCGCTGACCCGAGGAAATCACGCCCTTGCGGTTGTTGGCCGTGAAGATCGTTGGCCGGGAGAGAACCTTGAAGTTCGAGTCGGTCTCCAAGGCGCGGAGGACGACATTGAAGTTCCGTCCGAAGCGTCCGTAGAGATTCAGGCCTGCGGCCGTGGCCAGATCACCGGGATCGAAAGCCGTGCCGTCGAGAGGAATCGAGGGCAGGAACTCCCCTGCTCCGCCGCTGCCGGCAAAGCGCCCGTTGCTGGTGAGGGCGTTCAGATACTCGACTCCGAATTCAAATTCATCGCCCAGCGAAAGCTGTCCGAAGACGGCGGAGATCATGACCTGATCGGCCTTCACATCGATTTCATCGAGGAGGTTGGTGATGATTTCCACGCTAGCGGGCGGGCCTTGGACGAGGAGGGAGTTGGTGATGTTATCGGCCACGAGGAGGGTGCGTCCGACCAGACGGGCTTCGGGTGCGCTGCTGATTTGGGGGTCCTGGAGGGCACTGCCGCCGCTGCCGAAGCCTCCGCCGCCGGCCTGACCGCCGATGCCACCGCCTTGACCGCCGAAGCTGCTGCTATTTCCGCCAAAGGAACTTCCACCGAAGCTGCCGCCGCTGTTCGTCCCCATGCCAGTGGTCCGGGTATTGCGCGAACTGCCGCCCGCGGTGCTGCCGCCGAAGTTTGCGCCCGTGCTGCCTGCGCCACCGGCACCGCCGGCCGCCTGACCGCCGGAGAAAGCACGCATGAGGGCCGGCTCGGCGATTTCGAGGAACTCGGAGACCGCGACGAAACGAAGTTTGCGCTTCAGGTAGTTGCGCTCGTCGGTCTTGGTATCGAACTCGGCGACGAGGCCCTCGATGAACACGATGTCCACCGGCCGACCCATGGCGAAAATCCGATTTGTGCGGGTATCGGGAACAATCTGGATGGGCACTTCCTCTGCCGCGCTGCTTTCGCCACCGGCGGTGACATTGGCCACGGGGTTTCCTCCGGGGAGGACCGGAACGTTCCCGGCCGGGGCCTGAGGCGCGCCGGCGCGGTTCACGCCAGTGCTGCGCTCGGATTGCTGCTGGGTGTTAAGGATTTCGTTGAGGGTCTCGGCGAGTTCCTGGACATCCGCATACTGCACCTTGATGAAGCGGGTGGAGACCGTGCTGGAGACATCGATTTCCTGTTGGATCTCGATCAGGCGGCGGATGAGGGAGGTTTTCTCCGTGATCACGACCGAGCCGGCATTGGGGATGGGAGTGATGGAGCCGTAAGGGCCAAGCTGGCCGACGATGGTGGTGAAAACGCGGGCGACTTCGTCCGGCTTGATGACCTTGAGATTCATCACGTAGGACACCACGCGATCGTCATCGGGAAGATCGGCGGGATCGAGGATGACCTCGGTGCCCTGACCGCCGGGTTTCTCCTGCCCGGAGCCGAGGACGAGGATATCGTGATTTTCGAGGCCGGGATTCGGATCGGGAACGAAGACGAAGCCACTGAGAAGGGCCGCCTTTTTCAGCAGCAAGGTTGCCTCACGATTCGAAAGCGGACCGCGCTGGACGAAGCGGAATTCGGCCTGGGAGGCTTCCGGAGAAACGGTCACCCGGCGGCCGGTGAACTTGCGGTAAAGCTCGGCAAGGTCATCGCCATTGAGCTTGGGATAAAGGAAATCCTCTTCGAGCATCGCCTCGGGATCGACCACCCCTGCTGCCGGAGCCATGGGAATGGCCTCGTTGCCACCGCGCTCGGCATCATTTCCACCGGGCAAACCGCTTGGAGTTCCGGGGCCGGCCGGGGCACCCGGAGCATTCGGCGCGCCGGGTTGCGCTGGCAGGATGGGCTGGCCGGGGACCGGTGGGTTTTGCGGGTTCGGAGCCTGGCCGAAGGAGACCAAGGTCGAAGCGAGAAGAAGCAGGGTGAGGCGTTGCATGAAATCGAAATGGAACGAAATGGAGGAAGCGGGCGATCAGCGGCGTTGGCCGGGATTGGGGGGCGGAACGACGACGCGGGGACGCGGACGACCGCCGCCGGGCATCTGCGGGATCGGGTTGTTTTGGCCCGGCTGGGCCCCTTGCGGGCCACCGCGATTCTGCTGAGGCTGGGGTGCCGGTGCGGAGGCCAGGGTGAGTTGGGCTTCATCGAAGGAAAGCACGCCTTCCTTCCCGCCGTGGCGGACGCGGACCTTGGTTTCTTTCCAGAAGGTATCCGACCATTCGACCTGCAAAATCTCCCAGTCCGACTTCTGGCCCGGAGCGACGGTGGTTTTTTTCTCCGGATCCTTATCGTGGAGAATGATCACGAAGTAACCGCCCTGAACCCGGGAAACTCCGCCGAGGGAGAAGCCTTCGAAGGGATTGACGGCTGCCGTGGGCGTGGCCGGCGGGGGCTTGGCGGTGAACGGGGAATCAGTCCACAAGCGGGAATAACTCGTCATCACCGGTTGCTGCGGGACCGCAGCGATCAAGGGAGCGGCAAGAGCGATCAGGGAAAGGAGAAGAAGGGCTTTCATGACGGTTCTTCGGAGGATTTCGGGACGAACCATTCCTCGACCTGCACTTCGGCATCGATCTTGGTATCGTCCTCGCGGTTCGGAGACAGGCGGAGAAGCGTGACGGCACGGAAATCCCGTGGGCTGTGGATGGCGACCAGCCACTGATAGAGGCTCTGCTCGCTGCCCGAGACGTTGATCTTGAAGCGGGCGCGCTCGTAATGAATGCCATCGGTGGCATTTTCGAGGATCGTCGGCTTCGTCACCGTGAGCCCGAATCCGGTGGCGCGGCTGGTGACGAGATTTTCGAGCTGGGACGGGACCAACTCGGCTTCCTTCGGATCCGGCAGGTTTTTGTTCAGCCACTCGATTTCCGCCTGCACGGCATCCGCCTGTTCCTGGGCGAACTGGGCGACCTGCAAGGTGGCCTTGTGGGTGGCGATGTCTTTTTTGACGCGGGTGTGGTACTGGCCCAGGGCGCTGTATCCCGCGTAGCCACCGACGAGCAGCAACACGCTGCCGAAGGCGATGAGGAGTCTTTGTTCGCGGGAGTTCATGCGTTCGTCTGCGAGGGAGAAAGCCGTGGATGCGCGGGCTTGTCAGTAGGAAATGACAGCTTCATTCGGTCGGCTCTTCTTCGATCGGTGAGGCGGAGAACTTGAACTCCCAACCATCCTTGGTTTTTGTCGGCGCGGTGTTGTCCCATTGCAACCAATCGGCAAGGGCGGGATTCCTCTTCAGGGCGAGGGAAAACGCGTTCACCGGAGCGGAAGTCTGGGCAATGCCATCGAGCCGGATCATCTCCTCGGCCAGATTGATATCGGCCGTTTTCAAACGCAGCCCGCTGTTGGGGGGGATGCAGGTTTGGATGAGGCGCATGATTTCCATGGGCGAGCGGTTGGCCTCGACCACCGGGCCGAGTTCGAGCCAGCGGGATTGATGATCCGAGAAACCCTCGGAAATCCCTGCCACTGCAGCAGCTTTCTTGGCGAGGGCATTGCGCTCGCGGACGTCCTGGATGATGCCGAAGAGCATGGTGCCCACGAGGGCCAGGACGAGCAGGATGACGACGGCCACCGCGGCAAGGATCTGCTGGCGCTTGCGCTTTTCCCGCCGCGCCGCCCTGACATCCGCCGGCAGCAAACGGCTCGGGGGGGAAGGCAAGGTGGGATCGGGCCGGGCTTCCACGACCACGCCTTCGGCAAACATGCCTTCGAGCGCCCCGGCACCACCGAGTTCGGCCGCAGGCGACCAGACCCGGGCTTTCGCCGGCTTGACCGGCAGGCCCTGGAGCATGAGCTGGGAAACGGCCAATTGGATTTCCCGGAGGACATCTTTCCCGGGTTCCTCGTCATCGGAATGGGTGGCTTGGCAGTAGATCAACTTTCCGCCCTGATGGACCGCGAAAACCCATCGGCCGAGCTCCTTCCACAGGCAGACTTCATTGCCGCTGACCGGATAGGCGCGCGGGGAAATGTCGAACTCCTGAGGCGTCCGCGGCGGCATTTCGCTGGGTCCGGGATTCTGCAGGACGACGTGAAGCAAGACCGAGTCCTCCGCCTGACGATCGACGACGAAGGTATCGCTCAACTGCCCTGCCATGGGGTCGGGGCGGATCCCGAGTCGCTCGGCATGCATCACGGCCATGTCATCGAAGAGGGCATCATCCGTGCTCGCGGCGCGGAAAGGCAGGGCTTGCAAAGCGCGCACCGGGAAAAGCATGGCGACGTTCCCTGCCGGAAGCCCTGGCATTTCACCGGCCAGCATGGGACCATCGTCCGCAGAGGCGCGCACGTATCCTCCCTCCGGAGTCTTTTTCCACAGCTCCCAACCCCGCGGGCCGGGCAACAACAATGACATTTCAGTAGGCTTGCTCAAGGGATGACTTCCTCGGTTCGTTCCAAAACAGCGGGCTGCCCCGTCCGGTTGCGGACGATGACGGTGATTTTCCGACGGGCACCTGCCGTCGTTCCAATGCTTTCAATGCGGGTGGTGGTCTCGTTCACGCCGAAACGGGCGGCGATGTCGGGACGCAAACTGCCTTCCACGCCAAGGAGTGCAAGCGCTTCCTCGGTCGATTGGAAAGGCCGGTCGTCCTCGGTATCGCGGAGCCCGTCCGGCCCGACCACGGTTTCCGGAATGATGGTCGCTTCCTCGACCCGGACTTCCGCCGCCACGGCAATCATTTCCGCCGAGGCTTCATTGAGATCGAGCGCGCCGCCGCTCCAGACGGTGAACCAGTTCCGCCAGTCCGGCCGATAGGCTTCCACGAGGTCCATGCCGCGCACCAGGCGCATTTCCTCGACGTTGTAGAAGGGGCGATTGAAGGGCTGGTTGATGCGGCCCATTTCGAGATACCATTCCTCTTCGGCCCCGTTCAGGGCGGCTTCATCGTTGGAATCGATCCAGTCCCCCAACGCATCCGCCACGGCCGAGGCTTCTTCGAGGTCCATGCCCCAGTCGATGAACATCGATTGCAGCAGGTTCTTGTCCTCACGCATGAGGATGCCGTTGATGTTGAACTTGGCACCTTCGGAAATGAGCTTCACCTCAAAGCCCTCGCCTTCTTCTTCGGACCATTGCTTGAGGATGGGATCGGGCCGTTCGACGGCCGGGTTCGCGCCGAGGGCGATCCCCATTTCCGCCAACTGGCGGGCACGGAAACCGTGAATGCTGCCTTGGGCGACATCGAGATCGAAGGCGACCACCCGGATCGCGGCGACCGTGGCGAGCGAAAGTAGCGCGATCAGCCAAATGACGGCCATCAGGGCGACTCCGCGCTGCACGAGTTTTGAAGGACCCTTTCTCATCGACCACCTCCTGGGGGAACTTGGATATCAATCTGTGGATTGCCACCTTGGCCGCCGCCACCCGGACCACCACCACCGCCTGGGCCGCCACCCGGACCACCGCCGCCGCCATTTCCACCTCCTTGGCCGCCGCCCTGGCCGCCTTGCTGCATTTGCCGCATCACCACTTCCGGGTTCTGCTTCGGTGTGATCCAGAAAATGTGGCGGATGGTATCCGTCTGCACATCCATGCCCGCATGTGGGACATAGCTGAGGCGGAGTTGGAGAGGGAGACGACCGACGAGATCCCAGTCATAATACCATTCCATGGTCCGGCCATCGAGGACTTCCCACTCGAAGATGTAAACGTCCTCCAACAAAGTCACCTCGGCAAAGGGCTCGGCCTCTCCCACGCGGATGGGATCGCCATCCTCGGTGGTGCCTTCGAGGATCTCGGTCTCGTAATACTGAAGTACGATGTTCACCGTATCTCCACGCCGCGGCACGGTGCTGATCCTCACCGCCTTGGCCACCCTTTCCTCGCCACCCCAGGTGAAGGTCATGGGCACGTTTTGCAGGGTGAGGTCGGAAAGATACCGCCGCCCGACATCCTCGCTGGTCAGCTCCATGCGGGCATTTCCCGGGAGAGAGGAAAATTGGCGGGAAAGGAGATCGATGAATGCCTGATCCACGCTGACCTCCGCCTGCTTTTCCACGATGGTCCGACCGAGCGCGATGTTCTGGCTGGCAAGCGTCATCGACATGGCGATGAGCATGGCAACAAGTCCAATGGCGATCACCACCTCAAGCAAAGTGAAGCCGCGTCGCTTCTGTCTGGGTGGGTTCGGAGTCATGGCTGATAGAGTCGGGCGTATCGCCAGGTTTCCGCGCTTTCCATCTGCCAGTCCCCGTTTTCATACCAGTGGGCGCTGACCTCGATGCGAAACATCTGCTGCAAAAGCTGGCCGTCTTCGTTTTCGAGTTCTTCGAGCGGCTCGATGAGTGTGTCCACTTCCACCGTGGCCCCGCCGATTTCCTCGCTCAGCGTTTCCGAAACGGTCCCCGGCTCGAGAACCGGTGAGGAGAGCGCGGCAGTCAGGGCGCTATCGAGGATCCGATTCACCTGCATGCGACGTTGGGCGGCTTGGGCGAGGTCGGAGGTGCGGGCGAGGGCGATGGCAAATCCCGTCGCCACCATCGCGAAGATCCCCATGGCGATGACCACCTCCATAAGCATGAATCCGCGGGGTTTGGGGGAAGGGAGCGCTTTCATCGGATCTCGGATTCGGTATCCGCCACCCCGGCGGTGAGGGGGTGAAACATGGAGGCAACCCATGACCCGGTCTCGAGGTCGAGCCGCACCCCCACGGGCTCACAGATGCCCTGAGGATCGAAGCGCCAGACCTGGCGATTGCGGGCATCCATGGGCACCCAGTCGCCGGTGGCCCAGCGGCGCACGGAGAGTTGGAAATCCGGTTCCAGTTCAAGCGCCGCGCGGACCGATGAGTTTCCGGCCGATGCGAGAGCTTGCTCGCCAGTACCCGATTGGCCCTCCATCGCGGCAAAGTAACCGCGATCTTCGGGCGCCATCAGGGCCTCGGCATAAGGCATCAGCGCCACGCCGGCTTGGGAAAACTCCAAGGCGTAGGGCCGCTGCTGGAGGCTGGCGATGGCACGGGCGCGCTTGGCCAGGATCTCGATGTCACCCATGGTCCGATTGAGTTTCCCCTCGTCCCGGTTGAAATACATGGCCCCGGCAGCACCGGCGATCACCATCGCCACCAGCGCCAGGACCACGACCATTTCCAACAGGGAGAAACCCTGCGGGCGGGCGGCATCACTCGTCTTTCTGGCTGCTGATGTCATCGTCGGTTCCTTCCTGCATGTCAGGGCCCTTGCTGATGATTTCGAAGGTGGTCTGATCATGCGTGCCCGGGAACTTGTAGCCATAGGGCTCGCCCCAGGGATCGTTCGGAACGCGGTCGGCCAGCTTCACCCAGCGCTTGGGAACGGGAGTGCCGCCGGGTTTGTTCACCAGCGCATCGAGACCCTGGGCGGTGGTCGGGAAACGTCCGTTGTTCGTCTGATACATCCGCAGCGAGGCTCCGAGGGAGTTGAAATCGCTGGAGACCTGCGTGCGCTTGGCACCATCGCCCACGCGCTTGAGCACCGTGATAGCCCCCCCGGCGATCACCGCGATGATGCCGAGAACGATGACCATTTCGAGGAGCGAGAAGCCGGCGGCGCGGCGACGACGGGATGGAATGCGGATTTTCATGGATGGTGGATCGAAGAGGTTTGGGAACAGGTCCCCGGTGACTCGGGTTTTGTGGAAAAACCCCGCCGGAAAGCGAACTTGTCGGTAAAATCAGGGTCCTGACGGAGATTGCCAGCCTGTTTTTCGCGCCCGCCTCCCTCATTTCGGTGCCGATTGCCTTGGCAGAAGCGCCATCCGGGGCTACTTCCCTGCCCGCACATGAATAAGGTCCTCATCATCGGCGCCGGTGGCGTCGGCAACGTCGTCGCCCACAAATGCGCCATGGTCCCCGGGGTTTTCGGCGAAATCACCCTCGCCTCCCGCACGCTCTCGAAATGCGAGGCCATCGCGGCCGATGTGAAAATGCGCACCGGTCGCGAGATCGCCACCGCCCAGGTGGATGCCGACAATGTCGCCGAGACCGCCGCCCTCATCCGCCGCACCGGAGCCACACTGCTCATCAATGTCGCCCTGCCCTATCAGGACTTGACGCTCATGGACGCCTGCCTTGAGGCGGGTTGCGATTACCTCGATACCGCCAACTACGAGCCCAAGGACGTGGCCAAGTTCGAGTATTCGTGGCAGTGGGCCTATCAGGATCGATTCCTCAAAGCCGGCCGCTCCGCCCTGCTGGGCTCGGGTTTCGATCCCGGCGTCACGAATGTTTTCACCGCCTGGGCGCTGAAGCACCATTTCGATGAAATCCATACCCTCGACATCATCGATGTGAACGGCGGCAGCCATGGCCACGCCTTCGCCACGAATTTCAATCCGGAAATCAACATCCGCGAGGTCACCGCCGAATGCCGCCACTGGGAGGATGGCCGATTCGTGGAAACGGCGCCCATGTCCCTCCACCAGCCCTTCACCTGCCCGGAAGGCGTGGGCACTTATGAAATCTACCGGATGTATCACGAGGAACTCGAATCGCTCGTCACCCACATCCCCACCCTGCGCCGTGCGCAGTTCTGGATGAGTTTCTCGCCGAACTACCTCAAGCACCTCGAAGTCCTCCAGAACGTCGGCATGACGCGGATCGATCCGGTCGTTTACAACGGTCAGGAAATCATTCCGCTCCAGTTCCTCAAGGCCGTCCTGCCCAATCCCGGCGACCTCGGCATCACCACCAAGGGCAAGACCTGCATCGGCAACGTCATCACCGGCATCAAGGACGGCAAGGCCAAGGCGGTTTACATCTACAACATCTGCGACCACGAAAAATGCTTCGCGGAAGTCGGCAGTCAGGCGATTTCCTACACCACCGGTGTCCCGGCGATGATCGGTGCCAAGCAGATGCTCGAGGGCACCTGGCGCAAGGATGGCGTCTGGAACATGGAACAGCATGATCCGGATCCATTCATGGCCGATCTCAATCAACACGGACTGCCCTGGACCTGCATCGAACTCAGCCCCGAACAAGCCGCAGCCTTCGCCGTCGCCTGATCCGCAGGGACCCGCCTCCGCCGATCCCCCTCATGGCACGGGACCTGCGGTAGGCACCCCGGCGCTTGGGAAAATGGTTTGGAAAACCGTAATACTTGCGCTAGGAACATTCCCGTCATTGCGTATCTGCCCCGAAACATGAGTCTTGGCAAGGTCAGCACCCTGATCCTCTCGATCCTCACCGCTTCCGCCGCCGCGGCCATCCCGCCCGGCGCAGGACGGGTGACGATGGCGAGTTGGCCCGCGCTTTCGCCGGATGGAAAGACGATCGTCTTCGAATGGCGCGACGATATCTGGTCGGTCTCCTCCGATGGCGGCCGCGCCACCCGCATCACCGCCCACCCGGCCCGGGACAGCTATCCGAAGTTCTCGCCGGATGGGAAAACGGTTTATTTCTGCTCCACCCGCGCGGGTGCCTTGCAGCTTTTCTCGATGCCGGCGGAAGGTGGAACCGCCACCCAGCACAGCTTCCATTCTTCCGGCGGCACTTTGGAGGCGATTTCGCCCGATGGCCGGACCGCGCTGCTTCGTGGCGAAAGGGATGAGCCCGGATTCAGGCCCTTTCGACTCATCCTCATCGATCTGCTCAATGAAACCCCGGAACGCTACCTCTTCGATGAAAAAGGCGGCAGCTCCGCCTGGGTTCCCGACGGCTCTGCGGTGATGTTCTGCCGCGAGGGCGAGCAGCTTTATCGCAAGGGCTACCGCGGACCGCGCGCTTCATCGATCTGGAGCTACCAGCCCGCCACTGCCACCTTCACCCAGCACATCAAGGAGGAGACCGAAGCCCGCTCTCCCCTGCCCTGGCCGGATTCGAAGGGTTTTTATTACGTCTCGGAAAGGGACGGCTGCTTCAATCTCTGGTCGCGGAGTTTCTCCGGCGGCGATGACGTCCAACTCACCCATTTCAAGAAAGATGGCGTGATGCTGCCCTCGATCTCGGCCAATGGCGCCACGGTCGTCTTCCGCCGCGGCTTCGAACTTTGGAGGATCGATCCCGGAAAAGACCAGGAAGCCCGGAAGCTCGACATCTGGCAGGCCGAAGACTTGCCGGATCTTGATTCGGAAGTCCGCCGCATCACCGGCACGGTCGATGCCGATTTCTCCCCCAGCGGGCTGGAAATCGTCTTCAAGGGTGAGGGCGAACTGTGGGTGATGGATACCGTCCTGCGTGAGCCGAACCGCATCACCCACACCGCGCGTCTGGAGGATGATCCGCTGTTCAGCCCGGACGGTCGCTACATCTATTTCCTCGCCGATGATGGGGTGGAATCGCAGATCTGGAGGATTTCCCGCAAGGATCCCGAAGACTTCTGGTGGCGCACGGAGGACTTCGTGACCGAGCAACTCACCTTCGGCCCCGAACCAAAGCGGAGATTCTCGATCAGCCCGGATGGCAGCCGTCTCGGTTGGATCGCCGGCAGCGGGAATATCACCATCGCGGATCTCGATGCGAAAAACCCGAAGGTCCTTTTCGAGTGTTGGGACGCGCCGACCTTCGATTGGTCGCCGGATGGCGAGTGGATCGCCTTCGCCGCGCAGGATCAGAATTTCAATCGCGACATCTACATCCTGCCCACCGATGGCTCCCGCCAGCCATTCAATGTTTCCCGGCATCCGGATTTCGAGGGCTCGCCGAAATGGTCACCCGATGGCCGCCGCCTGGCTTTCACCGGACGACGCCTGAACAACGAGATGGGGCTCTTTTGTGTAAACCTGCGCATTTCCGAATCCGGCCGCAGCCCACGGGAACGACGCGAGGTCGAAGCCGAAGCCGCCATGCGCGATGACCCTCTCTATCAGGACCGGGGAGACGACACCGAAAGCGAAGAGGAAGAAGGCGATCAGAAAGCCACAAACCCTCTGGAAGAACCCGCCGAAGACCCTAACAACAGCGAGCGGAAAAAGCGACTGCGCATCGATTTCGATGGCCTCAGCGAGCGCATCGTCCGCCTCAACACCCGCGGCATCGAGCCCGAGCGGATCCTTTGGTCGGGAGACTCGGAATCGATACTTTTCCAATCGAAGAACAGCTCGAACGACACCCTCTACAGCATCGAGCCCCGCTTCAGCGCGCGCATGGATGATCTTGCCGACGCCCGCGGCCTGCCAATCCGCGCCGAGAAGGATGGGACGCTCTATTGGATCGTCGAGCGCGCCCCCGCTCGACTCAAAAATGGCCGCCTTACCCGCTATCCTCTGGAAACCCGCATGGTCCGCGACCGCATCGAACACCAGCGACTCAGTTTCCGCATCATCTGGCGCACGCTGCGGGACCGCTTCTATGACCCCGGCATGAACGGTCGGGACTGGGATCGGATGCTGGCGAAATACGAACGCGCCGCCGCCGAGGCCCCCGATAGCCGCACCTTCGACCGCGTGGTCGCCATGCTGCTCGGCGAGCTGAATGCCTCCCACCTGACCTTCATTTCCGAGGAATGGCCACGCCCCTGGCAGAACGATGGCACCGAGGTCCACAGCACCCGCCACGTCGGGATCCGCTTCGGCCGCACCGGGCCCGGTGACCCTCTAACAGTCGCAGAAATCATCCCCGATAGCCCTGCCGCAAGCTGCGATCCTCCCATCCGGCCGGGCGATGTCATCGTCCGCATCGATGGCCGCAGGGTCGATGGCTCCATGCCCGAACACCGCTTCATGAATGGCCGCATGGATCGTCGCGTCGAGGTCGTCGTGCGCGATGAGGATCAGGTCGAACACACCCACCTCCTCCAGCCGATTTCCTACGAAAAGGCCACCGAACTCGCCGAAGCCGCGTGGGTCGTCACCAATCGCCGCCGCGTGGAGGAATGGTCGGATGGCAAGCTCGGCTACATCCACATCGCCCGCATGTTCTGGAACGAGTTCGAGCAGTTCGAACGCCAGATCTACGCCGCCGGCCATGGCAAGAGCGGCCTGATCATCGATATCCGCGACAACAGCGGCGGCTTCATCACCGACCACCTGCTCACCGTCCTCTGCCAGCCGAAACACGCCGTCACCATCCCCCGCAACGGCGGCCCGGGCTATCCCCAGGACCGCAAGGTCTATGCCTCCTGGCACAAGCCGCTCGTCGTGCTCTGCAATGAGAACTCCTACTCAAATGCCGAGATCTTCGCCCACGCGATCAAGAACCTGAACCGCGGGAAAATCGTCGGCGTGCCCACCGCCGGTGGCGTGATCTCCGCCGCCCGTGATCAGATTCTCGATGCCGGAACGCTGCGTGTCCCCTTCCGCGGCTGGTTCCTGCCGGACAGCGGCCAAGACATGGAAATGAACGGTGCCGTGCCGGATGTCATCGTCTGGCCCGATCCCGCCGATCTCGTCGCCGGAAAAGACAAGCAGCTCGAGACCGCCGTGGAGGTCCTCCTCGACGATGTCGAAAAAGCCGTCGAGAAGCCCTTCGTGCCGATCTATCGAAACCGCGGGGATGCGGAGTGAGGGGTTGGAAACCGGATTTCAGCCCAAGGCTTCCACCGCCGCCTCCAGACTGGCGAGGTCCTCGATGCTGATCACGCGGGCCTCGGGGGCGATTTTCGATACCAGACCGGCCAGCACCTTGCCCGGCCCGAGTTCGAGGAAAGTCGTGTGACCCGCCGCCACCAGCGCGCGGATCGATTCCGTCCAACGCACCGAGCCCGTGACCTGCTTCTCTAACATCTCACGGATTTCCCCGGCATCGCTCACGACCTTCGCGGCGAAATTGCATACCACCGGGATGGCCGGGGTGGAAATTTCCACGGCCGCCAATTCGGCCGCAAGTTGATCCTGGGCCGATTGCATCAGCCGGCTGTGATAGGCACCGGCGACCTTCAGCTTCACCGCCTTGCGGATCCCCTTTTCCTTCGCCCCGGCTACCGCGGCATCGACTCCCTCTTCGCTGCCGGACACGACAATTTGCCCCGGGCAGTTGAAGTTCGCCACATCCACGCCGGATTCCGCAGCCAGTTGCACCACCGCCGCTTCCTCCCCACCGATCATCGCGGCCATCGCCCCGCGAGTCGCCTCGCAGGCCTCCTCCATGAATCCCCCCCGCCGCGCCACCAGTCGAAGCCCATCCTCAAACGAAAAAGTCCCCGCCGCCGCATGGGCCGTGAATTCCCCGAGCGAAAGCCCTGCCGCCGCCACGGGTCGCAGTCCAGGCAGACGCTCACGCAGCATTTCCAGGGCCACCAGTCCATGCAGGTAGAGTGCCGGTTGGCAGCGCGAAGTCCGCGTCAGTTCGTCCTCCGGACCCTCGAACATCACTTGGGAAAGCCCGAATCCCAAGGCCGCATCCGCCGCCGCGAACCTCTCACGGGCCGCTGCCGAGGCCTCATGAAAATCCCTGCCCATGCCCACCTTCTGGGCGCCCTGTCCGGAAAAAAGGAGAACCACGTCGCTCATGTCGCCGCCCTCCTAGACACAGCCCGCTCCCGCGATCAAGGTCTTCCCCGCACCATTTGTCATTCCGCCCCGCCCACCGCCGCCCATGCTGGTTTACCTCCACATCCCCTTCTGCCACCGCGTCTGCCCCTACTGCTCTTTCCACAAGCACACCCCGGGCGGGACCTCGATCGGCGGATTCATCGATGCCCTGCTCGCCGAAACCCGCCATCGCCTCCACCCCCAGCCCGGCCTCGATGGCCAGCCCTCCGCCCCGCGCACGCTCTACCTCGGCGGCGGCACCCCATCGATGCTCTCACCCACCCACCTCTCCCGGCTCTTCGAAGGTCTGAGCGATGAAATCGACTTCGATACTCTCGATGAAATCGCCTTCGAGGCCAACCCCGCCACCTTCGATCTCGAAAAAGCCACCCTCTTCCGCCATCTCGGCATCCGTCGAGTTTCCCTCGGCATCCAGTCCTTCACTCCCCACGTCCTCGAAACCCTCGGTCGCGAGCACGATCCCTCCCAAGCCGCCGAGTCCGTCCGCATTCTCCGTGCGGCAGGAATGCCATCGGTGAACATCGACCTCATGTTCTCCGTCCCGGGTCTCAGCCATGAGGATTGGCGACACACGCTCGAAACCGCCATCGCCCTCGATCCCGACCATATCTCTGCCTACAATCTCACCTACGAGGAAGACACCGGTTTCTTCGAAAGCCTCCGTCGCGGGGAAATGGATGCCGATGAGGATCGCGATGCCACCCAATTTCACCTCGCCCACGAGCTCCTCACCGTCGCCGGATACGAGCACTACGAAACGAGCAACTACGCCCGTCCGGGGCATCGTTCGACGCACAATCAAGGCTACTGGCAGGGCGAGTCCTACCTCGGCCTCGGCCCCTCCGCGGTTTCCACCCTTCCCGGATCCCCGGAAACGCCAGGGCGTGAAATGATCCGCCATAGCAACATCGCCGATACCCCGAGATACCTCGAAATGATTGCCCGCATCGGCCACGCCATCAGCCACAGCGAATACCTCGGGCACGACGAAATCCGCCTCGAACGCATCGCCCTCCTCCTCCGCACCAGCACCGGACTTCCGCTTCATTGGCTCGCTCCTGCCGATCCCACAAACCTCATCGATCAAGGCCTCGCAGTGATCCGCGATGCACATTTCATCCTCACCCCGCAAGGAGCCCCACTCGTCGATGCCATCGCCGCCGAACTCGCCTGAGCCTCACCTTGCTTCACGCAACGAAACACAAGGACACGGAACACGCGGAAAACACGGAAAGACTGATGAAGTTGGGAACAACGAAAGGATCGAAAGGAACGAAAAGGAACAGCCGATCTTGGATGGCAGATGGCAAAAAAGTAGCTGACGCGTCCCGCTCCAGTCCGTTGGGGGTGCATCCTTCACCCACAGTCCCAAAGCCAAAGACCCAAGCAAAGAACCCGAACGAAGCACAGCACCTCCTGAAAAGCCGAAAGTCCTTCGCGAAGCTCGGGATTACCGATCTTCTGACTGCGCCGGAACTTGGCACTTGGCACTTGGCACTTGGCACTTCCCGCGGCGATACGCCTATATCAGTCTTTCCCAGACACGCCGGACGACTACTGCGCGACCTCACCCGATCTATGGTCCCAAGGCCAGAAATCTCCTTGAAAATCCGTATCTTCCCTGCGATCTTAGATTGGACTTCATCCTCCTGCTATAGGGCATCCGGGCACGAGGCGAATTATTCTTTTCGCTTGAGAAAATGAGACTCCCTTCGCTATCCCTCGCTGCTTCGATACCCGGGTTACTCTTTGCGGGTTGTGATCAACCAGCCGATGAGGCTGCAGCGAGTCCAACGAAGGAATCGCCAGCGGAGCAGGCCGATCCGTTCGCCGGCACGAAAGACGAAATCACAGCGGACGAACCGATTCCCAAAACCCTTGATGAGGCACTTGATCTCATGATGAAGGGGCTCACTGACAAAGATAGGAAGATCGTCGAGGATGCTGGAGAGGAGTATGCTACCATGGCGCATTTCGGTAGCGGGATAGGCATACGGAATTCTTGGGGCCTGTGGGGCGATTCTCCGTTGAGCCGCTATTTCGCTAGGCTTGGGATCTATCACGCTGATGACATGTCGGCGATCATCAACACTGCCTTCTCCCGCCGAGTCAGAGGCACGGAGATCAAACTCGAAGAATTGGTTAAGTATTATCGGGACTTCTGGGCGGAGACCGACACTGTCGCGCCCCTAGATCTAAGTTGCCCGACATGCGGGAAGGAGATGGAGACTGGTTATGAGGGGTGTGGAGTTTCGCGCGCGCACCCAGAACGAGAATATTTTTTTGGTATCTGCCATGTGGAGGAGCGCGAGTTTTTCTTTTATCATAAGGTCGGCTGGAGACCCTCGGAAACCTTCAAAAGCGAACAAGGCCGCGGTGGCCAACCCGCTACCGTCCCGGAGTCGAAGCCGGAGGGAAATGAGAAACCTGAACCAGAAGCGGGGAGGCGCTCCCAGTAGCTGGTGGCAGGCCTTTGACGTGTCCCGTAAGGGTTTTGTTTAGAATATGTGGCCCTTCAATAAACCCTCATCCCCTGAGCCTGTCACCGTTGGTGGTTTGACTGCGAGCTTTTCCCGTCAGGTTGAGCAATGGGAACTCACCGTCGATGGAATCGATTTCACCTATGGGCCACGGGATCTCGATCTTGCCATTTTCGAGTGGGCGAGGACGCTGGCCCCGATGGTCCAACAGTTGAAGGAACCGATCCTGGCGGCTGCCCGGAACAGTGTCTCCGATTGGGATAAGTTACGCACCGAGTCAGCAGAGATTCTCTCTGTCGACCTCTCCGAGTATCCGTCGATGGGCCTCGCGAGCGTCGATGTGACAGGTGACGATTCCTGGGGCGATCTCGGTGTCACCGTTGTCTTGAAGAATGGACAGATCATCGCAGTCGATTCAGGGGATTAATGAGGCGAATCGAATCGGCGAGAGGTTCCAGCTCCCCCCCGGACCTTTCAGCCACTGGGTTTCCCTCCCAGCCTTGCCTTCTGAGCTTGTGGCAAGCTGGACAGCTCAGGGAATGCGGTCACCAGCACCCGGAAGGTAAGGCCTTCTTCCCGATCATCTCCCTGAAATTTCGCCTCTTTCGTTCCTTTCGTTGTTCCCATCGGATTTTGGCATCCCAAGCCCCCGAAAGCCTTCCCCGCCGGAGAAAAACGACGGACTACGGCTACGGGATTGCAGTTGTCTTGGGATGGAAACGCGCACTTCGGGCATCGAGGTCCTTTTCCTTGCCGGGACTTCGCGCTTGGCAAGCGCGGGATGCCGCCGAAACTCTCCGGCATGTCCGACATCCGCATCACGCTCCACACCGACAAAGGCGACATCCAGGCAACCATCTTCGCCGCCAAGGCCCCGCTGACCTCCGCCAATTTCCTCAATCTCGCCAAGCGCGGTTACTACGATGGCATCGCCTTCCACCGGGTGATCGATCGCTTCATGATCCAGGGCGGCGACCCCACCGGCACCGGCCGCGGCGGCCCGGGCTACAAGTTTGCCGATGAGTTCCACGCCGACCTCCGCCACTCCAAACCCGGCATTTTCTCGATGGCCAATGCCGGCCCTGGCACCAATGGCTCGCAATTCTTCATCACCCTCGTCCCCACCCCCTTCCTCGACAACCGCCACTCGGTCTTCGGCGAAGTCACCGGTGGCCAGGACGTGGTCGGCGCCATCATCGGCAAGGTCAACACCGGCGAACCCGGCTGCAAAGCCGATGGCAAGGGCGACGCCATCCGCTCCATCACCATCCACGACGACACCACCGCCCTCTTCACCTCCCAAGCCGATCACATCGAACACTGGAACTCGATCCTCGATCGCTAAACTTCCCCCAAACCGCTCTCCTCCAAACCCGGCCACTGAACTCCTCAGTGCCGGGTTTCTTCGTGGGCCGAACTTGGCATCGGCCGTCCCTTTCGCCTTTTCCGAGTCGCTTCAGGTGCGGGTAGCAAGGAGCGGGTAGCAAGGAGCAAGAAACAGCCATGGCTCCGCTCTATTTCAGCTTTTCAGTGTTTCAGCATTTCAGCTTTTCAAACCACCAGCTGATCCTTCCGTGTTTTCCGCGTATTCCGTGGTCCCCTCCGCAGTAGCGAGGAGCGGGTAGCAAGGAGCAAGAATCAGCCCAAGCTCCGCGCGAAGCCCTCTCTATTTCAGCTTTTCAGTGTTTCAGCATTTCAGCTTTTCAAACCACCGTCTGTTCCCTTTCGTTCCTTTCGATTTTTTCGTTGTTACTCAAAAGACGACAGACGGGAAGACGACAGACGGAAGACTTGAGAAACAGCCCCTCCGCCGCGAAGCCCATCAAAGCCGCGCCTTCGCTGCCTCGCGGGCGGTGGTTTCGCGGGTTTCGAGTTCGGCAATGCAGGCTTCGACGAGGCCTTCATCGAGATGATGCACATCCTGCCCGCACCCGAGTTCACGGAGCAGCAGGATGGTGAGTTCGCCGCCGAGGTGCTCGCGAAATTCCTCCAAGCCCTCATGCACACGACGTCGGCCATCGGCATCGCGGATTTCAAGCGCCTCATGCCACAGCGGCAGACGCAAGGTCTCGAGCACATCCATCACCCGCTGGGCATCGGCTTCACGCAGCAGGCCGCAGCGGGCGGAGTAGAGGGTATCGATCGCCAGGCCGATGCCCACCGCATGGGCATGACTGAGGCGGAAGTCGCTGAGCTGTTCGAGCTTGTGCGCGGCCCAGTGGCCGAAATCGAGCGGACGGCTGCTGCCGGTTTCGAAGGGGTCGCCCCCATCCGCGATATGCCGGGCATGGGCGAGAGCGGACCGCTCCACGCATTCCTCGAAGACTTCCCGCTCCATCGCGGCGAGCTTCTCTGCCTTTTCGAAAATCCACCGGAAGAACCCGCCATCCTTCACCAGCGCCACCTTCACCGCCTCGACCAACCCCGAGCGCTTCGTCTCCTCGTCCTGCGTGTGGAGGAACTGGAAATCGTTCACCACGGCGAAGGGCACAGCGAAGGAGCCGATCCAGTTCTTCTTGCCGAAGCCATTGATGGCACATTTCACGCCCACCCCGCTGTCATCCTGCGAAAGCGTCGTCGTCGGAAACCTCACCAGGCGCACGCCGCGATGCGCCGTCGCGACGGCGAAACCCACCGCATCCAGAAAGGCCCCGCCGCCCACAGCCAGCACGTAGGAATGGCGATCGATGTGTTCCTTGTCGATTTCCGCCCACACCCGGCGCACCAGCGAGTCATCGGCTTTCACCGCCTCCCCGCCTTCCAGCACCCGCAGCCCCCGCCAATCGAAGCCGAGATCCGCGAAATAGGCCTCCACTTCGCCCGCCAGACCGGGCCACGCTGCGGCGACCGTTTCCTCCACCAGCACCAGCACCCGCCGACCTCCCCCTTCCGCCAGAATTTCCGCCAGCAAGCGGTTGTCGGGCGCAAAGGCAGCGCGGGTGAAACACACCCTGTGCTTGAAGGTCACCGGAATCTGGAAATCGTGGCGGGACATCGTGTGCGGGAAATCTGCCCCTCATACGTGCCGGCACCAACGAATCTTTGATCTCATGACGGAAACCCTCTTCGAAACCCGCTGGCTCGGCCTCTATCGCATCGGCCACTGGGACTTCGTCCGCCGCCCGAATGCCGATGCCGCCGTGGGCATCCTCGCCATCACCCCGGAAAACAAGGTGATCCTCATCGAGCAATTCCGCATCCCCGTCCAAGCCCGGGTCATCGAGATCCCCGCCGGCCTCGTGGGCGATGAAATCGAACACCGCGGCGAAGACCTCGCCGAAACCGCCAGACGCGAGCTGCTTGAGGAAACCGGCTATCAGGCAGGCAGCGTGCGCCTTCTGCTCTCCTCCCCCACCTCCGCCGGCATGACGAGCGAGACCACCTACCTGTTCCTCGCCACCGACCTCACCAAAACCGGCCCGGGCGGCGGCATCGATGGCGAAGACATCCAGGTCTACGAGATCCCCGCCAACGAAGTCCGAACCTTCCTCCGCGACCGCGAAGCCGCCGGCTGCAAAGTCGATTTCAAAATCCACGCCGCCCTCTGGCAGGCAGGGCTTTGAGAAAAGCTGACATGCTGAAACACTGAAATGCTGAAATGGCTCCGCGCGGGGCATCATCCATCCACTTGATCTCCCTTCGCAAACTTCGTGTTCGTGCCTTCGCGGTGCCATCGATCACGCCGTCAGTGGGCTCCATCCACCATCTGCCATCCACCATCTACCATCTGCAATCGGCTGTTTCCGGGTATTCCGTGGTCCCCTCTTCAGTAGCGAGGAGCGGGTAGCAAGGAGCAAGAAACAGCCAGGCTCCGCGCGAAGCTCCTCTCTATTTCAGCATTTCAGTGTTTCAGCATTTCAGCTTTTCAAACCACCATCTATTCCGTTTCGCCCCTTTCGATTCTTTCGTTGTTCCTTAGTCACCTAACTTCGCGACCTTCCCGCCTTTGCGGTGCCACGATCGCGCGAGCATCCATCATCCACCATCGGCTGTTCCTTCCGTGTTTTCCGCGTATTCCGTGGTCCCCTCTTCAGTAGCGAGAAGCGAGTAGCAAGGAGCAAGAAACAACCATGGCTCCGCGCGAAGCCCCTCTCTGTTTCAGCTTTTCAGTGTTTCAGCATTTCAGCTTTTCAAACCACCGTTGGTCTCCTCTCCGAAATCCGGGTTATTCACAGCTTGCTCTCATTGACCACGACGACGGACCTGCTCCACACTGTCCCTCCCGATGGCCAAGGACCCCAATCCACCTTCTCTCCAGCAAGCCCCGAAGCGCGATGATGCCGAGGCCCAGATGCGGGCGATGCCCCATGCCCTGGGGCCAGAAAAGAGCATCCTTTCCTCCATGCTCAAGGACCCGGAGCAGTGGATCGGCATCGCCAAGGAAGAAGGCCTGACCCGCGATCATTTCTACCTCCCCGGCCACGGCCTGCTCTTCGAGGTCATCGCCGAACTCAATGACAAGGGCCAGAACATCGAACTCGTTTCCCTCGTCCAGCTCCTCCACGACCGCGGGATCCTCGACAGCGTGGGCGGCAGCCAGGGCATCACGGACATCTACACCTACGCGCCGAACGCCGCGCACTTCTCCTCCCACCTCGGACTGGTCAAAGACAAGTTCACCCTCCGCTCCATCATCCACACCTGCACGGAATCGATCGCCGAGGCCTTCGACAATCCCGAGGACACCGCGCAGCTGTTAGACCGCGTGGAGCGTGACGTGCTTTCCATCCGCCAGGGCAACGAAACCTCACGCGGCTTCTCGATCAAGGAGTCCGTGGCCGAGGTTTTCACGAAGTTCCAGGAAGCGCTCGCTGGGGAAATGGAAGTCCAGGGCGTGGCCACCGGTTACCCGGATCTCGACCGCATGAGCAAGGGCCTCAAGCCCGGTGAAATGTTCGTCGTCGCCGCCCGCCCCTCGATGGGC
Organism: Akkermansiaceae bacterium; assembly: GCA_025457665.1. Classification (GTDB taxonomy): domain Bacteria; phylum Verrucomicrobiota; class Verrucomicrobiia; order Verrucomicrobiales; family Akkermansiaceae; genus Haloferula. Next base: position 131,381 of record JALOTY010000003.1, on the reverse strand, counting down.
AAGACCTCGCTGATGATGAACATCGTCGAACACATCTGCATCGATCAGAACGTGCCGACGATGGTCTTCTCCTGCGAAATGACCGCCTTCCAGATCGTCCAGCGTCTGGTCTTCTCGCGGGCCCGGATTTCCCTCGGGAAAATGGGCAAGGGCTTCAAGCCGACCAAGGAACAGATCGGCAATCTCAAGCGCGCGATCACCGCCATCGGCGATTCGAAGCTGTGGATCGATGACACCGCCGGCATTCCCATCGATACCCTCCGCGCCAAAGCCCGCCGCCGGAAACGGGAGGACAACATCGGCCTGATCGCGATCGACTACCTCCAGCTCCTGAAATCGAACTCGAAGCAGGCGGCGAACTCGCGCGAGCGGGAAATCGGTGAAATCTCCGGCGGCATCAAGGCGCTGGCCAAGGAACTGGAGCTGCCCATCGTCGTCCTCGCCCAGCTCAACCGGGGTCCGGAAGGCCGCAGCGGGTCATCGCTGGGTGTCCCGCGGATGTCCGACCTCCGGGAGTCCGGCACCATCGAGCAGGATGCCGACATGATCGGCCTGCTCTACCGGACCGCTTACTACGCCGAGACCGAGGAGGAAAAGGAGGCCGAAGCCGGCAAGGCCGAACTCGTGCTGGCCAAGAACCGTAACGGTGAAACCGGCCACGTCCCGCTGACCTTCCTGGCCGAACTGATGCGCTTCGAGACCCGCGCCCGCGACCCCGAGTGATCCCTGGAATTTGCGTTTCCCCGATCCCGCGCCACCCTTGCCACCACCTTTCCCACCCACCCCATGGACCTCTCCGATTTCCGCAAGGAATACTCCGACCGCGGCCTGCGTCGCGATGACCTGCTGGCCGATCCCGTGCTTCAATTCGAAGCGTGGTTCAAGCAAGCCATCGAGCTGCAGATCCACGAGCCCAATGCCATGTCGCTGGCCACCGTGGACGAGCGCGGCATGCCTTTGCTGCGGACCGTGCTGCTGAAATACTTCGATGCCTCCGGCTTCGTGTTTTTCACCAACTATGAAAGCCGTAAATCCGCCCAGATCGCCGCGAACCCGCAGGTTTGCCTGATGTTTCCGTGGATCACCCTCGAGCGCCAGGTCATCATCCAGGGCCGCGCGGAAAGGATCGGCAAGGCCGAGTCCCTGCGCTACTTCACCAGCCGCCCCCGCGAATCCCAGCTCGGTGCCTGGGTCTCCCAGCAAAGCTCCGTGATTTCCTCCCGCAAGCTGCTCTTGCAGAAGCTCGATGAAATCAAACGCAAGTTCGCCGAAGGCGAGATCCCCCTGCCCTCCTTCTGGGGCGGCTTCCGCGTGGTCCCGGAAAGCATCGAATTCTGGCAAGGCGGCCCCGCCCGGCTCCACGACCGTTTCCTCTACAAAAAATCCCCCACCACCTGGGAAATCGAACGGCTATCGCCCTGAAGACACAAGACGACAAGACGCAAGACGCAAGACTTGATGGGCCACTGGGCGCCGCACTTGGCACTTCCGTACAGCGGCGGCAGGGAATGCTGATCAAAAATCAGGATTTGCGTGATGCCCGGAATTGCGGAAGATCTCTGCGTGACGCAACGTATCCGGCGTCACTGCTTAACCCCAAATGAAACGACTCATTCTACCCCTTCTCGCTGTCGGACTCGCCACTGCCCATGCCGACGAAGCCGCCAAGGCCAAGCTCATGGAAGTGGGCAAGGCTGCCTACGCCACCTGTGCCGCCTGCCACGGTGCCGATGGTGCCGGACTCCCCGTGGGTGCCCAGAAAATGGCTCCGCCGCTCGGTGGATCGAAGCTGGTCACCGGCAAGCCCGATGTCCTCGCCCTGCTGATTCTCAAAGGCATCGCCAAGGAGAACCAAAACTACCTCGGCATCATGGCCCCGCTCGAAGCAGCCTTCACCGAAGATGAGAAACTCGCCGGCATCATCACCTACGTCCGCAACTCCTTCGGCAACACGGCCTCGGTCGTCACGGCCGAAGATGCCAAGGCATTCCGCGCCAAGTGGGCCGAAACCAAGACCCCGGTGACCCGCGCGAAACTCGACGAACTCGAGAAATAATCGCTTTTCGTTCCGTTCGATACACGAAAGCCGCCGGGACACCCCGGCGGCTTTTTTGTGGAAATCGATCTCCGCTCGTGACGGAGGGTCGGCCTTGATCAGGCTTTCGACTTCAGGAGGTCGCGGATTTCTTCAAGCAGCTTCACATCGGCAGGCACGGCCGGGGCGGCGGTTTCCGCGGGCTTTTCGAAGCGCTTCTTGGCCGTGTTGTAGGCTTTCACCACGAGGAAGAGGGCGAAACCAACGATGAGCAGGCTGATGAAGGAATTGATGAGCGGGCCGATGTCGATGACCTTTTTCGTGCCGTCTTCCGCCATGCGCTTGGCCACTTCGATCGCGCCGACTTCCGTCGAGCCCGTGCCGAAGGTGATCGCGGACAGCAGCAATTCGGTGAAGGCGGTGACGACCTTGCCGAAGGCCGCGCCGATGATCACACCGATGGCCAGATCGAGCATGTTGCCCTTGAGGATGAAGTCTCTGAATTCTTTGAACATGGTTTCTTTGGGGTCAGGGGGTTGCGGCTGCATGCTCTCCGCCCCTGCCGGGCCTTGGCAATCCCTAACTGATTTCCGGGGACATGAATTTCCCTGAAAACCATCGCATCCTGACACGTATTGATCAGGTCAACCGTGGTCCGTTCTTCTTTTGCCCTGCTTGCCCTTCTCACCCCGACCCTCATCCGGGGCGCGGAGAAGATCACTTTCGATGACCACGTCTTGCCGATTTTCCAGCAGAGCTGCCTGAACTGCCACAATCCGGACAAAACCAAAGGCGGACTCGATCTCTCGACCTACTCGGGAGCGATGAAAGGAGGCTCCGGCGGGAAAATCGCCGAACCCGGCGACACGGCATCGAAACTCATCGCCGTGGTGACCCATGCCGCCGAACCCGTGATGCCTCCGGAGGGCGACAAATTGGGCAGCGCACAGATCGATACGCTCCGCGCCTGGATCGATGGCGGGCTGCTCGAAACCAAGGATTCCCAGGCGAAAAAGCCAACGAAACCGCGCTTCGATTCCGCCATGAGTGCGGACCCCGCCGCGCGGCCCGAGGGCCCGCCGCCCATGCCTCAAGAGCCTTTGTTGGAACCGGTCGTGGTCGGAGAAAGGACCTCCGCCATCCATGCCATGGCCGCCTCGCCCTGGGCTCCCCTTCTGGCTGTCACGGGCCAGAGGCAGGTCCTGCTGTTCCGGACCGATGGTCTCGATCTGGCCGGTATCCTGCCCTTTCCCGAGGGCGATCCCATCTCCCTCGCCTTCACGCCCAATGGCCGCTATCTGATCGTCGGCGGCGGCATTCAGGGGAAATCCGGTTTCACGGTGACCTTCGATGTCGTGACCGGCGAACGCGTGCTGGTGGCGGGGAAAGAATTCGATTCCATCCTCTGCGCCGATCTCCGGCCGGACCTGGGTGAGGTCGCGACCGGATCGCCATCGAAGCTCGTGAAACTCTGGCTCGCGGCCGATGGGTCGCAGCGGGCATCGATCAAGAAACACACCGATTGGGTCACACGGCTCGACTACTCGCCGGATGGCGTCCTGCTTGCCACCGGCGACCGCAATGGCGGCGTCTGGGTCTGGGAGGCACTTTCGGGAAATGAATTTCACACCCTGCGCGCCCATCAGGCCGGGATCACGGCGATTTCCTTCCGGGCCGATTCCAACCTGCTCGCCTCCGCGTCGGCCGATGGCACGGTGCGCTTCTGGGAAATGAACAATGGCACGGAAGTCCGCAAGGTGGACGCGCATGGGCCCGGCGTCATGGCCTTCGCCTGGGGCCCGGAGGGGCGCTTTGCCACTGCCGGACGGGATCGCGTGGCCAAGCTGTGGAAGGCCGATTTCAATCAAGAGCGGGCCATCGAGGGCCTCGCCGACATTCCCACCGCCATCGCGATGAGTCAGGACGGACAGAAGCTCTTCATCGCTTCCTACGATGGTGCCGTGGCGGTCCATGCCACCGCCAGTGGGGAGAAAATCGGCAGCCTCGATACCAATCCGCCCACGCTCGCCACCCGCATCGGAGCGTTTCCCGCCGAGATGGATGCCATCCGCCATGAGATCGATGCCCAGGAGGCCGCGGTGAAACAAACCCACGCCGCCATGGTCGCCGCCGAAGCAAGCGTGAAGCAATCGACCGATGCCCTCGCAGCGGCCAAGAAACTCGCCGAAGATCGGCACACCGCCTATCAAGCCGCCAATGCCAAGCTCGCCGAGTTTCAGCAAAAGACCGAGCAGGCCCGCGCCAAGGTCACGACGCATGAAGCGGCGCTGCAGCAGCATCAGGGGCAGATGGCTGCTTTGGAAAATGAAGCCAATCCCCGTCGGCAAGCAGTCGAAACCACCACCCGCGTCCATGCCGAGGCGACTCAGGCCCTCGCCGCGGTCGAAGCCGAGCCGGACTCTCCGGAAAAGGCTGCCAAACTGGCCGCCGCCCGCGCCAGCATCGATGCCGCCGCCCAGGCCATGACGCAGGCCCAAGCGGCCCTTGCGGAGATCGATTCGCGCCTCGCCCCGGTCCGCGATGCCCTCAAGCAACAGGAAGCCGCCCTCGCCGCCGCCCGCCAGGATCCCATTCTCGCCGATCCTTCCGGACCGGCCTTGACCCAGGCCGTGGACGCCACCCGCATCGAGTGGGAAAAGGCGCGCGATTCCGTGCCGGCCATGGAAAAGGCCCAGACCGATGCCGTCGCCGCCCTCGAAGCCACCAAAGCCCCCCATCAACAGGCCCTTCAGGCGCGCGACCTTGCCCTCGGCAAAGTTTCCCACCATCAGCACCAGCAACGCCACTGGATCCGCGCATCGTGGAATGCCCAAGCCATCGCCCTCGATCACCAGGCCAAGGCGCTGTCTCAGGAGACCGATGCCGCCATGGATGCCTTTTCCCAAGCGGCTGCGGAAATCGGCGCCACGCTCGATCAAATCGCCAAACTCCGCGCGGACCTTGAGAAACCCGCTGAAGCCCCACCCACTGCAAGCCCCGAGGACATCGAGAAAGAAAAGGCCCGCGCTGCCGATCGGGCCAAGGAACTTGCAGGCCTGTTAGAAAAGCTCGATCGCCAGCGCGACTCACTGCGGGAGATCCGTGCAGGCATCGATGCCCGTGCACCGGAGCAAGCCCGCATGAAACAGGAAGCCGCCGCCCTCAAGGCCCGTTATCGCGCCGCATCGGGAGTTTGAGGCGACGCCGGAAACAAGGTTTGCCGCAAGGCGGTGCGCGATGGATGCTTGCCGCCGTTCCTCATGCTCCGCCCTTCCATCATTTCCGCCCTGGTGACCCGCCAGGTCCTTCTCTACACGAGAAATCCCGTGCGCGGGGTGGAGCTGTTCTTTTGGCCCATCGTCCAGTTGCTGCTCTGGGGTTTCGTCACGATGTTCCTCCAGAAACAGGCCGGGCTGGCGAACGATGGCTTTCAGAAATTTGTCACCTTTTTCATCGGTGCCATCATCCTCTGGGACGCCCTCTTCCGTTCGCAGCAAGGGGTGGCGATTTCTTTCCTCGAAGATGTCTGGACCCGCAACCTGCTGAACATTTTCGCCGCGCCCATCCGCATGACGGAATACCTCGCCGCCAGCTTCGCGGTGGGCTTCCTGCGGGTCGCCGTCACCGCCTTGGCCATGGCTGGCATCGCTGCGCTCGCCTATTCCTTCCAGCTCTTCCAGTTCGAGTGGTTGCTCTTCGCGTTTTACGGGAACCTGATGATGTTCGGCTGGACGCTCGGCATCGTTTCCACCGCCCTCGTGCTCCGCTGGGGCCACGGCGCGGAATCGTTGGCCTGGGCGATTCCCTTCATGGTCCAGCCCTTCGCCTGCGTTTTTTACGGGGTCGATGTCCTTCCCGGCTGGATGCAATCGATCGCCCTGTCCATGCCGGCGGCCCATGTCTTCGAAGGCATGCGCGATCTGCTCTCCCGTGGGGAAATCGATGCCAAAAGCCTGCTTCTCGCCGCCGGGCTCAACTTCCTCTACATGGCCGCCGCCGGTGCCCTTTTCGCCCGCACCCTGCGCACCGCCCGCAAAAAAGGCCTGCTGGTGAAGACCGCCTCTTCATAATCCGCGGCCCCTCTTCGTTGACATTTCCATCACCTCCCACCATAGCAACGCCATGTCCACGGCGCTCCCGCCCAAACCCAGAATCATCGGACCCCGCGTGCGCGTCTGCATCGTCGCCGCGAAATACAACGAACAATTCGCCGATGCCCTGGTGGATAACACGGTCGCCGAACTCGGTGAGCTGATGCCCGCCACCCGCATCGATCTCATCCGGGTCCCCGGTGCCTTCGAAGTCCCCGTGGCCGCCGCCGCCGTCCTCCAGAGGCTCCGCCCCGCCGCCGTGATCGGTCTCGGCGTGATCATCCGCGGTGCCACCGCCCACGCCGATCTCGTCGCCCGCTCGGTCACCGATGCCCTCCAAACCCTGGCCATCCAGCACAAGGTCCCGGTGATCAATGAAGTCCTCCTCGTCGAAGACGAAAAACAAGCCTACGCCCGCTGCATCGGCGCCAACCTCAACCGCGGTCGCGAGGCCGCCCGCGCCGCCGCTTCCATGGTCGATGTCTTCCATGAACTCGACCGCACGATGCCGCTCGAATCGTCCCGCTGATGCCCAGTCGCCGACAGATCCGCGAGGCAGCGATCCAGTTTCTCTACTCTGCCGACCTCGAAGGCGGAAGCGATCCCGCCGCGCTGCGTGAGCCCTTCTGGCAGTTCGTCACCGAGTCGGATCGGCGCGGTCTCGCAGTCGCCACCTGGAAAACGCTCCATCACCTCCAACTCGCCCGGGAAGAGCGCCACGAGGCCTTCGAAGCCCGTTTCCCCGCCGCCCTCGCGACCTTGAAGGCCGATCCCTCCCTGGAATCCAGCGCCACCCTGCTGCGCCGCATCGCCGTGCTGGAATCGGAATGGTCCGCCGCCATGACGGCCACCGCACGCATCCCGCGGGATGGCGATGACGAGGCTGTCGTCGCCCAGCTCGAACCGGCCATCGAGAAGCTTTTCCTCATCAATCGCGAACTCTTGGCCAGCCGCAAAGGCTTCGGCAGCTTGCTCGATGACCGCCCGGATCTCCGCCCGCGCCTTGAGCCACTCGTCGGTGCCATGAGCCGGCTCGACCGGATTTCCGATCGCGTCCGCATGCTCGAACACCCCGAGGATTTCCCCGATCAACCGGAACTCCGCAAGGTCCGCGAATGCACGCTTTCGCTCCGCGAACTCCGCAGCAAGGTCGATGCTCTCGTCGATGCCGTCCTCGCCCGGAAAGCCGAGGTCGATCAGGCCCTTTTTGCCGTCATCGAGAACTACGCGCCGGAACGCGTCGATCCCATCGATCGTGCCATCCTCCGCCTCGCCACCTGGGAAATCCTGTTTGATGCCGAGGTTCCTGCCCCGGTGGCGATCAATGAAGCCATCGAGCTTGCCCGCACCTTTGGCACCTCCGATTCCCCGCGCTTCGTCAATGGCGTGCTCGACAAGGTCGCCAAGGCCTAGTCGCTGTCGCCTTTTTCCCTCCCGCGCCTTGCGCTCCCCGGGCCACCCGCTAACCTCGCCCCCTTCCACCGCGAGGACCCGCCCATGCACCGCATTTTTGTCGAAAAAAAGGCCGAACACGCTTCCGAAGCCCGCCACTTCCTTCACCAGCTTCAGGAGTCGCTCACTCTGCCCGGCCTCCGCTCGCTTCGCGTGGTCCAGCGCTATGATATCGATGGTCTCAGCGCCGCAGAATTCCAGGAAGCCGCCAGCCACATTCTTTCCGAGCCGCAGGTCGATGACCTCTCCGCCGAACTCACGCTGGGGGCCGATGAAACCGCCTTCGCGGTCGAATACCTTCCCGGTCAATTCGACCAACGCGCCGACTCCGCCGCCCAGTGCATTCAAATCCTCACCGGCAAGGAACGCCCCACGGTGTTTTCCGCCAAGGTCATCGTCCTCAAGGGCGAACTGAGCGCGGATCAAATCACCGCCATCAAGAGCTTCGTCATCAATGCCGTGGATTCCCATGAAATCCCGGTCAGCGGCGAACCTCTCCGGCAAGCTCCTCATGCCCCGGCGGACGTGCGAGTCCTCGATGGGTTCACCACGGCCGACCCCGCCACGATCCGCTCCGAGTTCGGTCTCGCCATGACCGCCGCAGACGTCGCTTTCTGCCAGGCCTATTTCCGCGATGAGGAAAAGCGCGATCCCAGCATCACCGAGCTGAAAATGCTCGATACCTACTGGTCCGACCACTGCCGCCACACCACTTTCCTCACAAAGATCGAGGAAGTCACCTTCGATGACCCCGCCGGCCCCGCCGCCCGCGCGTGGGAAACCTATCAGTCTGTTAGAAAGAGCCTTGGCCGCGAGGAAAAGCCGGTCACGCTCATGGACATCGCCCTCATTGGCATGCGCGAGCTGAAAGCCTCCGGCGAACTCGACAACCTCGAAGTTTCCGAAGAGGTGAACGCCGCCTCCATCGTCGTCCCCGTTTCCATCGATGGCGCGCCGGAGGAGGAATGGCTCGTGATGTTCAAAAACGAGACTCACAACCACCCCACAGAAATCGAACCTTTCGGCGGCGCCGCCACCTGCCTCGGCGGCTGCATTCGCGATCCGCTTTCCGGTCGATCCTACGTCTATCAGGCCATGCGCGTCACCGGCGCGGGCAATCCCCTCACCCCGTTCTCTGAAACCCTTCCCGGCAAGCTCCCACAGAAGAAAATCTGCCAGGTTGCCGCCCACGGTTATTCCTCCTACGGCAACCAGATCGGCCTCGCCACCGGCCAGGTCGCGGAAGTCTATCATCCGGGATACGTCGCAAAACGTCTCGAAATCGGTGCCGTCGTCGCCGCCGCCCCACGCTCCCAGGTCTTCCGCGGCAGCCCGGCTCCCGGCGATGTGATCCTCCTCATCGGCGGACGCACCGGCCGCGATGGTGTCGGCGGCGCCACCGGATCCTCCAAGGAACATACCGATACCGCCCTCGAAAACTCCGCCGAAGTCCAGAAGGGCGATGCCCCCACCGAACGCAAAATCCAGCGCCTCTTCCGCAATCCGGAACTCACCCGGAAAATCAAAATCTGCAACGACTTCGGTGCCGGCGGTGTCTCCGTCGCCATCGGTGAAATTGCCCCATCGCTCGTCATCCACCTCGATGCCGTGCCGAAGAAATACGACGGACTCGATGGCACCGAACTTGCCATTTCCGAATCCCAGGAACGCATGGCCGTCTGCGTCGATCCCGGTGAAATCGACTACTTCATCGCTGAGGCCGACAAGGAAAACCTCGAATGCGTCCACGTCGCCGACGTCACCGACTCCGGCCGCCTCATCATGACCTGGCGCGGCAAAACCATCGTCAACCTCTCCCGCGCCTTCCTCAACACCAACGGCGTCCAACAATCCGCCAAGGTGCATGTCCAGAAAGCCTCTGACCTACCAGCTCTCGGCATCTTGACACCCCCTCTATCTTCCAATCATGAACACTCCACTGTATCTCAGCGAATCACACCGCAGGAACTCAGAGAAAGCCTCGGCGCTGCTGGCATCCCAGTCATTGAGGCCCTTGAGCGAGTCCATCGAGCAGGTCAAAAGGCTGGCAGTTCAATCAAAACGGAACAAGTCGAAGACCTCACAAGCTCCTCACTCGAAACAGGCACGCTAGCGTCACCCTCTCCCACCGATCACCGCTCACCGATCACTGATCACCTGAGTTCCCTCAACTTCTGCTCCCAACGCGGCCTCGGCGAAATGTTCGATGGCTCCGTCGGCGCAGGCACAGTCCTCTGGCCCTTCGGTGGAAAACACCAAATCACCCCGCCGGATGCGATGGTGGCAAAGCTTCCGCTGTTAGAGGGAAACACCGACGTCTGCACCCACATGGCCTGGGGCTTCGATCCCCACATCTCCGAGCAATCCCCCTTCCACGGCGCGGTTTATGCCGTCACCGAATCCGTCTGCAAGGCCGTGGCCTCGGGCGCGCGGCTCTCGGACATCCGGCTCACGCTGCAAGAGTATTTCCCCAAACTGGGCACCGATCCCAAACGCTGGGGCCTGCCCTTCGCTGCATTGTTAGGAGCCTTCCATGCCCAGCACTCGCTGCGCCTCGCCGCCATCGGTGGCAAGGACTCGATGTCCGGTTCCTTCAATGAACTCGACGTCCCCCCCACCCTCGTCTCCTTCGCCCTCGCCCCCGGCAAAGCCAGCCTCGCGCTCTCGCCGGAGTTCAAGAAATCGGGCTCCAAGGTCTCGATTCTCGAAATCCCGATAGATGCCGATCAACTCCCGGACTTCGATGCGCTGAAGCAACACGCCGAGGCGCTCTATCAACTCAACCAGAACGGCAAGCTCCTCTCCCTCCACCACATCGGTGCCCCCGGCCTCGCCGCCGCGCTGGCCAAGTGCTGCTTCGGCAACCGCATCGGCCTAAGGAGTGTGGACGTCTCGTCCACATCTCTCTTCAACAAAGCCTACTTCACCTTCCTGATCGAACACACGGAAGACCTCCCCGCCTCACTCGGTGCCACCCTCATCGGCCACACCACCGCCGATCCCACCCTCGTCCTCAACGGCGAATCCCACCCGCTCACCGACCTGCAAGCCGCCTGGGAATCGACTCTGGAACCCGTCTATCCAACCAAACCGGAGACCAAAAATCTTAGAGATCTTGGCGACTTGGCGGTCAAACCCTACTCGTCCACCGATCACCGATCACCGATCACCCGGCACTCTTCAAAACCCAAGGTTTTGATCCCCGCGTTTCCGGGCACGAACAGCGAATACGACTCCGCCAAAGCCTTCCGCGAAGCCGGGGCCAATGCGGAAATCCTGGTCTTCCGCAATCTAACAGCACGCCACATCGAGGAATCGCTGACCGCTCTTGCGGAGAAAATCCGCCAATCGCAGATCCTCATGTTCCCCGGCGGTTTCAGCGCGGGCGATGAACCCGATGGCTCGGCCAAGTTCATCGCCACCATCATCCGCAGCCCACGCGTGGCGGATGCCATCATGGACCTGCTCAAGAACCGCGACGGCCTCATCCTCGGCATCTGCAACGGCTTCCAGGCTCTCATCAAAACCGGCCTCGTGCCCTATGGTGAGATCCGGGAATCCACCGCGGATGCGCCGACCTTGGTGCACAACGAAATCGGCCGCCACATCTCCCGCTACGCCCACACCCGCGTGAGCAGCACACTCTCCCCGTGGCTTTCTAACAGCAGCGTGGGCGACATCCACAGCATCCCCCTCTCCCACGGCGAAGGCCGCTTCCTCGCCAGCGCCGAAATCATCTCCCAACTCGCCGCCGCCGGTCAGATCGCCACGCAATACGTCGATGAACATGGCAGTCCCTCCATGGACATCGCCCACAACCCCAACGGCTCACTAGGCGCCATCGAAGGCATCACCAGCCCCTGCGGCCGCGTCCTCGGCAAAATGGGCCACACCGAACGCTCCGGCCCCCTCGTCGCCAAAAACATCCCCGGCGACAAACACCAGCCGATCTTTTCAAGTGGAGTTGCATATTTCAAGCACTGAGGACGATCCACTCTCCAGAAACAGGCGTTTACTCCCATTCATATCTGCAAACCCTTCCTGCTCTACTACATGGCCTTCAGAGACTCCACTGTCGGCCGTAGCCGAGGAGAAAATCAAAAACGAAGTGACATCGGTCCCAGGACCTCCTCGATTACGCCGCATGCTTGCGATATTCGAAATGCAGAATCGCCCGCAAGCAGCCTCCACGGAGCGGATTGCCTGCCAAGGTCGATCTCGAACCAGCGATGCATTTCGTGGCGAATGTGCTCACCGTCTCGAAGACCGTCTTGAACAAAAGGAATTTCGTCGCCTGTGAGAAGATACAGATCAACCCTGCAGGTTGACGATATCTCGGCAAGCTCCGGCAAGTCGAAGCCCATGTACCGCCGATGCCACAAGCGAGTAGCGAAAGCATTCGTGTCGCAAATCAGAATCCGGTTTGCCTCACGAGCCGCCTCCTCCTCTCGACGGGTCTGTTCACGCGCGATCATCAGGAATTCATCACTGTTCCATTCCGTTTGACCTCGCTTCTGCTTCTCCAGGCTGTATTCCCGCCCAAATTCCGGAACCCAAACCGTTTTGAACCTCTTGGCCAGAGCGCGCGCCAAGGTGGTCGTCCCCGTCGACTCCGCGCCGACGATAACGATGCGCTTCGCATACCACGCACGAACCGGAGCATCGATGTAGCTCCACATGGAAAAAGGATCCGACCGCACGGCTGTGCCGCTGCACGGGAAACGGACACGCTCAGGATCGACCGATTCATGAACACATCCAAGATAGCCCGCGTAGGCATCACCATATCCCTCGGAAGTGAAAACGGCATCCGGCGCACAACCTAACCACCGAATCGTGTTTTCCGCCCAGATGCGCGAGTCGTTCTCATCGTAACGATCATCGATCAACATCACCTCCGCCGCTGGTAGGACTTCCCTCAGCCAATCGGCCCGCAACTCGCCTGGGATTGGGTCCGAGGGTTTCCCACAGACAATCACGACAACCCTGCCGCAACGGGAGAGGGCTCTTTCAATCAGATGCCGGTGACCTCGGTGCGGCGGAAGAAACTTTCCAATCACCACACCGAGTCCATATCGGGATGAATGTTTCATGAATGCAGTTCCCTTCTCCATCGCTTTAGGCCGACCAAACAAAGAAACAGGAATCCTGCATACAGAATCCCAGTAAGCGGCAGGCCACGTGAAAAATAAAGTGGCACGTAGATGACATCGGCGGCGATCCAGAAGAACCAATTCTCAATGCGTTTTCGGCAGAGAAGGTATTGGGCGCACAGACAAAGGATGGTTGTCACTGCATCCCAGAAGGGAACCGCACCGTTGATCAGGATCAAAATCTCGCGCAATGCCCACGTGCCCGCTGTGAGAACAATGAAGAGTATCGACCACTCGAGGCGACTCGTCCGTGAGACGGGTAGTGGCGAGCGTTGTTCACCACCGTTCATCCAGGCCCACCAACCGAAGATGCCGAGTGCGAAATAGACCCCTTGCAAACCGAAATCGGCGAACAACCGCGCCCGCCAGAACAGAATGGCAAAAAAGATATTGTTTAACAGGCCCACAGGCCAGTTCCAGATGTTGCCCTTGGTGACCAGCCACACGCAAATCGCGCCGGTCGCGAAGCCAAATGCTTCAGTAAGATCAAGCGGCAGCCACTTCTGCCACGCAGTAAGAAGCAGGAGCGCGGAAAACGCATACACCGCCAGCGCTTCAAGCGAGATCATTCGATTCCCGTCTCTCATGCGATGACGACTCCACGTTGTTGCATTTCCTGAATGGCTTGCTCGACATCGCCAGGCTTGAGGTTCACACCGCGGCAGGCGCCAAGAGCGAGCGTGGTGCGAAATCCTTCGTCTATGGCATCGAGGGCGGTGAATTTCACACAATAGTCGGTGGCAAGTCCACACACGGTCACCTGAGTCACCCCCCGACCGCGAAGCCAATCCGCCATGCCAGTGCTATGGCGGCGACCGTTGTCGTGGAAACCGCTGTAGCTATCGATCTCCGGTCGTGTACCTTTGCGAAAAACTTTCTCAATGCGGGATACCTCGAGTGCATCAGCAAAGGCCGCGCCGTGCGTTTCTTCCACGCAGTGAACCGGCCAAAGTGTCTGTGAAAGACCATGAAGATCGATAGTCTCAAAAACAGCTCGCCCTGGGTGGTTTACGGCGAAACTGCCGTGATCCGGCGGATGCCAGTCCTGAGTGGCCACAACCACCTCGGCCTCCTTCATCAGATCGTTCGCGATGGGAATCACCGCATCGCCATCAGGAACAGCAAGCGCCCCACCGGGCAAAAAGTCGTTTTGGATATCAACGAGGATCAGTGCGTTCATTCGCTTGAGGGAGTAGGGTTTCGTAAATCGAGAGATCATGAAGGGTGAAGCAGCAGAAAGTCACCTCCAAAGCTGCGGGATTTGAAGCAAGGAATTCACCACAAGTTTCGATAGCGATCCGGGCGGCTTGTTCCTTTGGATAACCAAAAATCCCAGTAGAAATCGATGGAAATGCGATGGAATAGATTCCCTTTGATTGAGCAAGAGTCAGGGCATTTCGGTAACACGAAGCCAACAATTTGGCTTCGCTTCGGGTCCCTTCGTTCCAAACCGGCCCAACAGTATGAATGATATGCTTTGCGGGCAATCGATAGCCCTTGGTGATCTTTGCCTCACCCACTTTGCATCCGCCCAGTAGCCGACATTCATGCACCAAATCCGGACCCGCCGCCCGATGGATTGCTCCATCTACTCCGCCTCCACCCAGCAGGCTTGAGTTTGCGGCATTTACGATGGCATCCACTTCGAGCGTGGTAATATCAGCACGGATTGCTCTCATGATTCAAGTTCCTTGAGTTCGTCGGCAAACCCACCACTCAGGATGGGCCAGCGACACCAGGTTTTGGGATCGAGATTTTCGTCATCAAGATGGAATCCGGGCGCATAGCGTTCGCGCTTCCATTGATTGCGACTCCAGAGGGTGAAAAAGCGGCGTGTCCAAAGAAGGCGATCCTCGCGCGTGCGATCAGGGAAGCGTGCTTCGAGCAGTTCCAGGATAGAGGCCGGCCCTTGGTGGTCACGAATGGCGGCACGCTCGATGAAGTCGAGCACCTCGTAGGGCATGAGATCGTCCTCGTCGCTTTGCGCGGCGTCCTGCGGACGCAACTCCGCCGTTGGGATCTGTTGATTGACCACCGCGAGTTGTGGCACGGGATGCCGCGTGCCACGGATTTCCGGTCCGGTGGTTTCCAGCCAACGCAACCATTGGCGCAGGAAAAGCTTGTCGATTCCGGAAACTGGCGCAAGGCCGCCTGCGGTGTCGCCATCCATGGTGGCGTAGCCAACCGCTGCCTCGCTACGATTGCTGGTCGTGAGCAGCAGGGCATTGCGGAGATTCGCCAACATCCAGATGCCGGGAGCGCGGACACGAGCCTGGATGTTTTGCAGGGCGATGTCATGTTGATTCCAGTCGAGCGGACTTGCCTGAGCCTGTGAAACAAGATCGAGGTAAGCGCCATGAATCTGGCTGAGATCAAGTTCGTAATGCGTTGAACCAAGCGCATCCGCCAGCGTGCGAGCGGCTCGGAGGGTCACTTCTCCGCTATTCTCGGTGGCTTGGTAGGCGGTGAGAAGCAGCTCCTTCATGTCGATGGAAGGAAGCTTTCCTCCCGCATTTTCACCGAGTTCAGCGATGGCCAGATCTCGCATGATTCGCACGAGACATGCAACCGCCGAGGAATCCGCACCACCGCTGAGCGAAACCACATAGCCACTTGCACGGCTTTTTCGCAGGTAGTCAAACAGGCCCAAAGCCACCGCACGGGTGAACTCTTCCTCTTTCGACAGCTCGGAATGGATGAAGGTTTGACGGAACTCAGCAGGCTGCGATTTCCAATGAAAATCACAGTTTACGATGCCATCGTCTGCGGCGGCAGGCAATGTGGGGCGATGACTTGCAAGTCGCGATTTCACAAGTCGTCCGGCCTGCAGATCGATCGTCTCCACGAGAAGACAAACCTCCTGAAAGGAGAAACGCGCACTTTCGGCAAGGATCTCACCGCGTTGAGCGATGAGAAGCTGCCCATCGTAGATGGTGCGACCCGACTCATTTCCCAAGAGATTGGCATAAAGATAGGCCACTCCAAAAGACCGCGATCCTTCGGCGACGAAGCGCCTGCGGACTACTGCTTTGCCAAAGGCGAAGTGGCTCGCACTTGGGTTCAAGATCACATCGACAGCCCGGGCGACGAGCCGTGAACCCGGCCGACCTGCAACCCACGCATCCTCGCAGATTTCGAAGCCCAGGCGGTTGCCGCCAAGGTCGAAGACCAGATCACCGATGGGAATCGCATCACCTTCCGGGCAATGAAAGACATCCACGATGCCGGTGGGCCATGGTTTGAACCACCTCGGTTCGTAATGAAGGCCATCGCCAGCAAGGTTTTGTTTGGTGGCAAGACCCACAAGGACCCCATCGGCCGCAAGAGCCGCGACATTGTAAAGAGCATGCTGATGGGTCACCGGTAGTCCGAAAGCGACCACCATTCCTCGGGTTTCAGGCAGCAAATCCACCAAGGACTGCCAGGCACGGGCCCATATTTCGGGAGCGAAGAATGCATCTTCACAGCCATAGCCAGTGATCGAGAGTTCGGGCAGACAGACCAGTTCGGCCCCTTGCACACGCGCCTCCTTCAAGGCAGTGCGGATACGGGCGGCATTCCCCCGCCAATCAAGGGGCGTCTGGTTCAGAGCAAGGACAGCGGCTTTGATGCGTGACATGATATCTCTCAGTAAGGGGGAAGAAGCCTCCGAAAACCGTGCGTAAGGACGATGATCAGGAAGACCAGATTGCGGAAAACGAGCTGTGGCCAGAATGGGAAGTGGGCATTTTCCCTTTCCATCATGTTTTTCAGAAAGCCCACACTGAGGGGGTAGTCGGAGAGTGCGTCGAGCCACGAGGAATTCAGCCCCTTGATTCCGACTTCGGCTCCCGCAATGGACCCCGCAACGAAGGCTACCGTGTCGGTATCTCCGCCGCAACGGATCACAGATTCGACCGTAGCGGTAAAATCACCTCGATGATGGAGCCAGGCGTAAATCGCGACAGCCGCCGTATCCGGAGCAAACCCTGAAACAAACCCAGCTTTTCTCGAGAAGGAATCCGCAAAGGCGTTGACGCTCTGGCGCGCGGCGAGATGTTCGCGGATTTTGGCGAAGCGAAGTCGCATTTCATCGCTCGTCACATGCCTTTCCAATCGTCTCAATATCTGATCTTCCTCTTCCTTGGGTCCCGCGGCAATGGCCGTGGCTTCCCCAATCATGAGTGCCGCCTCGACTGCCCTGGGATCACGATGAGTCATGCTTGTCGAGATCTTGATATGGCGCTCGCGTTGCTCGGCATCTTCGTTGAAAAACAAGCCGATCACAGGGGCTCGCATGAGCGGGCCGTTTCCGGCGGAAACCACACCGCTGGATGAGGGTGGAAAGCCAATCCACAACTTGAGAATCGATCGCGCTGTCGCCAGGCCAACCCCTGCGGGCACTGCAGCAAGCCACCACCGCAGATGGCGGGCGAGCGCTTTCTCAAACTGCCCTGCATCACCATCGCTTTCGCGAAGGCTAAGCAGAGTCATGACCGCATGTTCCGTATCGTCACTCACCATTCCACGTCCGAATACCAGCGACTGCCGAAGCGGTCCTGATCTCAAACGGGAGATTCGCGCGGCGTTCATACCTTCCGAAGGAAGGCCTATGGAGTCCCCCAAAGCGCCACCCAACAGGCAGGATGTGATAGACGGTCTCACTCGGGATAGCTGCGGGTTATGGTGATGGGCCCCAAGATGTGGTGATTGAATTCCTCCAACTCCTCGGCAGGAATCCAATGCTCGGCATGCTCTCGACCACCGACGACCTGCACGGGATAGCGTGAAAGGAAATCGGCATCGACATGAAATTTCGTGACGTATCCTGAACCCGAGGCTTTCACATTCCAGTCACGGGCGATCTGGATGGCGTAGGCTTCGTTGGTGACAGGATAGAAAATCGGTTGATCGGGCAAACGTGGAGGAAATGCAGACCAACCACTGGCTTCAATCAATGCCAGCTCTTCCGGGCCAACGGGACGGTAAAGCACGGAGGTTCTGACATTGAAACGAATGAAGCTGGCTGACGCGTGATCCACGAGCCAAACTCCGTTTGCAGAGCGATGAAACTCATGCCCCTGCTCGTGCATTTCTTGCGCGTTGATCACAAGGAGAATTGGCCTTCCCCTTCTCTCTCCTACTTTCAACGCAGTATCAATGTCCGCGCTGAGATGCACATGATGACGCTCGCCTTTTTTCAAGCCTTTCTCACGAATCGACTCTAGATACTTCTCAACGGTTCCGTGGAACAGATGGCGGGGCGGTCTGATTTTTTCCAAATCCAGGTCTACAGTGACGGAGTGCCCCTGATTGGCACGAATGCGGGATTTGTCATCATTGAGAGCAAACCGTTGTTTGTCGCTGCTCCTCACGATTTCTTCCAACAACGGAAAATCGATCGGCACACCATTACCATTGCAGGCCTCGATCAATTTTGCGCTGTCTGTCCAGCCTTGCTCATCAAGATGAATGCCGATCCGCGCGGGATCATGCCGGAGAACGAGGCTAAGGAATTTACTGATCCTTTTATGGTCCATGGAATATCATGTTAAAATTCTTGAATCATGCTCTCACGGCGCTCATGGAGCGTTTGCTCCATGCCGGCGGCGTAACGGTGGGGATTGGCAAGTCGGAGGATGCCGGGGTGAATCTGGGCGAGGGAGCTTTGGCAACGCTCCCTGGCTGCGGTTGGAGTCTCGATTGATCCGATCAGCATTCCTTCTTTCATGACGGGCTGAAGCAAATCCATGGATTCGGCTTCTTTGGGAATATCCTTCCGGCGTAGTGGCTCATCTGGATCGATGATTGTGACCGATGAGGGCGGTGGCTGATCGATGTCGTGGATGGCATCGCCAATAAGTTCGCCGTCGAGTTGGTAACGGCGGACCTGGAGACGCCCGGGAATGGAGCTTTTGGCCCGTTGTTCACTGAGCTTGATGCGCGGTTGCCAAGTGCCATCGGCAAGACGAAGGGCGGCAAGTTTGTAGACCCCGCCGAGTGCGGGTTGATCGGCTGCGGTGACGAGGTTGGTTCCCACACCCCAGACATCGATCTTTGCGTCTTGATGGCGCAGGCTCTCGATGAGGTGCTCGTCGAGATCATTGCTCGCCACAATGGTGACCTCCGGAAATCCGGCGGCATCAAGTCGCGCCCGGGCTTGCTGACTGAGCCAAGCAAGGTCGCCGGAATCGAGGCGGATTCCGCTGAGCTGATGCCCCTTCGCCCGCAGGCGGCGGGCCGTTTCAATGGCGCGATCCACACCGGTGAGCGTGTCGTAGGTATCGACAAGCAAGGTCGAGTTATCCGGCATGGCGTCGGCATAACGGTCGAAGGCCTCCTGCTCGTCATCGAAGGACATGACCCATGAGTGCGCATGGGTGCCGCGGACGGGAATGCCATGGATTTTTCCCGCCAGAACGTTCGAGGTGCCGCAGCATCCGCCAATCCATGAGGCGCGACTGGCTGAGAGACCACCATCTGGTCCCTGGGCGCGCCGATAGCCAAACTCGAATACAGGAGCCCCTGCCGCCGCGTGACAGACCCGCGCCGCTTTGGTAGCGATGAGTGTCTGGAAGTTCACGATGTTGAGCAGAGCGGTTTCCACCAATTGGGCGTGAAGGATGGGGCCTTGAACGCGAAGCAAAGGTTCATGAGCGAAAACAAGCGAACCCTCCGGGATCGCATCGATGTCCAGGGCAAGACGCAAGTCGGCAAGGTGATCGAGGAATTTCCCCTCAAACATCGGGTATTGGTTCTTTGTGCGCAGGGCGGCGAGATAATCGATTTCCTCCGTGCTGAATTTGAAATCGCGAAGCCATTCCAGCGCCGGGCCGAGGCCTGCTGCGATGGCGTATCCGCCCTTGAATGGCAGTCGCCGGAAGAAAAGGTGAAACACGCTCTCCTGATGCGCTTTGCCCGCCTGCCAGTAAGCGGCGGCCATGGTGAGCTGATAGAGATCCGTCTGAAGGGGTGAGTGCATCGAGTAGTTAGAGTTCGAAGTGAAATCCTTTGCGAACGAGTGAGTCGTAGCGTCGGCGGTCGAAACGATGGAGCCTCGCCGGGCGGTGGGCTCCCGTGGTGAATTCATCGGTGGGGACCAAAAAATCATAGGCGAGGAGCTTCTTGCGGAAGTTCCGCTTGTCGATTCCACGGCCAAGAATCGCCTCGTATAGCTCTTGCAGTTGAGTGAGTGTGAAATGTTTGGGGAGAAGCTCGAAGCCGATGGGTTGATAACGGATCTTGCCACGCAGGCGCTCGAGACCCATCCGCAGGATGTCTGCGTGATCGAAGGCGAGCGGGGGCAAATGGTTTACCGGGTGCCAGGCGGCTTCCGCAGCATCGGAGTCACCCGTTGCCGGGTTTTGGTCAGGCCGGACCAAGGCATAATAGGCCACGCTCACCACTCGCCCACGAGGATCGCGTCCCGGATTGCCGAAGGTGAAAAGTTGTTCGAGAAACACCTCTTTCAGATGGGTCTCCTCCAACAATTCGCGACGAGCCGCCTCATCGAGGTTCTCCTCCATGTCGACGAACCCGCCCGGCAGAGCCCAAGAACCCATGAAAGGCTCAAGGCCGCGGCGAATCAGCAGGACCATCAGCCCATCTCCATCAAAACCAAAAACCACGCAGTCCACGGTCAAGGCCGGCCGGGGGTATTCATAGGTGAAAGGCATGACTTCTTTTCGTGTATTTATCACACTAAGTAAAGCAGCTTTTTTCGATTTCCGGGAATTTTTCAATTCCTCCCCCCAAAAAACAAAACCGCCCGCAGGAAGTCCGGCGGGCGGTGGGGAGGGATTTCGGGAAATGTTAGGGCCTCAGGCGGGGGCACCGACGACGGCTCCGGGGAGCGGGCCATCGTCATCCTTTTCCGCTCCGCTGGCCGGGCTGCCCTTTTTCTTGCTCGGGGTGTCCTCGGGCAAGGCGGGGGGCCTCGGGAGCTTGGGCGGGTTCTTCATTTCGCCGCTCTCGATGATGTCGCGGACATGCGAGGCATCGAGGGTCTCATATTCCAAGAGCGCGTTGGCGATGAGTTCCACCTTGTCCTTGTCCGCCGTGAGCATGGTGGTGGCGGTGGCGTGGGCATCATCGATGAGCTTCTTGATCTCCTCATCGATCCTGCGCGCGGTTTCCTCCGAGTAGTTCCGGGAGCGGGACATTTCGCGGGCGAGGAACACGGGGCCATCGCCATCGCCGTATTCGATCATGCCCAGCTTTTCGCTCATGCCCCATTCGCAAACCATGGTGCGGGCGAGGCTGGTGGCCATGCGGATGTCACCGGAGGCTCCATTGGAGATATCGCTGGTGTAGAAGGACTCGGCGATCCGACCCCCGACGGCGACCACGAGATCGGCGAGGGCTTCCTTGCGTTGTTTGCTGTATCGATCGCCCTCCGGCAGCCACATGGTGGAGCCGAGTGAGGGACCGCGGGGAATGATGGTGACCTTGTGAAGCGGCTGCGAGTGTTCGAGCTTGGCGAGGAGGATCGCGTGGCCGGCTTCGTGCCAGGCGGTGGCGATCTTTTCCTTTTCACTCATCGCCAGACTGCGGCGTTCGCGGCCCCAACGGACCTTGTCGCGGGCTTCCTCGAGTTCGACGATGGTCACGGCATTCAACCCCTTTCGTGCGGCGAGCAGGGCGGCTTCATTGATCAGATTGGCCAACTCCGCACCGGAGAAACCGGGAGTACCGCGGGCGATCACGGCAAGGTCGGTCGATGGCGTGAGTTTGATCTTCTTGGCATGGACGTTGAGGATCTGTTCGCGACCATTGACGTCCGGCAGCGAGACGGTGACCTGACGGTCGAAACGGCCCGGGCGAAGCAGGGCGGGATCGAGGACATCCGGGCGGTTGGTGGCGGCGATGATGATGATGCCTTCCTGGGTATCGAAGCCATCCATCTCGACGAGAAGTTGGTTGAGCGTCTGCTCCCGTTCGTCGTGTCCGCCGCCGAGCCCGTGACCGCGATGGCGGCCGACGGCATCGATTTCATCGATGAAAATCAAACAAGGCGCATGCTTCTTCCCTTGTTCGAACATGTCACGAACGCGCGAGGCACCGACGCCGACGAACATTTCCACGAAGTCGGAACCGGAGATGGAGAAGAAAGGCACATCCGCCTCACCGGCGATGGCGCGGGCGAGCAGGGTCTTGCCGGTGCCGGGAGGTCCGACCATGAGGACGCCTTTGGGGATGGAGCCACCGAGCTTCTGGAACTTGCGGGGATCGCGGAGGAAATCGACGATTTCCCAAAGCTCTTCCTTGGCTTCCTGAATGCCGGCGACGTCCTTGAAGGTCACCTTGTTGTGATCGCGGGTGAGCAAGCGTGCCTTGGATTTCCCGAAGGACATGGCACCGCGACCGGCGGCTTTCATCTGCTGGCGGAAGAGGAAGAAGAGCAGGAGAATGATGAGGAGGACAGGCAGGAAAGTCAGCACGATGCGGCCGAACATGTCGGTATTGCGCACATACTGGACTCCGTTGCGCTTGATCAGCTCGTTCAGCTCGGTGTCGAGGAGATACATCGATGTCTCCACCTCGAAGGGCACGAGTTGTTCATCCTTCACTTCCGGGAGGGCGTTCGGGAGCTTGGCGCTGCCGGTGAGGACCGCATCGTAGGCGGTGGTGTGAAGAGTGAGCGGCTTCTGGGCATCATCGGTCACGATGTAACCATTCGCCATGGCCCCGCGAAACTCCGAGGGCGTGAAGGACTTCTGAGGCACGCCGAGATCCGGCAGCATTTCCGAAGAGACGCGGGTGGGAACGCGATCGCCCAGGGCATCGGTGATGATTTCCTCCTGCGGCGAGCGACGGGCGAAGCTGACCTGGAAAGATTTCTCCGAGAGATCGAGCGTCGAGGGGTCCTTGATTTCCGGGCGCATCCAGCCGATGAGGCGGGCGTCGGAGCTGCCCTCGTTGGTTTGGACCTTGAGGGCTTTTTTGCCTTCGTTCACCACCAGCCCGCGCTCCCAGGCTTCGCGGAACTCGCGGTAGCTCAGCTTTTTCGAGGCGGCATCGAGGCCGTCATTGAAAAAGGCGAGACCCAAAATCATCAGCGCAATGCCGAGGAAAACGGCGAGGCGCCAGTTGAAAGGAGTGGGTTCGTTCGGTCCGCGCTGACCTTGATTCGGGCCCTGCGGCGGGCGGGATGAGGATGGATCTGACATGATGAACTCTGCTTGCGGTGGGCCACTGCCCCCGTGTGAAGGGATGCTAGCACCTCCTTTGCCATTCGGCAAAGGCGGAGAAGACTAGCCCCGCTCGGGGGAAAGCAAACCCCATTTTTCCGCCCGTGGAAAGCCATTCGTTCCGGGTCTTGCCGAAAGTCGCTCCTTGGGGGAGCATCGGCCGATGCCCGAGCGCCCGAACGACGCCTCCTCCCCCACCCCAAGCCCACGGGGCGGACGGCTGCGGGGCTGGCGTCGCCCCGTTTCCACCAAGGGCAGCCGGGTGCTGGGGATGATGGTCGATGCCTTCGCCGGATTTGCCACGCTGGATGGGAAACTGGAGGCCGACGAGGCGGAAATGATCCTCGACCTGCTGCGCAGCGCCTTTCCCGAAGCCGACCATTCCTGGCTGGCACGCCGGGTTCAGCGGGCGGTGCGCGATCCCCAGCCACTGGCGAACATCGCTGCCGAACTCAAGGAGTCCCTCACCGACCCGGAAAAGCTCGCAGTGGGTTTGCAGCTCTACACGCTCGTCGATGCCGTGGGACGCAGCGAGCGGAGCCGTTCGGCCTTCGAGGTCTTCATGCGTCGGCTCGGCAGGCCGGACCATGCCCACCTGATTCTCGATGAGATGGCCGGTGACTCCCCCGGGGCGGGCAGTGGCTTCGAGAGAATCCATTTCGCCCATGGCGAGGGCGCGGACGTGCAGCTTCCCGCGCAAGCCACCGGGCATGCCTTCCGCGTTTACCGGGTGGCCGACCTGATTCTCGTCCGCAACACCGGCAATGCACCGCTCTGGGTGCGGGGGCGATCCCTGGAGCCGGGAACCTTTCTCCGTCTTCGGGAAAGACAGCAACTGGTGGTGCCGGGCTGGACTCTCACGACCGAGGATCTGGTATTCTTCCTCAATGTGGCTCTGACGGGCAATCCATCGACCATCTTTCTGGTCGCCACCGATGAAGGCTGGACAAGCGAGCGCACGCGGAGCCGGCAAAGCACGATCCGCATTCGTTTCGGCCTGGCCGCGGAGGTGGAAGCCCTGAAGCCGATCAAGGCCAATGTCCCGGGACGCGGGGTGTTGGAAGTGGGCAAACCCCTGATCTGCTCGCATCAGGACCGACTGAATGGCGAAAGGGGCTTTTCGGCATCGCTTGATGCCCTCCGTCGCCGAGCGGCCGAAGCCGGTGGGCGTTTCCGGCTCGATGCCAACCAGCGGGATTTCCGCATTTCCAATGACCCTTCGGTTCTCGAACGAGGCGACCTCCTCCTCAGCCCCGGTCTGGCACCGCGGGTGGTGCTGCGGGTGCGGATCGATCCCGAGAATGGCCGCGGTGATGTGTTTGTGCGCGAGGCAGCGGGACCGGTATTGGCCGATGGCATGCCTGTCCGCGCATCGGCCGAACTACGCGATGGTTCCATCATCCGTCTGTCCCGCACCCAGGCGCTGCGTTGCCGATTCAGCGAGGGGATCATCGATGAAGAAAGAAACCTCATCGAAACGCTCCGGGTGGAGGACCTGATCCACGATTTCGGCGCGGGATCGCGGGCGCTCGACAATCTTTCCTTCGAAGTCCGCCGGGGCGAGGTGATGTGCATCATCGGCCCCTCGGGCAGCGGCAAGAGCACTCTGCTGAACATCCTCGCCGGTCACCGCAAGCCCACCCGCGGACGCATCCTTCTCAACGAAAGCTCGCTCTACGAGCATCGTAGTACTTTGCTGCCCTTCATCGCCTGCATGCCGCAGGAGGAGGCGCTCAATCCGCAGCTCACGGTTCGCGAGCATTTGCGCCACGCGACCACGATCCGCCGCGCGAGTCTGCCGCGGGATGAGATCGAACGCCGGGCCGATGGCATCCTCGCCGAACTCGGCCTGCAGCGGATCGCGAGGCGACGCGTGGGATCACCGGGGGAAAAAACCCTCTCGGGCGGCGAGCGCAGCCGCTTGAATCTGGGGCTGGATCTCGGCAGCGCCGCCGAGGTCTTCCTCTTCGATGAACCGATCTCCGGACTTTCCTCGAAGGACTCCGAACACGTCGCCGAAACCCTGCGCTCCCTGGCGCGGGACAAGATCGTCATCGCTTCGCTGCATCGACCCGGTGCCAACGTCCTCCGTCTCTGCGACAAGGTTCTGCTTTTGGACAATGGCGGCCGCCTGGCCTATTTCGGTTCGCCCTCGGGCATGATCGAGTATTTCCGTGAAGCCTGCGGGGAACTGGCCATCCTCCATCCCTCCATCGAAGCCCGCGTGCCTTTGGGGGCGGACTTTGTTTTCGACATCCTCGAAACCCCGCTGGCACAAATCGGTGGCGGTCAGAACCCGATCGCATCGCGTCGATTCCCCCCCACTTTCTGGCAGGAACGTTTCGAAAGCCGGGTGCTTTTCCATGCTTTGGGAAGCCACAGCACGCCGCCCTCGCGGATGGAATCCCAGCCGGACCTGACCGGCAGTGGCACCAGCACCTTCCGTCGCCAGAGTGGCGGTTTCAAAAGCGGCCTGCGAGTCTTCCACACCCAGTTCAGTCGGGCGATTTTCTCGAAGCTCCGCAATCGCGGCACGATTTACGCCACGGCCATCGAAGCCCCGCTGCTGGCCGCGCTCATCGCCATCACCCTGCGTTCCTCGCCGGAAGGGGCCTACGATTTCTCCACCGCCCTGCACATACCGGCCTATCTTTTCCTTTCCGCCACCGTCGCGATGTTCCTGGGGCTGACGAACTCCGCCACGGAAATCCTTCGCGACCGGCCCATGCTGCGTCGGGAAAGAAACACACGGCAAAGCACCGTGCTCTATGTCTTCGCGAAATTCAGCGCGCTGGCGCTTGTCGCCATGGTGCAGTGTTTCATTTACGCCGTGGTGGGTCACCAGATCCTTGAGATCCGCGGCACCCTGCTCGATCACTGGATGTGGATGAGTCTAACAGCCTGCACCGGCACCGCGCTGGCACTCCTTGTTTCCGCCCTGGCCCGAACCGAACGCGGCGCTCTAACAGCCGTGCCGCTGTTGCTTGTCCCGCAGATGTTGTTAGCCGGCGCACTCGTCCCCTTCCGGGAAATGAATCGAGGGCTCTTCGAAGACGCCCGGATCGAACGCGAGCGCGGCGGTGTGCCGGTGCCCGCCCGCTTCATCCCGCTGCGCTTCGCTTACGAAGGGATGGTCGTCACCCAGGCCACTCGGAATCCCTTCGATCTCGAACGCATCCGCATCCAGCGCCGCCTCGACGCCATCAAGGAAATGCCACCGCCGCTCGATGCCATGACCGCGGAGCGCATGGACATCCTCAAGGACGCCCTGACCGTGATGGTCGCCTCAAGCGCCCTGAATCCCGGTGAGGCCGAGGACAAAGCGATCGAACTCACCGACCTGGGTCGTGGCGGCACCCGCTTGCAGCTCGATGCCTTTCCCGCCCGAGCCAGCGGCCCGGAGGCGCGGAACATCGCCGACTATTTCGTGAATCGCCGCATCGAGCTGATGTTGGAAGAGGCCAAGGCCTTCCGCGCCGACTACCGGAATGCCAGTCTGGGGCGGCAGCCCGACATCTTTCTCGCCGACCAGAAACCGTGGTTCGGTGGCGTGCTTTCCACCATCCAGTTTTCGGCTCTGATTCTGGTGGTCACCATCCATGTCTCCTGTGGCCTCGCCACGCTGGTGCTGGTTCTGCAGAACCGACGTGTGGGATAAGGTCGGCAGGAATGCCTCAGCGTTTGGCTGGCTGCGAGGCGAGTTCGAGTGCCCGGGCGACGGTGCTCACCGCCGGGGCTTCGAGCGGCTCGGGCAGGACCGCGCCGAGAACGAGGCAGCCGAAAGCCGTTTCCACCGGAATCACCGCAAGATAGGAGGCCGAACCGATCTTCACATGGACATTCCCGGGCTCCCCCTTCACCGGCCGATAGGCCTGGGCGAGACTGCGGGCGAGAAAGTGGAGTTTTCCGAAGGCCGGATCGTCCAGCACGGGATCTCCGTCCCGATCCAGAATGAAGGCCCCTTTGGCACCAAAGCGTGCTGCGAGCCATTCGCGGAAATACTCGAGGCGGGCCATGAGCTTGCCTTCAAGCGGCGCAGGCTGCACCGACTCCACAGGCGGCTCGGCGGGTGGCGGCACGACGGCGACCACTGGCGGAGGCGGAGGTGGAGGCTCCACGGGCTGGGGCGGAGCCACAGCAGCGACCGGGGGCTCAGCGGCAGGAGCTGCCTCCATGGGCGGGTCGGAGAGAAAAGGCCGTGGAACCTCGACCACCTCTTCGGCAGCCTTCCACGGGATCGGAGTTTCCACCGGAGCGGGCTCGGGAATCGGCGTGCGATCCTCCCACACATCCGCTGCTTCCGGGACTGCCGCGGGCACAGGCGCAGGGACCTGCATCGCCACCTGTTGCTCGGGAACGGATGGGGGCGGAACCACGGGCGGTGCGACGAATGCCGGCGGCACCGCGACATAACCGACGAAACCCGGCTCAAAGCCGGCATCCTCCGGCGCGGATACCTCCGGCTTGTCCACCGGCACCAGAAGCCGGCCCGCCAATCGTCGGACCGCTTCGGCATCCATCCATGATTCGATCGGATCCATGAACCCAAAAAGTTAATCGGCTCTCGTCCCCGGTGGAGCCAGCCGCATTTTGCCTTCGATTTCCGCTCTCAAGCTATCGAAAACCGCCAAGGCCCCGACGCCTTCTTCCATGACTCCTACCGGCAACCCACGCGCGCTGGCCTTCACGAAGAGCGCATCCCGCGGCACCATCGTGCGCAGGACAAGCTCCGCCGGCAGCAGCCCACGCAGGGCGGAAACGGAATCGACGCTTTCTTCCAAGCCTTGTTGGACCATGGTCAAGACGGCCCCCAGGACGATCAGGTTCGGGTGGATCACACGGAGCCGGTTCAGGCCTTCGAGCATTTTCGGCAGCGAACGGATCCCCAGCGGCTCGGCCTGCTGGGGAACCAAAACCGCATGGCTGGAACAGACGACATCCGCCGTCAGCCCGAACAGACCCGCCGGGGTGTCGACCAGACAAATCTCATACCCCCGTGCCTCCACCGCCCTGAGGAAACTCCTCACCCGCGCAAGATGGGCCCCGGTGGGGGTGCCACCGATCTCGTAGTCCCCCGCCTGGCCACTGGCCACAAGGCTGAAGGTTTCGAGCCGGGTCGGCACGATCAAGCGGTCCAGGGGGATCCCCGGATCGGCAATGTAATCGTAAAATCCCGAGAGAAGCCGGGACTGCCGGGTGAGAGAAAGCCCCACGGAACCCTGCGGATCGGCATCCACCAACAAGGTGCGCCAGCCCGCTCGGGCAAACGAATGGGCAAGATTGATCGCCACGGTGGTTTTACCCACCCCGCCCTTCTGACTTGAAATCGCAATACTGATCACGCTGCTATGCTTCCAGATCCGCGGGTGAGCGTAGTGATCCGCCCACCAGGCGAAAGCCTTTTCTGTTTCCAAACGCCCATTCACCCCTGAAGCTCCCTCCAGCCCTCATGAAATTTCCCTTCCTTCCCGCCGCCATTCCCCTGCTCTGCCTCATCGCGGCGTCCTGCGGCAAAAAGGAAGTCGAAGAGAAAAAAACCGCACCCCCCGTCATTTCCGATCACCTCGAGGCCAATCAACTGGCCAATCTTCCCTCGACCTTCCTCGCCTCCCACGCGAACTCCCCGATCCGCTGGCAGAAATGGGAGCCGTCCATCAAGGACGACGCGGCCAAGGCTCAGAGATTGATCTTCGCGATTGTTTCCTCCGCCCGTTTCCCCGGCTCCTACGACACCCTGCGGACCATCGAGTCCAGCCCGCGACTGGTTTCCATCCTCAACGAAAAATTCGTTCCCGTCCTGGTCGACCTCGACATCAGCCGCGAGACCAGCCTCATCGCTTCCGGACTGAGTTTCGAGCAAGGGGAACCGATCGCTTTCCCCTTCATCCTCATCGTCTCCCCCGATGGTGCTCCCGTGAGCTGGCGGTCGCTGGTCTTCACCAGCAATGATCAGATCCGCAAAGAACTGGAAGGAGCCATCGAGGTCGTGCTGCGACTCTGGGAGGATTTCCCCGACTACGTTCGCAAGGACAGCATGGAGAAATTCGAGCGACGCAAGGCCAGCCTGTCGCCGGTGGAACCCTCCATCAGCGATCTCAACGACCGCAAAATGCGTCTCGATGGGGCGATCCGCCGTCTGAGCAGCTACTACGACGAAGACACCCGGACCCTCGATGGCCTCGGCGGTCTGCTCCCGGTTTCGGCCTTGCGATTGCTGGGCACTGCCGCGGTTTCCCCGCATTTCGATGCCGACCGCCGCGAAGCCTGTCGCAAGGCGGCGCTGGGCGTTTATGAGGAAATCCTGCGCAGCGCGATGGTCGATCCTCTCGATGGCGGCATCTACTCCGCGCGGGTGGGAAAAAGCTGGCAGCATCCGATGAGTCATCGCGACTGCCCCACCCAGGCGCAGGCGATCACGACCTTTTGCGGACTCGCCCGCCGGAACCAGTTCGCCGGAGCGCTCGATACCGCCCTGCGCGCCGCCGCCTTCGCCGAAGAGCAGTTCGCGACGCCCGACGGGCTCTTTGCCATCGCCACCAAGCCCCGCCCCTATCACGACCGCGAATGGCTGTGGACCATGGAGCAGCTCAAGACCGCCCTCACCCCGGAAGAATACCGCGTCTGGGAAAAGGTCGCCGCCATCGACCGCCTCGGAAACATCCCCATCGAATCCGATCCCAAGCGTCGCTACTTCCGGCTCAATTCCCTCTCGATGCGCCTGACGCGCGAGGAGGCCTCCTACATGCTTTCGATTCCTCTGGCATCCATCGATACCCTCCTCGACTCC
This sequence comes from Akkermansiaceae bacterium, assembly GCA_025457665.1. Classification (GTDB taxonomy): domain Bacteria; phylum Verrucomicrobiota; class Verrucomicrobiia; order Verrucomicrobiales; family Akkermansiaceae; genus Haloferula. Next base: position 101,694 of record JALOTY010000003.1, on the reverse strand, counting down.
AGCCGGCGCAAGCTCATCAAGGCCCGCGATGCCCGCGTGGGCGGGATCAGCCGCGATGCCACCCCATCGGCCACCGCCAGCTTCCACATGATCCGCGCCTACTGCGCACTTTACTCCGCGACCGGCGATGATGCCTGGCTGAAAAAGGCCGTGGCGCTCGGCGAGAAATGCAAGGCCGCCTTCGGCGAAGCCGAATTCCTCAATGAACGGCCCGGGGAAAACCCCTCGCCCATGAGTGATTGCCGCGCCTTCACCTACGCCCTCGCCGCGCGCGCGAATCTCGATCTGCATGCCGTGACGCTCGATTCCCGCTGGAGCCAGTGGGCCATCGAACTGATGACCCTGCTCAGCGAGAACTTCGTATCAACCGAGGGTCGCATCTTCGAAGCCCGCGAAAGTGTCAGCGTCATCGACATCGATTACGAGGACCGCGCCATGGTTTTCGGCGACTCCACCTCCGGCACCACCCGCGCCAATCTCCAGATTCTGAAGAAACTCGGCCTCCGCCCGCCACCGAAGCTGGAACCCTGGCTGAGTTCCTTGCCGGACTTCGAGGCCAACCCGGTGATCTTTGCCGATACCCTGGAGTCCCTGATGATCGATATCACCGCGCCGGTCATCGATGTCGCCACTTCCGCTTCTCCCGAGCTTTCCCGGGCCGTGACGCTTCTGCCACTCGATTCCTTCCTGCGCCGGAAATCCGATGCTGCCACAAGCTCCGTGATTCTTGCTTCCGGTGAGAAGGGTCCCGATCTTCAATCCGCCGCAGACATCGAGGCGCTCATCCGCCCCTGATCCGAAAACCAAGCCCAGAACCTCTCCTCATGAAAAGATACCTCCTGCTAGCCCCGGCGATTTTCGCTCTGGCCCATGCCGACACCATCCGTTTGCGGGATGGCAGCTCTTTGGAAGGCATGATCATTTCCGAGACCGCGGACGCCTACGTCGCCATGATCCAGGTGACTCCGACGATCCGCGATCAGCGCACCATCGCCAAGAAGGACGTGCTTGAGATCGTCACCGAGAAGAAGGACGAAAAGGAATTTGCCGCCTTGGCCAAGCTTGTGCCCGCGCCGGACCTGCTGAGTGCCGATGACTATCAGGCGCGGATCAAACAGCTTGAGGAATTCGTCAAACGCAACCCCGCCACCGAGCGAAAGAAGGACGTCGATGCCATCATCCAGGAACTCGAAACCGAAGCCGCCGTCGTCCGCGAAGGCGGGGTGAAATGGAAGGGCAAGATGATCAGCGCGGATGAGAAGAAAGCCTCCGCCTTCACGCTCGACTCCGCGATTGCCGCCGCCCGTTTCTCCGATCACGCCGCTGCGGGTCGCTCCATCCCCGCCCTGCGCGCTTGGGATGAGCTTTCGCTCGGTTTCCCCACGTCCCGAGCCTATCTCGATGCGGTGCCCGCCGCCTTGCGACTCATGGAACGTTTCAAAGTCGAACTCGCGGGGCAGATCGCCAGTTTCGATGAAAGGACCGAGAAACGCCAAAGCGACCTTGCCGCCCTCGACGATGCCGATGTCACCCGGACCAAGGCCGTGATCGAAGATGAGGCCGCCGAATACCTCGCCCGAGTGGCGAAGGAAAAAGAAGACCGTGTCCGCTGGCTCAGCATCAGCCCCTGGCACAAGGAGCCGATGACCGAAGTGGTCTCGAAGCTCGATCAGGAAATCCGCAAGCTTCAAAGCCTCAAGACCGAGACCCTTCCGGACGGCGATGCCGCCTGGACCGAAGCCTGGAAAACCTTGAATTCCAATGCCTCGCTCGAAGACAAGCGTGCTGCCGTGTCCAAGGCCCGCACGGCGAGACTTCCCAAGTCCTACCTGGATCAACTCACCGCTCTCCTTCCTGACGGGCGCTGATTGCCAGTCGCCATCCTTCCGATTTCTCCCGCCATGTCCTCACGCTCCGCCCATCGCCAACGCAAGACCGCCGAAACCTCCATCGACCTCAAGATCGGGCTCGATGGCAGCGGCTCCTCCACGATCCGCACGGGCGTGCCGTTTTTCGATCACATGCTGACGCTGTTTTCGAGACACGGGCTCTTCGATCTCGATCTCACCGTCGAGGGCGACATCGAGGTGGACTTTCACCACACGGTTGAAGACAGCGGCATCGTCCTCGGCGATGCCATGCGGGAGGCCTTGGGCGACAAACGGGGAATCCGCCGCTATGGCTGCTGCTATCTGCCCATGGATGAGACCCTCGCCCGGGTCGTGGTGGATTTGAGCAATCGGCCCCACCTCGAATTCCGCGCCCCGGCCAATACCGCTTCCGCACCGAATTTCCCCTTCACCCTCGTTGAGGAATTCTGCCGCGCCTTGGCCTCGAACCTGAGGGCGAACATTCACGTCGAGCTTCTCTATGGTCGCGATGGCCACCACATCGCCGAGGCGATCTTCAAGGGTCTGGCCCGCGCCCTGAAAGAAGCCTGCGAGATCGACCCCCGCGTGACCGGTATCCCCAGCACCAAGGAGGCACTCTAACCGATGGCTTGCATGGTGAAGGTGGGAATCATCGATTACGGCGCCGGCAATCTGCGCTCGGTTGCCAATGCCATTCAATCGCTGGGCATCGAACCGGTGATTCTGGCCGGACCTTTCGATGCCGAGGGATTCACCCATTTGATCCTGCCGGGGGTCGGCGCTTTTGGCGACAGCATGGCCGAACTCACCCGCCGCGGACTCGCCGGGCCCATCCGATCGTGGATCGCCGCGGACCGACCCTTTTTCGGCATCTGTGTGGGCTACCAACTCCTCTTCGAACAGGGCGAGGAAAGCCCCGGGGTGGAAGGCTTGGGGATCTTCGGCGGAAGCGTGGTTCGCTTTCCCGAAGATGGCCGGAAAATCCCCCACATGGGCTGGAATGCCGCCATCCCGGCAGACCGTGCTGATCCCCTCTGGAACGGACTCGGTGCGGAGCCCTATTTCTACTACGTGCACTCCTATTTCCCCTGCCCGGTCGACCCCGATCTCGTCGCCATGACCACGGAATATGAAGGCACCCGTTTCGCCGCGGCCATCCGTCGGGGACGACTCGTAGCCACCCAATTCCACCCGGAAAAAAGCCAAAATGCGGGAATCCGCCTTCTGGCCAATTTCCTCGGTGTGCCAGTTCCCCAGGCCGATTGTGAATAACTTGGGAATGACTGGCAGATCTCTCTGCGAACGCTGTTGAAGCACTCGCGGCGAATCCTCATTGCTCCAAGCGGGCAGCGCTCGATTGGTGCGTTGCTCGGTCGTGAGATGAGCTTCTTCCTCAGAACGCAAACCCCTTGTGATCAATCGCTTTCATCGATATTCACAACTTATCCCCAACCCAAAGTCAGAGAAATCGGCTGGGGGGGGTGCAGGGTCAGCATCCGGGGTTTCGGTCGGGAAGCATTTCTGCGTTTTTCTGCCGTGCTTGTGAATAACAGTGAATCACTGAGGATTTATCCAAGGAGTTCGCGACGGATCAGATCAAGAACCGCCTGACTGACCGAGCGCTTGAAGCCAGCACGATCGCGAACGTGGAGTTGCCGCTGGACCAGCGTTTCCCCACCGCGGCGGGCGAGGCCGATGAAGACGGTTCCGACCGGTTTGGCATCGGTCCCCCCCGTGGGCCCGGCGATGCCGGTTACCGAGATGGCGGCGTCCGCGCCCGATTCCCGCAGAGCCCCCTCCGCCATCTGCCGTGCCACCTCTTCGCTCACCGCCCCATGCGTTTCCAAATCCGTCGCAGAAACCCCGAGTTCGGAGGCCTTGGCCGCATTGGCATAAGTCACCCAGCCATGTGTCAGCACGGCACTGGCTCCGGGAACGTCGGTGAGGCGATTGGCGATCAATCCTCCCGTGCAGCTTTCGGCCGTGGCCAGGGTCAAGCCCCTCGCTGCCAGCCCCTGGACAACCACGCTTTCGAGCGATTCCCCCGCCTCGGAAAAACAATGCGTGGCGAAACTTTGCATCACCCGCGCCCGACCCGCTTCGATGGCGGCAGGCGTGCCGATCAGCCGGACATCGACCTCACTCAGCCGCGCACAATAGCCCACCTCCAGCCCGGAAATGCGGGCGAGATCGGCATCGATTTCCTGATGCAGGTCGCTCTCGCCCACGCCGGCCAAGGTCAGTTGCAGCATCCCTTCCGCCGCTGCACCTCCCGCCAGTGCCCGGAGCTTTGGAACCACCTCGTTCTGCCACAGCGGATAGAGTTCACGCGGCGGACCCGGGAGGAGGAAAATCGCACAATTTCCCGCCCCATTCAGGCGAGGTGGAATGTAGATTCCCGGAGCCGTCCCATTCGGATTCGGCAAAACCTCGGCCCCCACGGGGACCTGCGCCTGTTTGCGATTGTCCGGAGCCATGGCTTTCCCCCGCTTGGCGAAAAAGGCTTCTAACGAACGCAGCGCGGCTTCGTCTTCGATCAGCTCGATCCCGGCCACTGCCGCCGCAGCTTCGCGGGTGATGTCGTCGCTCGTGGGGCCCAAACCCCCGGTCACCAAGACCACATCGGCCTTTCTAACAGCATCGGCAAGGGCCTCACGGATCGCATCCCCATCGGGCACGGTCACCAACCTCTGGATGCGCAGTCCCAGCTTGAAAAGTTCCTGCCCCATCCACTGGCCGTGGGTGTTCAGCCGCGTGCCCAGCAGCAATTCGCTGCCCGTATTCAAGACCTCGATTCTCACGCGCCACCCCTACGCCATGAGCGGGCTTTGTCCACCCCCAGGGGCGGATTATCGCAGCTCAGGCTTCCCAAGCCACCGGCTTGGCATCGCCCCAGAGCTGCTCGATGCCGTAGTAGTCGCGCATTTCGCTGTGCATGACGTGGACCATGACATCGATGTAATCGAGCACAACCCAGCGGGAATCCGCCTTGCCCTCGGCATTTACCGGCATCGCCCCGGTCCAGTCCTTCACGTGACCCTTCACATCCCGCAGCACCGCCCGGAGGTGGGGCATGGAGCTGCCCGAGCACACCACCATGAAGTCCGTGAGTGTCGAAAGGCCCCTCAGGTCCCAGACCTTGATGTCCTCCGCCTGGATCTCCGCCGCCGCCTTCGCGCATGCGATGGCCAGTTCTTTGCCTTGTGTTTGCATCATCGTCTCGTGCCCGTCCGCGGAACCCTAGCGGTTCTTTGCGGCTGAGGGCCATGGAAATCATTCAGGGCTTTCTGCCGGGGCCTGCGGGCGGGGGGCTGTTTCCTTTTCCCAGGTCCGGGTGCGCAGCGCCTCGAGGGCCGCTCTCGCCTCCGCCTCCTTCTTGCTTTTCCCCCGGCCCTGCGCCAGTTCGCGGCCGCACCAGCAGACGCGCGCTTGGAAAACCTTGCGGTGGTCCGGGCCACTTTCGCCCAGAATCTCGTATTCCGGTGCTTCCGGTCGGATCGCCTGCAGGCACTCCTGCAGCTCGCCTTTGGGATTCTTTTCCTCCGGACTTCCGGCCAGTGCCTCGATCTCCTTCTGGAAAAGCCGCAAAACCAGACCGCGGGCCGATTCGAAGCCGCCATCCAGATACACCGCGCCGATGAGGGATTCGAAGGCATCGCCCAAGGTCGAGGTCCGCCGGCGTCCTCCGGTCGCTTCCTCGCCCTTGCCAAGAAGAACGTAGGCCCCCAGGTCGATCTGCATGGCGAATCGCGCGAGAGCCCGCTTGGAAACCAGTCGTGATCTCAGCTTCGTCAACTGCCCCTCGGGGAAGCTCGGGAACATTCGGAAAAGATCCTCGGTAAGGATCAATTGCAGCACCGCATCGCCCAGGAACTCCAGCCTCTGGTTGTCAAAATGCGGGCGCTTGGACTCGTAAGCCAGGCTTGGGTGGGTCATCGCCTCCGCCAACAACAGCGAATTGCGGAATTTGTAACCCAGACGACTTTCGAGATTCTCGACCATGATTCAGATCGCCATCCGCCCCTTGCTTCCGGAATTCCCATTCCCGATGCAAAAGGTGGGGTGACCGACGGGGCTCGAACCCGCGACAACCGGAATCACAATCCGGGGCTCTACCAACTGAGCTACGGCCACCGTTTCACCGGCGCGCGGAGGTCTAGGGTCCCAGACGCGGTTTGAAAAGAGAAAAATGATCCCGGTTCTCATCGCCCGCCCGTCTCGCTGCCCGCCGAGGTTTCCGTCCTGTGTCCCTGACTCCGCCTTGGAACCCCGTCTCCACTCTCCAACAGGCGCTCCGTAAATCCCCCTAACAATTTTTCACGAAAACGAGTCGCCAAATGGCAGACAGGTGTTATCTTGCTTTGTGAAAACATCCACACCCAACCCGCAAGCAACCATGAAATCCAAGCGGAACCTGACCCGATTCACCTACGAAAACACCGCTTTCCAAGGTTGGCGCCTGTGCATCAGCCGCAACGGGGCGACCTTCACGAAATACTTCTCCGACAAGCAGTATGGCGGTGGAAAGAAAGCTCTGGAAGCGGCCGAGGCCGCCCTCGGCAACATCAAGGAAACCATCGCGAAGTCCCGCAAGGTCGAGGGCAAGTTGAGCGATACCACGCTTCGCAAGGTCGAGAAAATCCTCTCGAACGCCTGAAGCCGCATGCCCCCCACATCCCCTGTGGTGATCCACTGGTTCCGTCGTGACCTGCGGATCACCGATAATACCGCTCTCCGTCACGCCGCGGCTTCGGGCCTCGGCGTCATTCCGGTTTACATCGCCAGCACATGGAAATCGGAGCACTCGTGGACGGGATCTAACAGGCAACAGTTCCTCTGCGATTGCCTCGCCTCTCTCGCGCGGAATCTTGAGACGGTCCAAGGTCGCCTCATCATCCGCCATGGCGATGCCATTGAGGCTCTGGGCCAGCTCGTTCGCGAGACCGGCGCGGTGGCGATTCATTTCAACGAAGACCCGGATCCCTTTGGCAAGGCCGTCGAAGCCAGGCTCCACAAGGCCTGCGCCGCTTGGGGTGTCTCTTGTCATGGCTGGCACGACGTCACCCTTCACGCCCCGCACGAGGTGCTCACGAAGGGTGGCGATCCCTACCGGGTCTACACTCCGTATTCAAACAATTGGCTGGGCTTGGAAAAACCCGCATCGCAGGGAAAACCCCGTGCTCTCGGAACACCCTCGAAGATCCGCTCCGAAGCCCTGCCCACTCTGGACCATTGGAAACTGCCTCCCGCCGCCACGGGCATCCTCGAAGCCGGGGAAAGAGCCGCACGGGACCGGCTGAAGGTCGCCATCGCCGAGCGCCTCCACGGATACAAGTCGCGGCGCGACCAGCCCTTTGTCGATGGGACCTCCCGGCTTTCCCAGGACCTGCGTTTCGGGCTGATTTCCATCCGGGAAATCTTCGCCAAGGCCCAAGCCGCCATGGACAAAGCCCCGAGCTCGTCGGCCCGCGAAGGCATCCACACTTTCATCAAGGAGCTGGCCTGGCGGGAGTTCTACATGGCGATCCTCCATCATTTTCCCCATGTCCTCGAACACGAGTTCAATCCCGAGTGGCGTGGACTCCCCTGGGCTGCCCCGGACGACAAGTTCGAAGCCTGGAAGTCGGGCATGACCGGTTTTCCCATCGTCGATGCCGGCATGCGCGAGCTTCTCGCCACCGGGCACATGCACAATCGCCTGCGCATGATCACCGCCATGTTCCTCACCAAGGACCTCCATCTCGACTGGCGTCTGGGCGAATCGCATTTCATGCAGCACCTCGTGGATGGGGAAATCGCTTCCAACAACGGCGGTTGGCAATGGTCGGCCGGCACGGGGGCCGATGCTGCTCCCTATTTCCGCATCCAGAACCCCTGGTCGCAGTCCGCCCGTCATGATCCCGATGGCGTTTACATCAAACGCTGGATCCCGGAACTGCGCGATGTCCCGGCAAAACGTCTCCACGAGCCCCCCGAAAACGGCCTCCCCCTGGCCCGCGGCTACCCGCTTCCCTGCGTCGAGCATTCCAAGGAACGCGACCGGACCTTGGCCATGTTCAAACGGCACAAAGAGTCCCGGAGCTGATTCCCGTTGGACAAGCGGCACCGAAATCCAGAGCTTTTCCTCCGTGACCGTCGATCCCCGCTTCGCCGGCATCGTCCGGCTCTATGGCCTCGATGTCTTTCAACGCTTTCAAGCCGCCACCGTGATCGTCGCCGGTATCGGCGGCGTCGGCTCATGGACCGCGGAAGCGCTCGCCCGCTCCGGTGTGGGGCACCTGGTTCTCGTCGATGCCGATGATCTCTGCGTCACCAACACCAACCGCCAGATCCACGCCCTCGAAGGGCAGTTCGGGCGGTCCAAGGTCAGGGTCATGGCGGAAAGGCTGCGGCTCATCGACCCGCAAATCCGCATCACCGAGATCCCCGAGTTCTACTCCGAAAAAAACTCCGCCGCGATCCTCGACACGGCTCCTGCTGCCGTGGTTGATGCCATCGACTCCCTCCGCGCGAAATGCCACCTCCTTGCCGCCTGCCGCGAACGCGCCCTCGTGACCGTGACCTCCGGCGCCGCCGGCGGGCGGATCGATCCCACCCGCATCCGCATCGATGACCTCGCCCGCGGCGGTCGCGACCCGCTGCTGGCCTCCGTCCGCAGGAAACTCCGGACCGAGTATGGCTTTCCGGGCTCTCCCGCCCGCGGCGAGCCGGTGCTTTATGGGATCGATGCCGTTTTCTCCGACGAAGCGGCCCGCTACCCGACCTGCGATGGCGGCGTGAGCGGAGAAAGACCGGCGGAAATGTCCGGTGCCATCGGCTGTGATGCGGGCTACGGCTCGGTGACCCACCTCACCGCTGCCTTCGGCTTCGCCTGCGCAGCCCGGGTGCTCGACCGACTTTAGAGGCCCTTCCGGAAAGAAAAAAGGCGGCCCGAAGGCCGCCCTTGTCATGAAAATATTACCGTCTGCCGAATCACTTCACACCCTTCTTGGAAAGGCGGGTGCCCTTGGTCGCGCCTTGGCGGGCCTTGAATTTCGGGTTCGTCTTGCAGATCACGTAGGTCGTGCCCTTGCGGGAAACCACTTGGCAGTCGGCGTGACGACGCTTCGAGGAGGCGAGTGAGGAAAGAACTTTCATGGTCGGAGAGTCTGGGAAATGGCTTGTGCGGGTGGGTGTCCCGATCGGCATCACCCGGCACGGGGCCGCGGAATCTAGGTTTCCGACCCGGATTGTAAAGCCCATTCTTCTGAAACTTCGCCGCTCTGCCAAATTCGCCCGCGCGGATTTTTCCTCCTCAAGGTTGGACGTCCCGCGCCCGATGTTCTAAAGGCCTCCCCGCCATGCCCGAAGACGCCCCGCAAAGCCACTCGACCGAAGCCGATCTCATCGCCGTCCGCCGCGAGAAACTCGGCAAACTCCGCGAGCTTGGCGTGGACCCCTTCGGCTCCGCCTTCGAAACCACCCACAGCCCCGCCGAACTCCGCGATGCCTTCGCCGAGGGCCTCCAGGTGAAAGTCGCCGGCCGCATCACCGGCCTCCGCAACATGGGCCGCTCCTGCTTTTTCCACCTCGGCGATGTCCTCGGACAGATCCAGGGATTCATCGCCATCAAGGAACTCAGCGCCGACCAACTCGCGATCTTCGAATGCCTCGATCGCGGCGACTGGATCGGCATCGAGGGCGAGACCTTCGTCACCCGCACGGGCGAACCGACGATCAAGGTCAGCTCCTTCACCGTCCTTTCGAAGTCCCTCCGCCCCATGCCCGACAAATGGCATGGCGTCGCCGACCGCGAATTGAAATACCGCAAGCGTCACCTCGACCTGATGTCGAATGAGGAAAGCGCCGCAATCTTCGTGACCCGCAGCCGCATGGTCGCGGAGATCCGGAATTTCTTCCACGCCCGTGGCTATCTGGAAGTGGAAACCCCCATGCTCCAAAGTGTCGCCGGTGGAGCAGCGGCACGTCCCTTCGAGACCCACCACAACGCCCTCGGCATGCCACTCACGCTGCGCATCGCTCCGGAACTTTTCCTCAAGCGCCTCCTCGTCGGTGGCTTCACCAAGGTCTTCGAACTCAATCGCAACTTCCGCAACGAGGGCATTTCACGCCGTCACAACCCGGAGTTCACGATGCTCGAAGCCTATCAGGCCTACGCGGATTTCGAGATCATGGCCGACATGGTGGAAAGCCTCGTCTGTCATCTGGCCGAGACCTTCTGCGGCGGACTCCAGATCGAACACAAGGATGAGGAAGGTGCCGTCCTCCGCACCATCAACCTCTCCCGCCCCTGGCGCCGCGCCAACTATCACGACCTCGTGAAAGCCGCCGCTGGCCAGGATTTCTTCGACATCACTCCCGAGCAACGCCGTGCCCGATGCGAGGAACTCGGCGTCCAGATCTCGCCGGAAATGGAAGACTATGAAGTGATCCAACAGGTCTTCGAAAAGAAGGTCGAGGAACACAGCTTCGATCCCTGCTTCGTCACCCGCGTGCCCAGCGAATTGATCCCCCTCGCCAAGCTCACTCCCGGTGGCAAGACGGTGGAAGTTTACGAACTCATCATCAACGGCCAGGAAATCAGCCCGGGCTACAGCGAGCTGAATGACCCCGATGTCCAGCGCGACCGCCTCGAACACCAGGCCGGCGGCGAGGAGGAACAACGCGTTGACTACGATTTCATCGAAACCCTCGAAAGCGGCATGCCACCCGCTGGCGGCATCGGCATCGGCATCGACCGACTCATCATGATGCTCACTGGCGCACCCACCATCCGCGATGTCGTGCTCTTCCCGCTGCTGAAGAAAAAGGACTAACGGAAAGTCGCTCCAAAGCTCCCTCCATCACAAGCCTTGCCCTAGGCGCGGGGACTCGCCAGATTCCCCGGCGAAATGAGCGCAGAGCACTCCCAAGTCTCCGTCTGTATCGCCGGCACCGGAAGCTACGTCCCCGAGAAAGTCCTCACGAATGCCGACCTCGAAAAGCTTGTCGACACCACCGACGAGTGGATCGTCACCCGCACCGGCATCCGCGAACGCCGCATCGCTGCCGATGACGAGTTCACTTCGCACCTCGCCACCAAGGCCGCGCTCCGTGCCCTCGAACAAGCTGCGATGGATCCCGCGGAGATCGAGTTGATCATCGTCGCCACCATCACGCCCGACACCCTCACTCCCGCCACCGCCTGCTATGTCCAGCAGCGCCTCGGGGCCTTCGGTGCCGTGGCGTTCGATATCTCCGCCGCCTGCTCGGGTTTCCTTTATGCGATGAAGATCGCCAAACGGCTGATCTCGGACGGTGCCTTTTCCAACGCCCTGATCATCGGCGCCGAAAAGCTCTCCTCATTCGTCAACTGGGACGACCGCAGCACCTGCATCCTCTTCGGTGATGGCGCGGGAGCCGCCGTGTTGCGGAAGGCCAGTGGTCCCGATGATGGTGAGATTCTTGCCACGGAAATGGGAACCGATGGACGCCAAACCCACTTGCTCAACATCCCCGGCGGTGGCTCGGCATGCCCGATCACCATCGAAAACGCCGATAAGCATCTCGCCACGATGTCGATGCTTGGCAAGGAGGTCTTCAAACACGCGGTCACCCGCATGAAGGAGTCGGCGGAAAAAGTCATCGCCCGCTCCAATCTCAAACCCGAGGACATTGCCCTCGTCGTCCCGCATCAGGCGAACCTGCGGATCATCGATGCCATCGCCGAGCGTCTCGATGTCCCCTACGACCGCGTCTTCACCAACCTGCAGAAGTACGGCAACACCTCGGCCGCCGCCGTGGCGATCGCTCTCGATGAAGCCCATCGCTCCGGCCGCATCAAGAAAGGCGAGCATGTCGTGCTCGTCGTCTTCGGTGCCGGACTCACCTGGGCTGCCGCCGCCATTCGTTGGTGAACCTGCGATGGATGTCATCCCACGCGGATGCCGTCCGTTTTCCCCTCGCCCCCTCGCGCCATCATGAAATACCGCACCTCGCCCGCAGACCTCGAAGGCATGCCGCCGGGCGTGCCCCACATCATCGGAAACGAAGCGGCCGAGCGCTTTTCCTTCTATGGCATGAAGGCGGTGCTGGCGGTTTACATGGCGCAGTATCTTCACCTCATGGGCAGCACCGCAGGTGCTCCCATGTCCGAAGCATCGGCCACGGAATACGTCCATTATTTCAATTTCGCCGTTTACATCACCCCTCTCATCGGTGCGGTGATCAGTGATTTCTTCCTCGGCAAATACCGCACCATCATCTGGCTCTCCATCGTTTACTGCATGGGCCACGGGGCGCTGGCCCTCATGGGCACCACCGGCTCCGCCGCCTTCTGGCTGGTCTTCGGCCTTGCCCTCATCTCCCTCGGATCCGGCGGCATCAAACCCTGCGTCTCCGCCCACGTCGGCGATCAGTTCGGCTCCAAGAACGCCCATCTCCTGCCCAAGGTCTTCAACTGGTTCTATTTCTCCATCAATGTCGGCGCCTTCGTCTCGATGATGCTCACCCCATGGCTGCTCGAATGGCACGGCCCGCACTGGGCCTTCGGCATCCCCGGCGTGCTCATGGCCATCGCCACCCTTGTTTTCTGGATAGGCCGGCACCGCTTCATCCATGTTCCCGCCGCACGCGGGGAACTGCTCAAGGATCTTACCGATGGCGGCGGTGCCAAGGTCCTCCTCAAGCTCCTCCCCCTCTATGCCCTGATCGCTGTGTTCTGGGCCCTGTTCGATCAAACCGGCTCCACCTGGATCTTCCAGGCGATGGATATGGATCGGCAGTTCCTCGGATTCGAATGGCTGCCATCCCAGATCCAGTCGCTCAACTCCGTCTTCGTTCTGACCTTCATCCCCCTCTTCACCTTCATCCTCTATCCGCTGGTGAGCCGCGTGTGGAAACTCACCGCGCTTCGGAAAATCGGCATCGGCCTCTTCCTCATGGCCGGTTCATTCTTCCTCGTGGCCGTGATCCAGACGTGGATCGATTCCGGAGAACGCCCCTCGATCTCCTGGCAGATCCTCGCCTTCGCCCTCCTCACGGCTGCTGAAATCATGGTTTCCATCGTCGCCCTTGAGTTCGCCTACACCCAGGCGCCGAAGACGATGAAATCTCTCGTGATGTGTTATTACCTCGCCGCCGTTGCCTTCGGCAACCTGCTCGTCGCCGGCATCAACCATTTCATCCAGATCCCCGATGCCGCCCGCCAACAAGCCGCGCTCATCCATCTCGATGCCGAGTGGAAATCCTCCACCCGCACTGCGATCCTGCCGGGATACGATGACAAGACGGGAACCGATGACGACTTCGTGGCCACCTATGAAAACGGCCATCTTCGCAAGATCCACATCCCCTACCTCGAACCTCTCGCCGCCACCGCCACCCGCATTCGTGAAAAGGCCATCGCCCTTGGCAAGCCGCCTTCACTCGATGAGGTCGGTGATCTTGGAAAGGATCCATGGGGAAATCCTTTCCGATACGAAATCCTGAACTCCACCCGCATTCGGTTGATCAGCGCCGGCCCCGATCGCGCCTCCGGAACCCGTTGGGACACGGGGATCGAAATCGCCTTGCCGGAACCCGCGCCGGCGAAAGAAGAGAAACACTGGTCGGACCGCTTCCATCCCGAACGCCCCTGGCTGGATCGCCGCAAGGAACAACTTGGCGTGACCGATGATCCCGCGGAAAACGAAACCTATCCGCACCTTACTTTCTTCTCCGGCGGCATGAACAAACTCCAGGGAGCGCCGTATTTCCGTTTCTTCTCCTGGTTGATGCTCGGCACCGCCATCGCCTTCATTCCCTTCGCCCTTTTCTATCAGCCCCAGACAAGGCTGCAGGATTGAGGAGGGCATCCCCACTCCATGCTCACGGATTCCCACTGCCACCTCGCCTCCCACAAGTTCACCGCATCGGAAATCGGCAACATCGTCACCCGCGCTCGCGAAGCCGGTGTCACCCGCCTGGTCACCCTTGCGACTTGCCTCGATGACTTGCATCGGAATCTGGAGATCGCCGCGACGCATCCCGAGGTGAAAACCTGCCTCGGCATTCATCCCTGCGATGTTCATCACGCGCCGGATGGTGCCATCGATGTCATCCGCGACCATCTCCACAAGCCGCAGGTCTGCGGCATCGGCGAAACCGGATTGGATTATTACCACCCCGCTCCCGAGGGATGGACCGAGGAAAACTTCCGCAAGCGCCAACGCAAATTCCTCGATGCCCATTTCACTCTCGCGGAGGAAAGCTCGCTGCCGGTGGTGATCCACACGCGGGACCGCAGTGGCCATGCATCCCTTCTCGATGCTCTCGATCTCTATCGCGTTCACGCCCGCAAGGTCCGTGCCGTCTTCCATTGCTTCATCGGCACGCGCGAACATGCGGAGGAGATCATCGCTCTCGGTGGCCTTGTTTCCTTCGGTGGTGTTGCCACTTTCAAGAATGCATCGGAGGTTCTCGAAGTCGCGACCTCCTTGCCGTCGGGAAGCTTCATGGTGGAAACGGATTCCCCTTACCTCGCACCGCATCCGCATCGTGGCACACGCAATGAGCCCGCCATGATTGCGGTCATCGCGAATCACCTCGCCCAGTCACGCGGCGAGTCTCTCCAACAATTCTCTTCACATACCACGCAAACAGCCATCGACTTCTTCAGAGGATTGAGATAAAAACCGCGCGTGGCGTCGTTTCCATGATCAAACCAGCCGGCCATTGAACCCCACACCACCGCACTTGATGAAACCTACGCAATCGATCCTCATTGCCCTCACCCTCGGCACGCTGACCTCGTGCTCATTGTTCAACAAGGAAGAGAACTACGATACCGCCGGCGGCTACGATACCTCGGACCCCTACGGCACTCCCTCTTCCGGCGGCTATGAAACCGCTCCCTATCAGCAGGTCAATCCACCGGCGAATGATCCCACCTATGGCAACGCCGCTTACGAAGAGACCGCCACAGTGACTCCCACTCCGGCCCCCGCACCCGTGCCGACTCCCTCACCTGCGGCCGCAGCTTCGATTGCTTCCACCCACACCGTCGTGAGAGGTGACACGCTCTGGGGCATCAGCCGCAAGTATGGTGTCTCCATGGATGCCATCCGCGCCGCAAACGGCATGACGGCCACCGACAACAACGTCGTCCTCGGCCGCACCCTCAATATCCCCGCCCGATGATCTCCCGCGCCGCCGCGATCTTCCTCATCTTCGCCACTGCCTCACCCGGCAAGGCGGAGGAAGCGGCGGCGCCACCTGCCTCTCTTCGTGAAGCCGTGGACCTGATGCTTTCGGTCCGCGACTCCACGGAGAAGCTCGAGGAAGCCATCCGCACCGCACGCGACCTGGGGGCCACGGAGCAAGCCGCACTCGAAGCGCGATTTCTTTTCCACGTGGATCGCCACGAGGACGAAGCCATCGCCGCCCTCGCTCCCGAGTTCACCAAACGCAAGCCGCTGTTCCGCCTTGAAGACTCCGAGATCTTCGGCGTTGAAGAAGACTGGCTCGCCGTCGTCGAATACGTGCTCGCCATCGCTGCCCTTGAAAAGGGAGATCGCGATGGCTTCAAACGCCACATCACCGAAGCGTTCTGGCTGAGTCCGAAACAAGGTGCGGCCTTCGCGCCCCACATCGATCGCTTGCGACTGGAAGACGCGATGAAGAATGTGCGCGTCGATCTCCAACAGGAAAAAACCTCGCTCGATGATCGCAAGCTGCGCCTCGCCAACATTCTCGGTGAACGCAAAGCCCTCTTTCTTCACTTCTTCTCTCCCTGGAGCCGCGAGTGCGAGGAAAGCCTTCCGGATTTTGCGACGGCTGCCAAGGCGCTCAATGCTGCCGGACTCGCCGTCGCCACCATCATCGGTGAAAGCTCGCCGGAAGTTCGTCAGGAAACCCTCGCCCTCCTTGCCGCCACGAATTCACCGCCGCCAGGCACCTGGCTTCTCGATGATCCCAGCGCACCTCTCGCGAGACAGTTGCGGGTCCAGAGCGCACCTACCATGGTTCTCGTATCTCGCGAAGGCGCGGTGCTCTTCCATGGTCACCCGTCCGATGACGGCCTCTGGGAAGCCGTATCAAAGATCGCACCGGAATTTCAACGACCCGCCATCAAGGAGGATGGCCACTGACATGAACTACGGAACTCATGGTAGAACACCAAAGGGCACGATTCGATTGTTAAGTTTTCCTGAAAATCTCCGATTATTGACTTGACGGAGGATCGAACTACTAGCTTTATGGTGCTTGTAGCCCACCACCGGATCCCATGGCATCGCATCCTTCCAATCTCGAACTTCAGGCCCTGACCGTGCTGTGGCACGAAGGGCCATCCACCGTCACCGCCATTCTCGAAGGTTTGCCTGACGGAAAAGACCGCGCTTACACCACCGTGCTCTCGGTCATGCAGAGTCTGGAGCGCAAGAAACTCGTGCGCCGCAAGAAGGACGGCAGAGCGCATGTGTATGAAGCCGCTTACTCGCAGGAACAGATCGCCGGCAAGGCGACATCGGAGTTCCTCACCAATGCTTTTGGAGGTCGCCTCGGTGAGGCTGTCCTCGCAATCCTCTCCGCCGGTTCTTTGACACCGGAAGAGAAAACCAACATCGAACGCGAACTAAAACGACAC
The DNA here is from genome assembly GCA_025457665.1 of Akkermansiaceae bacterium. Lineage (GTDB taxonomy): Bacteria > Verrucomicrobiota > Verrucomicrobiia > Verrucomicrobiales > Akkermansiaceae > Haloferula. The sequence continues at coordinate 85,218 of JALOTY010000003.1, read as the reverse complement.
AAAGCCATGCCTGCCAAGAAAACCGCCAAGAAGGCCGCCAAGAAGGTGGCGAAGAAGGCTGCTGCCAAGAAAACGGCCAAGAAGGCCGCCAAGAAGGTAGCTGCCAAGAAGACCGCCAAAAAGGCTGCCAAGAAGGTGGCGAAGAAGGCTGCCAAGAAGCCTGTCGCCAAGAAAAAGGCCGCCGCCAAGAAGAAGGTCGCCAAGAAAGCCGCCAAAAAGGCTGCCAAGAAGGCCGCCAAGAAAGCGGTGAAGAAGGTTGCCAAGAAGGCCGCGAAGAAAGCTGCCAAAAAGGCTGCCACCAAGAAGTCGGCGAAAAAGGCCACCAAGAAGGTTGCCAAGAAAGCCGCGAAGAAGGCCGCCAAGAAGAAATAATCTTTTCAACCAGCGACAGCCCTCGTCACGTACCAGTGATCGGTCTGTTCGCGTTGAGCAGATGTTCCGAAGACGGAGGACCCTTGTCCTCCGTCTTTCTTTTTTCCCCACCCTGCATCCCAATTCCGGACTTCCCCTCCGGCGGAGGAGCATTCAGACTGCCCACCGATGAGCGACAGTTTCAACCGCCCCGAGATCCCCTGCGCCGGCATCATGGCCGGTCTCGATGAAGACGACCGCCGCCTGCTTGGCGACTACGGTGAGTTCCTTCCCGTCCACCCCGATCAAATCCTGATCACGGAAGGCGGCCCGCAGGACTCCCTCTACTTCGTCATTTCCGGCACCCTCCACGTGCACACCGATACCCGCGACAAGCGCACCTTCGTCGCCCGCGTGACCGCTGGAGAAACTCTGGGCGAGGTGAATCTCTTCGATCCCGCCACCGCCAGTGCTTCCGTCACCGCACGGGAGTTCAGCCAGGTGTGGAAGGCGAACAAGGATGACCTCGAGGCATTCATGAACTCCTATCCGAATGCCGCCGCCCGCCTGCTCGCCGGCATCCTTGCGGAAATGAGCCGTCGCCTCCGCCGCATGAATGAGAAGCTCGCCACCCGTGAAGCGGAAGCCGCTTTCCAATCCTTCTGGTCCTGATTTCCGTGATCGCCGCCATGCCAGTGAGCGACGCCTCCGGGGCGGTCGTCGCGCTATTCGCCCTGATCGTCGGCCATGCCCTTGCCGATTTCGCGCTTCAGGGCGAGTTCCTCTCCCTTGCCAAGAACCGCCATGCCAGCCTCACCCGCTTCTTTGGCGATGCCACGCCACCCAAGGGCGTGTGGGTTCATGCGCTGACCGCCCACTCCCTCATCCACGCCGCGCCCGTGTGGCTCATCACGGGATCCGCGCTGCTCGCCTTTGCCGAAGTGGTCCTTCACTGGGCCATCGATTTCGCAAAATGCGAGGGCTGGACTTCCTTCACCACGGATCAACTCCTCCACATCGCCTGCAAGGTGCTCTTTGTCGGTCTGCTGTTAGGCGGTGTGATTTGATGTCCGCGGTTCACTTCGATTCCATCGTCCGCACTCCCTCGTCATCCACCGGAATCGCAGCGAGGGCGCGGACGACCCGGGTTTCGTTGCCAAGACCATGAAGGGTCACCGGCGCACTGCGCCCTTTCACCCGCACCCGTCCCAGAGGAATCCATCGGGTTTCGGGAACGTGAATGGCGATGGCATCCGAGACCACGGTATGCGCGCTGAAGGTCTTGCTCAGTCCTTCGATGCGTGAGGCGAGGTTCACCGCATCGCCCAGAATGCCGAACTCCGTGCGTTGCGGACAACCGATCTCGCCGGCCGTCACTTCCCCCACGTGGATGCCGATGCCGATTTCCAACGGCTCCATGCCCCGCGCCCGCCAGGCGATGTTGAGCTTTTCCAGATCCTCGATCATTTCCACCGCCGTCTTCACCGCCGCGCGGGCGAACTCACCTTCATCGCCATCCTCGAGCGCGCCCCAGTGAACCATCAGGGCATCGCCGATGAACTTGTCGAGCGTGCCACCGTGGCGGAACACGACATCGACCATCGCACTGAGGTATTCATTCAACTGGGCCACCAACTCCGTGGCCCCGGCATTTTCCGAACGCGAAGTGAAACCCCGGACATCGGAGAAAAGAATCACCACCCGACGCTGGCGGCCCACGGCGATGCGATGCCAGCGATCCGGATCGGAGACCAGCCGGTCGGCCACGTCCCTCGATACAAAACGCCGGAACTCGCCGATCAGCCGCTTTCTCGCCTGCCTTTCCGTGAGCCATCTCCATGCCTGCCCCGCCCCACCCACGACGATCACGCCCATGCACCATGAAGCGGACAACCACATCACCCAGCGCGTCGATACGATCGCTCCGGAAATCAGCAACCAGCCGATCACTAACAGGAAGAGGCCGACGAAGGCCCAGACCAGATTTCGCAAAGACACCACCAGAATCGAGGCCAGCGCCCCACCCGTCAGCAACAGCAGCATCGAATTCCCCGCAGGCCGCAAGAAGGCCTGGTCCAATCCACAAGCCACCGCCTGGAGATGAAGCTGAGGCCCCGTGATCGGTCCCACCGGTGTCGCCTTGATGTCCTGGAAACGCGGTGCCACCGGACCGATCATCACCACCTTGTCCTTGAAAAAACGGCCTCCATCGTAGTTCGCCTGCCACGCTTTTTCATCGAAGATCGAGTAGAAGCTCAACGGTGCATAGACCTCCTTGCCGCCCGCACCCGGCTTGGAGGCGAAACGCAGCAGGTGATCGCCTTCCGGCACCTTGCCGCCCATGAGATCGATGATCTCCGCCGCCAGGGAGCGGTAAACAGGCTCGCCCAGACGTGGTGCCCCATCCTGCAAACCAAGCGTGGTGGTGTAACGCGCCATCCGGCACATGCCATCGAGCGGATCGACCGGGAAGTCCGCATAGCCCACGCGGGTGTCATAGTTTTCACCAAGGAAAGGATCGTAAGGTTCACTCAAGGTCATCCCGGATTCCGGCCCGGTGGGGGAAAAGGTGGACACGAGAATGACCTTGTCCCGATGGCGGGCGATGGCCGCCGCCATCGCTTCATCGGCTTCAGGCGTGGTCGGCGAGGCGAAGACGAGGTCGAGAACGATCCCCTTGGCCCCCGCGTCCCCGAGTCGATCAATCGCCTGTGCCCAAACCCTCCGGTCCCAGGGGAAATTCGCCACCATCCGCGACAGCGCCGGATGCTCCGCCACATCGGCGGGATCGAGTGCGTCGAGTCGAAGACTCGCTTCATCGAGTCCAAGCAGGACGAGATCCGCCCGCTCCGCCGGCCCGCCGCTTTGACGCAGCACCGCATCATGGAAAATCCGGTCCAGACGGATCACCCACTCCCTGCCCTGAGGTGTGCCCTCCAACAGAAACGCCACCACCGCAAGAGCCAACAGTCCCGGCATCATGCCGGTCACCGCCTTGCGCAAGCCATCGAGATTCCTTGTCATCCGCCCGGCGTTTTTCTAACCTACGGAAGATCGCACTACAACCTCCGCCGATGAAACGAGTCGTTTTCCCCCTCCTCCTGTCTCCTGTCCTCGCGCAAGCCGACATTCTTTCCGATTTCTCGCCCTTCCTCGGTTCATCGAATCCCGACTACGACGCCGGGGATTTCTCTCCGGATGGCGTCTCGGACGATCCCGTCCGCGCCCCCTTTTCTCCGGCGGATTCCGATTTCGGAGTGCAGGAAATCCTCGGTGAAACCAGCGAGGCACCGAAGTTCCACCTTTTCGGCAGCATCGACTTCAATGTCACCGACAACGCCCCGGCCACCAACCGCGCCCTGGAGGACAGTTCATTCTACACCACGCTTTTGGTCGGAGGAAACTGGCAGTCCCACCTTGCCACCGGTTGGTTTGCCGATGTGGGAGCCACCATGGAGTTCTTCGAGTTCGAGAGGCAGAACGCCATGGATTTCCAGAACTTCAGCACCCATGCCGGGGTTGTGAAGACCCTGGTGGACCTCGATGACACCGTATTCTTCGCGCGCTATGAATACCAGTGGCTCGTCACCGGCCGTTGGGCAGAGACGGATTATTCGGTCAACCGTATCCGCACGGGACTGCAAAAAGTCCTCTTCGCCCGCTCCAATCAGGAACTCGGCGCAGGCATCAGCGCCGCCTTCGATATCGATGCGAATCCCGATCGACTCGAAAGAAACGAATACGCCGCCGAACTCAGCTACACCTACTGGTTCCGCGAAGACCTCGGCGCGACGCTCTCCTGGCGCGGGGCGCTGTGGGATTTCGATACCGCCGGGCGCGAAGATTGGAACCACACCGCCGGTCTCTCCTTGCACTGGCGCACCTGCCCGCACTCCACGGTCTATGCCCACATTTTCTACAGCAACAATGACTCTAACACCCCGCTGGGCGTGAACGATTTCGAATCGTGGAACGCAGGCATCGGTCTCGGTCTCAACTACTCCTTCTGATCCCCCGCCATGAAAGCCATTCTCCTCATTTCCCTGTTCTCCGCCCTCCCTGTCCTCGCCGATCCTCTGCAAACCGCAAAGATCACGCAGGCGGTCAATGACGTCACAGTCTATCAGAGCGAAAGTGCCGGGGCACCGGCATCGATCGGTCAAAGTGTGGGCGGCAATGCATCGGTCCAAACCGGCCGGAAATCCCGGGCCGAACTGACCTTCGCCGATAACACCATCACACGCCTCGGGCAGAACTCGGTGTTCAGCTTCCGTCCCGGCAGCCGCGAGGTGGAGCTCAAGCAAGGCTCGGTGCTCCTCCAGGTGCCGAAGGATGCCGGCGGCGCAACGATCCGCACGGCCACTGTCACCGCTGCCATCACCGGCACGACCTCGATGTTCGAATACAGCCCCGGCCAATGGGTCAAGCTGCTCACGCTCGAAGGCACCCAGAAGCTCTACATCAACGGCAGCAAGACCCCCGTGCTCGTGCCCGCCGGACAAATGATCATCATGAAGCCCGATGGCCGCGTGATCCCGCTGCCCGTCACCATCGATCTTGCCAAGCTCCTCGCCACCTCGCCTCTCGCCGGAAACGGCCCCTTCGGTCCCCTTCCCCAGGCCGCTCAGGATGCGATCGCCCAAATCGTCGAAGCCCAAAAAGAAGCGAAGCGCAATGGCGGCCTGCTTCCCACCGGGAAAATCGTCTCCGGTCCCGGCGTCCGCGGTGGAAACTCCACCCGCAACGCACGCCAAACCGGAGGAGAAGTCCCCCAGGACCACGGGAATGACTACTCGAATGGCGATTACCCTTACGGCGACTGAAAGCTTTCCTCCCTTTCCGCTTCCACCCGCCCCCCATCCGGTGTTTGCTCTGCCCCGTCACCCATGGAACTCGATCTCATCGACGTCAATTTCGACCTGAAGGACATCAAGCCCCGGGAAATCGAAGAGGCCCTCGAAGACCCCTTCGCCCTTCGCATCCTTCCGGACGCCGAAAGGTCGGATGGGGAATCCCGCTTCTTCGCCCTCGGCCGCACCGTGGCGGATCGTCCTCTTTTCCTCTGTTTCTGGTCCAATGGCAAAACCGCCCGGATCATCGCCGCCCGCACCATGAGCGAGGCCGAGCAACGCTTCTACGAACGCAAATACGCCGAGTTCAAATGAACCCACCGATGACGACCATCACCCGCTGGGATGAAATCCCCGAATTCGAGGATGAACAGGCCGAAGCCGCCTTCTGGATGACTCACGATCTGGACGGACGCCTCATGGCGGGTTCCATCCACCAACCGGACACCCGCGAGTCCACCACCATCACCCTCCGCTTCGATCCCCGGATGCTTTCCCGGATCAAGCGCATCGCCCGCACCCGCTTCCTCAACTACCAGTCCATGATGAAACAGTGGCTGGCCGAAAGGCTCGAGGAAGAAGTCCGCAAGCAATGACCCGTCGTGCCCTGCCCTGGGGATTCCTCTTCCTCGTCTGGTGCGGGGTCCTCTGGCATCTTTCCTCGCAGGTTCCGCAATTCCCTGAAGCGCTGCGCTTCACCACCTCGGACAAGATCCTCCACTTCGGCTGGTTCTTCGGTGGCGCCATCCTTTTCCAAGCCTGGCTTTGGGCTGCCGGCATGCCTCGGGAAATCCGCCGTCGCGGCATCGTCACGCTCATCGTGCTCGGGCTCATCGGAGTGATCGATGAATACCACCAAAGCCACGTGCCCGGCCGACATGGCAACGACCCCTTCGATCTCGCGGCCGACATCCTCGGAACCCTGGCCGCCATCTGGGTTTTCCCGCGAGGGATCGGCAAACTACGAGGGAAGTCGTAGTTCGCAAATCTCAGCGGCCCTTGCGAACCGCCATCGAGACCGCCGGAAAGATCTGCTTTTTGCGGCTCACCACGCCCGGGGCATCATACAGGGCGGCATCCAGACGTTCGAAGGGCAGCGCCGCCACCATGCGCGGCTCGCCCGCTGCCAGAATCATGCTGTGATGCTCGGCAATGTCCGTCACCGCCAAGACGGCAAGGTCATATCCCTGTTCCTCCACCAAACGGCGCAGCCCATCCTCCAGCTCACGCCGCCGCGGACCAAAGGCCTGCAAGCCCAGTTCCTCGATCTGCGCGATGGTCACCTTCACCCCATCGTCATCGAACTCCTTGCGATCCGCATTCAGGACATCGTCCACGGAGCCGGAGGTCAGCAGGGAACCCACGGCGAAAAAGTCCCGCTTGAATTCCTCGGGATCGATCCCCGCCAACCCACTCAGCCATTGCAGCATCTGCCGGTCCAGCTCGGTCGTCGTAGGCGAGGTCAGGCACAGCGTGTCCGAAATGATGCCCGCACACAGGCACATCGCCGTGCCCGCGGTCGGCTTCAGATTGCGATGCTCGAATTTCCGCGCCACCAGCGTGGAGGTGGATCCCACCGGCTCGTTGAGGAAGCGGATGGGCTCGCGTGAAACCAGATCCCCCGCCAGACGGTGGTGGTCGGTGACTTCGATCACGTGCGCCTCCTCCACCCCGCGCACGGCCTGGGCGAACTCATTGTGATCGACCAATGACAGCCGGACTCGCGGCGGATCCACCAGGTCGGACTTGGAAAGCACACCGACCATCGCCCCTTCCGCATCCACCACGGGAAACAATTCCTGATCCAGGGTGGCCAGGGATTTCCGCAATTGTGAAACCGGTTCCGACTCCCCCACGCTGACGAAGCGGGACTCCATGACCTGCCCCACCGTCCGCGAACAACGGATCAGGGTGGTGCAACTGGCGGTGTCCTGTGAACACTGCAGCACCACCACGCCGCGCTCCCGCGCCATTTCCAGCAAGGAGGCATCCACCGTGTTTCCCCCAGTGACAAGAAGCGCCCTGGCCCCATGGGTGATGGCGTAGTGCTGGACCACCGGTCGATCCCCGCAGATCACCATGAAACGCCCGACATTCCCTTCCTTCGCCGCCTGTTTCAATCGACGGTCCACGGTGTTTTGAGAGGACGCGCCCACCAGCAGGATCAGTTCCTCCGCCTCATCGGGCAGCGTGGCACCCACCGAGTCGGCATGCAGGGTGGAGGCGATTTTCGCCAGGGAAACATGAACCGTGCGGACGATGAGATCCCCGCCATCCCCGGGCAAAAGCAGTTCTAACAGATCGAGGTAGCGCAGCATGCCTGCGACCCTGCCTTCGTCGCCGATCACCGGCACGCAGCGCACTTCATTGGCCAGCATGCTGCGGTAGGCGCAGAGGAAGGTGTCATCGGCCCGAGCCGCAATGACTTCCCTCCGGCAGATCATGCCCGCACTGGTCCGGACATCGGTGACGAGCACCGGCTCCGCCACCGCCGCCTTTTCCAGGACCCAGGCGGTGCGTTGCGGGACCACCCCGCAGCGGGCTGCTGTCGCCGTGGACTCACCGGTGAGCCGCAGCAACTCGGCCTGGCCGATGGCAGAACAAATCGCATCGGTATCCGGATTCCGGTGGCCGATGACGAAAAAGGGCAGGTCTTGGCGGTCGTTCTGCATGCGCTGGCTCCAGCGTTAGAAGGCTTCCTCCCATCGGGCAAGCCTGCCGTGATCCTTCGCTCGGCCGAAACCCCGGAAGCCTCACATCCGCTCGGGACAGCGGATGCCCAGCAGCCCCAATCCATGCCCGAGAATACGGGAGGTGACTTCACACAAGGCAAGTCGGCTCGTGCGAACGGCTTCTTCCGCTTTCAGCACCGGACAGGCCTCGTAAAAGGAATGGAAGGCCCTCGCGAGTTCGAGCAGGTAGTTCGCCAGCACGTTGGGCCGATGGTCTTCCAACACCGTCGGCACCACCTCACCATAACGAATCGCCAAGCGCGCCAGGTTGATTTCCCTTTCCTCGGTCAAGGCCACTTCGATCCCCGCGGTCTCAAAGCTGCCTTCCAGTTTCCGGAAGATCGCCCGGGTCCGCACATAGCTGTTCTGAAGATAGGGCGCGGTGTCGCCTTGCAAGGCCAGCATCCGGTCCCAGGCGAAAATGTAGTCGCTGAGGCGGTTCTGCGAAAGCTCGGCGAACTTGACCGCGCCGATACCGATCGCCTCGGCGATTTCCGCCGCTTCCTCGGCCGGGAGATCCGGATTTTTTTCCGCCACCACCTGGGCAGCGCGTTCGACGGCTTCGTCCAGAACTTCGATGAGGCCGACGTTGTCACCGGACCTCGTTTTCATCAGCTTGCGATCTTCCCCGAGGATGGATCCGAAACCGATGTGCCGGAAATCCCCCACCCGGCCCCAGCGGCGACAGGCATCGAAGATTTGGCGGAAATGCAGCGCCTGGGGCAGACCGACCACATACCAGATCGCCTCCGCCCCCCATTCGCGAATGCGGAAATCCAGCGTCGCAAGATCGGTGGTCGCATACAGGAACCCACCGTCCGCCTTGCGGATGATTGCCGGATTGTCACTCCAGCCCTCCTTGTTGTGGACACGGAAGGGGTCCTGCTCAGCGGGCAGATCGCCGCCTGAAAAGATGCACACCGCCCCGTCGCTTTCCCGCGCCAGACCTTTTTCGAGGAATTCATCGACCAGCGGTGCGAGCCGATCGTTGTAGAAGCTTTCCCCCAGCCAATGGTCGAAACTCACGTCCAGCCGATCGTAGATCTTCTGGAGTCCCTGCCGGGAAAGCTCCACGCAGCGCCGCCAGATGGCGAGATTCTCTTCATCGCCGCCTTGCAAGGCAACCAACTCCCGCCGGCAAACATCCATGACCGCAGGATCGGATTTCGCGCTGGCATTCACGTCGCGGTAAACCCGCAGCAACTCGGCGATCGGGTCGCGCTCAAGCGCGGCTTGGTCGAGCACGGTTTTCCAGCCGTGAAGGATCATGCCAAACTGCGTGCCCCAGTCACCGATGTGGTTGTCCGTGATCACCCGATAACCCAGGAACCGCGAAATCCGCGTCAGGGCATCGCCGATGATGGTCGAGCGGATATGGCCGACATGCATCGGCTTGGCCACATTCGGCGCGGAGAAATCCATCACGACCGTCCGCCCCTGCCCGCATTCGGGCACGCCCAGACGATCATCCCCCAGCAGAGCTCCGATGCGCCGGGAAAAGGCTTCCGGGGACACCCGGATGTTGATGAATCCTGGACCGGCGATTTCCGCCACACCGAGTCCGGCGAGATCGACCGCGGCCACCACTTGCGTGGCCAGTTCCCGCGGGTTCGTTTTGCGCTCCTTGGCCAAGGCCATCGCGGCGTTGCATTGGTAGTCGCCGAATCGAAGGTCCGCCGCCGGAACCACCGGCGCTGCCGTGGCGGCTCCGATCACTTGGCTGAAGGCAGCCGACATCGCGGCTTCGATTTCCTGCTGGAGAGTCATGGCCGGAGTCACGCAGCGTTCCCCGATGCCTTGCCAGCCAAAATATCAAGAATCTCTTCCCGGCTCGATGCCGCGGCCAGTTGCTGGCGGATTTCGACGTTGGTGAACATCTTGGCAATCGCCGCCAAAGTCTGGAGATGGAGGTGATAATCCCGCTTCGGCACCACGAAGAGCACCACAAAATGAACCGGTCCCTGGTCGAGCGACTCGAAATCGATCCCCCGGGCCGAGCGGCCGAAAACGGTGACGACTTTGTCGATCTCCTCCGAAAACGTGTGCGGAATGGCCACGCCGTAGCCGATGCCCGTGCTGACCATTTCCTCCCGCTTTTTGAGGGCGTCGAGGAGCCCATTCCTCATTTCCGCAGGGATCGATCCGATCCCGATGAGGTGGTCCAGAAGCTCTTCCACTGCCGGCAGATGCTCTTCGGATCGCATGTCCAGCACGACTTGATCGGTGGTCAGCAATGAGGCGAGCTTCATGAGAGGGCGCCGGGAATGGCGGGCCGCGTGGTTAGCCCCCGAAATGCACCGTTGCAAGAGGATTTCCTGACTGCTTCTGCGTGTTTCCCGCAATTCCCATCCGCGGATTGGCGCTTGCCCGTTTCCGCACCACTTGCCTACGCTCAGCGCATCGATGAAGTTGATTTCCCGCGTTTTTGTGTCTCTCGCCCTCGCTTTGATTCTAAGTCACTGCGGCGGTATGGGCTCGGGAAACATGGGCGGCCCCACCGTCGAGGAACGCCAGGCAGCCATCGCCGCAGAACCCCGGGGCGACCACTACATCGGCCGCCGCTACTACGTGCAAAAGACCCGCTTTTGGGGTTATCTCCGCCGTCCCGGTGAGTCTTGGGATCGCAGCCAGTTGGTGATGATCCGCGAGGACAAGAAACGCCAGCCCGACCGCCTCCCGGAAAACGGCCCCCCGGGTCAGAGATACGGCTTCGACCAGAATTTCGAATACAAGATGCGCGGCTACTTCACGGGGCGGAATGCCTACGATCCGAATAGCAACCAGATCCTCCCCGAATTCATGCTCACCGGATACGAAGTCCTGAATCGCAAGCCAGGCTGGCTGTTCCGACCGGATGACCGCTACGACCCCTACCGGATCACCCTTTACCGCCGATAGAGCCTCCCCAGATGGACCGGATCCCCCAAAAAACCCCTGCCCGATCCTCCTCTGTCAGTCAGAGGATCGCAGGATCGCCCCCAGCACTGGGGAAGGTGGAAAAAATGTCCGGTCCCCGCCAGCCTTCGGTTTCGGAAATGGGTCCACCACGCCGTCGGCGTCGCAGCAAAGGCTCATCGCGCGGCGCCCCACGCAAAATCCTCCGTCTCTGGATCGTGACGGTCGTCGGCCTCGCCGGGGTCACCCTGAGCTGCCTCTTGCTCTGGACCCTTATGAGGCAGAAACTTGCCCCCGGGCCGGGCATTCCCCAGTCCGTGCGGGATCGGGAAATGGCAAGCATCCCCACGCTGGCGAGTGAGCATGCCATCCACCTCACCAAGACCCTGCTCAACGCCAAGACCCCCGAGGAAATCCGCGGCGTCATCCGCAGCGGAGCCATCACCGCCCCGGAGGCCATCGAGATCCTCACTTCCATGCGCGAGGAAATGGGCAAACCCACTCCGCCCACCTGGATCGGTTCCGCCAATGCCTTCGCCGGACCCATCGAACTCCTCTACTGCCGCTTCGGTGACATCCGGCATTACATCATTCCTCTCACGCCCGATGAGACCGGACGCTGGCAGATCGATTTCGATGCCATGGTCCGCCACTGCGACCCCTCGTTCGAATTGCTCGCCGAGGGTGAAGTCGATCGCGGTCTTGTGCGCGCGGTGGTCAAGGAATCGGACTACTTCAATGGACCTTACTCCTCCGATACGGAGTGGCGCAGCTTCTCGATTTCCAGCTCATCCCCGGAACTGCCCCAGCTCTATGGCTACTTCAAGCGCGGCTCGAAGGTCGAACTGGTCATGGAACAAATCCTCACCCGCTACCGCAGTCAGATGAACGACGCCGGGATCGATGCCCCCGTCAACAGCGCCGGCGGTCCCACCGACGGGACCCGCACCGCAGTGAAACCGGACATGCGGCTCACCCTCCGCATCCATCGCCCCGCTGGGGCACAGAAAAACCAGTTCCGCATCGATGAAATCGTCTCCGATGAATGGGTGATCGGCAAGAGCAGCGTCCAGAACCTGCTCAGTGACGGCAACGGGGGGGAGAGTCAGGCAAACTGATCGCCCGCCGTGAGGCTTCAGAGTTTGACCTCGAAGAAATCCCTCATGACCTCGCGGTAAACCTCCCGCTTGAAACCGGGAAGCCAATCGAGATCGAATTCATCCGGCAGGATCCACCGGAAACGGCCGAACTCGCGGGGCGTCTGCTCGACATTCACTTCCGGCGCACCCGGCAAGATACGGCAAAGATAGTAGGTCTGCTCCTGCCCCTGACAGCCATGCTTCTGGGCCTTTTTCCTGCGAACATCCTCCGGGTAGAGATAGCGATAACCATCACGCTGCCCCAAAATCTCGTAATGCTCGGGGCGCAGGCCGATTTCCTCACGCACTTCGCGAAACAGGGCTTCCAAGGTCGTCTCACCCAGATCCACTCCCCCTTGCGGAAATTGCCAGGCACCGGGCAGCTTCCAGCGCTCGCAGATCAGCAATCGCCCATCCGCGCGAGTCATCAAGGCCGCAACATTCGGTCGATACCGAACCATGCCCAAAGCCTGCACCGGACCAGAGTCGCCGACAATCATTAAGTTTTGTTAAGAATCGCATCCGTGGCTGACACGCCAGGGAAAATGGGCTAGGAACGGTCCTACCATGAAACGGACTGCCCTCCTCTTCTCCTTCCTGCTGCCCCTGGCCATCCATCCTCTGGCTGCCCAACAGCCCCAGCAGGGACAGCAAAACCCACCCACACAGCAGCAGGATCCAGAGCAGGGCGAAAACGAGAACATTTCCGATGAGCCCGATGAACGCCGCTTCTGGCAGGCCAGCCTCCCCGGCGGGGGGCATTACATGGTCGCTCTCGACCGGATCTCCAGCCTGAGCATGCAGCAGTATCTGTTAGATGGGAACCTGGTGGTCAACGAGGTCACCATCGATACCAACGGCCGCGCTCTCGCCCGCTTCTACTATCTCGAGCCCCTGGCGGATTCGATGAAGCGCAACGAAGCCACCCGCGTGGTCGATCGGGGTCGGGAATTGCTGGAACGCGCCGGAGAACGATTGGGAACCGATGCCCACAACATGGTGCAGAAGAACTACCCGGCGACCACCCACACCGGCATGCTGGAATACCGGATTCTCGATCTGCGCGATCTCGATGCCCTCTACGGCTCGGTCCGCCGCGCTTGGGAAAGCGGTCGTGGCCGCCGGTTCACCATCAAGTGAGCCCTTCGCTTCGACTCCCTGCATCGCCAACCGTCCAACCCCTCACTCCTGCGGCTTCCCGGACTCTTCCGGCGCGGGAGGAGGCTCTTGGGCTTTCTCGTCATCGCCACCCAGGATGTCGAAAATGCCCTTGCCCCGCTCGATGATATCGGTGCCATCGCGGATGATCCCGCCCACGTCGTCGAGTCCATCACTCCCGCCATCGATGAGGTTTTTGCCACGTTCGATGAGGTCGGCACCCTGACCGATTATTCCATCCTTGCCGGTGATTTCCCGCAGTGTTTCCGGATTCAGCGCCCGGCCGGAATACTTCAGAACCTGTTCCCCGGTTTCCGGCAGGGTTTCAAGCATGCGGATCCCCGCGGCCATCAGCAGCCTTGAGGTCAGGTCTTCTTCGGGATCGTCCACGGTCCCGGTGATGCGGACATCGGTCCACAGCAGCCCCCGCTCACCGGGTTGGAAAACCTTGGTTTCCGCTCCTGGAATCCGGGAAAGCGTTCCCGGGGTGAGACCTACGCGGAATCGACCGTCAAGCCGCTCCTCGGCCGTCACCATCAAGCGCCCTTCCACCCGCATCAGACCCTCACTGGCGAGGATGAAGTCGTCGAGCCTCAGCACGCCGTCCTCCCAGAGAAATCGGGTCGATGCCTCACTGAGGGTCAGCCGCAGGAAGCGCTGGTTGTCCCCATATGCCCCCAGCGCTTCGAGGATCGGCAAGCCGGTGAGAATTCCACGGGTGAGCTGGAGATTGCCATCCACGACGGGACCCTTGGGACCATTCATGACTCCGAACTCGCTCTCCACCCCGCCCTGCAGGCGCTGCTTCCAGTCCTCGGGAATGACTTCCGCGGCATCGACATCGACCAGGCGGCCATCAAAGGCATAGTTTCCATCCCCAAGCCCAGCCTCACCGGTAAGCGTGAGAGCCCCGCGCTCGAAGAGCCGGAAATCCGCGTGAGTCAGAAAAATCCGTGAGTCCTGGTAACGGATCCTCGCCTCCCCCAAACGCAAGGGCGGCACCCGTTTCCACGGAGTCGTCACCACCCCGCCATTTCCCCTTGCCTCGTAGGCACCTTTCACTTGGGCGGGTTGGACCGACCATGATGTCCCCTCGAAAGCAAGGGTCCCTCCGCCCAGTTGGGTGTGGATCACCGATTGCCCGATCTCCAGTCCGGTCAGCTCCGCCTCACGCGGCAGAAACCGATCATACCAATGTCCCTTCGCTTTCGGCACGGCAGGGTCCTGCGGCGGCGCTTCGGGCAGGCTGACTTTCGGCCGACGCGGGTCGATTTCCACCTCCAGCCGGGCGATCCGTGCATCGCGGACTTCAACCACCCGCTCCCTCACCCGCCCCAGCCCGATATCCAGGGAAATCCCTTCCGCTTCCACCATGCGCACCGCCTCTTGGCCCTCCGCCCGGAAGCTGGAGGTCGATACCTGCGTCCCCTCCCAGCGGAAACTGCCGAAATTTGCCACCACTCCCAGCGCCCGCCCCGCCTCCTTTTCCAGCATCACCCGGAATCCTTCGCTGTGCAGCCAGCCCCGCAGCCAGCCGTATCCGAGGAAAAGACCGATCACCCCCAGCACGGCGATGCCGCCCAGCCAGCGCCCCCATCGAAGGCTGCGACCCTTGGTCTTGCTCGCGCGGCTGCTGGCCTTTCGTCTCGATCTCCGACTCATCCCCGGCAGCATGCCTGTTTCTTCCGACACCGCAAGCCGCTTGCACCTGACGGGGCAATCCCTACAGTGCCGCCGCCATGCACGAGGAAATCAGCCTGATCCGCGAAGTCGACGCCATCCAGATCCCCAGCGGGGACACCATCACCCTGCCCGCCGGAACCCCCGTTTACATCACCCAGAGGCTTGGCGGCACCTTTACCGTCGCCACTTCCGCCGGTCTCGCCCGGATTTCCTCCACGGATGCCGATGCCCTCGGAGTCGATCTTGAGGCCGAAAAACAGAAGCAGGCCGCCGCCCATGCCCTCAAGGACGCCCCTCTCGAAGAACAGGTCTGGGCGCAGTTGAAGAGTGTCTACGATCCGGAAATCCCCGTCGATATCGTCAATCTCGGCCTCGTCTATGACTGCGGACTTGAGGAGATCGATGGCAAGACGGTCGTGCAGGTGAAAATGACCCTCACCGCCCCCGGCTGCGGCATGGGACCGGTCATCGCGGCCGATGCCCAGGCGAAGATCATGACCATCGAGGGAATCGATGATGCCCGCGTGGAGTTGGTCTGGGACCCCGCTTGGAATCAGGACATGATCACCGAGGAAGGGAAAATGAAGCTTGGCATGATCTGAGAGACCCTACGCGAAAAAAACCTCAAGGGTCTTGTCCCTTTCCTAACACCCTGATAACGCCCCTCGCGTCATGAACATCACCATTATCGGCACCGGTTACGTCGGCCTCACCAGTGGCACCTGCTTTGCAGAGGTGGGCCATCACGTCACCTGTGTGGACAACAATCCGGAAAAGGTCGAAATCCTCCTCCGCGGCGAAGTCCCGATCTACGAACCCGGCCTTGCCGAACTGGTGAAACAGAATGTCGCCGCCGGCCGCCTGAAGTTCACCACCTCCACCGAAGAAGGGGTCCGCCATGGCGACGTGATCTTCATCGCCGTCCCCACGCCTCCCCAGCCGGATGGTTCGGTGGACCTTTCCTTCATCGAGAAAGTCGCCCGCGAAATCGCCCAATGCCTCACTCCGGAAACGGGCTACCGGGTCATCGTCGACAAATCGACCGTCCCCGTCAAAACCGGCGAAAAGGTCGCGGAAACCGTCCGCCGCTACGCCCCCGCCGGCGTTGAGTTCGGCGTGGTTTCCAATCCCGAGTTCCTCCGCGAAGGCTGCGCGGTCGATGACCTCCTCAACCCCGACCGCATCGTCATCGGCTCCAACGACGAACGCGCTCTCGGCCTGATGCAGAAACTCTACGAGCCCTTTGTCGCCCCCGTGCTGGTGACCGACATCAATTCCGCCGAGCTGATCAAACACGCGGCAAACTCTTTCCTCGCCCTCAAGATTTCCTACATCAACGCCGTCGCCACCATCTGCGAGGCCACCGGTGCGGATGTCGAAAAAGTCGCCGAAGGCATCGGCATGGACAAGCGGATCGGCCGACAGTTCCTCAATGCCGGCCTCGGATACGGTGGCTCCTGCTTCCCCAAGGACATCAAGGCCTTCATCGCGATTTCCGAAGCCATCGGCCAACCCTTCCACCTCCTCAAGGAAGTCGAACGCATCAACGCCGCCCAACTCGACCGCTTCCTCAACAAGATCCGCGAGAAGCTCTGGGTTTTCCGCGAGAAGAAAATCGCCCTGTGGGGGCTTGCTTTCAAACAGAATACCGACGACGTCCGCGAATCCGTCGCCATCCGTCTGGCCAAAAAGATGATCGCGGAAGGCGCCACCATCGTCGCTACCGACCCCCAAGCGATCGATACCGCCCAGCGCCTCGCCGGACTCACCGGTCCCGGGATTTCCTTCACCGACGATCCCTACGCCTGCCTCGATGGTGCCGATGCCCTCGTCATCGCCACCGAGTGGCCGCAGTTCGCGGCTGTCGATCTGAACGAAATCCGCAAACGTCTCCGCACCCCTCTGGTGTTCGACGGCCGCAACCTCCTCGATCCCAAGGACGCTGCCGCCGCCGGCTTGGAGTATTTCTCCATCGGCCGATAAAAACCGACGCGTTACGTAATTTCCGCAGATTCATTCTTCCCAAGAAAGGATTGCCCGGATAGTTGCTTGGAAAGTGCCAAGTTGCTTCCCCCGCATCCCCTCTCTTGTGCTCGTCGCCGCTTCCTCGCTGGTCCTCCCGATCTCCGCGCAGGAGGCGGACAGCTTCGCGACAGGCTTCGACCTGTTGCGGAAACTGGGCGTCCCTTCCACCGAAGGCGCACGTTGGACCCGGGCCAAGGACGATTCGCAAGCCCGCTTCACCCGGACTTTCGCGGATCTCGAGATCGAGCTGAAAGGCTCCGGCTGGACCCTGCCGGACGACCAATTCATCGCCACCGCCGGCCTGCGGATATCGACCCCTCCCGGTGAGGATGCCGAAAAAGACGAAGAACCCGGCGTGGTCGCCAGCGTGCTGGGCAGGATGCTCAAGGCTCATCAGGAAAAGCACCCGGAAGACAAACCGGCTCCCCTTCCCGAAAAGAAACCGGACGATGGCTCGGAGCTGTTAGAGAAGGATGTCAAAACGATCATCGATGCCCTCAGCGATAGCGATGCCGCGGATGAACTCCGTCGCTTGGTGGAATACGGTCGTGGGCAATCGATAGGCAGTCTGCTGATTTTCGCCGCGCAGATCGATCAAGCCGGCCACAAGCAACTCGCTCACGACCTCACCGAAGCCCTTTTCAACAGCAACCCGAATCGCGATGCGGTGATCGATGCCGCCGTCTCGCTGCTGGCCGACGATCAATACGACCTCATCTGGTCGCAGTTCCAGGAGGACCATGATTGGCAGGCCTACCATCGCGGAACCCTCGCTCTGCTCGAAAAGTTTCCGCGCGGATGGTCGTCGCGGGCCGCCACCGCCATGCTCGTTCCCGCCCTTGAGAAACGGGCCTCCGGAGCCGCCGTGCCGCCGATAGAAATCCCTGGCACGCCCCTTTCTCCTAAAGCCCTTCAGATCCTCGGCCGCCTGCATGAAGCCATGGCCAAGCCAGGGACTCCCGAGCTTCCCGAGGGCCTCGATCTTTCCCAGATCCCCGTACAGCTTCGCGCCCAAGTCCTGGCGAACTACGGCGGAAATAGTGGATTCGATATCGATTCGCTCGGCCTCTGGCTTCTGCCGCAAGCCGCCGAGGAGGAAGGGGAGGAAGAGGAAAGCAGCGATGATCCACGCATCGCCATCACCCGGATCGGCATCGATGCCATTCCCGCCCTCGCCGCACTGCTTGGCGATTCCACCCTCACTCATTTCCCGAATGAGAGCGGATCATTCGGCTCCTACTACTCCTCTTCGGAAGACGAAATGAGCCGGACGCTCCGGGTCTATCGATCGATGAACCGCCCCACCAGCCGCGCGGAAATCGCCTCGGGCATCCTTGCCGCGGTCATCCCGAGCGGGGACGAGGAAAGCGGCTCCTCATTCGATAGCTCCGCTCCCGAAGACCTCCGCGAACCCGCCCTGGAGTTCTGGAAAAAGCATCGCGAAAGCAATGCCGTGGAACTCTGCCGGGAATACCTCAGCACCGGCAACTCGCAGCAGAAATTCTACGCCGGGCAGTTCCTCGCCGAGTCCAAGGATCCTGCCGCCGCCGCAGTCTTCGAGACCGCTGTCCTCGAATCGCCCGAACCCTTGGAAATGCTTTCTCTGGTCGAGAGCTACCTCACCCAGCGCAAGGCCGCCGGCAGACCATTTTTCGAGAAGTTCTCCAAACTCCTGCGCGAGTTCGAAACCGAAGACGAGTCGGACCTCCCTTGGCCACTCCGCCAGTCCGGAGGGGTCGAAGGCACGATCCGGAAACTCGGCATCCTGGTGGGAGCGAGTTCGGTCGAAGAACTCATCAGCAGCGCCCTGAAGAGCAAGGAAGCCCAAGAATCACCCAAGGAAATGGCCCTCGCCCTCTCCAACACGCTGCGCACCATCCCCGTGGCCGATCTCATTCACCCGATGGCCAAGGCGATCACCACGGCACCGAAGGAACTCCATCTTTATCTCCTCCAGGCTTGCGTCAGCGGTCTCTGGGGAAATCCCAATCGCGATGAAACTCCGCCGGAGTTCGACGATGCCGCCAAGTCCGCGTGGAGCGCCCTGCTCGCCGATGACTCGCCACTCCCCCTCGATGACCAGGCGAAATGGTTTGAATACTACGACATGGATCGCATGTCCTCCGCTTCGGCCTTCCTCGTTGAACTCATCGTGGACCCGTCCGTGTCCGATACATTTCGCATCCACAAGGGCGCGCACGATGAAGACTCCGGAGACATCCTCTTGCGCCGCGCCCGCGCCCGGCTTGCCGGCAGCGAAATCCCTCCCTTCACCTCATCGCAAGGCGTCGCCGAAAAACGCGTGAAGGAAATCCAAGCGCTTGCCGAAACGCTCTCCTCGCCGCTCGAACTGGCCGAGACGGTCAGGGCCCTGCCACCATCGGAAAAGGCCGCTTGGATCGAAGGATTTTCAAAATGGCGGGAAGAAGAAGAGCCCGTCCCTGAACTCCTGCTCACCAGCCGAATGGTGATCACCGATCTAACAGAACCTGCCGATAAGGATCCCTTGCCCGCGGAAATCCTCGAAAAAATCGAGGTCAAGCCGGGCAGAAAGATCGATCTCGCCCTCTTCGAAGACGGTTGCAGGATCCTTCTCGAAAACGCTTCCGCATGGTCCGGATCGGTGATCGATCTCAATGCCGACCCTCTCGGCATCGGCCTGACCGCAGGCGGTACCCGCCATGGGGATGATGACTCCCTTTCACTGCTTGCCGATCACGAAGTAGTTATCGAATCCGATGCCGATGCCTTCGCCCTCGGATATGCCTATGATTCCGATGAGTGCCTCATTTGGTCGATCAAGGACGGCAAGATCACCCTGCTCACCGAAATCGGAGAAGACGAGAAAAACCCCATCGCCCATATCCTCGGGCAAATCTCCTCCAGCAAGGGCCTCTACCACCCCCAAGGCCAACTCATCGTCCTCCAGCGTGAGGATCTCGAAAAATACCGAACACCAGACGAATGAATACCGAAGCGCCCACCCCCGCCGCCCGCTGGCAGGAAGTCCAGGACCGTGTCTCCGCCATCCGCAAGGAAACCGCCCGCGTCATCGTCGGCCAGGATGACATCGTCGAACTCCTGCTCACTTCGCTGCTCTGCAAGGGCCATTGCCTGCTTGTCGGCGTCCCCGGACTCGCCAAAACCCTGCTGGTTTCCACCCTCGGCCGCATCCTCGGGCTCAAGTTCCAGCGCATCCAGTTCACCCCCGACCTCATGCCCACCGACATCGTCGGCTCGGAAATCCTCCACACCGGCAGCGATGGCTCCCGCGAATTCCGCTTCGCCCCCGGTCCGATTTTCGCCAATCTCATCCTCGCCGATGAAATCAACCGCACTCCCCCCAAGACCCAGGCGGCCCTGTTAGAGGCGATGCAGGAAAAACAAGTGACCGTCGCCGGCCACACCCGCCGCCTTGAGGAACCCTTCACGGTCTTCGCCACGCAAAACCCCATCGAACACGAAGGCACCTACCCGCTGCCCGAGGCCCAGCTCGACCGCTTTTTCTTTGAACTCCGCATCGGCTACCCGACCTTGGCCGAGGAAGAGGAAATCGTCCACCGCACCACCCGCCGCGATATCCCGGAAGCCTCCACCATTCTCGATGCCCCCGGCGTGCTTGCCCTGCAGGATGCCACGCTCGATGTTCCGCTGCCGGACTCGGTTGTGAAGGCCATCCTCAAGCTCGTGCATTCCACTCGACCGGATTCGGAAGCGGCATCGGCCGACGTGAAAAACTACGTTTCCTTCGGCGCCGGCCCTCGTGCCTCGCAATGCCTCGCCCGCGCCGCCCGCGCCCTTGCCTTGCTCCGTGGGCAGTCGGCGGCATCCATCGATGAAGTCCGCGCCCTCGCCCTCCCCATCCTCCGCCACCGCGTGATCCCGAATTACAATGCCACGGGTGAGGGCATTTCCACCGACGACATCATCCGCAAACTCGCCGCCGCGCTCTGAGCTGCATGCCCGCTTACAAATACCTCCGGCCCGAAGACATCCGCCGCCTCCGGAACTACGAGTTCGGAGCCAAGGCGATGGTCGAAGGCTATCTGTCCGGCAGGCATCGCTCGAAACAAAAAGGCTCGTCCATCGAGTTCCACGAGTTCCGCCAGTACTGCCCGGGGGATGATTTGTCGAAAGTCGATTGGCGCGTCTTCGCCCGCAACGACAAGCTCTTCCAGCGCACCTTCGAGCAAGAGACAAACCTCGAATGCCATATCCTCCTCGATTGCTCGGCATCCATGGCCTTCGGCGGCGGTGACGACCGGCTTTCGAAAATCGAATACGCCTCCTTCTTCGCCGCCTGTCTTGCTTGGTTGGTGATTTCGAAGACCGACCGCGTCTCGCTCGCGCTCTTCGATGAAGGCATCCGCAAATTCCTCCCGCCCGGCTCCACCCGCCGCCAACTCAACGACATCCTCACCACCCTCGAAAACAACCGCGCGGGTTCCGGGACCTCGATCATCGAAACCCTCCGCCGCGCCCATCCCCTTCTTCGCCGCCGCGGCACGCTGGTGCTGGTTTCGGATTTCTTTTGCGACCCCGCCGAACTCTTCCAAGCGCTCAATCCCTACCTCCACCGCGGTTTCCGCGTGCACCTCTTCCACGTCCTCGATCCCGCCGAACTCGATCTCGGCAACCGCGGACTCGCCCGCTTTGTCGATATGGAAAACGGCGAGCGCCTCACCGTCCACCCCCAGGCTATCCGCGAAGCCTGGAAAGAGCACCTGCAACAACACACCCGCGCCCTCCGCTCCCTCGCCGCCTCCCGCGGTGCCGACTACGCCCTCGCCCCCACCTCGGAAACCTACTTCACCCTCCTCGACCGCTTCCGCGACTGACTCCTGAGAAGCAGGAGGCAAGTAGCAAGTAGCAAGTAGCAAGCAAACATCCATCCCACCCTCCATTCTCCTGCCTTCATTCTCCTGCCTTCATTCTCCTGCCAAAATCCAATATCATCCCATTCCCTTTCGTCCGATTCGCGTCTTTCGTTGTTCCCCCAAACCCCCATCCATCCTGGTCCCCTTCTCCGATTTCCCATTCCTGCATTTCAGCTTTTCCCCTCTCTGATTTCCCATTCCAGCTTTTCAGATTTTCAGCATTTCAGCTTTTCCCCTCTCCGATTTCCCATTTCAGCTTTTCAGATTTTCAGCATTTCAGCTTTTCCATCCATGTCTTTCTTCCTCCAGCACCCCACGCTTCTTGGCTTGCTTGCGCTTGCTGTGTTGCCGCCGCTGGTCCACTTGCTTTCCCGGGCGAAACCTCCGGTTTACGAGTTTTCTAACATCGAGTTCCTCCGCAAGGTCCTGCGCCTCACCACCCGCCTCCGCCGACCCAAGGACTGGCTGCTTCTCGCCCTTCGTACGCTCGCCATCGCCGCTCTTGCCGCCGCCTTCCTGGGGCCCTTGTTGCTTTCCGACTCCGCACCCCTCCCCGGGGCGAAACGGAGCATCGTTTGCGTGATCGACCGCTCCGGCTCGATGTCGGCCAACGAGGGAGCCGCCTCACGTTTCGATGCCGCCTGCGCCGAGGCCAGCCGCACGCTCGACTCCGCGAAGCCGGAATTGGCCAATGTCGTGTGGATCGATGCCAGCCCGGACGCCGCCTTTCCCGAACCGGGCCCCAATCGCGATTTCCTGACCGATGAACTCAGCCGAGCCCGCGCCCATGCGGAGCCGGATGCCATCGATGCCGCCTTCGAACTCGCCGCCCGCCAACTCGCCAAGGCCGAGGGCCGAAAGGAAATCCACGTGTTCTCCGATTTCCAAGCCAGTTCATGGAAGGATGCCGCCCCCCACATCGCCTCAGACGTCCATTTGCAAATGGTCCCCGTCGCCACCGCCGCGCCGGACAATGTCGCCGTCACCTCCCTCATCCCCCTTCCCGCCTCGCCCGTGGCCGGTCGACCGCTGCTCGTGCAGGTCCGCGTCACCAACCATTCCCCCGAACCGCGCCGGATCTCGCTGACCCTCGATGCCGGCGGCTCCCGCCAATCGCAAAGTCTCGATCTCCCCGCAAGCGGCACCGCCGAAGCGGGTTTCCAGGTCCGTTGCGATGCCTCCGGCCTCCTGCCTCTGAGCGCGACGATCGATTCGGATTCTTTCTCGGCCGACGACAGCCGCCACGCCGTCGTCCGTGTCCGTGAGTCCATCCGCATGGGCGTCGTCGGAGATCCCGCATCGCCCGCCGTGCTGGCCTTCGATCGTATCGCCGCCGCTCTGACCTGGCTCGATCTCATCCCCGTGGAAAATCTCGCTTCCCCACCGCCTTGCGATCTCCTCGTCGTCACCGCATGGCAGGGCGAGTCCCCGGAATCCCTCCGCAAACTTGCCGCGGGAAGTACGGCAGTCATCGTATTTCCCTCCGCCGCCTCCTCATCCGCCATCGGAGAACTGCTGGCGGAAACGGGGCTCAACGGTGATACACCCCTCGCCATCGAAAGCTCGGAAGACGGTTGGGAAGCCACCCCATCGGCCGAGCACCCGGCCTTCGCCCTTTTTCGCGGCGGGGAGTTCGGCAATCCCGTCGGCGGCCGCTTTCTCCAGCGGATGAAGCTCCCAACTCTCGCGACATCGAAAGTCCTCGCCCGCTATGCCGATGCCGTCCCTGCGATGGTCGCCTCACCGGACAGCCCATTGATGCTGGTGAATCTGCCCATCGACCCCGCCCAATCCACCTGGCCCTTGCAGTCCTCTTTCCTTCCCGCCCTCGCGGAAATCATCCTCCACCTCTGCCCCAGTGGACCGAATGAAAGCTTCACTGCCGAACCAGGGGAACCCCTCCGATGGACAGCACCGGCGGACGACCTCGGCACCGCCCCGCTCCTCGAAGGGCCCGACGGCCAGTCGCTGGCCATCGAGTCGAGCAGCACCGCCGATGGCACCACCTGGTCCACCTCCACCGCCCCCGGAAGCGGGCTCTACCGGTGGACGGTTTCCGGCCAGCCAGTCCATTTCACCGCCGTCAATTTCCCGGAGTCCGAGTCCGCCCTCGCACCCCTCCCCGAGCCACCCGCCATCGCCCATGGCGGCAGTTCCGCATCCAGCCAGCGCCGCGCCACGCCTGACGATGGTCTGAATCTCTGGCCCTGGCTCATCGCTCTCGCCCTTGGATTTCTGATCCTCGAAGCCCTCCTCGCCACCCCTCGCCGCAGCCCCCTCAGCGCCTGAAGTGAATCCCGTCCTGCCACTGCCCCTCCTCCTGCCTCTCCTCGCCCTCGTTCTGGGCGCGGCCATCTGGCTGTCGTGGCGCGCCACCCGCGGCCTGCCCGTCCGCAGCGCCCTCGCTCTGCTCACCTTGCGCAGCCTCGCCCTCGCTGCCCTCGCCGCCCTCCTCCTCAATCCCGGCCGCTGGGTGAAACCCACCGAAGACCGCGAAAAACCTTGGCTGGTGCTGGTCGATCACTCCGCCTCCATGGCCCAGCCGCTGGAAAAATCCACCCGCCACCAGACCGCCACCAAGATCGCCGATCAGATCACCAAGCTCGCCCCGGCCGAGGTCCCCGTCCGTGTCCGATCCTTCGCCCTCACCCCCGCGCCGGAGACCGACTCCCTTCCCGGCCCCGACGCTCCAGGGACCGACCTTTCCGCGTCGCTGAAATCCTTCATCGATGAGGCCTCCGCTTCCGGCGACCGCTTCTCTGGCATCGTCGTGCTCTCCGATGGCCGCCAGACCATCGATGCCAAACCCACCGATCTTGAAGCCCTCGCCCTCCGCCTCCGCGCCGCCCGCACCCCAGTCCATGCCATTGCCCTGGGGGCCGGGGAAAATCTCCCGGACCTCCTTCTTCGCGCGCCGCGACCCACCCTCACCACCTTTTCCGGTCAAACCGTGAAAATACCCGTGATGATCGAATCCCAAGGGATGGATCCAATCAAACCCGAGGTCCGATTGCTCGATCCCGAGGGTCGCGAGTTGGGCAAGATAAGCGTCGAGCTGAAGTCCGGCACTCCGGCCTTCCTGAGCTTCGAAATTCCCGCCCCGGCGGCCAGCCAGCGCCTCACCCTCGAAACCCCCGCCCTCCCCGGCGAGGCTCGCCCGGGGAACAATCGCGCCCAAGTCCAGATCCGCCTCCTGGAAACCCGCACCCGCATTTTCCTCGCCGAAGGGGCCCCCTATTGGGATTCGAAATTCCTCGCCCAACTCCTCCGCCAGCAGAGCCAGATGGAGGTCCATTCCGTGCACCGACTCTCCGAAGACCGCTTTTTCCGCATCGATACCGGCCAGAGCGATGCCACCGAATCCGCCTCCGCCATTTTCCCGGAAACCCTTGAGGAGCTTTCTTCTTACGACCTGATCGTCTTCGGGAAAAACGTCGATTCCTTCCTCACTCCCGCCCGTCTCGAAGCCCTCCGTGCCTACGTCCGCGACCGCGGCGGTGCGGTGCTTTTCGCCCGGGGCAAGCCGACCACCTCCGCCCTCCCGGCCTTGGAAACCCTCGAACCCGTCAGTTGGGCTGGCCCGGGAGCCACGGAGTTCCGTTTTGTCCCCACGGTCGATGGTGCCGCCGCGGGTCTTTTCGGCGATGCCCTGCCGCCGCCCGATGCCTCCGTCTGGACCCAGCTTCCCACGCTCAAAGACTCCCGCCAGATCGCCTCGGTGAAACCCTTCACCCGCGTCCTCGCCTTGGCCAACGATAGCGCCAACACGGGCTTCGCCAGCGAAACCCCGGCCCTCCTCGTCCGCCGATACGGCCAAGGCGTTTGCGGGCTGGTCAATGGCGATGGCCTCTGGCGCTGGGATTTCTTCCCCGAAGCCCGCGAACTCGGGAACATGTATGAGGACTTCTGGACCCAGCTCATCCAGTGGATGGCCTCCTACTCCGAATTCCTCCCCGGCCAGGAGTTTTCCCTCCGACTTTCCGCCCCACGCAGTCGCAGCGGCGAACCGCTGGCCCTCACCCTCTCCTACCGCGGTCAGGACCCCGACCCCGCGCCGGGCATCGAAATCACCGCGCCCGATGGCAGCACCAGTCGACTCCAACCCGCGAAAATCGCCGACCCCGGCGGCCAACCCGCCTGGCGCGCCTCACTCACCCCGGATGCCACCGGCACTTGGAGTATCCGGGTCGTCGATCCCCGCGAAAAAGCCCCGCCGACCCCGCAGGCCGATTACCTCATCCCCACCCCACCCCGGGAAACCGACGACCTCAGCGCCGATCCCGCCTTCCTCGAATCGCTCACCACCGCCACCGGAGGTCGGCTTCACGAAACCTCCGATTTCGCCCGCACCCTCATCCCCCTTCTCCTGCCCGAGCCCCCGTCCGCCACCTCGGGAAATGCTGTCTGGAAATCCTCCTGGGCCATCTGGCCCGTCGCCACCTTCATCGCCCTGCTGTTTTCCACGGAATGGTATCTTCGCCGCCGCCAAGGCCTGCCCTGAAATCCCTCTCCTACCGCCATGAATTTCCTCGCCGCCCTCGACCGCATCCGCCGCTGGCAACGCCTCGGCCGCAGCATCGCGGCCCTCTTTTTCGCCCTCGCTCTCGCCTCGCTTCTCGTCCTCCTGCTTGGCCTGGCCGACGCCTGGCTCGGCTTCGAAAGCGGCCCGCGCCTCAACCTCGTCACCGCCCTCGGCATCCTCAGCGGCACGGTCGGCATCACGCTGCTGATCCTCGCCGTCCGCTTCGCCCGCGAACGCTCGGCAAAGCTCGCCGATGCGCTGGTTCCCGATACCCGCAGCCCCGCTTCGGCCGGGCTTTCCCTCGTCGGCTCGAAACCGGAGTCCGACCTCTCCGCTTTCCTCACCCTCCGCGCCCTCGATGATTCCACCACTTCCCTGCAAGCCCTCCCAGCCAGCCGACTGCTGCCATGGAAATCCATCCGTCGCGCCGCCCTTGCCCTCATTTTCGCCCTTCTTCCCATCGGCGTCCTCAGCGCCCTTTTCCCGGCGGCTTCGTCGACCATCGCCCAGCGTTTGCTCCATCCGGGTGCCGACCTTCCGCCCTGGAGCCCTCTGAATTTCAGCATCGATCCCGCAACGCCCAGCGTCGTTTACGGCGGCTCGCTGACGATCACATCGGAAATCACCGGGGCCGAAATCACCGCTCCCATCGAGTGCCTCGTCCGTTCCTCCCGCTCGTCGGACATCCAGCGCTTGCCCGCCTTCCGCGAGTCCGCCACCCGCTTTTCCCGCACGCTCGAAGGCGTCACCGAGCCGGTCTCGATCGCCTTCGCCTCCGGCCGCGCCCGCTCGGCATGGGTTCCCGTGGAAATCCTCCTCCAGCCGAAAATCCTCGCCGGAAAAGTCACCATCACCCCGCCCGACTACACCGGACTCCCCGCCACCAGCGCCGCGCTCGATTCCAACGAAATCTCCGCGCCCGAAGGCTCCACCCTCACGCTCGAACTCACCAGCAACCGCCCCCTCGCCCCCTCCGACCTCCATTTCACCGCCGCCGCCCGATCGGGTGCCAAGGAAGAAACCGAGGAAATCCCGGGGGAGATCGCCGGCATCGATGTCATCCGCTTTTCCTTCCCCGTCACCCGCAGCGGCACGCTGTCCGCCACGCTGGCCGATGTCCGTGGCACCCCCGCCGCATCGCCGCTTGAAATCACCCTCCGTGCCCGACCCGACGAAGCCCCCGTCGTCGATCTCAGTTCGCCCCCGCCCCTGCTTCTCGCCACCCCTTCCTCCCGCATCCCGCTCGCGGGATCCGCCGAGGATGACAACGCCCTCTCCCGCGTCCAGTTCGTCCGCACCCTCCAGGGTTTCCGCGATCGCGCCCGCATCGTCGCCCCGAAACTACGGGAAAAGCAGTACCAATTCCAGGACGCCATCGATCTCGCCACCCTCGGCGTCAGCCCGGGCCAGACGATCGAACTTTTCCTCGAAGCCTCCGATCACAATCCCTCTCTTCTCGGACACGGCACTTCGGGCATCTCCCGCATCCAGATCATTTCCGAGGAAGACTACGCCGAACGCATCCGCGCCCAAACCACCCTCGAACAATTCACCGCCCGCTACCGCGCCATCCGCGAGGCGCTCGACCGTGCCAATCAGGCCCTCGATGACATGGACAAGGCCGCCGATGTCAACGACCCCGAAAAAACCGAAGAGGCACGCAAGGCCGCAGCCGATGCCCATCGCGAAGCCGCCGAGATGCTCGAAAAGCTCGCCAAGGATTTCCCCGCTTTCGAAATCGAAAAACGCCTCAAGGAAATCGCCGCCCAACAAGCCTCGAACGCCCGCCAGAACCTCGATGCCCTGGAGAAATTCGATCCCAAGGCCTCCGAAGGCGACCAACGCCGCGCCATCCGCGAAATGCGCGAACGCCTCGGCCAGGGGAAACCGGAACTCGATGCCCTCCAACAGGACGCCGCCACCCTCGCCGAAGCCGGCAAGATCCTCGAAATGGCCGCGAAGTTCCAACAGATCTACGCCAACCAGAAATCCATCAGCGATCGCATCCTTCAAATCACCAAGGAAATCAGCAAAGGCAACGATGAGAACCGCCGCCTCCTGCCCTCGCTCGGCGAAACCCAGAAGAAAAACCGCGAAGCCCTCGATGCCTTCGCCCGCGATCTCCGCCAACGCGCCGAAGCCCTCGACAACCCCGCCCTCGCCCCGCTCAAGACCTCCTCGCTCGCCTTCCTCGAACGCCTCGCCCTCGCCGATCCCGCGTCGGTCATGGACGAAGCCACCGCCTCCGCCCGCCTCGGCCAGGCCAATGATGCCTACGTCAGTGCCGAACTCGCCCGCGGCCTGTTAGAAACGCTGATGAACCAGCCCGATCCCTTTTGCCAGGCCTGCCAAGGCCAGTCGCCGCAGTTTCAGGTGATGCGTCCGGATGTGAATCAGACGATGAAGCAAATGCTCGAAGGCCTTATGTGCCAGAACGCCGGATCGCAACCGAACAACGGCATGGGCGCTGGCGGTGTCGGCATGGGCGGCACCGGCCCCACCGGCGCAGCCCAGCCGGGGTTCTCGATGCTCGATCTCCCCATCGTCGGCCCCGAACGCATGTTCTTCACGCCCGAATCCACCCAGGCCGGCAAAGGCGGCTCAGCGCAAACGAGCCCGCAAAAGCCGGTCGATGAAGCCGCCGAAACCGAGAACTTCGATCCCGGCGATCTCCAGCACACCACTCCCGTCGCGCCCGATCTCGATGCCGTTCCCCCCGCGTATCGCGATGCGGTCAAAGCCTATTTCACCCCCGATGAATGAATCCCACACGTCTCACGCCATGAAAACATTCCTCGCCCTCGCCCTGCTCGTCACCTCCGCCCTCGCCAAGGAAGGCGCGGTCGAATGCGGCAACCTCATCTACGCCGGCACGAAGACTTCCAACTGCTTCAGCGACGAGTTCCTCACCACCGTCCAACAGAAAACCTCCATCGCCACCGAACGCCGCTTCAAACCGGTGAAACTCGGCTCCGATGAGTTGTACAAAATCCCCTTCGCCATCATGACCGGTGAGGGCGATTTCACCCTCTCCACCACCGAGCGCGAACACCTCAAAAAATATCTCGAAAGCGGTGGTTTCCTCGTCGCCTCTCCCTCCTGCTCGAATGCCGAATGGGCCGCCGCCTTCGAACGCGAAATCAAACGCCTCATGGGCAATGACGCCCTCAAGGACATCCCCATGGATCACGAGATCTTCCGCACGATCTTCACGATCAAGGATCTCAAGCTCGCCAAGTCCACCGGCGAAGCCCGCCTCCGCGGGATCTTCCACAAGGGCAAGATCGTCGTGGTCTATTCGTCAGATGGTCTCAATGACAGCTCGAATGCCGAAGGCTGCTGCTGCTGCGGCGGCAACGAAATCGGCAATGCCATGGAGATCAACGCCAACATCCTCGCCTACGCCCTGCTGCATTGAATCCCAGCCCTCCCGCCACGGTGCACCTCACGTCTAACAGGATCACCCGCCTCCCGCTCCGCTTCAGCCCGTCGTGGCTGCTCGCGCTGGTCCTGTTTGTCGCTCCGGTCGTCACCATCGCCCAGGAAAACCCTCCCGATCCCGCCGCCGCCGCGCTCGCCGAATGGAAGGCCGCGGAGAAGCCCGATGCCGATCTCCTCGCCCGCATCCTGCCCTTCCTTGCCGATCCCGCGCAGCGCGCCAAGCTCCGCAACGAAATCCTTCTCCACGACCCCTTTCCCGCCGCCGCCCTCATCGCGAATCTGAAAAACCCCGCCCTCGCCATCCGCCTCGCCGCCCTCGAAATGCTCGAGGAAAAAGCCGGGGGCGATCTCGATTTCAACCCCTGGCTTCCGCCCGCAGATCCCGCCAATGATCCCGCTCTCGCCCGCTGGAATCAATGGGCCGCCTCCGCCGATCCCGCTTCCCCCGGCGGCCCGCTCATCAATGAAGACCAGCGCCGCGGCTACCTGCGCGACCTCCTCGGCGATGATGCCGACAAAGCCACCCGCGCCCGCCACATGCTCGGGGTCGATGGCCTTGCTTCCGTCGGTTTCCTCGAAACCTTCCTCAGCAGCACCCCCACCCTCCCCGCCGGCAGCCGGGCGAAAGTACGACAAGCCCAGTACCAAATCGTCCTCAACCGTGCCTTCGGCGAACAGGCTTCCGATCACGCCCGCCAACTCACCTTCGGCACCCGCGATCAGATGCTTGCCTCGCTCGCCGCGCTGCGCAGCGCCGGCCTGGCCGGATTGCCCATCCTGCGGGATTTCCTCGATCACCCGGACCCCCTCGTCCGCGAGTCCGCCATCGATGCCATGCTCGCCGCCGGTGGCTCCGCCGCCGTCCCCATCGTCGCCCCGGTGCTCAAAAAGGAAACGGATGTGAACGTCATCCACGGCGCTCTCCGCCGCCTCAAGGACGTTTCAGGCAAGGAATCCACCGAACTCGCCGTCAGCTTCCTCAAACACGAGGATGAGGACCTCCTCGTCTCCGCCATCCAGACCTGCCTCAGACTCGTCGGCGGTGCCCAGGACTCCTTTTACTTCGATAGCTCCGACAAGCTGGAAGCCGCCGAAGGCATCGTCGGCGAAGTCAATCAGGCCATCGTCACCCTCCTCGATGACCCCCGCTGGCGCGTCCGCACCGCCGCCCTCGAATTCATCGCCGGACGACGCGTCATCGAGGGCAAGGAAAAGTCCGTGGCCCTGCTCGGCGATCCCGATGAGTTCGTCCGCTTCCGCGCCATCAAGGCCTGCGCCGTTCTCAAAGCCACCGAGGCCCTGCCAAAGCTCAAGGAAATGTTCCTGCAAAGCCCGGACATGGTCGGCCCCGTGCTCGAAGGCTACGCCGCCTTCAGCCGCATCCCGGATGCGGAAATGCTCGCCGCCCTCACCAAATACCCGGCCGATGCCCGCCTCGCCGTCGTCCGCGCAGCCGAACAAAGCAGCGGCCTTCAGGAAATCGTTCTCAGCTTCGCCAGTGATCCGGATATCGATGTCGCCTGCGCCGCCCTCCGTTATCTCGGGGCCGATGCCGATCGCGTCGAATCCCCCCGCGTCGCCAGCGCCCTCTTCAAGGCCCTCGAAGAAGGCAGCCCGGAGAAACTCAGCGCTGTCACCGATCGCCTCCAACTCCCGAAAATCCCCGCCATCGATCCCGCCGTCACCGCCGCGCTCGGCGATCTGAACGTTGAGACCGGTCCCACCACTCTCGATCCTCTCTACGATGCCTTTCGTACTTCCGACAGCTCCGCCCCGGAAACCCCCGCCCTGCCGGACGCTCTCGGCAAGCTCAGCGCGAAGCTTTTGGAGATTGCTGCCGGGGACAATGACACCGCATTCCGCTGCCGCGTCGCCCTCAGCGCCGCCGGCCACCCCGAGGCCCTCCGCCTGCTTCTCACCTCCCTCCCCACCGCCTCCACCGCCCACAAGTCCGCCATCGCCGCCGCCCTCAGCGAGCCCACGCGCCGCGAAGCCGTCCCCATCCTCCGAGAACTCCTCCGCGACCCGGTCGCCGAAATCCGCTCCGCCGCCGCCGCCGCCGCATTCTCGAACCAAAATGCCGCCGCCTTCATCTCCCTCGTCCTCGAAGAACTCATGCGCGATGGCAGCCCGCTGCTCGCCCACGAACTCTGCTCCTGGGAATTCAATTCCGCCTGCTCCTCCGGTGCCTCATCCCGCATCATCCGCAACTGGGCCACCAAGGTGGGGGTCGATGACGAAGCCCGCACGGACATCCGCATCCTCGCCCTCATCGCCCTCAATGAATCCTTTCCCACCAGCGCCACCGGTCCCGTCCTCGCCCTCGCCAAGGGCTCGTCCGATCCCTGGCTCCGCCGCGCCGCCTGGTTCACCCTCGGCTCCAAACGCATGACCGCCATTCGCGGCGAACTCCAGGCTCTCGCCGACGATCCCTCGCCCCAAGTCCGCGCCGTCCTCCCGGAAATCACCACCACCGCCAACTCATCCTGGGAACATCGCTTCGATGACACGCATGGACACTCCAGCAGTTCCTGGGACTCGGAACGCCGGAACCGCCGCATCGATGACCCCACCGCTGCCCTCCTCACCCGCATGGCGGAAAGCGACCCATCCCCCACCAACCGCTTCGAAGCCGCCTTCACCCTCCTCTGCCACGGCCGGGAAATCGATGTCGAAGCCTTTGCCTCCCTCATCCCCCGCCAACCGGAAAAAGCCAATGTCTCGTGGCGCATCACCTACTGGCTTCGCGAAAACATCCGCCGCCTCGGTCCCGGCCTCGCCCCCATCCTTTCCGCCATCAATACCGAAGGCCTCGATCCCGCCTTGATCAAGGCCATCGCCGCCCCCAAAGACAACAAGGACGGCTTCGCCAGTTTCTCCGCCCTCGTCGCCAGCGATGAAGCCGCCCGCAACGAGGACCTCGTGACCGTCGCGCCCGATGAGGAAACGGCAGACAACGGGGAAAGCACCCGCGAAAGCCTCAAACTCATCTATTTCCTCAAACCCGGCTGCCAGGACTGCGCCAAGGTCAGTGCGATGCTTGCCGATTTCAAACGCGACTTCCCGCTGCTCGCCATCGAAGAACACAACATCCTCGAAGGCCCCTCCACCCTCCTCAACCAAGCCCTCTGCGATCGCTTCAGCGTCCCCTCCAATCAGCAGAACATCGCCCCCTCTGTCTTCACCCAGACCGGCTTCCTCGTCCGCGAAAACATCCAACCCCAGGCCCTCGGAAATCTGTTAGACGGGACGATGCGTGTCGCCCAGGACGATGCCTGGAGCAGCATCGGCGAGCAGGACCTCAGCAAGGCCCGGGAGGAGGTCGAGGATCGATACGATTCCCTCACCCTCCCCATCGTCATCGGCGCCGGTTTGCTCGATGGCGTGAACCCCTGCGCCTTCGCCACCATCATCTTCTTCCTCTCCTACCTGCAGATCGCCCGCCGCAGCCCGCGGGAAATGCTCATGGTCGGCGCCGCCTTCATCCTCGCGATTTTCCTCACCTACCTCGCCGCCGGTCTCGCCCTCCATCGTGTCCTTGCCGCCATCACCACCCAGGTCCAGGGCATTCAAAAATGGCTGAATTGGATCTTCGGTTCCCTCGCCCTGCTCGCCGCCATCCTGTCCCTGCGCGATGCCATCCTCGCCCACCGCGGTCGCGCGGGCGACATGACCCTCCAACTCCCCGGTTTCCTCAAGGACCGCATCCGCGGTGCCATCCGCACCGGCGCTCGCTCACGAAGATTTGTCATCGCCGCCTTCATCGTCGGCGTCGTCGTCTCCTTCCTCGAACTCGCCTGCACCGGCCAGGTTTACGCCCCCATCATCTATCAGATCCAGCAGGGCCGGGCCGATGCCTTCGGCATGCTCATCATCTACAATCTCGCCTTCATCCTCCCCCTCGTCATCATCTTCATCCTCGCCTGGGCCGGCCTGCGTTCGGAAGCCCTCATCCGCTTCCAGAAAAAATCCACCGCCACCATCAAGATCCTCCTCGCCCTCCTCTTCCTCGCCCTCGCCGCCTTCATGTTCTTCGGAACCGATTGGCTCAAAGGCTGACGTCCTATCCTATCCTTGAATCACCCCACCGATGAAAGAGCCCGAATACGCCGTCACCATCAGCGACAAATGGCACCGACTCCTCTCGCTCCTGGTTCTCCTTTCCATCCTTGCCATCGCCTTCACCAGCGAAGGCTCGACCCGCTTCCGCCTCCTCTACGCACCCTTCGTCGCCACCGTGGCCATCTGGTTTACCGATTCCATCGCCAGCCACCTCTCTTGGCGCAACGCCCCCCGCGACATCCGTTTCCTCGCCTGGGCCGGCCTCATCATCTGCGCCATCATCTCCTTCATCTCCCTGGCCATGCGCGCCGATTCATAATCCCCCCATTCGAAAGCCCAGAGACCGATGAAAGATGGTGGAGGGTGGGGCAGTGATCGGTGATCAGTGATCAGTGAGCGGCGCCGCGCGGAGCCCGGCTGTTCCTCCGGTCTTGTGTCTTGCGTCTTGAAGTCTTGCGTCTCCGCCACCTGGCGCACTCCGGCTTTTCCGCTTGCCTTATCCCCCACTAGATCTTAGGAAGTGCCGTCGCTCGGCAGTCCGAGCATCTCCGGACCCGGCCGGAATTTCCCGGAACACCCGCCGCTGCGGCCCCTTCATTCGGCCCTCCCGTGCGGCAATGCGGATTCCGCCGCCCCCCTCGCTTTCCTGCTTGCGGTTGGACGAAGGCTTCCGTTTCTCGAAGACCATACATCATGCCCAAGAACAAACTCCGCGACCGCATTCTCAATCTCCTGCGCTCGCCCGACGCCCGCCCGATGGACAAATCCGAAATCGCGCGCGCCCTCGAACTCCCCTCCGCCGAACGTGCCGCCCTCCGCAAGGAACTGGCCGAACTTGAGAAATCCGGCCGCCTCACCCTCGGCCGCAAGGGTCGATACGAACCCGCCAACGCCCGCCCCAACGAACTCCGCGGCTCCATCAAGTTCACCCCCAAAGGCCACGCCTGGTTCTTCCCGGATGCCGCCGATGCCGATAACCTCGCCTCCGGCCACGACCTCGCCGCCCTCTCACGCATCCATGTCCCACGCCGGGATACCGGAAATGCCCTCGATGGCGACCGCGTCCTCGTCTCGCTGGTGAAACCCAAACCCAGCCCACGCGACTACCGCCGCAACCGCAGCCAGAGCGATCCCGATGCCGAGCCGGAAATCCACGGACGCGTCGAAAAAGTCCTCGACCGTCGCTCCGGCAAACTCGTCGGCATCTACCGCAGCAAAGGCCGCCTCTCCTGGGTGGAAACGGATGACCCGGCCATCGATGGCAATGTCGAACTCATGGGCGAAACCACCGCACGCCCCGGACAGATCGTCGTCGTCCGCATCGAACAATGGCAACACCATCACCCCCACGGACGCATCATCGAAGTCCTCGGCTGGCCCGGCGACAGCGGCGTCGATATCCTCGCCATCATCCATAAAAACGGCATCCGCACCGCTTTCCCCGATGACGTCCTCGCCGAAGCCCGCGCTTTCCCCGAGGAGGTCGATCCCGCCGATGTCGCCGCGCGCGAAGACTGGCGCGACAAGCTCGTCATCACCATCGACCCCGCCGATGCAAAGGACCACGACGATGCCATCTGGGTGGAAAAAACCACCGAGGGCTGGAAACTCGCCGTTCACATCGCCGATGTATCCCACTACGTGAAGCCTCGTACTTCACTCGATAAGGAAGCCATCGAACGCGGCAACTCCACCTATCTCGTGGACCGCGTGATCCCCATGCTGCCCGTGGAACTCTCCAATGGCCTCTGCTCGCTCAAACCTTTCGTGGACCGCCTCACGAAATGCGCCGTCATGGAGGTCAACCGCCAGGGCAAGGTCTTCAAGACCCGCTTCTGCAATGCCATCATCCATTCCCGCGCCAAGCTGTCCTACGAACAGGCCCAGGCCATCCTCGATGGCCAGCCCGCCCCCGATGGCTCCGATCCCACCCTCGCCGACATGGTCCGCGAAGCCTGGAACATGGCCTCGAAAATGCGCGCCCGCCGCTTCGCCGAGGGCGCGCTCGACCTCGAAATGCCCGAAACCCGCGTGATCCTCGGCGACGATGGCAAACCCATCCGCATCGACCACGTCGAACACACCCCCAGCCACCAACTCATCGAGGAATGCATGCTCGCCGCCAATGAATCGGTCGCCCGCATCCTCAAGATCCGCAACAAACCCACCATTTACCGCATCCACGAAGACCCGGACCTCGGCCGGCTCCTCGAGTATGGCGAGACCGCCAAAGCCTTCGGCTACAACTTCGGCGACCTCACCAACAAGGATCACATCCAGAAACTCCTCGATGCCGCCAAGGGCGCACCCGATGAACATGCCATCAAGATCGGCCTGCTGAAATCCCTCAAACGCGCCGCCTACTCGCCCGATCCCCTCGGCCACTACGGGCTTTCCAAGGCCGACTACTGCCACTTCACCTCGCCCATCCGCCGCTATGCCGACCTCATCGTGCATCGCTCCCTCCAGCCATTCCTGGACAATCCGCCACCCAAGCCGGACCCCACCCCGCGGCAGACCGAACTCCACGAGATATCACGACATATCTCGGACACCGAGCGCGCCTCGGCCGATGCCGAAAACGAATCGAAGAACATCAAGATGCTCGAGTATCTTGAAGCCACCATCGGTGCCGAAACCCCCGTGGTGTTCCAAGGCCTCATCACCGAAGTCCGCCCCATGGGCCTGCTCGTCGAGGCCACCGATATCGGCACCCGTGGCCTTCTCAAACGCGAAGACCTCGGCAGCGCCTGGCGCATCGAAGCCTGGGCCGGCCGCGCCACCCATCGGGATGGTCATGAACTCCGCATGGGCCAGAAAGTAAAACTCCTCGTCCAGCGCATCGATCACGAACGCCGCTTCGTCGATTTCAAACTCGCCGACATGCCCGATCCCACCCAAGGCCCCGGCCCTGGAACAGGCCAAGCCAGCCGCTCCCGCCGCCCTGCCGCCTTCGACAAAAAATCCCCGCGCAAAGGCAACTCCAAACCCAGCGGCAAATCCAAGGCCTCGGGCAAACCGAAATCCACCTCGCCCAAAACCTCCTTCGGCCAGGCCCCCACTCCAAAAAAACGCCCTCCCCAACGCCGCAAACGCCGGTGAGCAAACGACCATCCTCCTGATCTCAGACGCCCTGCGTTTCATCCCTCGCGGTCCATCGCGAGCAGGCCTATCGGGCGCTTGCCGCAGGTTTGACAAAACAGCCTCAACGTGGGAATCTCCCACCATGAAGGTCGCGACGGTTGACTCGAAACGGAGGCTCGTTCTCCCCGGTGCCCAGCCCGGGGAAACTTACGCTGTCCACGAGTCTTCGCCCGGCCATTATGAATTGGCCAAGCTCACCCCCTCACCCCGCCCGAAACCCACGGCAGAAGAGTTGGACAAACTTCTGAAGTCTTCCGCCCTCACTCCGGTGATGAGTTGGCAGGATCTCAGCAAGAACACCCGAGAGCCATGATTCTCCTGGACACGAATGTCCTGATCTACGGCTTCGATGCAACCTCACCCCACCATCCTTGGGCTCGGGAAATCATCCGCGATTCCTTGTTGGTCGATGGTGCCGCCATCAATCGGTGATCCTTGCCGAATACGTCGTCGGGGATGCCGCACCGGAAACAGTGTTAAGCCGCCTCCAGAATCTGGGAGTCACCCTGCTTGACCTCCCCTCCGCAGCTTCGCTGCTTTGTGCCAAAGCATATGCTCTGTATCTGGCAAATCGCCGCCTTCAGCCCGTATCGCCTGCTCCCAAAATCCCGCTTCCCGATTTCTTCATCGGTGCCCATGCTTCCCTGTTAGGCATGACTCTCGCCACTGCGGATGCGGATCGTTACCACACCTACTTTCCAGAAATCAGACTCCTCACTCCACCGGAGCCCGTCCCTACCTGAACCTCCGCCGGCTTCGAAAAAAACGCCCTCACGCCCCACCGCAAACGCCGGCGAGGGAAAACTCCCGAGCGATCACCTGGGAATCCCACCTGTAACCTTGAATCACCGGATCGCATCGTATAACTTTCTTTCATGAGCCCTGCCGAAATCACCGAACTCTGCAACGCCCTGCCGCCCGAGAAGCGGGAGGAGGTGGCGGACTTCGTCCGTTTCCTGATTGCTCGGCAACAGGATGAGCGTTGGGAGGCCATCCTTGCTGATGGCACGCCACGGCCACGCTTGGATAACTTCCTGCGCGAGTCTGCGGCGGAGACGGATGAAGCGCTCGACCTGAAACGACTTTGATCTCGCGAGTCCGACCCAGCTTCTGGCGTGCCTATGATGCCCTGGATCCACGGGTGAAGGATGCTGCCCGCCGATCCTACCGGATGTTCATGGACAACCCGGCGCATCCCTCCCTGAGATTCAAAAAACTTGCCGGGCATGACCGGGTTTGGTCGGTCCGAATCAACCATAGTGCATGAAAATCGCATAGATCAGCATCTCGCGGAATGATTCAGCGATCTGCAAAGGGGCGTCCCGGTTCGGAGCCAGAAAGAAGACCCTCCCGGCACGGTCAAAGGCAAGAAATCCAGGACTCCCCTCATCGCTTGGCCCGAAGCGATCGGCCTTGCCAAAGGGCACAAACCGCATGGTGCCTTCAGGCGACACAAACAGGCTTCGATGCTCAGCAATGACATGGTCAACGTAACTCTCCCTTCCTATCGCCTCCAGCATCTCATCCGAAACTACTGTAAGATCAGCGAAAAAAAACTTCCACCAGGCAATCCGGTTTCCCCCGTCCATCGCGACCCGATAGGCCCCATCGAATCCACCTTCGACATGATCATCGACGAGTTCGATGAAATCCGGGGGAACCGGAAACTCGTAACGCATCGAAAAACTCCCGAAGGTCCGGACCTTCTCTCCATGGGTCCGATAAAGAGACGAGTATTTGAACCGGATTCCATCGCCCTCTTCATAGGGAATCCACGCCTGGACATCTTCATTCTCTTCGAACCAAGAACGATCGTCTTTCTCATTCATCGGATGGGATGGAGAAAATGAATTCCGATGATCCCCATTTGTCGAGCCAAACGGAATCACCCTTCCACCACCTTTGGCAAGGTCTCCTCCAGGGTCTGAAAAAGACCATCGATCACATTCCCCTTGGTGGCAAATAGGCCTTCCGGGCCGTCCGCGTGAAGAGCGCTGAAGGGCTGCTCATAGAGAGCCGAAGGCTCGATGAAGCCACGGGAGGCGAGTTGATCGATGATCATTTCCACAAACCGCATCTGCTGGGAATTCAAGCTTCCGTCTTCGAGGAACGATGCGAACGCATTCTTGGCGGCAGCCCGGTCCATTCCGACCACGCGTCGGATCAGGTGGGCAAGCGTGGGAACCTCGTGGAGCTGAAGCATGCTCGCAAGGAGCCGCTCACCATCATCTTCCCCGATGCTGAGAAGG
Source organism: Akkermansiaceae bacterium (assembly GCA_025457665.1). Taxonomy (GTDB): domain Bacteria; phylum Verrucomicrobiota; class Verrucomicrobiia; order Verrucomicrobiales; family Akkermansiaceae; genus Haloferula. The sequence continues at coordinate 46,090 of JALOTY010000003.1, read as the reverse complement.
GTCTCCTCCAGGGACTTCAGATCGGTGGGGGTCAGCGGCTGGTTGGTCCTGAGTCGCTGGATGGCGATCTCGTCCTGATGCGTCCGAAGGTAGTCCTCGACCTTTTTGGCATACTGATTCCCGGTCATTTTCGGCATGTAGATGCCCGTCTCCTCGCGGACTCCGACGACCTCGTCCTTGAAATTCGTATAGACGATCTTGCGCTTGGATTTGTCGATGAATTGCACCAAGCCACGCATCCGGAGCCGCAGATCTTCCAACGCCCCGAGATCCATCGCTTCCCAGAATTCAGTGCCCTGCACGGCACGCAGGAATTCGAGCTGCTCCTTGACGGCCGGAATGGCGTCTTTCTCCTCAAGACTGGCGGCGATTTCGATGACCTTACGCCGATTGCCCTCAAAACCAGCGGGATCACCCTCGACCACGGCAAGCTGCATGCGCAGGGCGGTCAGGTCGAAGAACCGGGATTCAATCTCATCGGTTTCGATCTGGCTGGGCAGCCCGGCGAGATGCTGCTCGATCTCGTGGATGTCTGATTCAGTCAGCGAATCCCATGCCTTCGGGTTCTGGAATCTCTCCACATGCTGGAGCTGGGCACGCACCAGGAAGTTATCCGGATTCATGCCGCTCACTTCGTCATGCAAGGTGCGGGTCAATGAGCCGCGCAGCATGCCGGATGCCTCCAAAGTGGGCGTCTCCTGCACAGCAGCCAGCAAGCGGACGCGGCTCTTGAACAATCGGGTCCCGAGCGATTCGCCTACACCACCCTCGATGCCATTGGGATTCTCGCGGAAGAAGTCAAAGTTGAAGCAGAAATCGAATATCCGGAAGTGCTCCTTGTCCTGATCCGGGCCGAAGAGGTTCCTGCAAAGGCGGGTTCCCCGCCCGATCATTTGCCAGAACTTGATTCGGGAATAGACCGGCTTGAAAAACACGAGGTTGAGGACTTCCGGCACATCGATCCCCGTGTCCAGCATGTCCACGGATATCGCTATGTACGGTGACTTGTCGCTCTGGGAAAAGTCGTCGATCAAGCTCTGCGGGTATTTCGCCTGGTTATCGATGACCCTGGCAAAGTGCCCGGCATGCTCAGGGTAATGAAAATTGAATCGGTCCTCAATGAACTTCGCGTGGTCGTGATTGCGGGCAAAGATGATGGTCTTGCCCAGCCGGTCGCCGCCTTCGACCTTCAGCCCCTCCTCCATCAGGTGTTGGAGCACCTTGTCCACAGTATCGGTGTTGAACAACCAATGATTGATCGCAGCGGCGTTGACCGCGACAGGCGCGCCAGCGTCGCCATGATTGTCCCCCCAATCCAGCGCCTCCCATTCTGCCTTCTCCTCATCGCTCAGATCATCGTAGTGGATGCCATCACGTGGGAACCGGAGATCGACCTGGCGGACCTGCGGCGGGACGAGGAATCCATCACTCACCGCCAGATCCAATTCGTAAGCATCGGTGGGAACACCCTGTTCGAGATCAAAAAGTTCGTAGGTATTCCTGTCCACCTGATCGCGAGGCGTGGCGGTCAGACCCACAAGCAAACAGTCGAAGTAACGGAAGATCTCGCGATAGCGCTGATACACTGAGCGGTGGGCCTCATCGATGATGATCAGATCGAAGTGACCCACCCCGAAGCGAGCCGTGCCACCATCGGTTTCATCGATGAGACCCATGAGGGTCGGGTAGGTGCAGACATAGACGCGCGCCTCGGTGTTTTTCTCGGTCACCAGATTCACCGGGCTTGAATCCGGCAGGTGAGTTTTGAAGGCATTGGCGGCCTGATTGACCAAGGCCACCCGGTCGGCGAGGAACAACACGCGTTTCACCCAATTCGCCCGTTGAAGAACATCCACCAGCGCGATGGCAAGGCGGGTCTTGCCGGTCCCGGTCGCCATGACGAGCAGAGCCTTGCGCTGCTTTTTGGAAAAATGCTCGCAGATGCTCTTGATCGCCCGCTTCGCATAGTAGCGCTCGACGATGACGGAATTGATCGGAACAACGCCGAAGTCTTTCTTCGCGCCGCGGCGCAGGATGAGGCGGGCGAGTTCTTCCTTTTTGTAAAACCCGGAGACACGGCGTGGCGGATAGTTTACGTCATCCCAAAGCCAGATTTCGTAGCCGTTGGTGTAGAAAATGAGCGGGCGCTGGCCATACATCGCCTCCAGGCAATCGGCGTAGAGCTTGGCCTGCTGCTGGCCCACACGGGCGTCCACTGTGGTCTTCTTGGATTCCACGATGCCGAGCGGCTTGCCGTCATCCCCCCACAGCACATCGTCCACGTATCCCTTGCCGCTCTGGTTCGGCATTCCGTTCACCTCGAATTCCTTGTCGCGCTTCTGATCGAGCGGCCATCCGGCGCGCTTGAGTTCCAGATCGATGAGGTAGTGGCGTGTCTCCGCCTCGGTGTAATCGTGGGTATCCGGCTTCGCTTCCGCCGCAGCCTTGGCTTCTGCAAGCTGGGCGCGAAGGGCTTGCAGTTCAGAGTCGAGTGCATCCTTTTCCTGCTGCCTCTTGAGGGTTTCCCTTGCCTGCGCCTCGAGTTGCTCTTCCAGCCTCTCCAGATCCTTGCGCGGGACGACCGCCTCGCCGCTTACCGCCTGGGGCACACGGGCATCCGACCACGCGGCTCCCTCGCGGGAGGCATCCGGCGCGTAGGTGCGGGTGAGCCAGTAGCAGAGGTGATGCAGCTCCTTGACCACTTGCAGCGCATCATATTGGCGGATGGGTCGCGGCTCGTGGACCGCCTGATTGCCCACCTGCTGAATGATGCGGGCCTTTTGGAATACCGCTTCCGGCAACAGGTTGCGGAAACCGGGATCATGGATCATGGCTCCGAGCGTGGTGTCATACGGCATCCGCAAGCTCGTATCGTGGCGGTAGAGCCAGCGCACAGCCGTCTCCAGCGCGAAGCGGGCATGAAAACACGCGGCGCGGGGATCACCCATGACCTGAGCCTCCGCCTTGCGGGCGGCTTCCGCGAGGTCATTGAAGGCCGGGGGCAGGAAGGCGAAATTGGAGATCATCGGGCGCTGGACCTTCCCTAGCAGGTCACCCGTCGGAAAACGAGCTGAAAGTCAAGAAGCTCAGGACACCCTTTCCGAGTGTTTGATCATGCCGAGATCGACTGTGGGCAGACAACCCTTGAAAACCAACTTCCGAAGTGCAGCCGCGCCGTGCTGCTCGAACAACCCACTGACCAATCCGTTCACAAACGAACTGTTGGCACTCCGGACCCCAGTGAAATCAAGAATCACTCGCTCGCAGTGTGGTAAACTGAGGTACTTGTCGATAGCTGACACCCGAAATCGATACGCCTCGGCCCCATCGCTTAGGCGAGGTCCGAATTCGTCGCGCAGGCGGATTACGTGTGTCATGGCTGAAATGTAACCGAGTTCGAACACCTCCGCAAGAGATTCTCCAACTCCCTGGCTTTGTGAAGCTTGCAGCCAAAACCCGACGCCTCTGAACGGCGGAAATTCAGAGCGACTAACGTCCCTGGGTAGCGCAAACCATCCGGGAACTTGCCCTTCGTGAGAGAGGAGTCACAGCCTCGGATGACCGTGCCGCCCCCACTGGCGATCAGCATTGCCCCTCCCATCAGCTCTACAATGCGGGCGCTTAGCGTCAGACCTACCCCTTCATTGGAAGGCTGGCCCTTACTGGAAACCCGGGCGACCAAGGCCTGCTCGATGGCGTCTTCATCCGGGATATCTTGTGCCCACGAAAAACCAGCACCAGCCAAGCTTGCGGGTATACCCAAACCACAATCGGCAATAGCAATCCTCACAAAACCATCTGAGAGCGTGGTTTGCGCTGCCACAAAACCGATCCCACGGCTGTGTTGGTGGACGTTGTTCGCCATTTCGGTCACCAGATACCACGCCGCGTCGTACAGTCCTGCATTGGGGTTTTCGTAATCCTCGCCGCCCGGCGCAATGCACGCCGCAATCTGGTCCCCCAAATCATCAACGTCATGAGTGATTTGCTTCAAAGGAACGAACTTGCCTGTCGGATCGTGACGCGTGGACGATTCGTCACCCTTCTCCCAGTCACAAAGCCGCAGGAGATTCATGTGTCGAAGATATTCGCGAATACAGCAGGTCTCCAGACCGGTCACATTCGTTAGCAATCGAGCTCTTGAACGCCCTTTAATAAATGCCGTTAGCGCTGCCAATCCTGCCGGGGAAACCCTCTGGAGCCTAGAGAAATCAATAGTCAATTCGGGCGTGGAGGAATACTCCGCAATCTGTAAAAGGAAAGGGCGTAGTCCGTTCGCGTTGATATGGTTGGGAATGACCAGCACAGAGGAAGGATTATTTTGACTCAGATTTCAGTCAAGATTCTATTGAAGATCGATCCTCCTATCGGACAAAGGAGATTCAAGAATCGATCCCGTATAACCCGCCTTCGCGGCAACAATAAGATTTATCAGGCCCGCTAGCCTTCCCAACGCGTCAAGGGATGCATGGGGGTCAATTTTTGCGCCGGCGCTAAAGTCACCATGGGCCGGACCATGTCTGTGCTTGTTGAACAACTTAAAGAGCTCCCTCACCCAGTCGTCCCGTCCAGGAAATAGACTCAGAAAGGCATCATCCCATTCCACTCGTCGATCGTAGTAGTTCCAATTTTCAACCACTCGATTCAATCGTTTAATCATTCCGAGTCGGTCAGCGCATGTAGTAACACTTTCGAGACCTGAAATCCACTGAAGCGCTTCAGTTCGAAGATCAGTGAACGCCACAGGCGGAACTTTCCTTTCAACGAGTCCGGAACGCAGACCTTCAATCACTGAGCAAATCATTGCCATTTGGAGAGGCTGAGGAGCCAACCTTGAATCCGCACCGCGAAAAACCCACATCGCCTGCAGCAGATCTCCATTCTTGTTCTCTTCGATGCCATGAAAAAGGCCCGCCACAGATGAAATCAAATTTGTAGGCGCGTTAGGATCGGTGAAACCATCCTTCTCCCGCAATGGCACCATCCGGCCTTGGGTCTGACTTACAACCCTCAAAGACTGCTCCATCACCCGCCAATCAAGGCGGCGTTGCACAAACGTGGGCCATGGGAAAATGGCGTGGGTGTAGGCTACCGCATGCAGCAGAGCGTCGAAACGTTGCCGGGCTTCATCGTCGCTGCCGCCCTCATGCCGGAATCCAACCTCCAAATGTTTACCCGCCTGTTTCAGCGAAAATTTCCCTCCTAATGCTTCGCCGTCCCAAGTCCTGTCCCTTGATCCTCGACGCTCACCCCAAAACGGGTGACTCTCGGTCCACTCAACCCCTCGGTTGAAGAACTGAAGTCGTGTGTTTCGGAAGACAGCAATGTGTTCGAATCTGGGTATGTTGTCGGCCTCCCTTTCTTCAAGTCGGGCCGGCGGCCTTTGCGGATTAATCCGGTCCAAGTTTTCACGGATTTGATCACGAGTCTGTGAATCGGAGCCGGTTGGCGGGATAATGAGTCTCTCCAGTTGGACGACGGCGGATGATGCATGCACCTCTCCAATGGGCCGAGTGGTGGAAATGTGCGGAGGCCAGATCTTACAGAAATCCACTCGTAGTTTGTTGCCGAGCACTCCGGAAGCATTCAATGAATCTTTTTCCTGAATCCTGAAACCGCTGGCGAAAAACGACCTTAGGTCCCTCCCGGCGCTATCTCGGAGATCAAGCTGTAAACCATCACCATCTGGAGCCATCCGAAGCGATGCCCCAAGGGCAATAGAGCCATCGGCGGTATTCAAAACGAAGTCGTCAACCGGAAGCGACAGGGTTTCGTCGAGAATCGGATCAAGTAGCAATTCACGAATGGAGTCTTGGATAAACATAACACAGATCTCTGCATTTTTGGTGATATTTTCTCCTGCTGCCGATTGGCCTGATTCGTCATGGATCACAATTCCCCACGAAACGCGCGGTGCTGGAGGGCGGCGAAGAGGGCGTTCATCTGTTTGTTCAACTCTATTTGCCTGCCTGCTCTTGCAGTTTCCTGAATTGCTTCGGCCAAGAAGCTGGGGGTGCGTAGCACATGCCGTCCTTGGTCACGAAGGCACACTTGTTTGGCACACGATTCTTCGCGCAGATGTCAGGGTTGGTGTGCCGGCAACCGCGAGTCTCCTTTTCCGTATCGTCAGGATCAAGGGGTGCGTGAAATGCATTGGGATTTCTCATTGGTCTGGTGAATTAGAGTTCTCCGCGGAAGGCGCGGTGTTGGAGGGCGGCGAAGAGGGAATCGAGTTCGGCGAGGTGGGACCGGTGCAAAGTCTTTAGCTTTTCTACGGTCGCAAATTGGTTGTCAAAAACTTGCTGTAATTTCAATGGGGGGAGCGGTATCTCAATGGAACAAAGTCCCTTTTGGTCGATTGTCGTCATGGTCGCTGTTTTGGATTTGGATTTAGCGATGGCTCTCATTTGGGGGGAGCGAAGCAGCGTATTCAAGTAGATCGGCGACACTCTCGTTAGATCGGGAGAAATCCGTATCACGTGACATTCAAAAAGAGCTTCGTCGTCGATTCCCATATAAACGTTGTTGAAGGCGATTCCATCGAGCTTCAGTGATGACCTGCAAAACAAGACATCTCCGTATTTGAGACCGTATTTCTGGATCTCTGTGCCCTCAGGAATCACACGCCTCGATTCTTCAGTATTGATTGTACTGCCACGAAATAGCTCCTCGACCCAGACGACCGGCAAACCACTTTTGCCCTCCTGAACGTAATCGGGGTTCTTACGGAAAATTCCGTTGTTTGGTTTTTCCCGTGCTAATTCGCCCAAACTCTTTCGAGGCCAACCCATCGGGTTCTCGACCGGATCGCCGAAGAGGGTGAGGAAGGTGGATTGGAGGAGGGCGTCGAGTTGGGCGAGGGACTCGCGGCGCTTGGTGCGCAAGGCGTCCGCCGCATCCAGAATCGCCGCGATCCGCTTCTGCTCGGCGAGGGGCGGGAGGGGGATTTGCAAATCATCAAGGTCCCCGTTCCTGAGATTGTTGATATTGGCCCCTGCCGCGAGAGATGAAATGAGTTTTCTGTATTCTGGGGTTTTGAAGTAGTGAGAGAAGAAAGCTGCATTTACCACGCTACGAGGCCTGAGAACTTTACAAAATGCCCCGAATCCTCCGTCGAAGTCTTCGAGAGCACGGGCTGCTTTGCCGACAACGTCAAGACTTCCACTCGATGCCGCGATAACGATGTCGTTCTTCTTGATTCTTTGCTTTGGAGACACCTTTGATGAAGGGACATAAACCAAATCATCAAACGTGAGACCGACATCGGTAATGTTTCCAGCACGTAGAACGGGCACATACCCGGACATCGCGGTTTTTGTAGCGTCTTGCTTACCGTATGTCACACCGCGTATTTGGTCAGCAATTTCGCTGACGGGTCGTGTTTGAAGCTTCATCCCAACAACCCCTCCAGTTCTTTTCTGCCCTTGGCGATCTCGTTTTCGAGCTGGGCGAGTCGGGTGAGGATGGTTTCCGGTGAATCGTGCTCTACGGTTTCATGGACGACTTCCTTGTAGCGGTTGAGCGAGAGGTCGTAGCCGTTGGCGACGATGTCGGTCTTGGGTACGAGGAAGGACTGGTCGGTGCGCTTGCGGGATTTCTCCGGACTTTCAGCTTTCAGCGTTTCCGTTTTCAGCGTTTTCCACCTCTGGAGGATGTCGGGGAGGTCGGACTTGTCGGGCTGCGGGGTGCGCTTGTCGTCAAGCGAGAAGCCGTCGGCCTGCATGTCGTAGAACCAGACCTGATCGGTGCCGCCGGAGTTGGTCTTGGTGAAGAACAGGATGGCGGTGGAGACCCCGGCGTAGGGCTTGAAGACGCCGGAGGGCATGGAGATGACGGCTTGGAGCTTCTGGTCCTCGACGAGGATCTTGCGGATCTGCTGGTGGGCCTTGGATGAGCCGAAGAGCACGCCATCCGGCACGATGACGGCGGCGCGGCCACCGGTCTGGAGCATGCGCAGGAAGAGCGCCATGAACAGCAGTTCGGTTTTCTTGGTCTTGACGATGCGCTGGAGGTCCTTGGCGGTGGATTCGTAATCGAGGCTGCCGGCAAAGGGCGGATTGGCGAGGATGAGGGAGTATCTTTCGGTGTCGTCCTCCTCGTTTTCGGACAGCGAGTCCTTGTAACGGATATCCGGGTTTTCCACGCCGTGGAGCAGCATGTTCATGCTGCCGATGCGGAGCATGGTGGAATCGAAGTCATAGCCGTGGAAAGTGGCCTCATTGAAGCGGCGGCGGGAGGCGGCATCCTTGTAGATCGTGTCGCTGTGGTGAGCGTGGAGATACTCGGAGGAGGCGACAAGGAATCCGGCCGTGCCGCAGGCGGGATCGCAGATCTTGTCCTTGGGCGTGGGGGCGGTCATGTCCACCATCAGCTGGATGATGTGGCGCGGGCTGCGGAACTGGCCGTTCTGCCCGGCGCTGGCGATTTTCCCGAGCATGTATTCGTAGAGGTCGCCCTTGGTATCGCTGGCGGACATGTCGATGGCATCGAGCTGGTCCACGATGTTGGAGAGGACCCGGGGCGTGGGCATCATGAAGGTGGCGTCCTTCATGTGGTGGCTGTAGGTGCTATCCCCTTCCCCGCTGGTGAATTTGCCGAGCGATTTCATGAAAGGGAAGACGTGGTCGCGCACCGTGCCGAACATGTCCTCGGGAGCGAAGTCCTTGAAGCGGGACCAACGGAGTTTCTCCTGCTGCGGGGTGAAGACCGGGTCCTCGATGGGTTTCCTGAGCCGGTTGGCCTTGTTTTCCCGCAGGGTGTGGATCTCGTCCAGTCGCTTGATGAAGAGCAGGTAGGTGAGCTGCTCGATGATGGTGAGGGGATTGGAAATGCCGCCGGACCACAGCGTGTCCCAGATGCGGTCAACTTTCGATTTGATTTCGCCGGTAATCATTCGTGCCGCGAGGCTATCGGCGCCCCGGGACCTCGTCCAGAGGGAAGCTGTCCTCTCATCACCCGACCAACCGCGCGGCGTAGAAGCCGTCGGAGTTGTCAGCGTGGGGCGAGGTGGTGAATTCCGCTTCGATCTTCCATGAGCCGCCGCGTTCGATGAGGGCATCGAGCTGCCCGCGGTTTTCGGAAGGCAGCAGGGAGCAGGTGGCATAGACCCATTTCCCGCCGGGGGAAAGAAGGCTCGGATAGTGGTCGAGAAGACGGCGCTGGACGCGGCGGATTTTTTCCAGCCCGGGTTCATCGATCCGCCATTTCAAATCCGGCTGACGCCTCAAGGTGCCGAGCCCGGAACAGGGAGCATCGATGAGCAAGCGATCCGCCCAGCCTTGATGGCGCTTCATGAAACCCTCGCTCCACACTTCCGTGCGGATGTTGCGGATGCCGGCACGCTTGGCTCGGCGGAGGAGTTCTTCGAGTTTGCGGGCATGGATGTCCGTGGCGAGGATTTCGCCGCGACCTTGCATCAGCGCCGCAAGATGCAGGGTCTTGCCACCGGCACCGGCGCAGGCATCGATGACCCGCATGCCGGGTTCGACATCTAACAGCGGAGCAATCCGCTGTGAACCCAGGTCTTGAAGCTCGATGCGGCCATCGTCCTTGAGGGGCTTGGGCAGCAGGCCATCGAGCACGAGGGCGTCCGGCCAGCCATCGACCTTTGCGGCCTTCACGCCATGTGATTCCAGCCAGGCCAGCGCGCGATCGGGATCGCTCACCAACCGGTTCACCCGCAGAAACACCGGGGCACGGCGGTTGAGACCGATGATTTCACGATCCCACATCTCGCCGAGTTCTGATGAACCCCGCTGATCAAGCCAATCGGGAATGGACTCTCTAACAGGCCGTGGCTGGCTTTCTAATAGCGGGATGCGGGCACGGATTTCATCGGTGGAAAGCCCCTGCCACTGCCACCATGTTGGCACATCGAGACCGCGCAGTGTCCACTCGGCGGCGAGCAGGGCGGCGGGATCGGTGGAATCGACAAGGAAGCCATGCGACCTTGCCCAGCGCACGCATTCCCAGACGGACGAGCTGATGAAGGCGCGATCGCGTTTCCCCCAGCGTGGGTTGGCTTTGAAAGCTTCCTGGACGCTGCGGTCGAGCACACGGCCATCGACGAGCACGGACTTGAGCAGAGCCAGGCTGGCCTGGGCGAGGATGGGATGCATGGAAATGGCCCTTGCGGGAAAGGTCGGCTCAGGCGGCATCGCCCACCTGGCGGTCCACGTCCTCGCGCAGGTTGTTGATGATGAATTCCTGCCGGTCCGGGGTGTTCTTGCCCATGTAGAAGGCGAGCAATTCCTTCACGCCCTTGCCTTCCTCGAACTCCACGGGATCGAGCCGCATTTCGGGGCCGATCATGAACTTGAATTCATCCGGCGAGATTTCACCGAGGCCCTTGAAGCGGGTGATTTCCGAGCCGCGCCCGAGTTTGTTGAGCGCCTTTTCCTTCGCTTCCTCGTCGTAGCAATAGATCGTTTCCTTCTTGTTGCGGACGCGGAAGAGCGGGGTTTGCAGGATGAAAAGGTGACCTTCGCGGATGATCTCCGGGAAGAATTGCAGGAAGAAGGTCAGCAACAGCAGGCGGATGTGCATGCCATCGACATCGGCATCGGTCGCGATGACCACGCGATTGTAGCGCAGCCCCTCGATCCCCTCCTCCACCCCGAGGGCGGCTTGCAGCAGGGCGAACTCCTCGTTTTCATAAACCACCTTCTTGCCGAGGCCGAAGGTATTGAGCGGCTTGCCGCGGAGCGAGAACACCGCCTGGGTTTCCACGTCGCGGCTTTTGGTGATCGATCCCGAGGCCGAGTCACCTTCCGTGATGAACATCGTGCTGGCCTCGCGGAGCTTGTGCTTGCTGTCGAAGTGGGCGCGGCAATCGCGGAGCTTCTTGTTGTGAACCTTGGCCTGGCGGGCGCGTTCGCGGGCGATCTTCTGGATGCCCTTCATGTCCTTGCGCTCGCGCTCGGCGGAAAGGATGCGTTTCTGCATCGCCTCGGCCGCCTGCGGATTGCGGTGAAGGTAGTTGTCGAGGTGCTCCTTGAGGAAATTCCCAATGAATGTCCGCAGCGACTCGCCATTCGGCGAAACCGTGGCCGAGCCGAGTTTCGTTTTCGTCTGCGATTCGAAGACCGGCTCCTCGATCCGGACCACGATGGCGGCCTCGATGCCGGCGCGGATGTCCGAGGGGTCGTATTGTTTCTTGAAGAAACCCCGGACCACCTGCACCAGCGCCTCGCGGAAGGCGGCAAGGTGGGTGCCACCCTGGGTGGTGTTCTGGCCGTTGACGAAAGTGTAGTATTCTTCCCCGCTTTCCGCCGTGTGGGTGAAGGCGATCTCGATGTCCTTGCCCTTCAAATGCACCGGACCATAGAGCGCCTCGTGCTCCATTTCCTCGCGCAGGAGGTCGAGCAGGCCGTCCTTGGATTTGAAACGCTTGCCATTGAAGACCAGCGTGAGGCCGGGGTTCAGGTAGCTGTAGTAGCGGCACATCCGCTCCACGAAACCGACCTTGAAAGTGGTGCGGGCTGGGAAGATCGTGCGGTCCACCTCGAAGGCCAGACGCGTGCCGGATTCGGCCACTTCCGCCCGCGGGGTTTTCATTTCCTCGACCACGAGACCCTTGGAGAACTCGATCGCCTTCGTCTGACCATCGCGCCAGGCCTGGATTTCGAAAAACCCGGCGAGTGCGTTCACCGCCTTGATGCCGACGCCGTTGAGGCCGACTGATTTCTTGAACGCCTCACTGTCGTATTTCGCCCCGGTATTGATCTGGGCGGCGCAGTCGTAGAGCTTGCCAAGCGGGATCCCGCGGCCGAAGTCGCGAACCTCGACGCGGCCCTGGTCATCGATCTCGATGTGGATCTCCTTGCCGTGACCCATGATGTGCTCATCGATCGAGTTATCGATGACTTCCTTGAGCAGGATGTAGATGCCATCGTCCGGCGAGGAACCATCGCCCAGCTTGCCGATGTACATGCCCGGGCGGAGGCGGATGTGTTCGCGCCAATCGAGGGACTTGATGTCGTCTTCGGTGTATTCAGCCATGGGAAGGGGGAAATTGCTTAGGACTTCCTAATCAACCGGGCCAGTGGCTGGCAAGCGTCCATTCCGGCCCTTGGTCGTTCAAACCGGGAGGGAATGAAACCGAGCGCTGGGGACCGGGGAGCTTGATGGACAGGATGGTCAGGATGAAAGGGATGTTTTTAGGGGAATCATGGATTTTCAAAACCCCTTCAACCCCTCCCCATCCGGTTCATCCTTCAAATCCTGCCCATCCGGCGACCAGATCCTCCCGGCTCGATTCACCCACATGGAGAATGGGGGATTGTCGGACTGGCGGACATTTCCCAAGCTTCCGGGGTGCTTGCTCTGCGCTGTCTCCTGCTGCTGCTCGTTTCTGCGGGGATGGCCTGCGGGCATCAGATTGATGAAATCAGCGCCCGACTCGAAAGCACGCCATCGGGGTATCGGATGATCCTGGAGATCGATGCCGCCTATGCCCTGCCGGAGTTTCGTGGCGACGCCGATGTGCCCGCTCAGGACCTCGCGTGGCTGAGGGCACAAGACCTTGCGGGACGGGAGCGCATCGCCCGTGAGACGGAAATCTACCTGCGGGAATGCCTGCGCATTTCCTCACCGGATGGCCCGCTGAAGCCGATGATCCAGATTCCCGATCTCACCGCGGCATCGCCCCGCTTCATGACGGAGGGCGAGGCGGAAGAGCCGCCCTTGATCGAAGTGGAAATGGAAATCCCGGCCTCAGCGCGGACCTTGAGCTGGTCGGAGCCCCTGGGCGTGGTCTTGATCTTGCAGGCCGACTCACGGGTCATTCCTCTGGTCAGCGGAGAGTCCTTTCCGCTCTCCGCTTCGGAATCCGTGATCGCCGATGCGCCACCGGATTTTCTCCGCTGGGTGCTGATCGGATGGGACCACATTCTTCCGAAAGGCCTCGACCACATCCTTTTCATCCTCGGGATGTTTCTTTACGCCGCCCATTGGAAACCGCTGCTCTCCCAAAGCCTCGCCTTCACCCTCGCCCACTCCCTCGCACTGCTCTTCGCGACTCTCGGCTGGGTCCATCTGCCGGAGAAACCGGTCGAAGTCGTCATCGGTCTGAGCATCGCCTGGATCGCCATCGAAAACCTTCGCCCCAAGGAACGGGTTTCGCGCCTCCGATTGCCGATTGTTGCCGTCTTCGGCCTCGTCCACGGCCTCGGCTTCGCCAGCATGCTAGCGGGGCTCCTGCCGCCGGATCGACCCGATCTACTCCTGCTGGGTCTGTTAGGTTTCAATCTCGGTGTCGAAGCCGGGCAGATCGCGGTGCTGCTCGGTGCCTTCGCGATCTGCGGATGGTGGCCGCATAGGCATTTCGACCGGCTCAGTCGGGTGGGTTCGATCCTCATCGCCCTGACGGGGCTCTACTGGGCAGTGGAGCGCTGTCTCTGAAAGCCCCGGCGGGCTGACCGGCAACGATCAAGTCCGCGGCATTTTCCCTTGCCTTGCCTCCGGGGGGCGTAGGCATGCTGTGGGAAATGAAATCGGCATCTCGGTCCCTGATCCCCGCCCTCATCGGCGCCCTTTCCCTGCTTTCCTCCGCCGGGGCGGCACCGGTGTATTTCGGCACCAGTGGCAAGCCCGGTGAGGGGATTTATCTGGCGGATTTCGATGCCAAGACCGGCCGACTTTCCGCCGCCTCCCTGGCTGCCGAGCTTCCTGCGGCGGGTTTTCTCTGCCTGCACCCCACCCAGCCCGTGCTCTACGCGGTTTCCGGCTCCGAGGTCCGGGTCTTCCAACGCGGCGAAAATCATGCGCTTGAAGCCATCCAAACCGTGGCCACCGGCGGTCAGGGAGCCTGCCACCTGGAAGTGACCCCCTGCGGTCAGGGTCTGGCCGTGGCGAACTACGGCGATGGTAGTATGTCGATCTATCGCATCGATCCCGCCAACGGCAAAATCCAGGGAGAAGCCGTGGTCACCCGCTTCGAAGGCAAGGGTCCCAACCCGGATCGTCAGGAGGCGCCCCACGCGCATGGCACCCATTTTCTGGGGAAACTCCTGCTGGTTCCGGATCTCGGCACGGACAAGATCATGGCTTTCGAGTTCGATCCCGCTGCGGCCATCGAAGCGGTGCCTTGGCGCGAATGGCCCCAACCCTTCATCGCCTGCCAACCCGGCGACGGACCGCGCCACGCGGCTTTCCATCCGGATGGGAAACACGTCTTTGGCATCCACGAGCTTTCCAACGTCCTCGAAGTCTGGGAACTCGCCAAGGAGGGGCCAAAATCCATCGCCCGCCTCTCCACCCTGCCCGAAGACTGGAAAAGCCCGAACACCACGGCCGAAGTGCAGGTCCACCCTGCCGGGAAATGGGTCTTCGGTTCCAACCGCGGGCACGATTCGATCTTCGTGGCCTCCTTCGATGCCGCCAAAGGCAGCCTCACCCGCCATGCCATCGTCCCCTGCGAGCTGAAGACTCCCCGTCATTTCACCCTGAGCCCCTGCGGCAAGTGGTTGCTCGCGGCGGGCCAGCAATCGCATGAAGTCGCGGTCTTCTCCTTCGATGCCGAGACCGGCACTCTGGCGCGGACCGACTTCTGCATCGAAGTCCCGGCCCCGAGCTGCATTCTCTTCGCTCCGGCGGAATAAAGGGGCCTTCGTTCAATCCCGCTCGGTGATTTCGCCATCGCGAATCCACAACTGACGGTCGCCACGATCGGCCAAAGCGGGGTTGTGAGTGACCACCACCAGCGTCGTGCCGTTTTCCCGCGCGAGGCCTAACAGAAGATCCATGACCTCATCGCTGTTGCGCGTGTCGAGGTTTCCCGTGGGCTCATCGGCAAACAGCACGGAGGGCTTGCCAGCCACGGCACGGGCAATGGCCACCCGTTGCTGCTCGCCGCCCGAAAGCTCGGCGGGAAGGTGTTCGGCACGATCGGCAAGACCCACCCTCTCCAAAGCCTTCATGGCCGCCTCACGGGTGTCGGCACCGCCGATGGCCCCGGGCACCATCACGTTTTCCCAGGCGGTCAGCTCCGGCAGAAGCAGGTAGTTCTGGAAAATGTAACCCACGTGGCGATTGCGAAAGGCCGCCTGGGCGCGCCCTCCGAGAGAGTAAAGATCCGTGCCGGAAATGAAGACCGATCCCGACTGCGGACGCTCCAGTCCCGCGAGCGTGTAGAGCAAGGTCGTCTTTCCCGCGCCGCTGGGACCGCAGAGGAAGACACTCTCGCCGGCGGCGATGTGGAGATCGATCCCATGCAGCACCTCGATCAGCTTCGGGCCGATCTTGTAGCTGCGGTGAAGTTGCTTGGCCTCAATCATCGTCGCACTCCGTCAGGCCGGGGACTTGGCGGCAAAGGAATTTTTCGAAAAGGCGATTTTCGTCGGTCGATCATCCCCGGGGAAAGCGCGATGTCTTTCCGCGATGGGTTCCAAGCGTTTCAGCAGGCCCACGCCATTGGCCATCTGAATGGCAAGTCCGGGGCGGGCGTTCACCTCGATCATGATGGGGCCCTGGTTCTGATCGATCATCAGGTCCACTCCCAGATATCCCAGACCGGTCATTTCATGGCAGGTCACCGCGATATCGAGAATCCGGTCCCATTCCGGCACGTGAACGCCGATCACCGGGACCTTCATGTCGGGATGGCGATCCACCGATCGTCCGTGGTGAACGGCATGTACGGTGACCCCCGTCGTAATGTCCACGCCCACACCGATCGCCCCTTGGTGGAGATTGGACCGACCGTCCGACTCCCGGGTGGAAGCGCGGAGCATGGCCAGCACCGGATAGCCATGGAAAAGGACCACCCGGATATCCGGCGCGCCTTGGAAGCTGATCGACATCATCGTCGGATCCGGCATCACCTTGTATTCCACCAGCGCCTGGTCGCGCTTGCCGCCGAGGCTGAAGAGCCCGGCGAGGATGTTCTGCAAATGGTGGCGGACTTCCGCCGGAGAAAGTCTCGCGCCGCTGGGTTTCACATACATCCCATCCTCGCGGCCGGCGATGACCAACACGCCCTTGCCGCCTGATCCGCGGACCGGCTTGACCACGAAGGAATCGTATCCTTCGACCATTTTTTCGAAGCGCAGCACGTCGCCGGGATTGGCGACCACGCCGTAGGTTTTCGGCACCGAGATCCCCCGCTCTTCGGCGAGTCCTTTGGTGCGGACCTTGTTGTCGACCAGATCGTAGAGTCGGCGCGGATTGTTCGGCAGCACGAAGCGGCCGTTGCGCATGTTGATGCCCACCACACCCATCGCTCGAAGCTCGGCGGGCGTGCGGAACCAGCGGTGCCACCAACGTTTCATCAAGCCGATTGGAAATTCTTGAAGCGCATCAGCTCGCTCAACCGGTATCCGGTGTAGCGGCCGATGAGGATGATTCCCGCCAGCAGCACCAGCAGGAGTTCGGGGAAATAAAACGCCCAGTAGCGGATCTGGCGCTCTTTCATGAAGAAGAAGGCGACCACCGCCACAAGCAAGGAACCGCCCACCTGCAGCATCGCACTGCGTTTGCCTTCCTCTTCCCAGATCAACGACATCCGCTCGATGGTCCAAGCGAGAATGATCATCGGGAAAAGCGTGATCTTCAGACCCTCGCGCATGCCGAGGTGGAAGCTCACGACGCTGAGGAGCATCATCAGAAGTGTGACGATGACCACACAGGCGGCCACACGCGGAACGACCAGGAGATTCAGTCGTGAAAGCAGGAAACGGAACCAGAGACCGGCGGCGATGATCACGACGAACATGATCAGACCGTCCCAGACATTCGTCATCTCCAACAGCGAGAGCGCGATGAGCACCGGCATGAAAGTGCCCAGCGTGGCGAGGCCCACGATGTTTCTCAGCAGCACCACCACGAAGGCCCCGATCGGGATGAGCACAACGAACTTGAAGATCTGCTGTTCGGAAGCGGGAAGGCCGAAAATCGTCGCTACCAGAATGCCGGAATCGCGCAGATCGGTGAGTCGCTCCAGCGGGATTTCCACTCGGGCGGAGGTGAAAACGACCTTCGAGTTTTCGCCGCCATCGCTGACTTCCAGCAAGGCATCGCCACCGCGGTTCCAGATGAAAAACTCGCGCTGGCTGGGTGCGGTGGTCGGGTCATCCGGATTGCGGATTTTCCAATACACCCCATCGAAGTATTCGACGAAATACGCCGGATCCTGGGCACCGCGGACTTCTTCGAGACGCAGACCGTAAGCCACCCGCGCGGGCACGCCGGCCATGTTGAGGAGATCGATCCCGAGCTGGACCACGCCGCGCGGACCGGCCTGACGCTCGTACTCGTTTTTCAGGAGGGCGACCTCCTGGGAGGCCTCGATGGCGGTGATTTCGCGGAAGATTCCGAAGAAGACGGTATCCGGCGAGGATGACAGCTCTTTGACCCGGCGGACCACGCTGATTCCCGCGTCGCGCAGGGTGCCTGTTAGACCCGGGTCCACCGGTTCGGGCGCTTCACCTTCCGGAGCCAGCGGACCGGCGCTTTCCACTCCACTCGCCGGGAAACGGACTCGGTAGTAAAGTGCCTGGTTTTCTTCCTTCGAATCCGCCGACCAGATGGCGACGCGCTCCTTGTTGGCATCGGTATCGACGACAAAACTGTATCCGGCGGAGCGGGCATCGATCCCGGTATCCTGACCGACCTTGGCGGTGGGCAGTGCGAGCTTGGCGGTGACCGGCTGGCCGACCGCGACGAAAGTCACCTTGGCCTCCACCAGCCACTCGGACGGCTTGTCGCCGGCGAGGAGAGGGATGCCGTAGCGGACGTGCTTGTAAGCAGCGACCCCGCCGCCAAGCAGGGTCAGGAAAAGCACAATGAAGATGAGCTTGAGGCGGGCGGCCATGGTCGGGAGGGTTGGGAGGCGGCCGGGAAATCAACGCATCACCTTCTTGTCGGCCAGGTAGGCGCGACCGGGATCGATCCAGCCCAGCTCACGGATGGTCCGGCGACCGATGAGCACGGGACTGAGCATGTTTTCGCGGTTGTTCAGGGTGAACTCCGCCTTGATGCGGCGCTCTCCAATCTTGAAATTCAGAAGCACCGTCTCGCGGGCTTCCGATTCGCCGCCGGGTTCCTTGATGCGGGCGATGCGGACCAGCGGCGCTTCCATTCTCATCCGCTTGGAATCCTTGTCGCGGGGGTCGGTCACCACGAAGCGGACCCATTTCTTCCCGTCTCTTTCGAAAAGCTTCTTGTCCTCAACGTGGATCGAACTGGTGAGAGCGCCGGTGTCCAATTTCGCGGCGAGCTTCTGGGTTTCCGAACCGTTCGAAAGATAAACCCATTCCCGCCAGCCGTAGATCTGCACGGGGTCGCCATTGACCGGACGGGCCACGGCAGCCTCGGTTTCCTTGTCCTCCTCAGCCGCCGGGTCCTGAACCTCGACTTCGGATTCATCGACCGTCACCTCTTTTTCCTCCCCTGCTTTCGGGGCCTCTGCATTTTGGGCCAGCAAAGACACGCTTCCCCCCTTGCAAAGACAGAGAATGCAGGCCATCCACGTAAGGACCGTTCGCTTGTTGATCACGCGCGGCGACTTTCACCACTCTTGCTCTGGAAATGCAACGGAATTCCCGGATCCTTTCAGCCATCCTCCTGCTTCTCTCCTGCCCGGGTTGTTCCTACTGGAAGATTCCCGGCGGGGTCGATTCCATCGCCATCGATGCCCCCGCCGCCTGGGCCTCCGCAAATGTGGCCAACCAAGGCAGCATCAGCCGGGGCTGGGTCGATGAATTCGGCGACGCCGACCTGCGCCGCACCATCGCCCAGGCCATGGCTTCGAACCACGACCTTGCCGCCGCTGCCGCGCGCATGAGGTCGGCGGAGTATGTCGCCATGGCTGGTCGGGCGCGCATCCTGCCGGATGCCGACCTGCGGGGCTCGGCAGGGCTGGATTCATCGCGAAACGGGCTGGGTGGGACGGTCGACCGCGAGCGATACGACCTGACCGTTTCCGCCTCGTGGGAAGCGGATCTCTGGGGTCGATTGCGGGATTTGAACCGGGCCGATGCTGCCGATGCCGCTGCCGCCCGCGCCCTTTTCCGCGGAGCCCGGCTCTCGCTGGCGGCGAGCACGGCCCGGGCCTGGTGCAATCTCATCGAGGCCCAACAGCAACTCGCCCTGGCCGAAGTGACCCTCGATTCCTTTGAGAGAAACCTGCGGATCTCCGAGCGGAACTACAAGGGCACCGGCCAAGGGGCGCTGGATGTTCAGTTTGGCCGGACCAACGTCGCCTCCGCCCAACGCGACCTCGAAGCCCGGCGACTGGCGCGCGATGATGCCGCGAGGACCCTCGAAACGCTCACCGGTGTCTATCCTTCCGGGAGCCTGCGGGCGGGCCGTGAATTGCCCGTTCTGCGCCGCCGCGTCCCCGCGGGGCTGCCGTCCGAACTTCTCGATCGCCGCCCGGACCTTGCCGCCTCTCGTGCGGAAATCCTTGCGCGGTCGGGTCGTGCCGATGCCGCCCGTAAGAGCCTCCTGCCCTCCTTCGGCCTCACGACTTCCGCCGGCACGCCGGTTTCGCGTTTCCGGGATTTGCTCGATCCCCAGGCCCTGGCCAGCAGCATCGCGGGAAATGCCGCCCTGGCCCTGGATCCCGGCGGAGCCCTGGCCAACGAAGCACGGGCCGCCGTAGAGCTGAATCGGGCCGCGTTGCGGGATTACCAGCAGGCCGCGCTCGATGCCTTTCGTGAGGTCGAAAACACCCTGGCGGCCGATCACTCGCTGGCGGCCCAGGAACGATTTCTCGAAGCCGAAGTGAAACAGGCGGCGTTGGCCGAAAAACAGTCGACCCGCGATTATGCCGATGGTGTGGAAGGGGCCGACATTTTGAACGTGCTCGAATCCCAGCGCCGCGCCAACAACGCCCGCTCGACCCTCATCCGCCTGCGCAACGAGCGCCTTCTGAACCGGATCGACCTCCACCTCGCCCTCGGCGGCGATTTCCACACTCGCGAAGGCTGATTTCGCGGCCGGGAAATCATCCGCCATTCTTCCCGTTTGGCAAAACACCGACTCTCGGCGACAGTCCGCCGCCCCGCCTCATGTTGACCCGCATTCTGATTCCCATCCTCATCCTCGCCATCGGCTGTGTTGCCACCTGGTGGGTCTCGCGTCCGCCGGAAGAACCGGCCCCGGTCCACGTCCCGCCGCAAAAGCTCAAGACCGCCGTGCTTGAAATCCAGCGCGATGACTATCAGGTCGTGCTCGACTCCCAAGGTGTCGTCCGGGCTCATCATGAAACCACTCTCACCGCAACGGTCGATGGCACCGTCGCCGTGATTCACCCTGCGTTCGAAGACGGTGCCTTTTTCAAGGCCGGCGAAATCCTCGTCGAGCTGGACCCGGCCGATTTCACTGCCGCCCTCGAGTCCGCCCGCTCCCAAGTCGCCCGGGCAGAGGCCGCGCACGCCCAGGAAGAGGCGCGGGCACGCCAGGCACGGCTCAATTGGGAGGACCTCGGATACGATGAGGAACCTTCCGAACTCGTGCTGCGCATCCCCCAGCTCAAGGAAAGCCGGGCGAATGTCGATGCCGCCAAGGCCGCACTCACGCAGGCCGAGAGGAACCTGGAGAAATCCAAAGTCCGCGCGCCCTTCGACGGTCGGGTGCGGTCCCGCATGGTCGGTTTGGGTCAGGCCATCTCCGCTTCCACGGCCCTAGGCCAGGTCTTTGCCACCGATTTCGCCGAAGTCCGCCTGCCGCTCACGCCGGATCAATTGGCATTCATCGATCTGCCCTCCAAGGTCGGCGATGCCCCGGTGCCCGTCCTGCTGACCGATGGCCTTGCCGCTGGACGCTCGGACAACCCCGCCACCTGGGAAGGCAGCATCGTGAGGACGGAGGGCACGCTGGATGCCTCCTCGCGAGAGCTTTTTGTGATCGCCCGCGTGGACGATCCCTTCGGTCTGAAGAACTCGAAGCCCCCTCTGCGGATCGGGCAACCGGTGCGTGCGGCCATCCACGGGCACGTGCTCAAGGACGTTTTCGTGATCCCGCGGAACTCCCTGCGTGGCGTGAATCGCATCTACCTCGTCGATCGCGATGAACCCGCCATCCGCCGCGCGGAAATCGAACCGATCTGGACCACCACCGAGGACCTCGTGATCCGGGATGGCCTTGAGGAAGGCCAATGGCTGGCCATCACCCGCCTGCCCTACGCCCCGGATGGCGCCCCGGTGGAAGTCGTCGAAGAGACCGAGGAAGAAAGCCTCGCTAGTCCCACCGAGCCCGCCGCGACCCGGGGTTCCTGATCGATTTCCGGAAAACCCGACTCGGATCGACCAACCCTCGATGGGTTCGGGAAAAATGGCCTCGATCCATGGCCCCCATAGGCGAGCATTCCGCGGTGAAAGCACTGCCCCTTGCCCTGTCCATGCTCGTTGCAGTCTGCCCGATCTGCCGGGCGGAAATGGCGCCGAATGAGGTCGATTTCCTCAAGGCGCCCGGACTTGCTTCATTTCAAGCAAACGACTTCTGGCAACGCGTCGCGAGCGCCGAGGCGATTGCGGGGCAAAGCGCGATCGATGCCCGCGGTGAAGGCTCCCTGCTCTTCAATGCGCGGGAGAAGGACACGACGATCCCCTATCTGCTGACTCGTGAGAGTTTCGGCGACGTGCGGGTCTCGCTGGAATTCATGATTCCCCAAGCCTCGAACGCCGGGATCTACCTGATGGGTCGATATGAAATCCAGATTTTCGACAGTCACGGCGAGGACCTGTTAGACAGTGCCGACCACGGCGGGGTTTATGCGCAATGGGACCGGACCCAGCCGAAAGAGAAACAATGGTCCGGCGGAAGCGCCCCGCTTGCCAACGCCGCACCGCCTCCCGGCACCTGGCAGACCATGGAAATCGTCTTCCGTGCCCCGCGATTCGATGCCTCGGGGCAAAAGGTCCGCAATGCCCGGTTCGAGTCGGTCAAAATCGATGGCAAAGTCGTCCAGCAATCCGTGGAAGTCAGCGCCCCCACAGCTTCCCATCCGCTTCCCGGCGAAGTCCCCTCCGGACCCCTTGCGATTCAGGGCGACCATGGGCCCATCGCCATCCGCCGATTCATCGCCACTTCCCTGCCGGCGGAGGATTCACCGGGACCGGAGGAGATCGATGCCTATTGGGCCGAAGTCTCGCGCTGCGTGAGGGAAGGCGACTACGAGGGTTATCGTAGAACCTGCCATCCACTGGGCGTGCTGGTTTCGGGAACCAAGCAGACCAGCCAACCCTTGAGCCAGGCACTGATCCGCTGGAAAAAGGACTTCGATCAAACCCGCCAGGGCCTGGTGGAAAGCTCGGTGGACTTCCGCTTCAGCCATCGTTACCGCGATGCCTCCACCTCCCACGAATCGGGAGTCTTCCGCTACACTTCGAAACCCAAAGGCGGCGAGAGGATCACGGAATACATCGCCTTCGATGCCGTGCTGGTAAAGACCGGCGAGGCTTGGCAGATTCTGTTAGAATCGCAAAATCAGAAAGTCACGGAGAAGGACTGGTTGGCCCTTCCCCCCTGACCTTGCCGATCAACCATGACGACGCGCCGCCTCTTCCAGGAAAAGCTCGGCAAGGCGGAAGGCACGACGGCTGATTTCCTTGGCATCCTGATCGTTGATGAGTGCCAAGCCCTCTTCGCTGACTTCAGCGAGGAAGATTTTCCAAGCGCGCTTCTCCACCTGATCGGGATCGATCTGCGACCGTTGGGCCTGATGTTGCTGGGGTGCGTGCGAGCCTGGAGGACGATCGTCCGGGCCATGGCCATCGTCCCGATGCCCCTTGTTTTTCCGGCGGCGACGGCGGCGCTTGCCTGAACCTTGCTCGTCGGATGCTGGCGGTTCTTCGATGAAGGCGATGGGTTCGATGTCGTCATCCCCATCGCGCGACGGCCGCTCTGCCTGGCTTTCCCGGGCTTCCTGCGGGCGGCGTTCGCCTCCATCGCGTGAGTCGCGACGACCGTCTTGCGGCCGTCCTTCGTTTCGCGGGCGTTGATCGTCGCGACGGGGTGGCAATTCCGGTTTGTGGGAAATCCTGCGAACCTGCGGTGGAGAACTTTCACCTTTCGCTTCATCCGCAGGGCGATCCATCTTGGGAGGCGCGGGCGGCTCGGCGGCGACGGACTCGACAGGCGCGGGGGCCGCGACCTTCTCGATCGACTTCTCCTCCCTCTTGGGTGCCGCCTTCTTCCGCGCGGCTTTGCGGGCGGTCTTGGTGGCGGGTTTCACTTCGGGCATCTCGGGGGATTCGTCGCTCATCGGGTGCCAAAAAGAAGACCCGCTCGACCGAGGTCGAGCGGATTCATCGGAAAGCCTGAGATTTGTTCGAAAGCGACCTTACCAACCGCGGATGTCATCCTTGTTGGCAGGCGCCGCCTCGTCGTAGGCACCACTGGCACCGGCGGTTGAGGTTCCATCCGGACCGCAGGACCAGAGATCGAAGTCGGGGTTCGCGGAAAAGACCCGCGGCGGAGTGCGCGAGTTGTCGTTCACCCGATAGCGGTACTCCACGCCCCAAGGATCGAGGATTTTGATCCCCGAGGTTTGATCGATCCATCCCTGCGGGTCATTGTTCGGATCCAGAGCGGGCAGGTAAACCCTTGCGGTCACTCCGGACACCCGGGTGCCAGCGGCGTTGTAAACCCAGCCATTGAAGAGGGCGTTGTAAAGGGCGGTGGTGCCAGTCGTGCCGGCAGCACGGAAACCGGGAGGATACACGCCGTGGTCGGCCTTGTATTCCTCCAGGGCCAGTTGGAGCATGCCGATCTGGACCTTGGCCTTTTCCTTGGCCTGCCTGGCCTGCACGTAGGAGTAGCCGCCGATCACCAGCCCGCTGAGCAGGACGATGATGGAGATCGAAACCATGAGTTCGATCAGCGTGAAGCCACGGCGACGGTTGCGAATGGGGTTTTTCATGACGTCTGCTTGGTTCTTTTTTGGGGAAACGTGAATTCGGGGAAATCCTCGCGGATCAGGAACCCACGTTCTGAATCACCTTAATCAACGGCAGGAAGAGTGCAAACACAACCGAACCGACGACCAGGGCGAGGATGACGATCATGATCGGCTCAAGGATGGAGGTCAGGGCGCTGACCGCGTTGTCCACCTCGTCGTCATAAACGTCCGCCACTTTCAGCAACATCTCGGGGAGCTGACCGGTTTCCTCACCCACGTCCACCATCGAGATGACCATGCCGGGGAAGACGCCGGAGGCTTGGAGCGGGGTGACGATGGATTCACCCTCCTTGACCGCCGAATGAACCTTTTCGATCGCCTCGGAGATCACCACGTTGCCAGCGGTGTCACGGGTGATGTTCAGGGCTTGAAGGATCGGAACACCGGAAGTCACCAGCGTGCCGAGGGTCCGTGAGAAACGGGCCACGGCGCTCTTGCGCTGGATGTCACCGAAGACCGGGAGTTTCAGCTTCATGGCATCGATCACCTTGCGTCCGCCCTTGGTGCGACCCCAGGCATTAAAGCCGAAGGCGATGAGGACGATGACGAGGAAGAACCACACCGCATTCGGGATGGGACCCACGCTGGCATTGAGGAAGAATTTCGAGGTGCCGAAGACGATCTTGGAAATCGTCGGCAGTTCTTCGTTGCCCATTTCCGCGAACATCGCCTCGAACTTGGGAACGATGACGAGCATGAGGAAGACGAGGATGGCCACGGCGATGAACATGACGATCACCGGATAGACCATGGCGGAAACGATCTTGTTCTTCAGCTTCTGGGCCTTTTCCTGGTATTCGGCAAGGCGCAGCAGCACCACTTCGAGAACACCGCCCAGCTCACCGGCCTTGACCATGTTCACGTAAAGCTTGTTGAAAATCTTCGGGTGGGTGGCGAGGGCCTCCGAGAAGGTGGAGCCGGACTGCACGGAATCGGCCAGCGCATTGAGCGTGCCGCGAAGCACCGGATTGGGCTCCTGTTTGCCAAGCACCGTGAGACCGCGAAGAAGGGGCAGGCCGGAATCAATCAGGGTCGCGAGCTGGCGGGTGAAAATCATCAGCGCCTTCGGCTTGATGCGACCCCCGGTCTTCGCCTTGCCCTTGGCAGCGCTGCCCTTCGCGGGCTTGGCGGCCTTTTTCTTGGGAGCGGCGATCTTGCCTTTGCCTGCCTCCACCACCTGCAAGGGGTAGTAACCCTGGCTGCGGAGTTGGTTGATGGCTTCGGCCTCGGACGTGGCGTCCACGGTGCCGGAGAGCTGTTCGCCCTTCGCGTCGGCGGCGGTGAATTGATACTGGGGCATGGTTTTTTAGGAAAGCTGTGGGGAGTTTGAACCTAAGGACGGCGTTCTGGCGATTGGAAAATTCGTGAGGATCAGGTGTATTTCAGGACTTCTTCGATGGTCGTCTTGCCAAGGTAGATGTTGCGCAGGCCGTCCTCGCGGAGGGTCGTCATGCCGTGCTCCATCGCCTTCTGCTTGATCACCACCGTGGGGGCGCGATCGGTGATCAGCTCCCGAACAGGGTCATTGATATCCAGCAACTCATAGAGACCGGCACGGCCCTTGTAGCCACTCTGACCGCAGACATCGCAGCCGCGGCCGGTGAAGAAATCCTTGTCGCCCAACTCGTGGGGGCTGACGCCGAGCTGGGTGAGGATGGCCTCGTTGGGCTCATACGGGGATTTGCAAGCGGAGCAAATCGTCCGGACAAGACGCTGGGCAAGGACACCTTCGAGCGAGGCGGCGACGAGGAATGGTTCGCAGCCCATGTCGATGAGACGCGTCACGGCACCGGGAGCATCGTTGGTGTGAAGGGTGGAGAGCACCAAGTGACCGGTCAGGGACGCCTGGATGGCGATTTGTGCGGTTTCGATGTCCCGCATTTCCCCGACCATGATGCGGTCCGGGTCCTGCCGCAGGAAGGCACGAAGCACCCGCGGGAAGGTCAGGCCGATGCCTTCGTGGACGGGAATCTGGACGATGCCATCGATGTCATACTCCACCGGATCTTCCGCGGTGAGGAGCTTGTGATCGATGGTGTTGATGCGTCGCAGCGCGGCGTAAAGCGTGGTCGTCTTGCCCGCTCCCGTGGGGCCGGTGACGATGAAAATGCCGTTCGGCTTTTCGATCGTTTCCGTGATGTATTCGTAGATGTGGGGCGGCAGACCGAGGTTTTCGAGGGAGAGATTGACCGAGGAACGGTCGAGCACCCGGAGCACGACCGATTCGCCGTGCTGGGTGGGGAGTGAGGAGACCCGCATGTCCACCTGGCGATCCCCGAACTGTTTCACGATCCGGCCGTCCTGCGGGATCCGGCGTTCGGCGATGTTCATGTTCGCCATGACCTTGACCCGGGAAATGATGGGCAGGGCGAGGTGAACCGGGGGCGGAGCCATTTCATAAAGGGCACCGTCCACCCGGTAGCGGATCTTGAATTCCTTTTCGAAGGGCTCGAAGTGGATGTCCGAGGCCTTTTCCTTGATGGCCTGGTAGAGGACGAGGTCCACGTAGCGGATGATGGGAGCGGAGTTCGCCTCGCTTTCCAATTCGGCCGGGTTGAGCTGACCATCGGGACCGCCGAATTCGAGTTGATCGAGCAGGGATTCGATCGCGTTGCCATCGCCCCCGTAACACTCGTTGATCTTGTCTTCGACGACGTAGTCAGGAGCGATCGCCAGAACCAATTCGCGGCCGAGCGCGAAACGCAGGTCTTCGAGCGTCTGGGGGCTCATCGGGTCCACCAGGACCACGTGGAGGCCTTCACTGGTGAGATTGACCGGGAGGGCACCATGGAGGCGGGCGGTCCCGGGCGGGATGAGCGCGAGGAGTTCAGGCGGAGGAGTCCAGCCGGAAAGGTCCACCATGGGGGCACCCAGCTCGGATGCGACCACCGGCCAGACGTCCTCGCGGTGATGCACGACTTGGAAGTCAGCCATCACCTCGGCCACATCTTTGCCGCTGTTGGTGGATTCGTTGAGGATTTCCTGGGCCAGGGAGCGGTCGATCAGACCACGCCCGACGAAAAGTTCTACCAGTTGAATGCTGTCCATGGAGAGGTTTTTTGGAGGCTCCGGCGTCAGTGGGCATCGGACATGGTGACGTGCAGGACTTCCTCGGCGGAAGTCAGGCCGGCGAGGACTTTCCGGATGCCGTCCTCGCGCATCGTGCGCATGCCCAGCTCGCGGGCCCGTCGGCGGAGTTGGCCCGAAGTGAGGTTTTCGTTGATCATATGGCGGACCTCGTCGTCCACCTTGAAGAGTTCGAAGATGCCCATCCGGCCGCGGTAGCCGCCATTGCGGCACTTTTCGCAGCCCAGAGGACCCATGATGGTCGCCTCGGCCATTCTCGACGGGTCGAGGTTCATCGAGCGGATCTGCTTTTCGGTCAGCTCGGCCGGCTGCTTGCAGACGGCACAGAGTTTCCGCACCAGTCGCTGGGCCAGAACGGCGCGTACGGCGGAAGCGATGAGGAAACGCTTGATGCCGATGTCGGCAAGACGGGCGACGGCCGAGGGCGCGTCGTTGGTGTGAAGCGTGGAAAGCACCAAGTGACCGGTGAGGGCGGCATTGATGGCGATGTTGGCGGTTTCCGCATCCCGGATTTCCCCGATCATGATGATGTTCGGGGCCTGACGCAGCATGGAGCGGAGAGCGGCGGCGAAGGTCATGCCGATGTCCGCCTTGACCATGACCTGATTGATCCCCGGAAGCTCATACTCCACCGGGTCTTCCACGGTGATGATCTTGCGGTCGGGGCGGTTGATGACGTTGAGACAGGTGTAGAGCGTCGTGGTTTTCCCCGAACCGGTGGGGCCAGTGACCAGGATGATGCCGTCGGGCAGACCGATGAGTTCCTCGAAGACCGTCTGGTCATCCGAGAAAAAGCCCAGCTCCGGCAAACCGAGAACCAAGGCGGACTTGTCGAGAATCCGCATGACGATGGATTCCCCGTGGTTCGATGGCACGGAGGAAACGCGGAGATCGATTTCCTTGTCTGCCGCCTTGAGCTGGATCCGGCCGTCCTGGGGCAGACGCTTTTCGGCGATGGACATCGTGCCGCTCATGACCTTGAGGCGGGCGATGATCGCGGGCAGGAGTTTCTTCGGGTGATTGTCCACCTCCATCAGCTTGCCATCCACGCGGTAGCGGATGCGCACGGAGGTTTCCAGCGGCTCGATGTGAATGTCCGAGCAGCGCATGCGCATGGCCTCGGAGAGCATGGTTTGAACGAGCCGGATGATCGGCGCATCGCTATCCTCGGCGGAAGCTCCTTCGGCACCGGTCACGTCCATCTGGGTGCCGCTATCCGTCGCCCCGTAGAAACTGCGGAGGAAATCCGTGATCGCCGTGCGGGTCGCCACCACGAACTGCAACTCCCTGCCGAGCACGGTGGGAAGGCTGTCCATGGTTTCGAAATCGAAAGGGTCGGCCACCGCGACGGTGAGATAGATCCCGTCATCGGCCACCGGAACCACTTTGTAGCGGCGGGCGATTTCATCGGGAATCGCCGCGGCAACATCCGGAGTGATGGCAGCTTGGGCGAGATCGATGGCATCGATGCCGGCGTTCTGGCCCAGGACGGCGGCGAGAGTCGTTTCCTTCAGGTCCGTTTCCGCAAGCAACTGTTCCACGAGCGATCCTCCGCGGGCGCGGGCATGATCGATCTGGTCCGGGGAAACGACGCCCGCTTCAACGAGCAATTCGGCGAGGTAATCTTCGTTCGAGAACACGTGGGGTTTTTTGGGGAAAGAGCTTGGGCCGCGGATTTCGCGGGCGATCCCCGGTCCAACCCATCGGCGTTGACGGACATTGGCCAAGCCGCTCCCGCTTTGTCAACCAGCCTCCGGGACAGAAATGCAATCGGCCGGAACGGTAGGAACAAGGTATGCACCATGGCTGTGCGATCAGCTCAGACTGCCGCCGCAGCGCCGGCAGTAGCGCGCGTCGGGCAAATGCCCGTGCACACCGCAGGACGGACAGGCATCGGAGCTGTCGTCGCCATCCAGCTTGGAGATCTCTGAGGAAACGATCCCTGTCGGCACCGCCAGCACGGCGTAACCCGTCAGGGCCAGCACCGTGGTGATGGCCTGGCCCAAGGGCGTGGTCGGCGTGATGTCACCGAAACCCAGCGTCGTGATCGTCACCACCGCCCAATAAACCCCCACCGGAATGCTGGTGTAGCCGGAGGCCTCGCCCTCGACGAGATACATCAGCGTCCCCGCGATGAGAGCGATGGTCGCCAGCGCCAGAAAAAACACGCTCACCTTGGCCCGGCTGGCATAGAGTGCGCGCATCAGCAATTCCGCGCCGTTGACGTGGCGGATCATCTTCAGAACCCGAAAAACCCTCAGCAAGCGGAGAATGCGGATGACCATCAGTGCCTGCCCGCCAGGGAAAAACAAGGCCACGTAAGTGGGCAGAAGCGAAAGAAGGTCCACCACCCCATAGAAGCTGCGCGCATATTTCCACGCCGATCGCGAAACCCACAGCCGAAGGAGGTATTCAAGGGTGAAGAGGATCGTGAAAATCCATTCCACCGTCCACAACAGACCTCCCCAACGGACGCGAATCCCTTTCACGCTCTCCAAAACGACTGCCGCCACGCTCAGGCCGATGAGAATCAGCAAGGTCACATCGAATCGCCGCCCCGCTGGCGTCTCAGCCTCGAAAACCACCTCACGCCATCGCTCGCGCCTCGTCTGCATGGCCCAAGCCACTGCCAAAGGATCGCCCGCGCCACAAGTTTCAAGGCACCTCACGACCGACGCTTTCCCTCCCTCCGGGGTTGCCGCACAGGCCCCCGGGGTCCACAGTGAGAGCTGTCATGAGTGATGAGGAGACAGCCGAAACACCCCCGCCCCGCCGTCCGCGGTGGCGGCGGAAACGCTGGTGGCTCCTTTTCCTCTTCCTGGTCACCCTGGTCTGGATCGATGGACCCGGTTGGCGATGGCTGGCACGCATCGCCGCCGATCACTACCTCCCGCCCCTCGGCATCAAGAGTGAATTCGAACTCGATGGCCGCCTCTCCCAGGGTGAAATCCGCTTCCGCTCCGTCGATGCTGGCGGAAGCCCCTTTCTAAGCGTCGGCCAGCTCGATGAAGCCGTCCTCCGCTACCGCCCCACTCGCGTGATTCATGGCGAAATCGAATCACTATCGATCCATGGCCTGCGAGCGGACATCGATCTCGATGCCCTTCCACCGAAGAAACCCGAGGGTCCGGAAAAATCCCCGTCGAAGTCGCCCGCCGAACTCCTGCAACAATGGCAGGAGCGACTCGCCCCGGTGGAGATCGATCTCCGCGAGATTCAACTGACGCTCCGCAGGGGAAATGAAACCCTTGTCGATCTCGCTCCAAGCGACCTTGTTCACCCCGCCGGATCGGATCGCTACGAACTCCGCCTCGGCTCCATCCTGCTGCCTAACAACTCGCGACTTCCTGCCCAGGAAAGCAGCCTCGTCTTACAGCCCGATGCGCTGGAACTCGATCGACTCGAAATCCTCCCCGATGTCGTCGCCTCCCAAGTCCGAGCCCGTTTCCCCGCGCCCGATGGCATCCAAGTCGCCGGATCACTGAGCGTTTTTGAATCCCGCCTCGCCATCGAGACCGATCTTCTCACGGCCAAGGCCACCTTGAGCGGCGCAGCCCTGCCCGTACCGGAAACCCTGGAGAAATTCGGCATCGAGCTTCCACTCGAAGGCCGAATCACTTCCTTCGCTGCCGATCTCCGCGGCCTCGATCAAGGCCTCCAAACCCTCACCGGTTCCCTCAACCTTGGATTTGAAGAAGCACGGTGGCAGGAATGGACGGCGGATGATGCCCGTTTGGAATTCGATCTAACAGAATCTAACATCGACGCCAGGCTCACCGGCTCCGGCCTCGGATCACCTGTCGATCTCCGGCTGGCTGGCGAGGTCCTGCGCCGCTCCGGGTTTCGACTGGGGAAAATCGGAGGCAGCTTGGAGATTGCCGCCACGACTCCGGCTCTCGACTTCCTGCGTCGCCGCTATCTCCAGCCCACCGAACTCCCCGCCCTGCCCCGTGGTGCGCTGAAGGCCGAGCTTGAGGCCGATTTCACCCGCCGTTGGAATCCGGCCGCCTCGGCCTCGATCACCTTGGTCTCGCCCGATGACGCCCCGCCTCTGAAGCTCGATGTCTCCTGGGATGGGAAATCCCTCGCCAGTGCAAGTTTCGGCGCGCCGGGGATCGATGCCACAGGCACCTTTTCCACCGCAGCCCGCCGCTACACGGGCTCTGCGGATACCCGCGATTTCGATCCTGCCTCGCTATCCCCTTGGCTCTCGCCCTTCGGCATTCGTTTGCCGGAAGGCATGCAGGGCAGCCTCACCTGGACCGGCTCGGGAGATCTCCCGGATGCCCGGCATGAAGGGAAGCTCGACCTCACATCCTTCACCCTGAAGCGCAGTTCGGAGGAGCAACCTGTTTCGGCACGTGCCCAGGCCACTTACGACTGGCCCGGAAATGCCGATATCGCCTCACTCGAAGTCCGCCATGGGAATCAGACACTCCGCACCCGTGCCAGGCTTGCCGAGCAACGTGTCGACCTTCAGGAAATCCTCTGGCAGGACGGCGAGTTAAAGCTGTTAGAAGGCCAGGCCAGCCTGCCCATGCCCGCGAAGTTCAGCGATTGGAAAGCCATCCTGCGCTCGTCCGCTCCCATCGCCGCCGAGTTCTCGGGCAAGGACCTGCCTCTCGCCCGCTTGCATCCATTTCTCCCGGAAAGCTTTCGATTCCCCGATGCCAGCCGCGCTCAATTGAGCGTCGAACTCCGTGGCACCCCCAGCGATCCCACGCTCGATCTCACGCTCCGCGGAAACTCGATTTCCCTCACCACTCAGCCGGCTGTCCCGCCCATCGATCTCGATCTTCGCGCCACCGGACGCGGGCGATCCCTCAAAATCGAAGGCGGCGTCACCGCTCCCGACTATCCGCCCGCCGTGATCGATGCGCTCACCGTCTGGGACCCACGGCAATGGGCCGAAGATCCGGAAACCGTCCGTCAAGCCGCACTCGATGCCACGGTAGTGATCGAGAAATTCCAAATCGGCCTCTTTTCCCGTTTCCTTCCGGAAGCCCGCAAGCTCGCCGGCGAAATCAATCTCCGGGGCGAAGTCACAGGCACGATTGGCGATCCCAAGCCACTGGTCACCCTAACAGTCGATGGTGCCGCCTTCGAAACCCCGGACCCCTCCGTGCCCCGCCTCAAGGATGGCAAAGTCCGACTTCAGGCCACCCCTGCAAGCATTCAGCTCACCGACCTCTCTGGCATGCTTTCCGGCGGACCTTTCCAAGCCCAAGGCAGCGCGAAACTCGACCAAGGCACCCTCAAGGACCTCGATCTCACGCTCACCGGCGACGCTCTGCCCATCGCTCGGAATGAATCGCTCGTTGCTCGCGCCAGTACGAAGCTCAGGATTCAGGGAGACATGGAGAAGGCCAACATCGTCGGCAGCGTGACGATGGTGGACAGCGTCTTCTATCGTGACTTTGAAATCCTGCCCATCGGCGCGCCCATCAACAATGTCGCCGAACCGCAGTTGCCTTCCGTCGATTCCGATACCCCTGCCGAAAACCTCTCGCGACTGCCAGCGCCGTTTCGCGATTGGACTCTCGATCTCACTCTCAAGACCGAGAACCCCTTCCTCATCCGCGGCAATCTCGGCAATGGCGAAATCTACCTTGACGCCCGCGTCGGCGGCACGCTCGGCAGCCCCCGTCCTATCGGCGCCGCGACCTTGCGGGAAATCACGGCCCAGCTGCCCTTTTCCACCTTGGAAATCCCCACCGGCCGCGTCGTCTTCCGGCCGGATGCTCCCTTCGATCCCGCCTTGGAAATCCGCGGACGCTCCAACATCCGTCCCTACGAAGTGGATCTCTACATTTATGGCTCTGCTTCCGATCCCCGCATCCAAACCACATCGAATCCTCCACTTCCCGAAAGCGAAGTCCTCACCCTCCTCGCCACCGGTGCCACCAGCGAAGGCGTCGAGGACACCAGCGCCGCCTCCGCCCGCGCCGCCCAGCTTCTGATTGAAGAAGTCCGCCGTGGCCGCATCGAACTCGCCCGCGGTCTCCGCCCTCTCCTCCAGGTGCTCGACAAGGTGGAATTCCAAGTCGGCGAACGCGACCCCTACTCTAACAGAAAATTCAACTCCGCGTCTTTCCAACTCAGCGACGAATGGCTCCTCACCGCCGGATTCAGTGAGGAAGGCCGGACCCGTGCCAAAGTCACCTATCTCATCCGTTTCCGCTGATGCGTTTCGTCCTGCACGCGTTTGTCCTTGCCCTGCTGGCGTTTTTCCCCGCCCGCGCGGCCGAGCGTGACCGCACTGAGGTTCGCATCACCGGTGACCCCTCCATTTCCGAGAAGCAGCTCCTCCAGGCCCTCGGCGGCCGACTCGATCACATTTATCTTCATCCCGCCAAACCCTCCCGCGCCGCCGATGCCGCCTTCATGGTCGAAGAGGTCTATCAGAAAGCCGGCTTCAATGACGTTGTCATCTTCTGGAAAATCCTCGGCCCCCGCTCCATCCAGCTCCGCATCGAAGAAGGCCCACGCGATCTTCTCGGCAATGTCACCGTTTCCGGCATCCCGAATCCCAAGCTCCACAAGGCCCTCATCGATCTCTTCCGCCTCACCCCGCGCAAACGCGCTGCCGGTTTCAAGCAGGTCCCTTTTCGCAAGGCCGATCTTGAGGAAGGCATCGCTCTCATGGATGCCCAACTCCGCAGCCTCGGATTCTATGCGGCGAAAATCGAGGTCGCCTCGCAAACCAAGAACCCGAAAACCGGCCGCATCGATTTCGATTTCGCCATTCAGGCCGGTCCCTCTTTCACCATCGCAGCTCCCACTTTCCAAGGCGAAACCCCACCCGGCCTGAGGGCAGCCATTTCCTCCTACACCGGCGAGGTCGCCCATACCGCCCAGCTCAATGCCCTCCGTGCCCGCGTCGCCGAAGTCTATCAGACCCAGGGCTTCGTCGAGGCCGTCGTCCGCATGAAACTCGTCGTGCTCGACCGCTCCGTCCGGCCTGAGTTCATCATCGAAAAGGGTGAAAAGGTCGTCCTCCGCGACATCCGCTTCACCGGCCAGCAAAAGACAAATCCCGAGCGCATCGAAGTCCGCCTCCGCGATCTCAAGGGCACCACGCTCGATGGCACACTCGCCCGCAAACGCATCGGCCAGATCATCGGCACCGGGGCCTTTTCCACGCTTCGCACTGAACTCCAGCCCGTCGGCGATGGCACTGTGGATGCGCTGCTCCACATTCAGGAAGCCGATGCCCGCGGCGTTTCCACCAGTGCCGGTTTCGATACCTTTGAAGGCCCCATCCTCGGAGCCACTTACCACGACCGCAATCTCTTCGGCCAGGTCCGCAATCTCAATGCAGGCCTGGAAATCTCCCAACGCTCGATTCTCGGCGACATCACGGTTTCCGATCCCTGGATCCATGGCAGCGACATCAGCGGGCGGGCAAGGCTCTATGCCCAGTCCCGCGACTACGAAGGATACGACGCCGTCCGCAGCGGCTTCGAAGCCGCCCTCGTCTGGCCGGTCAACGATCACTACCGCCTCGAACTCATCGCCGGATGGTCGATCAATGATCTCAGCTCCGATGGCATTCCCATCGCCAACCTCGGAGCCACCAACTATTCGAATCCCGCCATCCTCTTCAATCAACGTCTCGATTACCGCGACAACCCCGTGATGCCCACCAGCGGATGGCATCTGGAAATCCCGCTCGAAATCGGTGCCGCCATCGGTCGCGACACCACGCCTTACGCGAAGTTCGGTTTCGAAAGCTCCTACCTCCATCCCCTCGGCTCCAAGGGCCGCCTTGCCCTCGGTCTCCGCAGCCACCTCCTTATCCCTGCCGACGACCGCCGCCTGCCCATCGATCTCCGCCTTTTCACCGGCGGCGCCCGCAGCGTCCGTTCCTTCCGGGAAAGAGAATTGGGCCCCTGGTCCATCACCGGCTACCCCATCGGCGGCCAGGCCATGTGGGTCGCCAATCTCGAATACAGCCGCTCCCTCGCCGGCCCGCTGCGCGGCGTCGCTTTCATCGATGCCGGTGGCCTGAGCCGCGATTGGGAGGACTTCGGCCTCAGCGATCCGGAAGTCGCCGCCGGACTCGGCCTGCGTCTTGATCTTCCCATCGGCCCCGTCCGTCTCGAATATGGCCACAACCTCACGCGCGATGGCCGCGACCCCTCCGGCACCTTCCACTTCGCCATCGGCACCACTTTCTAACAGCCCAGCATGACCGCGATCATCCCCTCCTGCACCACCGCCGTTTCCTCCGTCCCCGAGTGGCATCGCGCCCTCTTTGATGGCCATGAAGAAACCCTGACGTCTCCCGCCGGTTGGTCGCCCGGAGCCCTCAATCTCGCCCAGGGCATCGCCATGCAGGTCCACATCCAGCTCGTCCACGCGGAATACACCCGCCTGCTCATCGATCTCTCCCGCCACCCCGATGACGAGGCCCGCTGGAGCGAGCACGCCCTGCGGCTGACCGATGATCAACGCCGCAAACTCGACGAACGCCAGAAAACCGGATTCCTCGCTGCCCTCTCCACACGGATTTCCCTCCCCCTCCAGCGTGGGGAAAAGACGGTCCATGTCCATGTCGACACCCCCGCCCTACCTGCGGGAACGGCGCTCCGTTTCCGTCATTCGCCAGCGCAGACCGAGGAAAAGGCATGGATCGAACGTTGGAGCGACGCAATCCGCCAACGACTTCCCGGGATCGGCATCGAGGTGGTGACCGATGCCTCGCGCGATCTCCACAGCTACCTCCGCGAAACCCACCCCGGCCTTCTCTCGATTTCCCTCGAAGCCAATTCCTCCTGCTTCCTCACCGGCACCCCCCTCCGCTGGACCGACCTCCGCAAAACCCTCCTCGCCACTCTCCCTAGGGGAGATTGAGGATTCAGGACATGAACGGGATTCATTGTTAACCGGGGCGAATTCGCAACGCCCATGGTTGCGTTGAATTCTCTCCACCTTCATTGGGCTTGCACCACAACGGACACAATTTTGTTCTTGCCCCTTGCCGCTTGATCTCGTCAATTTCTAACAATGGTCGGAAAAAAGGTTGGGTTGAAATGCCTCGGTGTCCTGAAATTCGCATTGTTGCTCGTCACTGCGGTTGGCGCCAACGAGCAGAGCAGAGAAGTGAATGTGCTCTGGGTCCAGCAGGACAGCGCAGGCAAAGTCAAAGATGAAGGAGTGACCGCACTGAGGATTCGACTCACCAAGAATGATGCGGCAATGGCTCGAATTGCCTTCCTCGAAGGGAGATTCGATGCTACCGGCCGCTCCTACAAATCCGCAGGCTGGATCGCGAGTTTTGTCGCGGTCCAGGAAGCGGGGAAATCGCTCAATGACTATGAGATCACCTTCGTCATGGGGGATGAGGCCATTGACGGCCCGTCCGCTGGCATGGCCACAAGCGCGACCCTGCTCACCATGATCGACAATGTCGATATCAAGGAAGAGGTGGCGATCACCGGAACCATCAATCCCGATGGATCGATCGGCCCTGTCGGAGCCGTCCGTGAAAAACTTGAGGGTGCCATCAAGGGAGGAATCAAGACCTTTGGATATCCCATCGGTTCCAGGATGTCTTACGATCCGGAAACCAAGAGCTACAACGACATCAATGAAATTGCCGAGAAAGCCGGAGTCACCGCTGTGGAACTGGCTGACATCAACGACGCCTACCGCCTTCTCACCGGCAAAGACCGCAAGTCCTTCGAAGGCGAACTGACGGAATTGAAGACACCTCCCGAACTGTCGGTCATCACCCAAAACCAGATTCGCTCGGCGATCGCCTCACTTCGCCTTGAAATTGATCGAAATCTGGAGCGCATCGAAGAGACCCACCAGTCCTGCCTAAAGACATCCAAAGGTTCGACGTCGCAGCTTGAAGCGGAGCACCGCCAAGAGGGGCTGCTTCAACAAGAGTTGATGACCAATGCTTTGCACCTTGAAAGACAAGGTCTTCCGATTCTCGCATACTATGAGCTTATCCAGCTTCATGCCCATACTCTCTATTATGAGAAACAGAGGAGGCTTCTCCACGCAAAGCTCCAGAGACCTTACTTCAAGGCCGTGATCGAGGCCATTCAACAATACAAGCGGACCGAGCAGCAATTGCAGTCCATGGAACTCGCGATCAAAGGTCTCGCAACGCAAGGGTCAATCCCCACCCGCATCAATTTGATGAATGCCGAAATCCTGCTTTGTGAGGCCAAGAGCCACTTTATCGCAGGCCGCAACTGCATGTTTTCCGGGCTTCGCTTCGTTTTGGATGACAAGGAATACGACGATTCCTCAAAGAACCCCGGGGCAAACCCATCGATCGGAATCAACGCGATCAATTTCAGTTCTGAATGGTTCGAGAGAGCCGCGCTTTATTTTTCGCTCACTGAAGCGCGTTCCATGTCGATTCGGGATTTCATGACCTTTTCCCGCCAGGATAACTCCCCACCCGTTACCTTTGAAGAGGAAGTATTGAAAGCGCTGGCCAGCGACTATTCTCAAGGTGCGAGCGCATCGCTTGCCTATTTCAGGACCAACAATGTCCAGCGGGATATCAATCTTAATGTTCTCGCCAAATTGGGACTGAATGCGGCCGGAAGAGAGGGTGAATCACTTCAAGACGATGTTTACGGTCTGGTGGTGAACCGAAACTTTCCGCCCCTCCGATATGCTGCCGAAAAAAGCGTGGTTGCGGGTGATGCAATGAACGAAGAGTCCCGCTACAAGGATGTCTTCGGCAGAGCAGATGTCGAAATGCCCGATTTGAATCGTGATCACGAGCCCATGGGAATCTTTGGATTCAGTGCCTATTCCTATGTCGGGCTCGCCCAACTCATCTTCATTCAGGATGTTTTTCCACCGCCCTCGCCATTGGTCGAGGCTCCCACCGATCCCGCGATCGAAAACGATGGCCTGAATCAAATGGGGAACCGCAAAGCCTTGGTTCGCTGCCTTGATACAACTCGGGAGCGGGCATTGAGAAAAGCTTCCATCGTTCAAGCAAAGATTGGAGCAATCCCGGATTCGATTTCACTGAATCTCAATCTTGCCGACTTCAAAAGGTATGCGAACGACGACAACCAGAGACTGCAAGCCTTCGCAGCCTATTGGCGGGCATCGCTGCTTTGCGATATCGCTCTCTCCATGCACCAATATTCCAAAAACTGACATCCGCTTCTCCCCATGAAACACATCACCTTACCCTTGGCCTTTGTTGTCACTCTTTGCCCTTCTTGTGAGATTCTTAACAATACCGGAATGGCAACCGGTGTGGGCGCTGCGACGGGCGCCATCATCGGAAGAGAGGTAGCCGGGGATGGCAGGAAGACCGAGGGAGCCATGATTGGCGGTCTCCTTGGAGGAATGGCGGGATACATTCTTTCCCAAAACTATCAGGCGAATCAACGTCAAATCCGGGCTGCCGAATACGCGGCATCCCGATCACTGCGATCAAGCACGGTTCAAAGTTCCGGTCAGCGATATGTCGCCGTTCCCGTACCAAAACAAACTGGACGAGGAAAAGATCTCATGATTTACGACTCGAAAGAGAAGAAACTCGCGTCTGACAAGGTCTATGTCGCGAAGTCCGGCAAGAACTATGGTGCCGGGGAAACCGTGTATGCCGGCGGAAGAAAGGCGGTTGTGGCGACCGCCTTTCAAGGAATTTGATCGTGGCAAAGCCTCCTTTCCTCAGAGCGGGGCAATGACCAGACGGAAGCCGAGCGAGACGGACTTTCCGTCTGGAAACTGGGAGCCTCGAAACCCGGGCGTATTGTCATCATCCCGCCCACGAAGAAGAATTTGAATTCCTCTTTTTTCGTCCCTCCGGTTCACTTGCGGGCTTTCGCTCATGCCTCGATTGAACCGGTCCTCGCACCACTCCACAAAAGCTGGCGTGTCGATGACGATACCCTTCTCTTCCCTGATGGAAATCGGCATGGATGCAAGTCTTTGCCACTCGTATTCGGTCGGAAGCGTGAAGATCGATCCAGAACCAGCGCTTGCAAGTTGGTTGATTCTTCGAAAAAAGCCCCCGGTCTCGAAAAGTTCGGAGTGACTCACTTCGGTTTTCGGCTTGTTTCGGCCACGGTCACCATCGCCTCGCATCACTTCTTCCCAAAGTTTTTCAGAAACCGGCACCTTGGAAATCCACACATCCCCTTCGAACTTGATATCCTTGTTGAAGGGGACTCGTGGATCTTCCTTATAGAAACGAAGCGATACGGTTTCGCTGGGAAGCTTTTGGAAGTCCACGGGGACAGCGCCGAAGCTGATGGTCATCACATCATCTGGCTTCGCGGGCTCCAGGATTTCCGGTTCTACCTCCTCAATTTCTTCAGGTTTTTCACCCCTGTCAGATTCGGCATTTTGATTGCTCCCGCCCGTTGGAGATGCCCCATCACGGAAAAGTCCCCCGTAAAGATGTGAAAGGTCAAATTTCACGCCAACAAAAGCTACAACGGCAATGAGTATAAACAATAGAAAGGCGGCCACACCGAGTGAAGTGCGAGAACGCGGTGCGTCTTTTGCGACCTGAGGCAAATCCAGCCTTTCGGTGAGCTTTTCAAACGTTTCATGGAACAGTGTTTTTGTGTCCATCGCCGTTCCGTGTCGGTTGGCAAAATCCCTGATATCCTCCGGAAGATCCTCCCCCTTTGGCATCGAAACCCCACCAATGAGGATCGGAGCAATTTTCGGCTTTAGCTCCGATCTGAGGGCGGTTCGAATCTCAAGACGGACATAATCCTCCTGACCATCCAATTCATGAAGCCTCTGAACCCAGCCCGGCCCAATGATGACGAAAACCACATTGGATGCCTCAACCGCACGAATGAGACCGATCCGGAAGTCCTCGCCGATTGGCAACTGCTCATCATCGAGAAAAACATTCTTCTGCCCGTATCGCTCGGCAAGCTTCTCGGCAAAACGATGAACGAAATTCGACGCTGTCACCTCCCTCTTTCGATAGGAAATGAAAATGTTGGGCACTCGACTCCGCTTCATTGCTTCTCCATGCAGCCTAACTTCAGTCCCTTGGACAGGTCAAGCCAGCATGGTCCGCATGCTGCCCGCAGGGCATCCCAGCGGATGGCTCGTTCGAACCGTGAGGACAGATCCCCACTCACATCTTGAACAGCCCGCCCTTCTTGCCGCCGAGGCGGGTGGCGCCGATGATGGCGACGCCGAGGAAGACCATGGCCCAGACACCGAGGGCGGCAGCGAGTTCGTGGCCGTTGCCCAAAGTGCTAAGGAGGGTGTAGATCGCCTTGGTGATCGGATAGTCCTTGGCCTGCTGGGCAAGCACAAGGCTGTCGCTCACCTCCAGCATGGAGAAGGCAAAGGCAAGGATGCTGCCAGCCGCGACGTTGGCACCGATCAAAGGCAGGGAGATCTTCCGCAGGGTCCGCAAGGGACCGGCACCAAGGGATCGGGCCGCTTCCTCCATGGCCGGATTGCTTTGCTGTAGGCCTGCAACCGCCGCGCGGACGACGTAGGGCAATCGACGAATCGCGTACGACGCGATCAGCAGCAGGATGGGACTTCCCCCGGCGAGAGTGACGAGGAAATGGAAAGGCTTGCCCTCACGGGAAAGCATCACCAAAGCATCCAGCACACCCCGTCCGCGGATGTTTCCACGCACCACCACCCAGGCGATGGCAAGCCCCAGGACCGTCGCGGCAATCGTGGCGATGGAGGAGTAAATCAGGCTGTTCTCGATCGATGGAACAACCAGCGGATCACCAAGGGCTTCCTTGAAGTGATCGAGCGTCCAGACATAGGGCACGATGCTGTCATACCAATCATCCGCCAGCGCCAGGATCACGACACCGGCGTGCGGGATGGAGGCGATGAGGAAGACCGCAGCAAAGACCATCGCCGCCCCCAGGGATTTCACCCCGGTGAGGCGGATCTCACTGTCCCTGCCCTTGGGCCGGGGTTGGGCTCCGCTGGTGTTGCGGCCGAAGAAGAATTTCGTAACCGCGAAAACCGTGGCGGAAATCAGCAGCACCACGGCCACCAACGCATAGGGCGATGGGTTTTGTCCCAGATCCCGGATGCCCTGGAAGACCTGCACCGGCGCCACGCGGGTGTAGTTGAATACCAAAGGCACACCCAGTTCGGTGAAGGCCCAGATGAAAACAATGGAGGATCCCGCAAAGATTCCCGGCATCGCGAGAGGAAGCGTGATCCGGAAAAGCCGCCGCGTCGGCGAAGCTCCAAGGTTCTCCGCAGCCTGCTCCATGGCCGGATCCATGTTCGCCAGCGCCGCGACGATGTTCATGTAGAGGATCGGATAAAGGTGCAGCGCGTTCATGACGACGATGCCCCAGAACTTCCCGTTCGCCAGCCAGTCGATCCGACGATCCGGATCCATCAGCCCCAGATCGATCAACAGGGCATTCAAGGAGCCGGTCACGCTCAGCACATGGGTGAGGCCGATGGCACCGACGAATGGTGGCAGGACCAGCGGCACCAGGATGAGGGCACTAAGCAGCTTGCGGCCCATGAAATCGTAGCGATGAGACATCAGCGCCAGCGGCAGCGCCAGCATGAGCGTGGCCAGTGTGCTCACCACTCCTAACAGCAGGGCATTGATCAGACCCTCGACATAGACCGGATTCCGAAACACTTCGACCACGTAAGCCATGGTGAAGGAGCCATCCGAACCGCGGAAAGCCTCGGACAGCACCGAAACCGCCGGGTAAATGAAGAAAACCAAAAACACCAGGCTGACCCCGGCGGTGATGAACAGTGCCTGCCAGCGTTTCATGGTTGAGCCCCCTTTCCTTCCGCGATGTTCCGATACTGCGCCCGGAATGACCTCGACAGCTCGGTGCTGCGACGCGCGGTCTCCAGCACGTCCTTCTTCTGCGTCAGCGGGACCCACTCATTCATGACCTTGGCATAACTGACCTCGGAGAGATCGAAGACCATGTCCGCCGGCCCACCGCGCTCAACCACCGCCCATTTCCATGCGGCTTTCAGCTCGTCCTGGGGATCGATGCACATGGCCCGGATGATGATCCGCAAGGCATTGAAGGCCGGCGCGGTCAGTTCGGGCTGATAGACGAATTCGCCGGCACGTTCGAAGGGCAGGGCATCGGGATCGGTGAAATGGGCGAGCCGATCCGGGGTGTAGAGATCGCGCCTCACGGGCAGTCGCCTCAGAGCCCTGCCTTTGGGTCCCCCCACGGCTCCGGGCTTCAGGTTCCACAGACACTGTCCCTCGTCGCTCAGACAGAAGGTCACAAAACCTTGCGCCACCTTCGCATTCGGCGCGCCGCGGAAAACGGCGATGGGGTCCACGCTCACCGATGTCCCACCGGGCGGCGAAATCCAGTGAATCCGGCTTTCCCCAAGACCATGCCGCACGGCATCCTCGGTAGTGCGGCCGTAGAAATCGATGCAGGTTCCCGCCGCCGCATCGCCCAAGGCCACATCATAGGGAACCTTGCTGGAGGAATCGGTGAAATAGCGGGCATTCGCCCCCATGCCGAGGATCACCAGCATGCCATTGCGCCAGCCTTCCTCACGGGACTCCGGACTGTCGCCTTTCGCCCGGATCACGGCCTGCATCTGCTCCTGGATCATCATTTCGAATGCCTGATTCACCGAACTGCTCATCGTCGGATCCGCCAGAGCCACGCGGCCGAAATAGGCGGGATGGCAGAGATCCGTCCATTTCCGCGGCGGATCCACCTTCAGCCAGCCAATCGCATCCCGGTTGTAAACGATGCCAAACTGCGAGACGCAAACACCCACCCAGCGGTGTTCCTTATCGTAATACTCCTGACCGGAGAAACTCGCCGGCAACTTGTCATCGCCAAACCACTCCGGGTGCTTCTCGAAAACCTCCAGCGGCGCGAGGCGACCCTTGTTGACCTGCTCGATGAAATCCTTGTCGCCGCCACCGAAGAAGACATCGAACTCGGTGCCTTCCTTGCCGAGGGCCTCGGCCGCTCCGAAGGAAGCATCCAGCACCCGCTTGATGTCGCCACCGCCTCCCGGTGCACGCCAGTCGATGAAAACACTGCGGCCGGTTTCCTTTTTCCACCATGCCGCAAAAGCCTCACCGAACTCGGTGCGGATGGAATCGTTGTGCGGCGTGACGATCACCAGCCTGTCGTCTCCGGCACCTGCCTCGGCGACATCGGTATCCCGACGCAGCACCAGCGGCGCGGCGACGATGAGGCCCAGCAGGACAAGAATGGGAAAGAGTCGCTTGAACATGATTCTCAGTCCTTCATGACCACCACATCGCTGTGCCTTGCGGTCAGTTTCACCTCGGCATCCCCGGGCTCGCGCAAGACTTCGGGATTGAGTTCCACCACCTGTTGGACGCCCACCACCGTCTCGACCTCGTAGCGGATGGATCGGCCCAGATAACTCCGCGCGCGGATCTTGCCGGTGATCACGCTGCCCGCCCCGTTATCGATCTGCCAGGCTTCCGGCCTTACCGAAACCATCACCGTATCCCCCGGGCTCGGGGTCCACTCGGGATCGGCGATGCGACCGACGATCAGACCTGCCGAGCACTCGGTCATTGCATAACCATCACGCACCTCGGAAACCGTGGCCCGGATGAGATTCGTTTCCCCGATGAATCCGGCCACAAAGGAGGTCCGCGGTGAACGGTAAACTTCCGTGGGTGCCCCCAATTGTTCAATCCGTCCCCCATTCAGCACCGCCATGCGGTCGGCCATCTCAAGGGCCTCCTCCTGATCGTGGGTCACGTAAATCGCCGTCAATCCGCCCTCCTTCACGATACGCCGGATCTCCCGACGCATTTCCAGCCGGAGCTTGGCATCGAGGTTCGAGAGAGGTTCGTCGAGCAGAAGGCACTTGGGCCTGACC
Source organism: Akkermansiaceae bacterium (assembly GCA_025457665.1). Taxonomy (GTDB): domain Bacteria; phylum Verrucomicrobiota; class Verrucomicrobiia; order Verrucomicrobiales; family Akkermansiaceae; genus Haloferula. Next base: position 2,271 of record JALOTY010000003.1, on the reverse strand, counting down.
ACCAGCGCCCGGGCCAGGGCGACGCGTTGCTGCTGACCGCCGGAGAGCTGGTCCACACCGCGTTCCGCCATCGCGCCCAGATGAACCAGTTGCAAGGCCTCGCGGACGCGGGACTCGATCTCCTGCTTCGGCACCTTGCGCTCCTCCAGGCCGAAGGCGACATTCTTCGCCACCGTCATGTGAGGCCACAGGGCGTAGCTCTGGAAGACCATCGCCGCTTCCCGCTTGTGCGGGGGCAGGCGCGTCACCTCGCGGTCGCCGAAGTGGATTTTCCCCGATGTCGGCGTCTCCAGTCCGGCAATGCTCCGCAGGAGAGTCGTTTTCCCACAGCCCGAAGAACCGAGCAGGAAAAACAGTTCTCCCGCGGCGACTTCCAGACTCACGCCGTCCAGCGCGGTCACGCTGCCGAATTTCTTTACAATGTCCTCCGCCCGAATCGCATCCATGGCCGGGCGTATCCTTGACCATCCTGCCCTTCTGACAAGCCCGGATGACGCGAAGCGAAAAAGTCACATTTTCAGCAAAGATTCTCTTGCCATCCTCCGCCCTCCCCCATAAATCCGCGGCCCACCAATCACACAGTGCTCGGGTGGCGGAATTGGTAGACGCGCTAGACTAAGGATCTAGTGGAGTAATCCGTGGGGGTTCGAGTCCCCCCTCGAGCACCATCTTTCTCAATGGATTGACCCCCGGAGCCAAAAGCTTGCGGGGGTTTTCCTTTTCCCCGGGAAACTCCCCCCCTTCCTCGATTCAATCACCCCGAGGATTGCAGTGGGACCGGGATGAAGAGGATGGAAGCGACAAAAGACCAGAGGTTCCGCGCCGTCTTTTGAAACTTGGCGATGATCCGCTACATCTGCGGCGCAGGCATGCAGCGACAACTGACCGGGGGCGATGCGCTTTCTAACATCCCCTATCCAAAATCCGCGATTCCCTTTCGTTCCTTTCGCCCATTGCGTTGTTAGAGAAACTCATCAACCTTTCCGTGTTTCCCTGTTCAGCAGCGGGAAGCAGGTTGAGCACCGGAGTCTAGACCGAAAAGGGCTCGAGAATCCTCAAAATGGCCGCCGCCCTCAAAGTCGGGGTCGTCTGGGCCAACACCTACAACAAATTCGATCCCAGCAGCCCCTTCGGCGGCTACAAAGAATCCGGTTTCGGCCGCGAAGGCGGCAGACACGGCATCCTCGACTTCGCATCGCTTCAATCCACCGCCGCAGGTTGAAAGGAGGATTCAGGGGGCTTCTGACCCATGCTGGGAAGGCCTGGGGAGAACATGACGGATCTCTGCACAAAGGTCCGTTTGCTGTTTCGTTTCGCCGAAAAAACCGACTGCTATGACCCGAGCGCTCATCGGCAGCGCCCAAATCAAGCTCCTCCACTCAGGAGGATCAATCTCCCGCCAGCCTTGGCAAACAAAACCCAGTCAACGGTGAACCCGGAGCCCTCGCCTGGATCTTCCAGCATTTTTGGGAAGTCGGCCTCGGACGCAGCTACGGGATTCAGCGAGCCCTTGACCCTCCCCCCCGATTTTCACAGCCTCGCGCTGTGATTTCCACCGCCAGCGAAAAACCCGCCATCCCGGCCTCGCCACGCCCGCTCCCACCCCGCAGCGGCCCCTCCCCTGCGCCCTTCCCGGCCGCTCCAGTGCCCACCCGCAAGGCCCCACCGTCCCATTGAAATCACCCCCGAACCGCGCAAACCCCATCCTCCCGCAAAAAAAACCATCATTTTCCGACCCTCCCCCCGCCCTTGTCCGACCCTCCCGTCATACTCTCCAACATCCAAGCCTCCCTTGTCCATCGCCTCACCAGTGCCATACAGTTTCAGCTTCACCGCAGCATCGCTCCGGCCGGAGCTGCTTCGTATCGTTGCGGAGCGCTTTCTTGAGTCCGGCTCATGGCAAAAAACCAAGGAAAGCATTCTCTCCTCCAACGAACTTCAGTGCAGGACCGCCACCAGTGCCCAGCGCATGGAGCGTGAACTCCGTCCCCGCCTCCAGACCCTGAGTCGTGGTCAACTCGATCTGCTGGTCACTTCCAGTGCGGACACACGCACCAGCCTCGCATGGCTTGCCGCCGTAAAGCACTCGCCATTCCTGTTCGACTTCGCTGCTGAAACACTTCGCTCGAAGCTTGAACAGCACGATCTCGTCCTGCGCGAGTCGGACTATCACCGCTTTATCGAAAGCAAAATCCCATTCCACCCGGAATTATCCGCCCTGTCCCCAACCACAGCGGGAAAGATTCGCCGGGTTCTGTTTGATGCGTTGTT
>JALOTY010000110.1 GCA_025457665.1 Akkermansiaceae bacterium | reverse complement strand
TCAGGCGTCTTCAGAGCCGCTTGTTTTCGCCCGGTTTCTTGTAGAGGTCGTAGGGAGTTCCGCAATACATGCAGCGGAACCGCTGCACCAGCATCAGCTCCAGCCGGGCGCTCAGACCATGGCTCAGCGGCGGAATCCGCGTCGCATTCGCGTGCTTCGATGCCCGTGTGTCCACCATTGGCGTCCCCCGGCACAGCGGGCATTTCGCCGCCCGCCTCACTGGATAGCCCACCGCCATCAAGATCCCGGAAAAAACCAGAAAGCCCACACACAGGTTCGCCATCAGGCGCTGCCCGCCATCGATCGTCAGCATCACCCCCGTTCCCACCGCGCCCAGCACCGCCACCACGGTGAGGAAATCCAGCACCAGCACCCACACGAAAGGCCGCTTGTATGGCAGCGATCTCTCCCCCTTGGTCACTCGTTGGCGTTTCATGCTCGTTCCCGACGCGCATCCCCCACGGTGCCCGCCGCGAGGCCCATTGAGCGAAAGCCCCCGCCCGGAGTCAATCCCCCGGTCCCGCAAGTCGCATCACTGTTAGACCATTTCCCCCCCCAAGAAGTTTCCCGGCAGCGGCCCGGCGCGGATCCGCCGGGGACAGGTTTCCGCCCCCGGAAAAAGATTTCCGAAATCCGCATGAATGAATTTCCGCCCCCGCCGTCCTAATGCCCATGGAACAAGATTCCTCCCACCGTTCGCGGATCACTCTCCGCGGTGCCACCCTCGCCCTCATCTCCCTCTTCGCTCTCTCGAGCGTGAGCTGCATGACCACCTACGATGCCTATGGCCGCCCCGTTCAGTCGGTGGACCCCGGGCTCGCCGTGGCCGGTGTCGCCGCCGCCGGATTGATCGGCTACGCCCTGGCCGATGACGATGACGACAACACCTACTACCACACCAGCGGCGGATACGGTGGCTCCTGCGGATCGAACTACGGTGGTTATGGTAGTTCCTACGGCGGCCATGGCGGCGGATACGGCAACTACGGCGGATACGGCGGAGGCTATGGTGGTGGCTACGGCGGCGGCTATGGTGGTTACGGCGGCGGCTGCCGCTGACCGCAGCTGAGTCAGACGTGAAATTTCAGGGCCGGGTGGACATCGATCCATCCGGCCCTTTCTCTGTTCATGGGCAAACAGACTTCCTACTTTCTCCTCGCCCTCCGCCGCGGTTCAGTTAGCCTGCGGGCAATCATTCTGCCTTCCCTCCCCCTTCCAATCCGCCCGTTTTCAAAACGCCGCTACAGCCGTTCCGCCCTCCTTTCTTCCCATGATCCAATCGTTCTCAGACCGGGACACGGAGGAGCTATTCCGGACGGAGGCCAACCGGCGCTTTCACTCCATCGCGCGTCCCGCCATGAGGAAACTTATCCAAATGAATCAGGCCGGGCAATTGGACGATCTCAGGGTTCCGCCCGGAAACCGCTTGGAGGCGCTCAAGGGCAACCTCACCGGCATGCATTCCATTCGAGTGAACGACCAGTGGCGTATCGTGTTCCGCTGGACCCAAGCCGGTCCTGCCGACGTCGCCATCGTGGATTACCATTGACCTCCCCCCATAACGCGTTACGTTACAGCCATGAAAAACCCCATCACTCCCGGCGAGATTCTCTTGGAAGAATACCTCAAACCCATGGGCATCTCCCAAAACGCCATGGCCCGGGCGATTGGCGTTCCGCCGCGGGCCATCAATGAAATCGTGCTCGGCAAACGCGCCATTACTCCGGCCATGTCCATCCGCTTCGGCGCCTTCTTCGGCCAGTCCGACACCTTCTGGCACGGCATCCAGGTCGAGTGCGACTTCCGCGCCCTTGCCCGCAAACGCAAACAACTCGTCTCCGGCATCCAGCCCGCCACTTCGCTTGCCATCACCGCTTGAACTCCAAATCCGCTTCAATACCGTGTTTCCGAGTGCCCATTCGCGCCGAATGGCCCCACACCGACTCCGCCAAAGCCCCCATCCGCCGCGAGTTTCCACTCCCCGCCAACCGGGCCTTCATCGGATAGACCATAAAACGCCCTGTAGCGGCGGGTACAGGACCGCCGGTGGTAATGAAACGGAAGGACCGCACCCCTCATCCGCCAGACGGACACAGTCCGCCGCTACAGCCATCTCCACTCGTCCACGAAATGCATGACAAACCGCCTTCAAGCTGCCAGAGTTCAGCCATGAAATTCGTGATCACCCTGGAACACGACGAAGATGGCGTCTGGATTGCCGAATGTCCGTCCATCCCCGGCTGCATCAGTCAGGGCAAAACCAAAGACGAGGCTGCGGCAAATGTCCACGAGGCCATTCTCGACTGTTTTGAAATCCGCGCCGAACAGGGCATGCCGCTCACTTTGGAAACCCGACTCGTGGAGGTTGCCGTCGCATAATCCCGTCATGGCCAGACTCTCGGTTCCCGATCACAAAAGACCCGCCAAAGGCACGCTCCGCGCCTTGCTCCGTAGCGCAGGGATGACGCCGGACCGATTTATCAAATACCCTTGCTCTTGAAGATCCCATGGCAGCCCCTCTCAGGTCACTGATCGCAAATTCAAAAGCGGATTTTTGCAAGATTGATAGGCAACAGAACGCGCCGTCCGTGCTAATGAAAGACTGGTTGAGTGCGTCCGGCAGCGGAAGCGGGCCCATCTCCTCGAACCAGCCAGCAATCCAGCTTCCGTTCCAGCGATGGTTCAAATTCAAAGAGGCCTTCTCTCCACAGTTCATCGTGGACTGCGCAAAGAGCTTTAAACGGAAGCCTCGAACCTGCTTGGATCCATTTGGAGGGTCAGGAACCTCGGCGTTAACGGCCCAATTCCTCGGCATCAAGCCTACCACGATTGAAGTAAATCCATTCCTAGCCGATTTAATTGAAGCCAAGCTAACCACCTATGATTTGGAGTCCCTAAAGCAAGATTTTTTTCAGGTCATTGAACGACGTACGGAGGCACTCGCTTCTGAAGCATTCCCTGCAACATTCATTGAACCCGGCGTCAATGATCGCTGGATATTTTCCCGGTCGACAGCCAAGAGGATTCTGGAGATCAGAAACAATATTTCTTCTATCGATTCCAAGACGAATCGGACGCTTTTAAACGTAATACTTGGTTCGACTCTTGTACCTAACAGTAATATTGTGGTTAACGGAAAAGGCAGACGCTACCGACGGAATTGGAAAACTCAGGAGAAGACTCCAAATCAAATCGAACTCACTTTTCGCCGGGCATTCCACAACGCATTCGCTGATATCTGCCACTATGGCGAGCGACCGGAAAAGTCCTTTGAACTCCATCGTGGTGATAGTCGTCAGATCCTCAAATCTCTCGATTCAGTGGATTTCGCGGTGCTTTCACCGCCGTATCCCAACTCATTTGACTACACCGATATCTACAACGTAGAACTGTGGATGTTGGGCTACTTAAAAAGCCAAGATGGCAATCGAGCACTGCGTGAAGAAACCCTGCGTTCTCACGTGCAAATTAAGAGAGACTTCAGCAACGACACACTGAATTCGAAGACCCTCAAGAAGACATATCGAAAAATCAAAGCGCTTAGGTCCGAACTCTGGAGTTCTTACATTCCGGAAATGATCTGTGCATATTTTGTGGACATGAGAGAAATCCTCGATGGTATCAAGGCCCACTTAAACAAGGGAGGGAAAGCATTCCTTGCAGTGGGGAACAGCCAGTATGCCGGTGTCGAAGTTGATACGGAAACGATCCTGAAAGAGCTTAGCTTGGATCTCGGCTTCAGGACGGCTTCAAGCAAGCCGATCCGCTCGATGCGGGCTAGTGCTCAGCAGGGCGGTCGAGAGCAATTGACCGAATCTCTCGTTATTTTAGGCAAGTAATCCCTTCGCTTGGCTAGAGTCAGAGATTCCTTCTGACCTTTGTTGCTGCGGCTCCCTTTTTCGCTGCGGCTCCCTTTTTCGCTGTGGCTCCCTTTTTCGCTGTGGCTCCCTTTTTCGCTGTGGCTCCCTTCTTCGCGGTGGCTCCCTTCTTCACGGTGGCTCCCTTCTTCACGGTGGCTCCCTTCTTCGCCGATTTCAGTTTCTTTACAATCCTGACGCCGGTCGCGGAAGGCGTTTCAGTAGGCAGCAAAAATAAGATCGGAACCTCGCATTTCGGATGGAGCAGGAATTGGTCGAACCCCGAGTTCTTCACGTGATCGTCCTCGCTGCGTCCGTCATAGAAAACCACATACCCTTGAATCAAGGCCGGATCATTAGTGAGATACTCACTCACTTGGACCACGCCCTCAGCAATTCGGCCCTGGTCGTAAACCTTGCCATTCTCATTCGAGCCCAACCATTTTACTTCTAAGACGATGCTTCCCGAACTGCTCGTTACTATGGTAATGTCCGTTTTCTGCTGCCCGAGTCCCGACGTCTCACCAAAAACTGCAACAACGTCGGCAAGAAAGTGTTTACACCACCAAAAAAGGGGCGCATGGAACAATAACTCGGTGCCTCGGGTGCCAGCCAAAAGCTTTCTCTCCGATTTGCGTGCCCAGTAAGGAAACTGCTCTAGCTTCACGCAATGCTGGAAATGATCATCCAGCGAATGTCGCAACTCCCACCATGGTCTATGCCGCCATGGGGTAGTTTGAACCTTTTGCTCCGGCTTTGGAAAAGGGATCTGCTCAAGAATTTTTCCTCCACAGTATACGATCATCCAAGGTTCGCACCAAAGGACTACCAAGGTAGGGCCAACGTCGGATAGATCTGAACCCGTCACGAAGGACGCATCTCCTGACTCTGTGGCTACGATTGTTTGGTCATTTCCCAGCGTGAGAATGTTCGCACCTGATGCACGGTAGCTTTTGAGAGCAAATTCGTTGATCTTTTGCCCGCCCGATTCGGAAGGGGCAAAACGGAACAAAAGATGGATGTCGTGAACCAGGTCTCGGTAGGTCGTGATTGCAGAGATTAATGATTCGATGAACTCGTAAATCTCGTTTGTATCTGCTGGAATCAGCAGGGATACCTTACTCGGAAGGGAAACCGTCCTCAAAATGCTGACTGCCTGCTCAGGGGAGAGTTTCATAGCTGCGTATCACCCGATCTGCCGTAATGGCGATCGTAGTCATTCAAAAATTCAAAAAACCGCTCCACAAGCCACTCGTCCCCCGGCTCAAGGCCTTCCCGCAAAGATCGGACCACATGCCTCATCACTGAAATGAGCAACGACGACGAGACTTCAAGACCGTTCTCCGGACGGAGTTGGATTCCCCACCTTGATGGACCAACGCCTACGTAAGTTGGCTCCGCGTAAACAAGAGGAACGATCCTATTCCACCCGAACTTCGCTACTTGGTTGCCAACCAATTCGACAAGTTGTGATTTATCACGAAAAGTAGGTTGCTCCGAGATTGCTGTCAGCAACAGCTGGCCAGTGTCCGAAATTGCATATCGTGCCGCGAGGTCACCAGAAGGGGTTTCCCACACTCCAGAAATCTTGACGAATCCTCGAAATGCCAAACAATCCACTGCGTTCTGAATCGCCTGATCATAGGGTCCCCTTTTGTAGGTTTTATGCCCTTCTCGCGGCTTAAAACAGCCCACCAAATGACTGAGAACATCTACCAAATAAACGAATTTCTGAAGTTGAATCTTGGTTGGATGGAGCCCCTTGCGCTTCGCCTCACGTAGAGCGAAAAGAACGTCACCCATGCGATTGATTGTTGTTGATCCGCTTTTCATCGCTTGCTGCTGATATGCTCAGCGGAATGCATTTTTGTGATGATTGAGCGAAACTTTTTGATAGAGGACTCTTGCACCTCACTCAATTGCCCGTAGTCCAGCAGGTTCACGATATGCTTCGCCCTCACATTCTTTGTGATTCTCTTGGTAATCTCTTGGGCAATACCTTCCTTTTGAATATTGGCGGTCAGAAGAATATTCCGAGTCTTCGAAGAAAACTTCGTGAACATCTCAACAACGTTGTCGATGTAGCTGAAATCTAGGGCCGTCTCTGGTGTTTCACAAAGAAACGTTGCCGCGTGATCTGCCTCGCAAACCGTATCGATGAGAGCCATGCGGAAGGCGATGTCCAAGAAGAATCGTTGGGCTTCGGAACAAGCCTCTTTATGGTGGCGCACGATTCCATTGAATGACGGCACGTAGAGCTTGAGATTTAGCATACCCAGCTGATCGATCTCTTCTAGTTCACACGGGAGCCCGAGAAAAGAGCGTGCGTAGCTTGCATAGGATTCGCGAAGGTAAGCTAGGCGCGGTTCGATCTTTTTCCGAAACGCCGAATAGTCTTTGTCCAGCTTCTCCTTTAGCTCTTTCAGTTGCACCTCCGTGTCGGCTTCAAGGGCGGCTAATTTGGCCTTCAGTTTTTTCAGGCCTTCAACGGTTTTATCGGGTAGTTCCCTCTCAACAAAAGAAACCATCGAAGTCTGATACCGGAGCGTATTAACCCGATTCTGCAATTCGATTTCCTTGTTTCTGGATGCCTGCCACTCAGCTTCAGTCAGCCGGACAATTTCCTCGAAGGCTTGTTGCTGGCGAAGCAGATCCTCAAGCATTTCTCGAGCTTCGTCTAGAACGACACCACATTCATCATAGGCATCTTCTTGCCCACAGAGCACGCAACATTGCTCCCGGATATACTGTCTAGCTCTGAGACCAAGGTCAATGTGTTTCTGGCCACAAGCCGGGCAAACCATGTGAGAAACCAGCTTGCCCAACGCCAAGCCGTGGTCTTTCTCGATTTGCTTAAGGAAGCCGGAAATCAGCTTCGCCTCTGTGTTTTCCACCTGAGAACGAAGGCCGTCCATGGTAGCACTTACGCGAGAAAGTTTTGCGAGTGCTTCCTCGCGTCGTCTTTCCGCGTCAAAACGCACTCTTGAAATCTCGCCCAATTCCCTCACCAAGACAGGCAGCGATTCCATTGGGTCCTTCGTTGCCTCCGGAACCTCGACTCCCTCCTCCTCCAGAGCATCTTCCTCGTCAAAAGCCAATAGATTTGCCAACTCTTCCTCCGCCTTTGTTAAAGCAACGTGAGCGTGTCGTTTCTGTGAATCGAGATTCTTGAGCCTTGCCCGTTGCATCCTGAATGTTGATTCAGAGCCTACATCCTGATTTAACAGCATCAGAAGACGGATTTGTGCATCAGTATCCCATGCTAGGAGTCTCCTGCTCTCGGGAAGGTAAAGGAGGCGGTGAACAACAAACGCGAAGTCTGAAGTATTTTCGTAACCTCCAGCACTTTGCAGAATCTGGGCAAAGAGTTCCTCAGTGTCCTTCTCGACCCACTCCCCCTTGTCGACTTGGACACCTAAAACTGCTGAAGATCGCACGCCCCGTCGTACACTGATGCTAGTTGCGCCTAGTCGGAAGGTTACCTCGATCCTTGCTTTCGAAAGGGATTCGTTCGAAAGCCGTCCTTTGAAATAGGAATGAGACCAGCGTAGCGCTTTTTGTTCTTCTATGGACTCGTCGAGGCCGCCTGCTAGAGCAAATACTACCGATTGCATCAAGGTGGTTTTGCCCAATCCATTTCCTCCCAGAACGACATAGGGGCCCATTCCCATCCGAACGTCGATGTCGTCTGAATACAGTGGAGAGAATCCAATTAGCTTGAACCGGGTTAAGAGGGGGAGACGAATCCTTTGCGCCATGAATCGAGTGATGGAATGGCTCCTTCCCTACGTGAAAGGACCGTGCTAGAAAAGCTTAAATGTCTGGGACTGGCATCAGTCATTTGATTTTTGCGTCCGGAGGTGCTGGTGCCTTCCGCTTCCGCAAGGTCCGGCGTCAGAGTCTGGCGTGAATGGGGCCGGGCCTCGCTTTTCAACATGGCGGCGAACTTCCCATTCCCAGGAAGGGGGTCAGGTCTCTCACCCTTGCGCAAACGGCAGGTGGGCACCCGTGAACGGAACAGGGAGCTTGCTTCTCTAGTAATGCTCAAAAGTTCTCGGAATGGCTCGGATGGTCAATGGGAGGGGAGGCAAACGGGTGTCTCTGGGGTCAAACATCCGGAGATCTCGCCAGAATTTCAGCGGATGACGGGTTTGTCTTTGGCGCGCGGTTGCCGTCGCTCGGGGAACAAGGCCTGTTTCGCCTCGGGGGAGAGGCCGTCGTAGATGACGCCGGTGAGGTCGCGGAGGCGGGCGGCGAGTCTGGATTTCGGGTTCCAGGAATAGACAAGAGTTCGACCCTGCCGTTTGCAGACGAGGGTGCCGGATCTCTCAAAGCGGTCGAGTTGACGCTGGACCGAATCCAAGGAAACGGCAAAATCCTTGGCGATCGCCCGACCATAGGACTCGCCTTCGTGGAACAAGGACAAGAGCACCGCCTCGGCGGCCTTGCCTCCGAACAGATCCTGGAGCGCGGTGGATAGGGTCGAAGACATGACCGAATAATCCGGTCATTTGACCGGGAAATCAATTCAATAGATCCACTGGAAATCGCGGGCGAACTTCGATCAGGCGGTGCTGATCTACCGACGGCAGCGGAGTCGTGTGGATTTGAATGAGGTTCGGGACTGGTGCGTCGGGGAGGGAGGACTTGCCGCTTTCGACGAACTCGCAGCCAGGCTGGATGAGGTGTAGCTTGAGTTCGGAATCGAGCGTGCGGGCTGGCTCTGATGCTGGAAACGATGGGACCTGGGCCGCGTGCGCGTCACCCACCTTGGAATCATTCACGTGCGTCGCCGGGACCCTGGGGGGCGCGCCAGGGACCTTGGCCGGGATTCCGGCAAGGTTGGACCGATGGGGTATCGCGGTTGGGCCGCAGGCACTCTACTCGACCTGATCCGCCGCTGGCCGGGGTGTGGGAGCCCACCACGGGCCTCACCACTGACCCCCGGGCGCTCGAAAACAGGTTTTCAGGGACGGGTGGAGATCGATCCATCCGGCCCTGCCGCTTTTCCCCATGAAAAGCATCGCCATGGAAGACTCCCCGCCAACTGCCGAATCCCGCCTCTGGCAGGCCTGGCTTTCCGAACATGGCGAATGGTTCCTGCTCTACGCCCGGCAGCAGACCCGCTCGGAGGCGGATGCCAAGGACGTCTTCCAGGAAGCCCTCTTCGATGCCTGGCGCCGCGCCTCCGGAGCCATCCCGGACAAGGCGCTCGTCCTCGCCACCATCCGCCGCCGGGCCATCGACCTCGGTCGCAGTGCCGACCGCCGGGTCCGCCGGGAAAACGATTTCGGCGGGGCTCGCACTCCCTGGTTTGTCACCGATTTCGATGCCGGGGACACCCGTGATTTCCTTGCCACCGCCGTCCGCGATCTCCCGGAAAACCTCCGTGAAGTCCTCATCCTGCGCATTTGGGGTGAGATGAGTTTCCCCGAAATCGCCAGCCTCACTGGAGCCCCCGTGCCCACCGCCACCTCGCGCTACCGCTACGCCCTGGAGCGCCTCCGCGAATCCCTTGCCGAACTGCAGCCATGAATGACGACTCCGAACTCGAAGCCATGCTGCGAAGCCTCCGCCCCGGAAGCCTGCCCGCAGACCTGCGCCAGAACCTCACCCATCCCCCCGCGCCGGTGGGAAAAGGCCCGCCTTCCCGCCTCCTCTGGCTGGCCCTGCCCCTCGCTGCCGCCGCCGCCATCACCCTGGGCTTTTTCCTGCCGCCGCGTCATGCTCCCGCTCCCGCGGAAACCGTCACCCTCCGCCAGTCCCAGTCCCGCCTCGTCGAGTCCCGCTCGCTCGAAGTCGTCCGCGTGGACGATGAACTCTGGGAACTGGCCGAACAGAAGTGGGTCGATGAAGATCTCACGCTCTGCTCTTCCTCCCCCGTCGCCATCAAACTCACCACCACCCGCCACGAAAGGGTCTGGCAGCCCGTCCGTTTCGATTGATCCCACGCCATCCACTCCCATCCCGCTCCTACCATGAAATCCGAATCCAACACGCTCCTCGCCTCCCTCCTTTTCACCCTGCTCCTGCCCGCCGCCGCCCAGGGCCAGGAGCCAGCCCAGCAAAACCATGCCGAAGCCCACGCCGAGGCCCATGCGTCCGGGGAAGGCTCCCATGTCGAAAGAAAATCCGTCACCGTCACCACCATCAATGGCCGCACGGTCCGCAAAACCACGATCTTCCGCGATGGCAAGGAACACACCACCACCGAAATCCTCGATGCCGATGGCAAGGTCATCGATGGCGGCGATGACGACCCCCAAGACCCGCAGGAACAAGACGGCCCGCAAGCCGAAGACGGCGAGTCCCGCCCCTGGATCGGCCTCCGCGTGCAGGAAGCCCCCGAGGCCCTGCGTGCCCAGCTCGGGCTTGAGGAAAATGAAGGAGCCGTCATCGATGCCGTCGCCCCCGGCGGCCCGGCGGAAGAGGCCGGCGTCCAGGTGAATGACCTCCTCCTCAAGCTCGAGGGCCAGACCATCGGTTCCCCCCAGGACCTCCGCGAAGCCTTGGAAAACTGCGAGGTGGGCCAGCAAGTCCAGCTCACCCTCCTCCGCCGCGGTCGTGAGGAACAAGCCACCGTCGTCCTCGAAGAAGAGCCGGAAAACTCGAACCCGCGCGATCGCCAGCCCCAAGGCGGCCGACCCGGGGAAAACGGTCGTGATGGTCAGAACGGCCCGCCCGGTGCCCATCGCGGCCAAGGCGGAGAGGGGGGAAATGGCGGCAGTGCCCACGCCGAAGTCGAGGTCCACGGCGGCTCCCTGGAGGAACTCGACAAGGTTCTCGACAACCCCGACCTGCCTGAGGAATTCAAAAAGAACGTCCGCGAAATGCGCGAACGCATGCGTGAGTTCGAGGAACGCCACGGCCAGCGCTGAGGCGATCCACCATGCCCTCAGATCACCAGCATGCAGTCGCCATAACTGTAGAAGCGGTATCTTTCCCGCACCGCCTCGCGATACGCCTCCAGAACCTTTTCCCTGCCGGCCAGGGCGCTCACCAGCATGATCAGCGTGCTCTCCGGCAGGTGGAAATTCGTCAGCAGCGCATCGATCACCCGGAAGCGATACGGCGGGTGGATGAAGATGTCCGTCTCCCCCGCCTGATCGCACTCCCTCAGCCGTCGGCCTTCACTTCCCGCCGCCGTCGCCCCCAGGTGCTCCAGCACGCGGGTCACCGTGGTCCCCACCGCCAGCACCCGCCCGGCACGATTGATCCTCGCCGCAGTTTCCGCCCCCAGCCGATAGCGTTCGGAATGCATCACATGGTCTTCCGGGCGCTCCGCACTCACCGGCCGGAAAGTTCCCACACCCACATGTAGGGTCAGAAAGGCATGGTCCAGACCCGCCAGCATTTCCGGCGTGAAATGCAGCCCCGCCGTCGGTGCCGCGATCGCCCCTTCCTCACGGGCGTAAACCGTCTGGTATCGATCCCGGTCCAGCTCCTCATCCCCGCGGTTCATGTAGTGCGGCAGCGCCAGGTGCCCGTGCTCGTCCAGA
>JALOTY010000155.1 GCA_025457665.1 Akkermansiaceae bacterium | reverse complement strand
CCGGGAAGGGAGCGGGAGCGCTGAAGGATTTCCACGGCGCTCAATTCGCGGTCGACCCCGAAGATCGCCCGCAGTTCGAGCTGGCGGATGCTGGCGGAGTCAGACTCCTGGGAAGAATTTTCGGCAGCGGGAGCAGGTGCGGGAGCGGGCGCTTGGGCTGGAGCAGGTGCCGGCGCTTGCGCTGGCGCGGGGGCCGCGGCAGCGGCAGCAGCGGCCATGGCGGCTTGGACTGGCTCGGCCGCTTTCGCAGGAGCTTCTACGGGCTTTGGAGCCGGTTCAGGGCGGACTTCGGCCACCACCGGTTGCGGCTGCGGTGGAGGAGTGGGCTGCGCAAAAGGAGTCGCTTCCGCACGTGGAGCAGGAGGAGCGACATCGAAGGGCGACGCCGGTGGCTTGGGCGCTTCCACACCGAAGGGCGAGGCGGCCTGACGGGGCGGTTCGACGCCGAAAGGCGAAGCGGCCGGCTTGGCGGGCTCGACGCCAAAGGGCGAGGCGGCTGGCTTGGGAGCTTCCGCTTCAAAAGGGGATTTCGAGGCATATCCGCCGCCAAAGGGCTCGGCCTCGGGAGTCAGGCGAGTCGGTTTATCCTCACCCGCCACCGCGAAGGGGGAACGCGGAGCCGCCGCAGCAAACGGACTTGCGGGCGCACCATCCACCGCAAAGGGGCTCCTCGCGGGCGCGGCAAATCCTTCTTGGGGCTCAAAAATACCTTTCTCGTTGCTCATGGAATCATTGGGGTTGGGGTCCGACCCGTCGGGGGCAACACGTCGTTGCAGCGGAGCTTAAACGGATCGTTCAGAAAAGTCGAGTATCAACCTTCCCGACTTTCACTCTTCGTTCAGGCGCCGCAAACGCCCCTTGATCCGGACCTTGGCGGCGGGGGAGATACGGTCCACAAAGAGGACTCCATTCAAATGATCCGTCTCATGCTGGATCGCTCGGGCCAAAAGGCCATCGGTCTCGATTTCCACCACGCCGCCGTCGATCTGCGGCAGGCGAGCCTTGATATCGGCAGGGCGACTGACTTCGGCCCGGATGCCATCGATGCTCAGGCAGCCCTCGGGGGATTTCTCCTTCCGGCTGCCGAATTCCAGCTCGGGATTGATGAAAACCAGCGGCATGATGTCCTTCAGCTCGGCATCCTGACCATTGACCCGGAGGTAGCTGACGCATTCCGGATCATGGGAAACGTCCACCACCGCCAGCCTCAGGGCCACGCCCACCTGGGGGGCGGCGAGTCCCACGCCCTCGGCATCGTACATGGTTTCCAGCATGTCCGCCACCAATTGGCGCACGCGCTCATCCACTTCCTGAACTTCGCGGCACTTTTCCCGCAGGACCGGATGCCCGTATTGCACAATCTCCAGAATCATTCGCCTTCCTTGGTTTCCCCCGGCAAACGAATCCGGGCGGGCACGTCTCTAACCTCGATGCCCACCTTGGTCAACGCATCCCAAACCGCCACCAACTGCTCCAGCGACACGTCCTTGTCCGCTTCCAACTCCAGCTTGCGGCCGGGGTTCTCTTTCACATAGGCCCGCAGGTAGGCCTCCAAAAGCCGCAAGTTCGGCACGGTCAGATCATCCAGGCGCACCGCCCCATCCCGGTCCACCGCCAGCACCGACCGGTCATCCGCCACCACTTCCGAAGGGACTTCGCGCACGGTGGGCAGCTCGATTTTCAGCACGTCCCGCTTCTTCCGGAACTCGGAGGAAACGATGAAGAAAATCAGCACGATGAACAGGATGTCGATCAGCGAAACGATCGGCAACTGCGTGGGCTTGCGGGCTGGACGCTCAAATCGCATCGGATTTCAGGACGCGGATTTCCCTCCCGGCACCCGCGCGCAGACCTCCGCAAGCTGGGTCATGAGAACTTCCAGGCTCGCCGCGAAGGTATCGATCCGGCGTTGGAAAAACCCTTGGGCAATGATGGCCGGGACGGCGATGACCATGCCGACGATGGTCGTGTTCAATGCCCGGCCGATGCCTCCGGAAATCACCAGCCAGTCGGTATCCGATTGGAGGCCGGAGAAAACCACCACCAGCCCGGACGCCGTGCCGAGCAGGCCGAGCATGGGTGCAACGCTGATCACCACATCGATCACCGTCATGCCGGCCTGCATGCGGACGATTTCCGATCGCGCCAAAGCTTGCACGGCTTCATTGATTTCACCCAGCGAGCGGCCGCGCATGCGGACCGTCAGGGCACCCAGCCGGGCCAGCGCGCTGCGGCCTTGCTCGAATTCCGCCAGCAGCGGTTCCACCGTGCCGTTTTTCACCGCTTCCTCGAAGCCGGCGACCTGGCGTGAGAGGGCATCCGGCATGATGCGAGAGCGGCTCAGCGAAAGGAATTTGTAAACCACCGCCGCCAGCCCGACCACGGAGGTCACGGCCAGCAGGATCATGAAGTTCCCGCCTTCATCGAAAAACTTCCGGATTTGCCCCACCAGGTCCTCGGACCCGGCCGCAACTTCTGCGATCATGCTTGGAATCATCGGCAGGCCCACTCGAAACTAAAAGATGAAGTTGTAAAGCAGTTCCAGCGGTTCGCCCTGCAAGTCGCGCTTCACTTCCGGCGGCATCGCCGGCAGATCGGCCTCGCGAATCGCCGCATGGGTGAAACCTTTTTGAATGGTGCCGATGCCGAATTCCTCGACCGTCGCCACCGTCCGCACCTCTCCCTGCGGGTCGAGCACCACACGCACACGGATGACCCCCGGGGTGATGAAATCGCGGTTCTTCACCACCTGCCGTTGCCAGGCCTGCTCGATCGCCCGGCTGATCTCCGCGTGATATTTCCCCAGCGGACCGGCATCGACATCCAGTGCCGGACGGCCGGACCGGGAAATCGAACCCCGCAACTGCGTCCGTTTCTGGTTGCCACGAAATCCCGGCTGCTGGGTGACCGTGGGTGGCGAGGGTGGCTTGGGCTGCTGCTCGTCACCCTCCCCCTCAGCCTCGCCTTTTGCCGCGCTGCCCTCGCCCTCATTTCCCGTCGCCTCGGATTCGGCAGCAGCCGTCTCCGGCATGGGCGGTGACGGCGTCGTTTCCGGGACCGCAGTCGGATCCGCGACCGCGCTGGAATCCAGATCGCCATCCTGGTAATCGCTCTCGGTCGTCTCAAGCTCGTCGAAGACCGGCTCAACCCCATCCTGATTCGGGAGGTTTTCCGGACCATCCTCCACCGCAGGCTTCTCACTCGCCGCACGGGTATCGTTTTCCCCCATGAAGGGCGCGTCCTCGACCGGTTCCGCCTGGTCCTCCGGGTTCGTCCGCACAAAAGGCCGGGATTCCGGCTTGGCGGGCACCGCAGGCTCTTCCGGAGTTGGCTCCGCAAAAATCGGCTCGATGAGAAGATACTCCGTTGCCGCCTGGGGAGGCTTGCGATCGGGCTTCAGCTCAAGCTCGCGCAGCGCCTGCCAGCCAAGAATCACCAGGAAAACCCCATTGATCCCCAAAGACAGCCCCACCGCCGCCAGCCACAGCCCGGCGTCGCGCTCGTTCCCGGTCTGTGAAAACCCACCTGCCATGCGGACGCCGCCAAGATGACCTCAAGCACGCCGCGGTGCAATCCGCGAAATCACCGAAATCCCA
>JALOTY010000109.1 GCA_025457665.1 Akkermansiaceae bacterium | reverse complement strand
TACCAGCGATAACGGCCGGTTCTTGCGATACTGGAACGAGGTCGAATTCCAAAGAATCGGGCTCTGCATGAGCACGCGCACTGACGCGAAACAATCGGGACGAAAATGGTTTCCTCTAACCAAAGGTGGGGCAGTGCGAAAGTGGTATGGAAACAACGAATATGTCGTGAACTGGGAGGACGACGGGCGCGAGATGCTCGGCTACGCAGCGAAGCTCTATGGGTCGCCTACTCGCACGGTGAAGAATATGGATTTCTATTTCCGAGAGGGAATTACGTGGTCAACCATATCGAATCGCTTTTCGATGCGCTTCAGCGCCGCCGGTGCAATCTCGGAAACAAAAGGAGCGATGTGCTTTGCCGACAGCAAAGACGACCTCATCTACCTTCTTGGATTCTCCAATAGCTGTTTGGTCGAGTCATTCTTGAAGGTGTTTTCGCCAACGCTGGATTTTCACGAAGGTCCATTTGGAAAATTGCCATTCATCAAATCTCGTGAGAGCGACACCATAAAGTCCCTGAGTAACGAATGCGTTTCACTCGCCCGCGCCGACTGGGACAACTTCGAGACCTCGTGGGACTTCCGCGACCAGCCGTTGCTGCGGCCGGGGCTGAAGGGCGCGACGTTGGAGGCGAGCTGGCGGAACTGGGAAGCTCACTGCACCGCCGCCATCCGCCAGATGCAGGAGCTGGAGACGGAAAACAACCGGCTCTTCATCGCCGCCTACGGCCTCGAAGGCGAGCTTTCTCCCGAAGTCCCCGAGGAGCAAATCACCCTCGCCCGCGCCGATCAGCGCAAGGACGTCGCCGCCTTCCTCTCCTACGCGGTTGGCTGCATGATGGGCCGCTACAGCCTGGATGCCGAGGGATTGATCTGTGCGGATGCAGGAGATACCGTCGCCGATTACCTCCGCATCGTGAATGAGAAGTGGGGGGAATTGCCGGAGGATGAAGACTCCGGAATCACCTGGGACGAAATCGCTTTCCCGCCAGACGAGGACGCCATCATCCCCGTGCTCGAAGGCGAGTGGTTCGTGGACGACATCGTCGCCCGCACCCGCGACTTCCTCCGCGTCACCTTCGGCGAAGCCACCCTCAAGGAAAACCTCCGTTTTATTGAGGACTCCCTCGGCAAGTCGCTGGAGAAGTATTTCCTCACCGACTTTTACAAGGACCACCTCCAGACCTACAAGAAGCGTCCCATCTACTGGCTCTTCCAAAGCCCCAAGAGAGGCTTCAGCGCCCTCGTCTATCTCCACCGCTACACCAAGGACACGGTCAACACCCTGCTCAACAGATACCTTCGCGACTACCTCAAGAAACTCGAATCCCGCATCGCCCACCTCACCCAGGTCGAGGCCACTGCCAACACCACCAAGGAAAAGACGGCAGCCCGCAAGGAACGCGAAAAACTCGAGAAAGCCCTCAAAGACTGCCAGGACTGGGAGCGCGACGTCATCCTCCCCCTCGCCCAACAACGCCTCGAAATCGACCTCGATGACGGTGTGAAGGTCAACTACCTCAAGTTCGAAGGAGGCGTCGCCAAGATCCCGGGTTTGGCGGCGAAGGAGGACTGATGAGCGCGAAAAAGAAAACGGCCACCAACCAAAAAGGTTCCCCAAAAGGGAACTTTCCACTTGATCCGCCGGAGGTGCCGAGGCAGGGTGGCATGAGAATCATCGCGGTGAGGACACTGCGGGAATTCTGGGAGAGCCACGCCGATGCCGAACAGCCACTCAAATCCTGGTATAAGGAAGCCACCGACACCCGCTGGAAGGAACCCAACGACATCAAGCAACGCTTCCCCTCCGCCGACGTCCTCCCGGACAACCGGGTTGTCTTCAACATCAAGGGCAACGCCTACCGACTGATCGTGAAAATCCACTACAACACCGGCATCGTTTTCATCCGCTTCGTGGGCACCCACGCGGAATACGACAAGATCAGCGCCGAAACCATCTGACCCAGCCATGAGACCCAAGATCATCCGCAGCGAGGAAGCGTATGAGGAAGCTCTTTCCCTCGTCGCCAACCTCATGGACGCAAAGCCGGGCTCCAGGCAGGAAGAGGACCTGGAGCTTTGGTCGCTGCTGATTGAAAACTACGAGAAGGAACATCATCCGATCGAAGACCCTGACCCGATCGAGGCCATCCGTTTCCGCATGGATCAACTCGGCCTCCATCGCAAGGATCTTGAGCCATACATCGGCCAGAAGAGCAAGGTCTCCGAGGTATTGAACCGCAAGCGCCCGCTGAGCCTGCAAATGATCCGTGCTCTTCACAGCTCCCTCGGGATTCCTGCCGCCGTACTGGTGCGTGAAATCACCTTGGCAGCGGGTAAGAAGTCGAATTCCTCAAAAGCCGCCATCAAGCCCAAGCGGGTGTCGAAACCAAAGGCGGCATCTGCTCCTCGATAAACACCCCATGTCCGACAAACGCATTCACGACAGCCTGAACCACTGCCTGCACCGGCATCGCCTGGTCTTCTGGTATGATTCGCCGGGAGAATGGCGGAAGGTATTCGAGGGCTTTGAGCAGGAGGGAGTGGAGAAACTGGTCGTCGGGGAGAACGAGTTCGCTCCCAAGGTGAGGATCCTCGGCCAGGGCGACGAGCACCGCCGTTTCCTGCTTTATTTCCACTCGGAGAGACCAGCGGACTCGGACAACTGGCTGCTGGACCTATTGCTGCAAGGGCATGAGTTCCGTGCGGACCGCGCTTCGCTGGCGGTGCAGGAAGTCGGGCTGCCTTACGAATTCCGGGCCATTGCCGAGGAACATGTGGAGTTCTTCCGCGATGCCAAACGGGTGCAGGCGCTGAAGGACCTCGTCTCCGGCGATGACGAAGCCGCCGATCTCCGGCTCAAGATGATGGCCGTGGTGGCCAGAACTCCGGTGGAAGTGGAAGCCTTGCTATTGGATCTGCTGGGGCGGACCAGCGGGCAGGAACTGATGGATCCGGTGGTTCAGGAGTTCGGTCCCTACGGCCTTGCGGACCACTTCTGGCGCGAGGTTGGTCGCTTGTTCGGCTACACTGCGGACGCACCTTCCTTGAGGGACTTTGTCACACGCCTGTTTCGTGAGGCCAATCCGCTGGATCCGGAAGTGGCACCGCAAGCCCACTCCAGGGTTTTCCTGCAACGCTGGAAGGACAGCCGGACACACAACTCCAGTTTCAGACAATGGTCCGCCAAGCTGGAACTCGATCTCCACGTGGCCGCCCGGCTGGACGCATCGAGCGATCGCATCGAACTCGGCGATGCCGATGCCTTCGAGATCTTCGACAAATTCATGATCCACCGGCTCTGCCGCGGCTTCGAATCCCACCAAGGCGCGGAAAAGCTGCTCGGACCCATCCAGGAAAGGCGGCATTCCTTCTGGTATCCGGCCCACGAGCACGGCTATCAGGCGATTTCGCAAGCGGTCGAACTCCGCGAGCTTCTCGCCAGGGCCGAGCTTTCGATGGACTCGGTGGACGCCGGGCTGGAGCGTTATCGCGCAAGCTGGTGGAAGATTGACAGGGCCTACCGGAGGTTCAGCTACCATGCGCGGCAATATGGCCAGGTGAATGTCATGGAGGGATTGATCGAATGGGTGGGCAAAATCTACATCAACAGTTTCCTCAGCCCCTTGGGGGATCGCTGGAGCGACCAGGTCCGGCGCATGGACGATTGGACCTGTGGAAGCCTCCCGAAGCAGAGATCATTCTTCGAGGAGCACGTGCGCCCCTTCCTGAACAAGGGACAGAAGGTGTTTGTGATTGTCTCCGATGCCCTCCGCTATGAGGCGGCCGCCGACTTCGCGGAGCGGATGAAATCCGAGAACCGCTTCTCCACCAAGCTGAACGCGATGTTCGGAGCCCTGCCAAGCTACACGCAGCTCGGAATGGCCTCGCTGCTCCCCGGGAGCGCCTGGGAAATCGATCCTGTAAGCGCTCAGGTAAGTCTGGATGGGAGGAGCTGCACCGGCACCGAGGCGAGGAGCGAGATCCTCAAGCGTGCACTGGGCGGGCAGGGCATCGCGATCCAGGCGGAGCAGTTCCTCGAAATGAAAACCCAGGGAGAAGGGCGTGAGCTGACGAAGATGCATGAGGTCATCTACATCTTCCATAATGTCATCGATAAGCTGGGAGACTCGCCGACCACCGAGGCCAGAACCAGCGATGCAGTGGAGCAAGCCTTCGAGGAACTCGTTCTCATCGTCAAAAAAGTGGCGAACGTGAATGGGAGCAACATGCTTCTGACAGCGGATCATGGCTTCCTCTTCCAACAGGAACCCCTCGATAAGGGTGACACCGCCGCCCTGCCCGAGGCCACCGAGTGGACCAACCGGAACCGGCGCTTCGCGATTGGCCGGGAAATCACCGAATCCCCGGCGACAAAAGTGTTCGATGCCTCACAGCTGGGCCTGCCGGGTGACTGGAGCTGCGCGTTTCCCATGTCGCTCGGTCGATTTCCACTCCAAGGATCCGGCAAGCGCTATGTGCATGGAGGATTCAGCCTGCAGGAAGTGGTCATCCCCGTGGTCCACATCAACAAGTCCCGCTCGGACGACACCGGCCGGGTCTCGGTGGACATCATCCGCATGCCGGCAAAGCTGACAACCGGACAGCTGGCTCTTTCCATCTACCAGGAAAAGCCGGTCACTCCGAAACTCCTGCCCAGGGTCCTGAAGATCGGCGTCTATACCTCCGATGGCCAGGCCATCTCGGAGATGAAGGTCATCACCTTTGATTCCAAGGACGAAGAAGCGAGGAAGCGCGAAGTCAATGTCTCCCTTGTCCTGTCAAAATCGGCGGACGAACACAACAATACGACGGTCGAAATCCGCCTCGATGAAACCCTCCCAGGAACCAGTCAGACCGTGACTTACCGCTCCTATCCCATCAGACTCCAGAAACCTTTTGCCAGCGACTTCGATGAATTCTGATTCCCCTGACGCCATGGACGAGCCACGAGACGACATTCAACCGCTCCTGGAGCTGGTGGATGCTTCCAATCCTCCCGTGGGAGGATTGGACAGGAAGCTGCTGGACACTTTCCCGGGTCTGGTCGTCCGCAAGGACCTCACCAAAGGGCTGAAACAGAATGCCGTGGTGCCCACCTACGTCCTCGAGTATCTGCTGGGGCAGCACTGCGCCACCGATGACCCGACGACCATGAAGTCAGGTCTGGAGTCAGTGCAACGCATCCTGGCGAAGCACTATGTGCACCGGAATCAGGCCGCGCTGGTGAGATCCACCATCAAGGAAAAGGGGCGGCACAAGGTGATCGACAAGCTCACCGTGGACCTCAATGACAAAGGAGGATTCTACGAGGCGGAGTTCACCAACTTGGGAATCAGCAAAGTGCCGGTGGCGGATGATTTCGTCCGCCGCTATCCGAAACTTCTCGTTGGCGGGATCTGGTGCATTATCGACGTCGTTTACGAGGTCCCGGTCGAGCCCAAGGCCAGCCCTTGGACGATCGAGACACTCAAGCCCATCCAGGTGGCCAAGGTGGACTTCGAGGAGTTTCTGGCGGCTCGCCGGCAGTTCACGACCGAGGAGTGGATGGATGTGCTGATGCAGAGCGTCGGCTTCAATCCGGAGATGTTCAGCCGCCGGGGTAAGTTGCTTACCTTGATCCGCCTGATTCCCTACTGCGAACGGAACTACAACCTGATCGAGCTTGGCCCGAAGGGGACGGGCAAGTCGCACATCTATGCCGAATTCTCGCCCCACGGGATGTTGATTTCCGGTGCCGAGATCAGCGTGGCCAAGCTGTTCGTCAACAATTCAAGCGGCAAGATCGGACTGGTCGGGTATTGGGACTGCGTTTCCTTTGATGAGTTCGCGGGCAAGGACAAGAAGGTGGACAAGTCCCTGGTGGACATTTTGAAGAACTACATGGCCAACCGCTCCTTCTCCCGGGGGATCGAGCAACTCTCCGCGGAGGCCTCGATGGTCTTCATGGGCAATACCAAGAAATCAGTGGCCTACATGCTCAAGCACTCGCATTTCTTCGATCAGCTTCCCGATAAATACATCGATTCCGCCTTCCTCGACCGTCTCCATGCTTACAACCCCGGCTGGGAGGTCTCTCCCGTGCGCGGCGAACTCTTCACCGGCGGATACGGTTTCATTGTCGACTACATCGCCGAGATCTTGAAACACCTGCGGAGCGAGGACTTCACCGGTGCCTACAAGGATCATTTCGAGATCACCTCCGAGGTTTCCATCCGTGATCAAACCGGCTTCGAGAAGACCTTCTCCGGGTTGATGAAGATCATCCACCCCCACGGTGAGGCCAGAGCGGAGGAAATCCGTGAACTGCTTCATTTCTCGATGGAATGCAGACGCCGGGTGCGCGAGCACATCCTCAGAATCGATGACACCTTCAAGCGGCACGATTTCATTTTCCGCCCCCTTGACGGCAGTGCGCCAGTGACGGTCATCACGCCTGAGGAGATCCAGTATCCGGCATTTTCCGCCCCGAGACTCATGCCAAAGCTCGAGGAACTTCCTCCAGAAGAACGGGAACCGGGATCAGACCTAGCGACCAGCCAGCCGGAGCGAGCCGTGGGACCCATCGCGGAAGGCGGCCACGTGGTGGTTCCCGAGAATTCCAAGGGATGGAGCTATCGGCGCCTCTTTGCCGACCACCTCAAAGGGGCTTCAAGGATCACCGTCCGCGATCCCTATGTTCGATTGTTCTTCCAAGCCCGGAATCTCATGGAGTTTCTCCAGATGGTTCATGATCTGGTCGATGAAGGGGATGAGGTCGCCGTGCATCTGGTCACCCAGTCCGACCCCGATTCATGTGTGAAGCAGGAAGAAAACCTCAATCAGCTGGTAGCGACATTTACTGGATCCAGGGTATCATTCAGCTGGGAATTCGACCACAGCCCGAACTTCCACGCCCGGAACATCACGACTGACACTGGCTGGAAGATCACCATGGATCGAGGACTCGACATCTTCCAGAAGTATGAGAGCGGACCATTCTCCTTGGAGCAATCCATGCAAGAGGCCCGCCTTACCCGTGGTGTCGAGGTCACCTACCTTCGGCCCTGACAGGTCGCCATCTCGCTTCATTGCCCAACATTCCCCCACCCGATCCTAAAAATCCCGTCTTTCCACCCGCTCCGGAAGGCTTTTCCCGCGCGTCGGAAGGCTTTTCCCGCGCGTCGGAAAGCTTTTTCCGTGCGTCCGGAAGCTTTTCCCGCGCGTCGGAAAGCTTTTCCCGTGCGTCGGAAAGCTTTTCCCGCGCGTCGGAAAGCTTTTGTCGAGCGCGAGAAAGCTTTTCCTGCGCGTCGGGAAACTCGAAATCCGGACCTCGCAGGCCTGGATTCACGCCGCTTCTGATGGGTTTTGGGGGCGATCAAGCAGGTTGAAATCACCTGAACAGAGCCACCCGATGCTTCCTAATGTCCTCCAAGGCAACAGGTTGACGGAAAGGGATCTTGAATCCCGGTGCCGGATCGGGCAGGGTCTCTGAATGATCGAACGCATTCTGGCCAAGCGCATCGTCCCTGTGATCGTGCTCGATGATGTCGAGCAGGCGGAACCCTTGGCGGATGCCTTGCTGGCGGGTGGGTTGGACATCATGGAGATCACCTTCCGCACCACAGCGGCGGCGGCATGCATCGAACGCATCGCCCGGAACCGTCCGGAAATCCTCGTCGGCGCCGGAACCTTGTTGCAACCGGATCAGGTCGTCCGCGCCCGCGAGGCCGGGGCGAAGTTCGGGCTGGCCCCGGGATTGAATCCCGAGGTGGTGGCCAAAGCCGCCAAGCTCGGCCTGCCTTTCTCACCGGGCGTCATGACTCCCAGCGAGGTGGAGCAAGCGCTCGGCGCGGGCTGCAAGCTGCTCAAGTTTTTCCCCGCCGGCACCGCGGGCGGATCCAGAATGCTGCAAGCCCTGGCCGGCCCCTACGGACACACCGGCGTGCACTTCATCCCCACCGGCGGCATCAATCGCGAAAACATGCTCGAATACCTCGCCGTGCCGGTGGTGGCGGCGATCGGCGGTTCCTGGATGGTCGATCGCAAGCTGATCCAGGCTGGCGCATGGGACGAGATCACCCGGTTGACCCGCGAGGCTCTCGATGCCGCCGCGGCTACCGCCTGACGCTTTCGCTTTGCCTCCAGCCCCGGCCTCTCCCAGCATCCGCGCTGTGGAGCGAAACGATGATCTGCCTCTCGACCGCCGCCTGCGTCAGGAAATCCTGCTGGCGCGCGAGCGGGTGTATCATTTCGCCTCCCCCACCCCGCTGGAGCCGCTCGGGCTGCCGGGGCTCGATGTTTGGGTGAAACGCGAGGACCTTTCCCCGATCAAGGCCTACAAATGGCGCGGGGCCTGCAATCGCATGGCACAACTCAGCGCCGATGAACGCGCACGCGGCGTGGTGACCGCCTCCGCCGGCAATCACGCCCAGGGCGTGGCCCTCGCAGCGGCAAAGCTGGGGATCGCCGCCCGCATCCACATGCCGCGCTCGACCCCCCGGGTGAAACAGGACGCCGTGAAAAAGCTCGGTGGCGAGCAGGTGCGCGTGGTGCTGGCGGGCGACAGTTATGATGAAGCGGTCGGCTCGGCACGCGAAGATGAAAGAGTTTCTGGCGCGGTTTACGTGCATGCCTACGACGACCTCCAGGTCATGGCCGGGCAAGGCACGCTGGCGGATGAGGTGATCCTCTCAGGCAAGGGGCCCTTCGACACCGCCTATCTGCAAATCGGCGGCGGCGGCATGGCCGCAGGCGTCGCGGAGTGGCTGCGAACCTACTGGCCGGGGATCGAAATCGTCGGTGTGGAAGGCACGGGGCAGGCATCGATGAAAGCCGCGCTGGAAGCCGGCATGCCGGTGGAACTCGGTCAGGTCGATATCTTCTGCGATGGCACGGCGGTGAGGAAAGCGGGCACGCTGCCCTTTGAAATCTGCCGTCAGCGGCTCGACCGCATGGTCACCGTGAGCAATGGCGAAGTCATCCGCGCCATCCGCACGCTGTGGGAAAACCTGCGCTGCGTGGCCGAACCCTCCGGGGCCATGGGACTTGCCGCCGCCCTGCAGGAAAAGGAATCGCTGGCCGGCAAGCGCGTGCTCGTCGTGCTCTGCGGCGCGAATCTCGATTTCCTCAAACTCGGCCAACTCGCTGCTTCCGAGGCATCATCGGCCCTCGCCTCGCGCACGATGGCCGTGAACATCCCCGAGCGACCCGGCACCATGCTACGCCTGCTCAACGAAGCATTCTCCGGCCTCAACATCTCCGATTTCCAGTACGGCAAGACCGATGGCAGCGAAGCCTGGCCCGTCTTCACCGTGCAGGCGGAAGACGCAACAGCCATCGATGCCCTGCCCGACCGCTTGCAAGCCGCCGGACTGGAATGGCAGGCGCTCGATGGTGCCGAAGACATCCGTTTCCGCGCCATCCCGCTGCGGGCCGATCTGTTAGATCACCCGCTGTTCCTGCGGCTCGACTTCTACGAGCGTGCCGGGGCCTTGCATGACTTCCTCGCCCGCCACCTCGATCCCACGGCGAATCTTTGTTATTTCAACTACCGCCAGTCCGGCGAGCGCATCGGCCGGGCCTTGATCGGGATCGATTTCCCCAACCGCGAAGCCCGCGAGACCTTCGCTCGCCAGCTTCCGCCACAAGGCGAGGGCTATCGACTCTGCCAACCCCTCGACCCCGCCGCCACGGCAAGGCTCACCGGCGGCAGGATGGGGAGATAGCAGATGATCTCAGACTTTGAGGGGATCGTCGCTGGATGGATGGGATGGGGAGGATGAACGGGATCGATCGTCGGACGGAGTGGAGAAACGGCGAAATCAGCGAAAATCTTGGAGCTTCGCGAGCTGTGACGAAGATCTGTTAGGCTAGAAGGAAAACCGGAACCACGGATTTGACGGATCTACACGGATGATCAGTGAAATCCATGACTTGATCCCTTCACCTGGTGGATGATCGTCACACGCCTCAAAAACATCTCTGAATCCGTGCCTTCCGTGAAATCCGTGGTTTCCATTCCTGAATCCAGGGTCAGGGCGGAATTACCGCCGACCCGACCTCCTGAAATTTGATCAATTTCGCTTCTTTCGTTGTTATCAATCTGTTTCCCGCCTGCCCCTCAATGAGTGACCTGGGCTTCGAGATCGCCGAGGGCCCATTGGATGCCGGCGAGGTAGTGGCCGACGACCTTGGGGTTCCAATACATGTCATGGTTGTGCCCGAGTGAGGTGTAGAACACCCGACCCTTGCCCCAATTCCGCGCCCAGGCGACGCCGTAGTCGTTATCCTCACGCTTCATGCCCTGCACGGGATCGCTCTTCTTGGGATCCAGACGGAGGAGCATGTCCACCTTGTTTGAATCGTAGGGATCCTTGAACTGATAGATCTCCTCTTTGAACTCCACGGGCTTGCCCTCGAACATGACCACCAGCGGATGCTCTTCCTTGCCGGGTTCGACGTAGATGTGGACGTTCTTGTCGGCGGTCCAGGGGTGACCATCGAAATAACCATTCATCATCTCGCCGTATTCCGGCCAGTTGTAGAAGGTGTCGGTCGCCGCGTGGATGCCGATGAATCCCTTGCCGCTCTTCACGAAGGACATGAGCGAATCCTGCAACTCCTTCTCATTGGCTGCGCCGTGGAAGGCGTTCTGGGTGGTGCTGAGGAAGACGATGGCATCGAATCGGCTGATTTTCGCCGGTTCGAAGTTCGTGAGATCATCGCTGATCACCACCTCGAAGGCATCGGTCTTCTTGGCCATTTCCTCGAACATCACCTTGCCAGTGGCGATCGATGCGTGGCGGAAGCCGGCGGTGCGGGAGAAGACCAGCACGGTGCGCTTGGCCTTGGGTTTGGCCGCCGTGACTCCATCGAGCGCGGCGGTGATTTTTTCCACCGCCCCATCGGGGGCTCGTTCTTCCTTGGGAGTCGCTGCCACGAGGAGCAGCACAGCAAGGAAGCCGGAGGAGAGCAAGAGCGAGGGTTTCATAAGGTCAGGATTGAGGTTTGGTCCAAGCGGCGTTGTTTTTCGATGAGGTCACCGCCGCCTCGATGAAGGCCATGCCGGCGATGCCGTCATCGACATCCGGGAAGTCATATCCTTCCGGACGCGGATAGCGACCTTCGATTTCATCGGCGATCGCCTCGGCGGCGGAAAGATAAACATTTGCGAAGGCCTCGATGAAGGCCTCCGGGTGACCGAAGGGCAGGCGGGTGCGGGCACTGGCTTCCGGTCCGTTATAGGAATTCCCCCGCCGCCAGATTTCACGCGGCTTGTCAGGGAACTTCACGATCAGCTCGTTCGGATGCTCCTGATGCCATTCGATCGATCCCTCCGTCCCATAAATGCGGATGTTGAGGTTGTTTTCATCGCCGCTGGAAATCTGCGAGGCGTAAAGAATCCCCTTCACGCCATTTTGGTAGCGCACAAGGATGTTGCCATCGTCATCGAGATGTCGGCCGGGGATGAAGGTCGTCAACTCCGCGGCCAGCTCCTCGATTTCCAGACCGGTGATGTAGCGGGCGAGGTTTTCGGCGTGGGAACCGATGTCGCCGATGCAGTTCGAAACACCGGAGATCGAAGGGTCCATGCGCCAATTCGAAATCGCACCCTCCGTGGCATCCTTGAACGCGCTGGAGGCATA